>NZ_JBALNQ010000060.1:49258-103639 GCF_036961885.1 Neobacillus niacini | reverse complement strand
TTTTAGAAGTCGTTTGGAAAAGTTCTTGCGGGGCGTGACAGGCACCAAGATTTATTTATATATCTGAAAATGTTATACATGTATGTGTGGAATTCTATGGTGCCTGATCTGTTTTTCTTATTCAAAAAACCTAGCCACGTCATAACTACTTTCATTTTCGTGAACTTAACATTCTAGAAGCATTAGCAATTCTATGTGATTATCAAGTTTAAGATCATTAAATACCCTTGTTTCACTGATATTTCAAAGTGTAAAATTTCCTATGAAATTATGTGTAAATCTATATTTCTCCAAATGTACTCTTCCATATCTTAATGTTTGAATTAGCGAGTTTTTTCATCTTCTCATGAACAGAAATTTGATCATAATAAGAAAAGGCTATTCATTACTCTCGTTTAATCCCAATATTAATATCTATTTTGCTAAAAGGTATTCCAATAGGTATTAGGCTACTCTCCTTTAAAATTAGGTTTGCGTTTTTCATTAAATGCTTTGAGTGCCTCTAATCTGTCTTTGGTTGGAATAGTAATTTCATAAGCCTTGGATTCAATGGCTAAACCAGTCTGAATATCTGTGCTTAACCCATAGTTAATTGCATACTTTGCTTGTTTAAGAGCAATGGGTGCGTTATTAAGTATTTTTTTTGCTAAATCTTCACATTCTGACATTAATAGTTTTTTGTCGACAACTTTAGTTAAGATGCCCAGACAATAGGCTTCATCAGCACTAATTTTCTCAGCCGTAAAAATTAGTTTCTTAGCTTTTGTCTCTCCAATAAGTCTAGGTAAACGTTGGGTTCCTCCTGCACCTGGTATAATTCCCCATTGCACTTCAGTCAGCCCCATTCTCGCATCCTTCGCTGCAATCTTTAAATCACAAGCCAATATAAGCTCAAACCCTCCACCAAATGCATAGCCATTTACTGCAGCAATCGTTGGTTGAGGAAGATTGGCTATTTTATCAAAAACGCCACGAATTTTTTTGACATTCCTTCTTGTTTCACTAGCGGACAATGTTGTCCTTTCTTTTAAATCTGCTCCAGCACTAAAAGCCTTTTCTCCGGCCCCAGTGATTATTACAACACGTACTTCCGAACTGAATTGAATGTCCTCCAACTTTTCTTCCAAGGAAAGAAGCGTCGGATAATCAAATACATTCAAGACGTCTGGTCGGTTAATGGTTAAATATCCAATTTGATCTCGTACCTCAAACAACACTTTATTATTGTCCATGTCTCCCTCACCTAATGCTATTTTTAATGTCCTCTAACTTAATAGATTTTATGTTATAAAAATATTTCTTATATTCTAACCATTAAAAAAGATTAACATTCACATTTTAAGATTTATTTTCAACAATTACTGCGATCCCTTGACCAACGCCAATACACATGGTAGCCAGGCCGTACTTAATATTTTCTTTATTCATCTCGTGTATTAAGGTAGTTAAGATTCTGGCCCCACTTGCACCTAGTGGATGCCCTAAGGCGATAGCACCCCCGTTTACATTGACTTTTTCTAGATCTAATTCTAATTGGCGGATACATTCCAAAGACTGAGAAGCAAAAGCTTCGTTCAATTCTATTCGACCGATTTCATCCATAGAAAGGCAACTCCTGTTTAATGCTTTTCTTGTCGCAAAAATTGGTCCGAGACCCATAATAGAAGGTTCTAATCCTGCTGTAGCACCCACTACATATCTTGCTAGTGGTTTGAGTCCTAACTCATCTGCTTTGTCAGCACTCATGAGTAAAAGAGCAGAAGCACCGTCATTTACTCCAGATGCATTTCCCGCTGTTACAGTGCCCCCTTGAAAAATAGGCTTTAACTTGTTAAGGTTTTCTAAAGTACTATCAAGGCGTGGATGCTCATCTGTGTCTACAACTGTTTCGTTTCCTTTGTGATCACGAATCACGACTGGAATAATTTCATTGGCAAAACGATTTTCTTCAATAGCCTTCTTTGTTTTTAATTGGCTTTGTAATGCAAATTCATCTTGGGCTTCACGAGAGATTTGAAAACGTTCTGCAACATTTTCAGCTGTCTTTGGCATAGTTTCCGACCCATACATTTCTTCAAGTTTCTTATTCGTAAATCTCCACCCAATAGTTGTATCTTGAAGCTCCATTGATCCTCTAGGAAATTCTTTATCTGGTTTAGCCATTACATAAGGAGCACGGGTCATACTTTCCGTTCCTCCTGCTATGAAAATGTCCCCATCTCCTATTGTTATTGCTCTGGCTGCATATATCACAGCGTCCATACCTGAACCACATAGACGGTTAAGAGTTGTACCCCCCACTTCAACGGGTAGACCTGCAAGCAAAGCTGACATACGAGCTACATTACGGTTATCTTCCCCTGCTTGGTTTGCATTTCCAAATACTACTTCATCAATTTCCGATATAGGAACATTGGGATTTCTATCTAAGAGTGCCCTAATTACAATGGCGCCCAAATCATCAGGACGAACGGTTTTTAAAGCACCATTATACCTTCCTATTGGCGTTCGTACAGCGTCAACGATTACAACTTCTTTCATTTTTGAAGTACCTCCTCATTTTTTATTGTATAATCGTACACACCTTTTCCGGATTTACGACCAAGGCGGCCAGCACTGACGTATTGCTCTAATAATGGAGCAGGTCGATACTTCTCACCTAGCTTTTCATGTAGATATCGTAAATTATTTAATCGGGTATCTAATCCCACTAAGTCTCCTAGCTCAAATGGTCCCATCGGATAATTTAGTCCGAGCTTAATCGCTTTATCAATTTCTTGAGGTGTCCCCAATCCTTCTTGAAGCATATAGAATGCTTCATTACCAACGAGAGCACTAATTCTACTTGTTACAAATCCAGGGAATTCATTAATTACAACAATTTCTTTGCCCATTTTTTGTGCAACTTCTTTAATGACCTCTGTTGTTTCATCGCTTGTCTCTAAACCACGTATAATCTCAATTAGCGGCATTTTATGGACAGGATTAAAGAAATGCATGGCAATGGTTTTTTCAGGTCTCTTTCCATAAGAACCTATTTCCGTAGGGCTCATTGTAGATGTATTAGTAGCAAAAAAACAATGAGATGGTGCAGCTTCTTCAATTGCTTCATAAACCGCTCTTTTAATTTCCTCTTTTTCCGGCACTGCTTCAATAATTAAATCTGCTAGAGTTGCAGTTTCTTTTAAATTAGAGGAATATAGGATTCTATTTTTAGCATCTGTTGCTTCCACTTCTAACAATTTTCCATAACGAATTCCCTTTTTAAAAATTGTATTAATTTCTTTTTTTGCACTTTCTAATGCAACTGGATTAACATCTACCACTATAGTGCTAAAACCGCCAATAGCTGCTATGTAGGCTATGCCTCTACCCATTACTCCTGAGCCCACAACAACAATATTTTTAACCATTTAAACATCTCCTCCTTATTTTTTTAATTACAACCTGTTGAATTTTCAATGGTGATATTATGAATGGTTGTCGTGTCTTTAAAAAGAATACATAGCAAATAAATGAAATCCCCATCTTTATATAAAGGTGGGGGATTATTTAAGGACTTTTGTGTTATTATTTTTCACTTTTAATTTCGAATTCAATAAACAATGTACTTGATGAACAGTTAAATGACCAATGACCTGAAGACAGTATTTCTTAAATACGATAAATGTTTAAAATTATAATTGTATAGAAACAGTCACACTTTCAAGGAAATCATTAATGCCTTCCTGTCCACCTTCTCTACCCCAACCACTATTTTTTATACCTCCGAAAGGAGATTCAATATTAGCAGAAACAGCACCGTTAACACCTACATTTCCTACCTCAAGCTTTTCTGACATACGCAATACTCGTGTAATGTCTTGCGAATATACAAAAGCCATTAAACCATAAGGGGTAGCTGTTGCTCGTTTAATTACTTCTTCCTCATCCTTGAAAGTCAAAAATGTTCCAATAGGGCCGAAGGTTTCTTCTTTGCAAATATCCATTTCTTCATTTGCATTCTTAATCAATGTAGGCCGATAATAGTAACCTTCAGATAAGTCTACCTCGGTAACAACATCTCCGCACACATAAGCTTCGGCCCCTTTCTGTATAGCATCGTTGACTAACCTATCAACTTTTTCAACAGCACGTTGGTTAATTAAGGGGCCAATATTTGACTCTTTATGGTGACCAGGCCCTACTTTAAGGGTGTTGATTTTTTGGATAAAGCGATCAAAAAATTCATCAGCAATTGATTCATGTACATAAATTCTATTTGGTGAACCGCAGATTTGCCCTGCATTTCGAAACTTAGCATAAACGAGTGAATCCAAGATTTTTTCTTGGTCTATATCCGGAAATATAATGCATGGGGAGTTACCTCCTAATTCCATATGTGTTTGCTTCAAATTGCTAGCTGCTTTAACAGCCAAATGTCTTCCCACATGTGTTGAACCTGTAAATGTAATTTTCCGGACTGCAGGATGTTCACAAAAAACATTACCAATTTCTTCAGCATTACCAGTAATAATATTTATAACACCGTCTGGAAATCCCGCTTTTTCAACTAAACGAGCTAATATTAACGCAGTTAGAGGTGTTTCTGGTGCCGGTTTAGCTACATACGTACAACCTGCAGCTAGTGAGGCAGCCAATTTTCTAGCTATAATTCCAAAAGGAAAATTAAATGGGCAAATAGATGCTACAACTCCAACAGGTTGTTTTATTACAAATATACGCTTATCTCTATCCGCTGGAGGAATGACCGTACCATAAACACGTTTCGCCTCCTCCGTATACCAACTTACATAAGCAATTGCCGACCTAACTTCACCCATAGCCTCCTGCAAGGTTTTTCCACTTTCGGCCGATAATAAAGATGCGATTGGATCCAACTCTTTTCGTAACAAATTAGCTAGTTTATATAAATATTTAGAACGTTCTCTTCCACTCTTAGCCGACCAAATTGGGAATGCTTTAGATGCAGAATCAACAGCTAGTTCTGCCTCAGCTGTTCCACCAAGTGGCACATAACCAATTATATCTTTTGTTGCTGGGTCATATACTGGATCCCATTCATTAGATTCGGCTGTTACCCACTTACCATTTACAAACATATTTAAATGATTATCTTCGCTGATTAATTCTTCCCATAAAAATTTCTGTTTTATCATATTTATCCTCCAAACAAGAAGTTTAATCAAATCTAAAAATTCAGTAAACTTTATTTAAATAACAAGGTTTTTAAATATTTTCTTATTACTGGTTATTGCTAACGTTTTATTTTTTAGATGTTTCATTTTTTCGAAAGGATTTTTACATGTCTTGCAATAGTAAATTTCCCGACAAAGTGTTGTTCCAAAAACCGTCTCTTGAACTGCATGAACTGAATTACAATATGGACAGTTCACATGATTGTTCAATGCAACAGCAATCCCAAATTCCTGGAGTTTTGTAACACCTTTTTTGCTTATCAACTCAGCACCCCAGTCACCATTAAAGTCCCAATCTACATACACATTCATATTTGTATGTATCTTCTCAATGGTTTTTTTAACCAAATCTTCAATATACTCTAACGCGGGACAACCCGAAAAGGTGGGAATGAGCCGAATATGAATGGTTTTATTTGAAACCGAAATATCTTTGACAATTCCTAAGTCTATAATACTAATCGGCAATTCGGGGTCATCTACTGACTCTAATAATTCATAAACGCTGTTTTTCCTCACTTCAGCCGAGATCAACTCCACCATCATCCACTCCTTTCAATTATCCCCAAACGAACTCGGGGTTTTCTCTGTATACAGTGGTTAGCTCATTGTACAATTCTGAAAAGCCTTCAGAGTGTATTCCGTTACGCCCTCCTTTTTGCACCAATTTAGCGATCATTTGTTCTTCAGAATATGGAATTTCTACATTAAGGAGAAATAAGATATCCTTTATTTTTTGTAAAGATTGTGATAAAAGATCTTCCGGCTTTAAAGTGACATCCAAATATTTTTCCGAAATTTCTTTGTATAACGTACCAGAGAAAAAGTCAGAAAGAAGAGGATAAATTTCATCGACTGTCTCTTGAATCTTCATTCTTCCATATTTATCTTCTGAAATAATCAGTGCCCACTCTGTCCAATGCTCAAGGTGTATAGATTCTTCCCTCCTCATTATATTTGAAATATTGTCAATTATAGGTAATGCCAGCTTTTCGCTAAACTTTAATCTTTCATGATCGACTACATCATAGAATAATTGTTTGATTATGAACTTTACCCAATCATATTCATACCAGTATTCAGCTAAACGAGAGACATTCAATTCCTCAGGCGGCCTTTCATACATCAACTTATCCATCTCTTTTTCTGATTTTGATTCTATAATTGAACGTAGCAACATGCGACAGTGACCCATCTCGTCCTGTGAAATGGAACCTATAGCAATATTTTCTTCCAGATCAGGTCCATAATCGTATACTTTTTTCGCCATTAAATGCCCTACCCAAAATTCATCTTCAGCCCATTCGAGTAAAAATTGCTTAATTAGAGGGTCTATATTCATCCCTTTTCCTCCTTTAATATATTATTAGGTTAGAATGTTACTGATGGTTGCCGGTATGTTTTTTCTTTAGCTAAACTCAAGTACTCGGAATCCTCAATCGTATGAAAGTGTTGTCTTTCAACAACAGTTAATTTATAGCAATTTTCACGCCGTGCAAAAATTTCGCGTGCACAGTGTAAAGCTAGTTTTTCATTCGGTGCACGTACACTTCCTACATGTACTGGATTTCTCTCAGCTTGTTCATGTCTTATCACTTCATAAATATTGAATTCATTCATGGTTACATCCTCCCTTTCTATGTTCTATACAATATTTTTCTTTTTTTTGGCCAATTCCCTTATCCAGCGTGAGGATTCGTAACTTTTTTCAACTTTCTTACGCCAATATTCAGAACATGGGCCATTCCCCTTTAGGACATGTTTGACTTCTTCCCAATTTGGCATGGTGTAACTCCAATAAGCGGTTTCCTTATCTTTTAACAATTGAGGATCATTAATTTGATATCCAAGTGATTTAACTAATGGAACAATTTTATTTAACCAATTGTCACGTATCGTATCATTAAAATCTACCTTCACTCTCATTTTCATTGCATGATTTTTAGGTTTGTCACGATCTGATGGTCCAAAATAAGCTAACATTCTTGGAAACCATAAATCTATCGAAGATTGAATGGCATCTTTTTGCTTCTTTGTTCCGTTTTTTGATATATGTTCAATCATATTAATCGCTAGATTATAATGAAATGCTTCTTCTTTCATAATTTTACGCAACGACCTATGATATGGAAGATAACTAGTATTGACTAAAGACTGAAATTGAACAATGGCTGCTGTGTTTTGTAACAACATTCCGGAAACCATTTCTTCAAAAGATTTGAAATCATAATGAAATATATTTAATAATTTATTTTCTCCACTGATATACCCTTCAACAATTTCTTCCCTTGATAATCCAATATCTTCACAAGAACGAATAAGGATATGCGCATGACCCATTTCATCTTGGGACTTTGCTGTATACATCATTTTTCGGATAATTGATGGATTTTTAGGAATCCACTCTGAAAATATCATCCCACCGACAATTTCAGCCAGACCTTGAAATCCCATTACACGCCTAACTTCAATTTTATATTCCTCTGGCATCCAATCTGTAGCATCAACTTTGCCGCCGTTTGTTACATATTCAAAAAACTCTTGCGTTCTTTCTTTGAGATGTATAGTCACCTTATATTCCTCCTCGAAAAATTTTAATTAATATTAATTAAAATCACACTTTAAAAATATGGATACCGACAGCTGCAGAATCTTCACCAATTCGCCCACCTGAATTATGTGTTAACCCAACCTTAGCGTTTTGAACCTGTCGTTCTCCTGCATCTCCACGCAACTGCCAAACAATCTCACATATTTGTGCCACACCCGTGGCTCCGCTTGGATTCCCTTTGGATACCAATCCACCACTGGTATTAATTGGTATCTTACCTCCTAATGTTGTATCACTATTTTCTATCAATCTAATTCCTTCTCCTTGTTTAGCAAATCCAAGTGATTCATATAGAAAAAGTTCGGCTGGAGAAGTGGCATCATGAACCTCAGCCAAGTCAACATCACTAGGATCAACTCCTGCCACAAAATAGGCCTTCTGAATTGCTAGATCAACAGCACTGTTTCCATTTTCCGTATCGGACGAACCTGATCGTATTACTGAAGCTGCAATACTTACTGCTTTGTTTAAATTTTTTCGATTTGAAACAGAACGATTAGATAACACAATTGCCGCAGATCCATCTCCTATTGGAGAGCACATGAGCCGAGTCAATGGATCAGCTACTTTAGGAGAAGCTAGTATTTCCTCTATATCCAAACGCTCTCTGTATTGTGCTAATGGATTTAAGGAAGCATGAAATCGGTTCTTACTAGCAATTTTGGCTAGATGCATCGGTTCAGCCCCATATAGTTCCATATACTGTTTTGCTCTTTTTGCATAAGATTCCAAGAACACGCTGCTTTTTTGTTCTCCCTGAATCTTTTCTACATCTGTTGCCGCGGCTAAAGCAAGTAACGTTTTCTTCCTATCTACATGGTAGAGCTTCTCCGTACCTACAACCAATACTGTATTATACTGACCTAATTCAACTGCCATACTTGCTAAATTAAAAGCAGTTGATCCACTTGCACAAGCATTTTCAATATTGTAAATGGGTATCCCAGACAGTCCCGATCCCCACAAACTAACCTGTCCCCTGATACACTCCTGCCCTGTAATAAATCCAGCCATCGAATTAGCAAAAAATATCGCTTCAATTTCTTTTTTTTCTACGTCTGCATCTTTCAATGCTTGTTCAACGGATAGATGAGTCAAGTTCCTTATCGTTAATTCAGGGTATCTGCTAAATTTTGTCATACCTACACCGATTATTGATACTCTTTTCATAATCCAACTCCTTGTTATATCGTTTCTCTTTATCGTCTCAGTCCGTCTGTTATCATTCGATAAAATATATCTGCTATTCTGTCAATATCTATCTTTTCGTTCGGATCATACCATTTATAAATCCAACTACATGCCCCCAAAATTCCATTGACGACAATAACAGAGTCTAATTCGATAAAATCTCCACTCTCTACACCTTGCTTATAAATATCTTGAATGAGTTTAACAAATTTCTTTTCTTGCTCAGTTATATGGATAAAGTGTTCATCAGTAAGATGGTGTTTTTCTTGAAAAAATACCGTAAATATATCCATATTTTTTGAAACCAAGAATATATATTCCTTTATGGCTTTTTTCAATTTCTCCCCTGGACTATTTGATTCTTTAACAATTCGATCCAAAGCGTTTAAACCTAGGTCCATTGTTTTTTGATAAATAAAAAATAAAATTTCTTGTTTGTTTTTCACATGATAATATAAAGCTGGTGCAGTTATTTTTAATTCTTCTACTACGTCTTTTAAAGTAGCATTTTTATAGCCTTTTTCGCGAAAAATTTTCGCGGCGTGTTCTATAATTTCAAAACGTCTAGAGATTTTTTTACTTTCTTCAGCTTTTGCCATTTAATTACACTTCTCCATCTGTAGTTTTTACTTTATTTTCACCAAAACAACAGCAGAAGCTTCAACCACTTTTTCTTCATGTTGGTTAATACAATACCCTTTTAAATGAACAAAGCCTGCCTGAAGCTTTTCTTTAAAAGTTAAGTTATCAATAATCCATCTTGTTTGGATCGTGTCGTTGGCATAAACTGGATTTGTAAATTTCCCTTGAATATCTGTATTAGCCACTGCAGATCCTGAAAAAAAGTTTCCTAATGCGCTTGCCATTACTCCTAAAGTAAAGGGACCAGGAAAAATACGCTGTTTAAATTTTGTCTGGTCTACGAATAATTGATTAACATGCACGGGATTAAAATCACCTAACAAGGCACTTCCTAAAACTAGATGTGTTTCAGTTAAAGTAATTGTTGAAGTAAACTCATCTCCAATATTTAGATCATCAAAAAACTTTCCTTTAACTACATTCACCATTACCATTGATTGTTCACCTCTTTTTGGATTTGTGAAAACTTCGTATATAGATCTTCGGGTATTCTAGTTGATTTAAAATTATTAATATTTATAAATCTGTGGTCTGTTTTGCCACTCACCAATTTACTATCATTTCCCTCTTTGTAAATCTCAAAATGAATACTAAAGCCTTTTTCGGATAAGTCATGCAATTGAATTTTAACCACTAGTTGATCTTCCAATCTAGCAGGTTGATAGTAATGACATTGGCTAAATACTATTGGAGTACCAATATTATATTCCTCACATAGAATTTTGTTAGATAAACCAAATTGTCTTAGCATATGAGCCTCTGCTTTTTCTGCATATGTGTAATATCTACCAAAATATACTACTCTAGCATAGTCAACGTCGTCGAAATCAACTACAAAATGAAAGTCCATATAAATTTTCCTCATTTCAACTGAATTCATTTTAATTGACACTAATAACTTAAGTTACAGGGTTATCTGTAATTCTCTCTTTCGGAATGACAAAACAGTAAAAATTCAATATTATGAATCAAAGAGACAACTTTATTTAATCACACCCTCCTTAGAACATTTGCTAAGGTAGGGTGTTTTTACCAAGGTTTATTTACCAATTTTATTGATGTCTTTAATCTCAGGTGCTTTTGGTTCCGATACTTGTGTCCATTTTTTTTCAGGAATATTGCTTTCGAATACTCTTGTTTCTGTAATTCCATAATGTTTCTCAGGAGTAAAGGTTATATTAGTCATTAACCCCTTCATATCAATATTTGACATATTTTCTGCTTGTGTTACAAAACTTTTCGGTGTAATGTCGTCTCCAACATCTTTAAATATTTCAACTAAAGTAATAGCATTCGCCAACCCAAACATCATATTATTATTTAACAATTCTCCTGGAGCATACTTGGCAACAATTCCTTTGATTTCATCCAATGCCGGATCGTCTAACGGGGCAAAATAGTCAACCAATAAATACCCTTTACCAGTTTTACCGGCAATATCAAAGAAAGGGTCACCACGAGATGGTCCTGGTCCTATTACTACTGGTTCATATCCAATTTTATTTGCTTCTTTCATAAATTGACCCGCAGTTGTATAAATTCCAGCTACAAATACCTGCTCTGCTCCTTTACGTTGGAGATTTGCAACTTGTGAACTAATATCTTCAGCTCCCCTAGGAAAAGCTTCTTCAGCCAAAATTTCTACACCTAGTGCTTTTGCCTCTTCTTTTGCACCGTTTAAGAAATCTATACCAAAGTCATCGTCTTGGTACAACACACCGATCTGTGGTTTAGAAATATCCAATTCTTTTACAATATAATTAATTACTCTACTTCCCTGCAAACTATATGGAACAGCTGAGCTAAAAATCATAGGACGATGTGGAATATGATTAACTGATGAAAAACCTAAACTAAATGTCGGTACTTGATTTTCATCGATGAAGTCATAGGCCCCAGCAAACGCTGCTGACCCCTGGATACCTGCCAACGCAAAAACCTTGTCGTTAAACACAAGTTTATTAATAGCTGTTGCAGTAGTAGCAGGATTGGCTCCATTGTCCTCAGTAAAAAGCTTGATTTGTCGGCCATTTATCCCGCCATTATCATTTATATAATCAAAGTAGGTCTTAATCCCCACTTTCATTTGTGTACCCGCAGCTTGATATGGTCCCGTTAAATCTACTAATAATCCAATATTAATGGCTTCATCAGATATTCCTCGAGCTTCGTTATTGCTAGATTCAGTGGCTGTTTTGTTTCCGCCCCCTGAACATGCTGACAAGACAACAAGCATTATTGTTACGGTTATTATCAATAAACGTTTCACCAAGTTATCACTCCTTACTTTTTGGTATAAAAATTGTCCCCTACTAACCTTTTGGTTTCATTTTTAAGTAAAATAATAAAACATTACCCAATCACCACCACCTCTCATTAGTTTCTTATTAATCAAGTATCAAACTCTATAAACCGGAATATTCAGTCTATTTTGAGTGCCTATATGGGAAAGCATTCATTTTTTCTTTGATATTTTGCCATATTCCATATAATCCTTTTGGTTCATACATCAGAAACAATATGATAATTAGCCCATATACACTTTGACTCAATAATGCAAAAATTGACGTTAATTGAGGAATCAAATCGTTAAAGAAATTTACTCCCATACGTAAAGCTTCTGGAAGTATGGAAATAAACAAAGCACCAATAACTGCCCCAGGTATAGTGCCCATCCCACCAGCAATAAGCATTGCTAAATATCCAATCGACATTTCAATACCAAAGTGATCAGGACTTATAAACCCTACCAAATAGGCAAACAGACAACCTGCAATACCAGCATAAAAAGATGAGATTCCAAAAGCTAAAACTTTGTATTTTATCAGATTTATCCCCATTGTTGTTGCTGCTACATCACTATCCCTAATAGCGACAAGAGCTCTTCCCAACTTACTACGAAACTTTATATTGGAAGCAAAAATCATTAATACAATTATGAAGGGAATAATTAGATAATAAAACTCTATCTGTGTGTTGATTACCCAAGAACCTATTACAGGTTTAGCGATGCTCATTCCATTATGCCCACCAGTAAAATTGGAAAGTTTTGCAATTACATATAATATAATAAAGTGGAAAACAAAAGTAGATACTGCTAAATAAAGTCCCTCAAGTCTTAAAGCTGGCAACCCTACAATGAGTCCAAATAACATTGTAATAATTGCAGTTAAAAAGAACACAAAAATAAAGGAAAATCCATAACTTGATAAAATCGCCGCCACATAGGCACCAATAGCTACAAACGCACCATGTCCTATTGAAATTAACCCAGTCAATCCAGTTAAAATATTTAATCCTAAAGCACCTATAACAGCAATCAAAGCAAAGTTTAATGTGTTTAACCAATAATTTCCTATAAGAAGAGGCAATACTAGTGAAAAAATAATCCCCATAGTCGTGAATAACTTTCGATTTACTGTATTAAGTATGGTTATTTCTTGCTTATAGTTAATATGGTAGTGTCCACTTCTAGCCAAATTTCCACCTCCTCGTAATACATCAAACTCTTTTGACTTCCACTGTGCCGTATAATCCATGTGGTTTAACCATTAAAACGATAAATAAAACAATAAATGCTGCTATTTCTTTAATATCTCCACCGATAAATCCTCCTGCAAAAGATTCGATCAAACCGATTGATACTCCACCAACAATCGATCCTTTTATACTATCTATTCCACCTAGAAAAATTGCAGGAAGTGCCTTTAAACCAACTAAATAAATGCTAGGTGTAACATAATTAATTTGACTATAAAAAATCCCACCAATTCCTGCTACTAGTGCAGCAATAAGCCATGAAATCATAAGAATAGAGGTAACGCTAATTCCCATTGCCTGTGCAACTTCTTTGTTTTCGGCCGATGCTCTCATAGCAAGACCTATTTTTGAATAACGAAAAAAAATAGTAATTGCAACAATTAATATTGTAGCGATTAGAATAGTCCACAACTCTAATTCATATAGAGAGGCAGAGCCTATTTTTATCGTTCCGTCACCGAATAGAGAGGGAATTCTTGTTTCTCTTAAACCAAACACAATTCCACTTAATCCTCGTAGAAAACTAGCAATTCCAATAGTAACCATAATTGAGGAAAGGACAGACTCTTCAAGAAACCTTTGCATAACGATCCGGTTTAAGAGATAGCCAAGCATAACCATACAAAGTAACGTCATCAGTAATGCTATTCCAATATTCCACTTAATATCAACTAAAAAGAAGAGAGCGATGTAAGCACCTATCATTACCAGTTCACCCTGGGCCATATTAATGATTTTGGAAGCTTTATAGATGACTACAAACCCAAGTGCCACTAATGCATAAATACAGCCCACCGACAAACCACTTACAACTAATTGAAGAAAATATCCCATTACAATACCCCTTCTTTTTCAGTGTACATGCTTTCAATTAAATCCTTATATTTCTCTTCAATGGTTTCACGTTTAATGATGTGAATACTTGTTAATTCTTCGTCACTTTGAACTAGCTCTTTATCGAATAATTTAAACTTTTTAACTGTTACCTCAAAAGGCAATAAATCGTTAATTGTTTTGATCTCTCGTTGAATCAGTGTAATCACTTTTTCATTCTGAGACATATTTTTAAATGTCGTATACGGTATTCGATTTTTTTGCATCCAATATCCTACATTCTCTACGTCAACTTCAATTAATGCTGTAAGGTACTTGCGATTTCTCCCTATTAAAATTGCTTCTTTAATATAGGGACTAATTTTTAGTTTGTTCTCTATTTCTTGTGGAGAGACTCTAGTCCCTTCCGAATTAATAAAGATATCCTTCTTTCTGCCTACTAAGTAAAGATGCCCTGACTCACCAAATCTTCCGATATCACCTGTATGCAGCCAACCATCAACAACAGATAAGGCCGAAGTTGCAAAATCCTTGTAGTATCCGGCAAAAACATTTTTACCTCTAACTAGCACTTCACCTTCATTATTTAATTTAATCTCAACTCCAGATACCTTTTTCCCGACTGTTCCAAACAAAAAGTCATTTCCTTGATTGATAGTGACGAGTCCCGAACTTTCCGATTGCCCGTATCCTTCTCTTATTTCTAACCCTAACAAATGATAAAACTTTATAATCTCAGGGTCCATTGATCCAAAACCATTTAAACATACCCGTACTCGACGAAGGCCAAAATGATCTAACAATGGTCTAAAAACCAGAAAGTGAAAAAATCGATATTGCAAATTGAGACCAAAATTGATATGAA
Source organism: Neobacillus niacini (assembly GCF_036961885.1). Lineage (GTDB taxonomy): Bacteria > Bacillota > Bacilli > Bacillales > Cytobacillaceae > Neobacillus > Neobacillus niacini_H. The sequence continues at coordinate 88,758 of NZ_JBALNQ010000060.1, read as the reverse complement.
CACCCGAGTTTTTTCTATGAATATATTTCAAACCAACCTTAATGGCTTGTTTATAAATAACACGTGCCCAAAACGTAGTTTCTTTCATCTTCATTAAATGATTTGAATAGATTTTTTCCCAAATGCGGGGAACTGCCAAGAATAACGTCGGGGCAATTTCATTAAGATTTTTTTCTACGGTTTCTATACTTTCTGCAAAATTCACTATCCCTCCAATATAAAGAGGAATATATAGTGCTAATATTCTTTCAAGGATATGAGGCAAGGGGAGATACGAAACAACTGTATCGCCTTCGTACATCTGACTTACAGAATTCAATTGCTTAACCGATGTTAGTATATTATTTTGATTAATCATAGCCCCCTTGGGAGGACCTGTACTTCCAGATGTATAAACAATCATGGATACATCATGTTCTTCAATAGTTAACAAATTTTCCAAATATTCATCAGGATGTAGCTTTGCATAGTTTTTTCCTATTTCTTGGATGTCGCGAAATGTAGTAATTTTATCGCTTAGATAATGTCGAATTCCTTTAACATTGATTACAATAATCTTTTCTAGATTAGGTAAGACCGATTCACATTCTAAGACTCTATCTAGTTGCTCTTGATCTGATACTACACATACTTTTGCATCTGAATGGGATAGGATAAAGTGCAATTCAGACTCCGTGCTGCCGGGATAAATCCCAACACTTATTCCGCCTATATGCTGTGTCGCTAAATCAGCATAAATCCATTCGGGGCAATTATCACCTAAAATAGCTAGTTTATCACCCTTTATGAACCCTGTAGCTTTTAATCCAGATGCAAATAGCTCAACATGCTCGTAATACTCATTCCAATTTGTTTCCTTCCATTTCCCTAACACCTTGTGTCGAATAGCTGGTTTATCCCCTAATTTTAATACTTGATTTACAAAAATTATTGGAAAGGTGTTATTAAGAGAAAGTTTTCCCTTATATTTGTCATTAATCTGAGGGGAGGCTCCATTTACGGATAAACACCTTTCTCTGCTGCTAGCTAATGATCTCATTGATTTCAGCCTCCCTCTGCCCAGAATCAAATTTTGAATTGGATATGCTTCCCAAATAAGCTCTTATAACATTTGGATTTTCTTGAATTTCTTCTGGTTCTCCCTCGGCAACCTTTTCACCAAAATCTATAACGGTAACTTGGTCTGCTAGATCCATGACAAAACTCATATCATGTTCAATCAGTATCATAGTAGTTCCAAGTGTCATCCGAACTTCATTTATAAATCGGGCCATATCCTCCTTTTCGTCAACATTCATTCCAGCAATCGGTTCATCTAGTAACAAAAGTTCTGGTTCTCCTGCTAAAGCACGGCCAAGATCTACTCGTTTTTGTATTCCATAAGGAAGGCTGCCAACAGCCTTCATTCTATAATTCTCTAATTCTAAAAATTCAACAATTTCCTCTACCTTTTCCCTATGTTCAATTTCCTGTTTCATAGATTTACCTACATAAAATGCTGATGCCAAAACACCTGACTTTATTAAACGATGTCTCCCGAGGAGTAAATTATCAATAACTGTCATATTTTTAAACAACTCAATATTTTGAAATAATCTGCCAATCCCTAACTCTGCAATTTGATGTGGCTTTTTTCGACGAAAAGATTGATTTTGGAAATAAATATCACCCGATTGAAACTTGTACAGTCCACTAATACAGTTAAGCAAGCTGCTTTTACCTGCACCGTTTGGTCCTATAACCGCGTGCAATTCCCCTCTTCTTACAACCATATTTATATTTCGCAATACATGTAGACCACGAAAAGACAAATTAAGGTTTTGGATTTGCAGTTGAATTTTAGACACGTGAATCCTCCTCACGATAACCATCGTTTCTTTCTTTTATAAGATTTAATATTTTGGAAGCTTTTTCTTTTAGCATCTTTACCTAATCCAAGGTAAAACTCTTTTATATTGTCGTTTTCTAACAAATTAATCCCGGTGTCTTCAAAAACAATTTGTCCATTTTCCAATATATATCCGTAATCAGCAATGTTTAAAGCAACATTTGCATTTTGTTCTACCAGGAAAATAGTGGTATTGTTTTCCAAATTTATTCGTTTGATAATTTCAAATATCCTTTCCACGAGTAACGGTGCCAATCCCAATGAAGGCTCATCAAGAATCAACAATCTTGGTTTGGCCATAAGGGCTCTACCAATAGCTAACATTTGTTGTTCCCCACCACTTAAATAGCCAGCCAATGATTTCCTTCTTTCTCTAAGTACAGGAAAATAGTCATAAATAAATTCCATATCTTCAGATGAGTATTTTTTAGTAAAGCCACCAATTTTGAGGTTTTCTTCAACTGTAAGCTCCTTAAATATTCCTCTTCCCTCAGGGACGATACTAATACCACTTTTTACAATGCTCTCTGGACGTTGATGATGAATTTCCTTTCCATCGAATATCACACTTCCCATTTCAACTTTTCCATTAACAGCCTTCAAAAGACCAGTAATAGTCCTTAATGCAGTTGTTTTTCCTGCTCCGTTATTACCAAGAAGGGCAACAATTTTTCCCTCTGGTACCGAAAGCGAGATCCCATTTAAGGCAAGAATGACGTCGTTGTAATAGACCTTTATGTTATTTATAGTTAACAATCAAACACCCCCTCGAATGATAACTTTGGAAAACCAGAAAAATTTTAATGAACGTTAATTAAATTTGAGGGAACTTAACGCATTTTTAACTGCGAAAAAATAATATTCTTTTGAATTTCCGTTGTTCCACCTGCAATTTCCCAAAATTTCGCATCCCTCCAAGCACGTTGAACATCGAATTCCATCATATACCCATTTCCTCCGAAGATTTGCATCCCTTTGTTGGCCACAAATGTCAATGTTTCAGAACTATAATATTTCGCCATACTCGTCTCTTTAATCGCCAGTTCACCTTTATCACGCAATTCTGCTGCATGATACGTTAACAATCGGGAAGCATTGATTTTTGTCTGCATTTCTGCCAAATAATGTTGGATAACTTGGAATTCAGAAATACTCTGATCAAATTGCTGTCGTTGCTTTGAATATAGTAAAGCATCATCTAATACTTTTTGAGCATACCCAACCGTTACTGCAGCTCCTACAATCCGTTCATCTCCAAACGTACTCATTAAATGATAGAATCCATTTCCCAATGTACCTAATATATTCTCTGCTGGAACGACTACATCCGTAAAAAAGACTTCATTCGTCCATACAGCTTTCATTCCAAGTTTATCTAATTTAATTACTTCGATACCGGGAGATTTTTTATCCACTAAAAACATGGTTAAGCCTCTATTTTTTGTAGCACTGGATTCTGTTTTTGCAAGTACCAATAAATAATCCGCTACATGAGCCCCCGTTGAAAACACCTTGCTGCCATTAAGAATATACTCATTGTTTCCATTTGGCTTTGCAGTTGTTTTAATATTTGCTATATCTGATCCTGCATTAGGCTCAGTTACGGATAACGCAAACTTTATCCTACCTTTATTAAGTTCAGGAATATATTTTTCTTTTTGCCTTTCTGTTCCATAAGAAAGGATTGATTTTCCGCCAAATACTACACACATAATATAAGCAGTCGCAACAACAGGAGCATGATACGAAAGTTCTTCCATAATAACGGTTAAATCTTTCATTGTTCCTTCCATGCCACCGTACTTTGTAGGAAATGGAACACCTAGGAATCCCATTTCCGCCAAATCACGCATTTCTTTTTCTGGAAACTCCTCATGAACGTCTAATTCTCTGATGCGTTCAATAGGTATATTTTTTTTGCAATATTTTTTTAACGTTGCTATTAATAATTTTTGGTCATCATTAAGCAATAAACTCATTTGAACCTCCTATATATCTTGAAATATTATATTTTTACCGACCAACAAAGTTTGCTTTGCGTTTTTCTTTAAATGCTTGGATGCCCTCTTTGAAGTCTTCTGTCCCAAATAAAAATGTAGTAGCATCTATTAAATATTGCTCATTTACGCCACCTAAATCTTTATCAATCCCTTGTTTAATCAATTCTAAAGAAAATGGTGCTTTTTCGGCCAGTGTGTTACCCCATTCTAACGCTTTAGATAGTAGATCCTCTGGATCAACAATACAATTTACTAGACCCATTTCCTCTGCTTCCATAGCAGTAAAACGAGTCCCTAACAGTAATAACTCCTTTGTTTTTCGCCTTCCAACAATATTCATTAATCGTGAAATAGCATATGGGGGTATAATACCGAGCTCTCCCTCAGGAAATCCAAATTTAGCTCTAGACGATGAAATGACCAGATCACAGAATAAAGTCAACTCCAAACCGCCACCAAGTGTAACCCCATTAACTGCAGCAATAACAGGTTTCGGAAATTGCTCGATCTCACGAAAAACCTCCAATTGTTTTTTTAGATATTTCCGAGCTAATTCAAAATTGCCAATGGGAAAGTTTTTTATGTCTGCACCCGCAATAAAAAACTTATTTGTCCCCGTAATGATAACTGCTTTTACTTTATTGTTATCTTTTAATTGGTTAAAGGATTTTAGTAAACCCTCATTAATTTCTTCACTTAAAGCGTTTGCATTTTCTGGTGACTGAATCGTTAACAAGGCAATATTTTCACCCACAAATTCGCAAAGAACCTTTCCGCTTCCAAACTCCATTTTTTTCACCTCTATATCACTGAGTTATTATGACCTTCCCAGTATTTTTTTCTCAATGCCACTTTATTGATTTTCCCTGAGTCATTTCGTGGAAGAACATCTATAAACTTAACTTTTGAAGGTTTCTTGTAACTAGCAATTTGTTTTTTACAGAAATCTATAATTTCGTCTTCTGTCACTACAAAACCAGGTTTAAGGACCACTAATGCTAGGACGGATTCCCCCCATATTTTTTCAGGAATGCCGACGACTGAAGCTTCATACACGGCAGGATGTGTATATAAAGTTTCCTCTATTTCTCTCGGATAGATGTTAAAACCTCCGCTAATAATCATGTCTTTTTTACGATCAACAATATAGATAAACCTATCATGATCGAATTTACCGATATCCCCCGTATAGAACCATCCGTCTTTTACTGCTTCTTGAGTCTGCTCAAAATTAAAATAATTCTTCATTACATTATCGCCTTTAACGATAATTTCTCCGGGTTCACCTATTTCGACCTCTTCACCGTTCTCATTAACAATTTTTATACTTGTATTGAGAATTTCGCGTCCACAGGAGGCCAAACGTTCAGTCCATTCTTCTGTCCCATTTAAAATATGTTCATCTTTTCTTAAAATTGTAGTAATACTAGCCGTTTCGGTCGAACCATAAAATTGACAAAAAATTGCTCCGAATCGCTTTAATGCTTTTTTCAAAATTTCAACCGGCATTGGTGCTGCAGCGTATAAGATCATCTCCAAACTAGATGTGTCATATTGCTCAATCTGATTGGATTCTAAAAGCATCGTTATCATTGATGGCACAAGAAAAGCATGTGTAATTTTATATTTTTCAACTAATTCTAAAACAGTATTAACTTCAAATTTAGAAACAACAACTCGCATTCCTCTTAGAATCGCGGCCATATGAGGAACGCAGACAATATGATGATATGGCATAACAGCCAAGTAACTTCCATTTGGATTATGAATAGCTTCGATTACAAAATTCATAGCACTCGTTAAAAGATTTTTATGACTCAGCGGAACCCCCTTTGGAATTCCAGTCGTTCCACTTGTATAAAGTAACAATGCGATATCCTCGATACTCATTTTAATATTAGGCTTTTGATCACATGAATTCTCCAAAAGTGATTCGTACAGGTAATCGCAGATACCACCATTAATTGAAATCGTATATTTCAAAGCAGGGACATCAATGTTGTTTAATAGCCTGGTAATTTCACTACTTGTAACTATTACTTTTGTATTTGAATCGTTCAAAATATATTTGATTTCCTGTTCTCTTAACCGTTCATTGATGTTAACCATAACCATTCCCGCCATTGTAATACCATAAATCAATTCAGCAGAAACATAGGAATTACTTAATATCATGGCAACTCTATCTCCAGGCTGTAGCCCCATATCAAGTAATGCATTTGCAAAGCGTTTACTCCTCTTAAAAAGTTGAGAATATGTGATTTTTTTTGAATGTGAATCGTCAATAATAGCATGCTTATCTGGTATTAACCTTGCTTGTTTTTCCACAATACTTGAAACAAGTTCCAAAATTTCCCCTCCTAATTCATAATGAATATTATTTTAGTAAAGAGTAACATCGATGTTTCTTCATAAACCTAGTACTATATTAGATACAGTTGGATTGACTATGAATACCCTTACATTATCTGCGAGCGAAAGTTAATTATTTTCCGATATTTACAAAAATATGTAAATATCGGATTTAACTTAAATAATTTTACTTAATGATTTTTAAAAAATAAAAAGATCGGCGCCACCTGTAATTGGTATACATTGGCCTGTTATATAATCTGATTGGTCTGACAATAAAAATGTTACTAAATTAGCTCCTTCCTGCGTTTCACCTACTCTTTGCAAAGGAACTTTCTTTTCCATTCTTTGTTGATATTCTTTCGGTATCGTCTCCCAGGCTGGAGATTTAAGGAAAGATGGTGCCATGCAATTTACACGAATATTATGTTTTCCTCCCTCTAACGCAAGTGATTTTGTAAAACCTATCACTCCTGCTTTAGCAGCAGAATATACCACTTGACCAAAACCACCCATTATACCCGCAATCGATGACATATTTACAATTCTTCCATAATTTTGTAGACGCATGTCATCCCACACTGCCTTCGTAACATTAAAGGTTCCAGTTAAATTAACATTTATATCGGTTTGCCACATTTCGTATGTCATGTCTTTCATTTGTGCCATCGTATTCATTTTTGCTGCATTATTCACTAATAAAGAAATAGTTCTATTCATATCTGATTTAATTTCATTTACAACTGCTTGAACTTGTTCAAAATTTGCTACGTCCATTTTATATGCTTTGGACTTTCTCCCCATACTTTGAATTTCTTTTGCTGTTTCAACAGCAGCTTCAAAATTTAAATCAGCCACTACAACATCAGCACCACACCTAGCAATCGTTAAAGCATCCATTTTTCCAATTCCTTGCCCTGCACCTGTTACTAAAGCCAACTGTCCTTCAAGATTGTAATTCATTGTAATCATCCCTTCAGAATTATTAGATTATATTAATTGGAATGTTGGTAATACTCTGTCTTTTGAAAACGGACTGTCAGGTACTTTTAGCACATGAAGAGTCACCTTTTTATTAATTTCAATATCTTCTATTTGTGAATTCACAATTTGTGTATACATTCTAATTGGACCTACATTCACCAATGCAAAGATAAGAGGTCCACTGTATCCTGCAGGAATCCCTATTTCCTGTATGGTAAAAGCTTCGATTGTACCTTCATGTGGGAGTGAAATCCACTCAAATTGATCAGAAAGGCATTCTGGACAAACTGATTTTACAGGGTAGCTAATATTTTCGCAATTCTGACATTTTGTTGTAGTTAGGTTCCCATTACGCAAATTATCGTAATAAGTGTATAGCTTAGTAAATTGTTTCGTTTGTTGAGGGAATGGATCCATTGTATAAGCGTACTCCATTTATAACACCTCCGATGAAAATATATTAATAACATGTTCACCAGGACCACTATTATTATGTGTGAGTCCAATTTTAGCTCCACTTACTTGTCTCTCCCCAGCTTCTCCTCGTAATTGCCAGAAAATTTCGCATGCTTGTGCAACACCTGTAGCTCCGAGCGGATGTCCGCAGCCAATCAGACCACCTCTTGGATTTACTACAACGTCTCCCCCATAACCTGCACGTCCGCTAGTAACAAAATGACCGCCTTCACCTTTTTCACAAAAGCCCATTTCTTCATAAACCATAAGTTCGGCAATGCTAAAGCAATCATGAATCTCTGCTATATCCACATCTCTAGCAGTGATTCCCGCTGAATGAAATGCATTTTGGGCTGCTAATTTTAAGGCCGGCCAAGTAGCTAAATCTTTATATGAATTTGAAACAGTAAAGTTATTAACAACTTGACCACTTCCTGCTAGATAAATAGGTTTTGAGACAAGATCTCTGGCTCGTTCATCCGAAGTTATAATTACTGCAGCTGCCCCATCTGTAATCGGAGAACAGTCAAACAATCTTAAAGGAGATGAGATAATACGTCCGCTTAATGCTTCCTCAATAGTTGTTGGTTTCCTAAAGTGAGCATTTTGATTTTTTGATGCGTGTTCTCGGTTCTTAACTGAAATCGCTGCCAACTGTTCTTCAGTTGTTCCATATTTTCTCATATGTGCTTGGGCAGTAATTGCAAATACAGGTGGAGCAGTTAAACCTAATGAACTTTCGAATTCTCTATCAAGGCCTGCCCCCATATTTCCAAAAGTTTCAGTCATTACAGGTGTATTTAATTTTTCAACTCCAACAACCATAACCGTTTTTGCTAAACCAGCCACGATACTTGCATATGCTAACCGAATGGCAACATTACCACTCGCACACATATGTTCAACACGAGTAGATAATGAAGTAGGTCTAATCCCAAGCGTTTCTTCAGCTAACGAGGCAACATGACTTTGAAAGGCATTTCTCTCTGGTAGAACAGATGCAAGAATAAATCCATCAACATCCTTCGGCGTTATTGCCCCATTGAGAGAATCAAAACATGCTTTCCCAGCCTCTGCTATAAGTTCACGGTATGTGGCCTCGCGAACTCCAAATTTTGTCATACCTGCACCAACAATACCAACTTTATTTTTCAATTTTTTCTCTCCTTTTTCTCAAGCTTTGAGTTCCCTTGTCAAAAATAGAAACTTCTTTTCACATTATAGTCTTAGGTAGTTTTTAATCCTCTTTTTTTAGTAAGCCACGTTCACAAAAATTTACAATTCTCATTAAATTATCCTCTTGATTATATTTGTCTATCTCATTATTCCAAAATGGAATCCAATGCATAACTCCTAGTAACATTTGAATAGCAATTTTTGTAGGCATTTTTTCAAAAATTCCTTCTTGAACACCTTCCTCATATAAATTTTTCCATAAAGATAGAAATTCAGATTGCATTTTTCGTATAATAATTTGATGTTCATCTGTTAGAGAATTGTGTTCAGTAAAAGCAGAATAAAATAAATTGCTGCTATTTAAGATTAATTCTGCATAAGCAGTAAGAGCTTCCCGTAACCGTATTCGTGCTGACTTCGACTGTAAAATAATATCTTTTATGCTTTTAGTTCCTGAAGTCATTGCCGATTCTAATATATAAAATAGTAATTCTTGTTTACTTGATATATAAGAATACAGCGTAGGTTTTGTAAGCCCAACTCTCTCGGCAACTTCATCCATGCTCATGTTGTGATATCCCGTTTCTCTCATTAAATCTATAGCTTGACTTGCTATTTCCCGCTTTTTATCTTCGATTTTTTTAATTGCTCTTTTTGCTTTTAACTCTCCCCCGACACTCATAACTAACTATCCGACCTTTCTGTTTTTTTAACATTATAAGGTAATTCATAGTTGTTGAATTTCTCCTCACTTTACTCATGAGTTAAATAAACAGATTATTTAACTTATGAGTTAAATATATTAAAATTAATTGTAAATGTCAACGATTGTTTTTTTATTTTTTATATATTTTGAAAATTAAATAAAATAATTTGCTTTTCCACCCTGTTCTCGCAGTAAAGATATCATAACCTCTATTGAAATTTATTAAAGACTTTGTTTCATCATAAATTAGAACCTGAAAGCCGTAATGCCCCATGTCAACACTTAATTTGGTTTTGTAGCTAAATAGTTCTCTGGTAATTTCCGTTTACGTCTCATGTTTGAAGAAATGCAAAACATAAGCCGCTTACCTTTAAAGTAAACGGCATCTCTCCCTAATTATTCAGTTCCAAGCGTAACTCCGAATGTTTTTATATAATGCCTTATAATCGATACAAGAAAAAGGGCACACTTGTTAACCTTGTTAAAAAAGGAGTGTTACGGAAAAAGTAAATCTTTTTTCTTAGACGTAAAAAATCCCCAAGCTCTCTGATCGAGCTGGGGATTTTTTTTGCCGTGATTAAAGTAATAATGAAGATTAAGAGAATTTGGTAATTCAAACCGAAATACACTACCTCGATATAAGATAGACTAAAATCCCCACGATTGAGACACTCAGCACAGTGTTTATCGCAAAAAACATTTTATTAGCCTTAGATATACGATTAAACTGTGACTGCTGTTCATCATTTATACGTTTGAGTCCCTCAACAAGTGCGGTCTGGTTTTGATTGGCCACTTTGTTCATTTCCAGGAAGGAAGAGATCATTCCCTTTTCATTCTTTTCTTGCTGCTGTTTCATTTCAGTCAGACTGGTAAGGATGTTGAATTGTGACTGTTCAAGTGACTGCTGTTTAGCTTCGATATTTTTAGAAGTCGTTTGGAATAGCTCTAACTTACTTTCCATAATCTCTTGATAAAGCTTAAGCTGCTCTTTTGACTGGCTCAGTGAGTCAGAGGTTTTTGCTATTTTTTCCTGAAATTCTTCAATAAGTTTCAGGTAATCAGATGCTTTCTTAACACTTTCTATTTCATTACCAAGATCAATAATATATGTTTCTAGTTGATCTATTTGTTCTATACTTCCCATGGGTAACCTCCATAAGATTGCTCTTTAATTGTGGAATGTAGTGTTTTTATCATGCTGCCATAACTGAACCTATCTTCTAGGCTTGAATAAATTTGTTTTAAATCCTCCATCAAATCGAAGCCATTTGTTATTAACACTTCACTCAATAGTCTTCTTTGATCCACATCCAAGAAGACATCCGATGTCTCCAAGATTGACCCAAGCATCTCTACTCTCATTTCAGAATCCAGTTTCGAAATTTGACGAATCGCTACAGCCATCCTTTCGCGTCCATCAATTGAATCAAATTCACCATCCGCGAGACTAGTGATACCCGTAATCAAATTAAGGCTTATATCATTATTATAGCTTTCTAGGAAACGACTTACAGTGATTTTCAAGCTTTTAAACGTACTAAGGGAGCGTGGTTGATCGTCCTTGCCCTCTTCTTGCACATAGAAAATTTTGAACCAATCCTTTAATCGATCTTTCTGCGCAACAACCTGCTCTAAAAAGTAAACATCATCATTTCTCTTAAAATAAACCTCAATCTTTTGTTGCAATGACTCACTATCCGTAAATTCATCGGCGTACTGCTTCATTAATAACATCGACCGTTTCCTTGAATAAATCACATTGTCGTTATACCACTTTAATAGCACGAAAAGAATTCTTTTTAAAAAAGGTTCACTACTTTTATGGAAATGATTGATTAAGACAAAATATTGCTCTGAAGATTTTTCACTTGGATCTAACGTGAACGTGTAATCGTATTTTTTAATATGTTTAGTTAACTTACCGACCACCGTTTGCTCCGTCCAATCAGCTATTTCTACCTCCAACTGCCTACTCTTCCAATCTATTGTCCAATCCTCGACAATTCCTAGTAGGGCTAACCGATAGACACATTTTTCTACTCGTTCTCGTTCCCTATCATTCGTAAAATTAATAGCCACCTCAAGATTCCCTGTGGTTAAGTTTGATTGATAAAAAGTAAATATTTCTTCCACTTCTTCTTCTATATTCTTCAAATTGTTCGTTAGAAAAAATAATAACGTATTTAAATCACCATTCATCTTTTTCTTTTCTTCATTCAAAGAATGTAAATTCGTATTCACTCCAAAGATGTCTTGCAATTGCCTTTCATTTAATTGATCGGGACTATAAAAAATAAGACAATTTGATTTACTTTTGTCACGACCAGCACGACCAGCTTCCTGATAAAACGATTCTAATGAACCTGGTATGCCATAGTGAATGGTTTGCCGAATATTTCCTTTATCAATGCCCATGCCAAAAGCCTTGGTGGCAACTAACACATCGATTTCATCATTCATAAAGGATTGCTGAGTTTTATCCTTATACTTTGAGAATGAATCAGAACCCCAATTTTTAGGCGCACTCCCAGAATAAAATTCCGTTGCTAAACCAGTCCTATCATGTATAGAACGACTTAACTGGTAGCAGCCATTTGCGCCATTAACAATGGATGTAAAAACTAATGTAGCAGCTTTATCATTTGAATTAGATCGATTTTTGCTTATATGCCGTAAATAATCAACCAAATACTCTTGTTTGTCCTTTGACTTTACTTGAACAATTGAAAATTCCAATTCTTCCCGAGTGAATTTTGGAATCGTGATGACATTATTACTTTTGATATCAAGTTCCGTCATGATATCCTTCAAGACCTTCGAAGATGCTGTTGCAGTCAATGCCAAAAATCGAGAAGAAGGAGCAAACTTAATGATCGTATTAGCCAAAGCTAAGTAAGAGGTCCTGAAGTCATGCCCCCATTCAGACAAACAGTGAACCTCATCAATGACTGCCAATGAAATTGCTTTCGTTTGATTAACTAATGATAAATCTTCTCTGAACTTACGCATCTGGAAGCGTTCAGGAGAAATAATTAAAAAGAAATACTTTCCTGTAGCAAAATTTCTTAGCCGTCTACTTGATTCCTCAGGAGTTATATCGCTATTAATAAAACTTGCGTGCGTAATGTGATTTTTTACATTCATATTGGATATTTGGTCCAACATAAGTGACTTGATCGGTACAACAACAAAGCTGATTGCCGGCTGGAGCATAACGCACAATTGGTAGGTAAGAGATTTTCCTCCCCCAGTTGGTAACAAGCCAATCGTGTCTTCACCATTTAAACAATTAATGATGATTTCTAACTGACCATCCCTAAACTCTTCATGCCCGAATAGATTTTCTAGGATAAACTCTAGATGTCTCTGGTGTGTTTTAGTCGTTAAAGTATAGACAACCGGTTCATTCACTTTGACAGAAAAGTAGTTTGCCTCATCATCAAAATCGGTTCGAATATGATAGACATTCTGTTCGTAAATGCAATCATCCCAGCGCTTAAATATATCAAACTTAATGGTGATAGCATCTTTCTGAAGTGACATTTGGGCCTCATTCTCAAAGACCGTTATCTTAATATGGGGCATATCAATATATGTATTAAACAAGGCAGCAATGTTGGCAATCCACAACTCTAAATCCTTCAAGGCCAACTCCAAATAACGTCGTGCATCCACTGCAAACACATTAAAATTCCAAGTCTTGTTATCAAAAGAAAGAACTCCTCGATCAAGCAGTTCAAGAATAAAAACTTGAAATCTAGCAATAGAGGTCAAGTTAATTTGTACATCATAGTCCTTAGGGTTTATAGCTAAGTAATCCCGATATTGATTGAAGTTATCCTTATTGGCCCTATATATCTTTCTGAATTCAGCTTTAAACGGTTCATAATTTCTATTTCTAATTTCTTTTGTATTAATCCGTACCACATTGATTCCCGCACGTTCAAACGCTTTATCTCTTTTTTGATCAAGTACGACTTGATTTTTGTGGTGTGACCCATCGACTTCAATGACCGTTTTAAGAAGAGGGATATAGAAATCCACTTGCTGCTTGTTAAACGCTTGATCAACTTCAGGAAGTATATCTGAAATCGGGCATTCAGCAATTGTTACATTCCTGATAAAACCAAAAGTATTTAATATTGATCCTAGGTCATTATAAAATTGGGCAGCAGGATAATCATCATTACTGATATCCCCTTTTATCGTCTGGGTCCAGTTCAAGTTTTCCTTCGAAAGAAACTTCACCTTTTCCATCGTGTCTAAATAATCTCTCTCTAAATGGAGCTCATTTCGTAAAAATTTTGAAGCAATCGTAGGTGCCCCACGTATGATCATATTTTGTACAATACGGATAATATTTGTGTATGGTGTTACGATCTGGTAGTTAGGTAGGTTCGTAATAATAAAATTTACATTGGAGTGGCAATAACTTGCTGTGAATTTCTTCATGTCATCTTTGATCTCCTATATTGGAACTATTCATATATCTATTATAGGATTAAAGGCTGATATTAAGGAAGGATTATTTTCCCACCTATGTTCATCATAAAATTACTGTTTCTCTGAAACTTTGGTTAATAAAAAAATCCCCTTTACTCTAGTGAACTAGGGGATTTCCTGCCTTTCTTTCAAAATGATAATGCAGGCGATACATATTCATATTGTTCTTTATAATAATCATAAAAGATTTTAAGAGCATTTTCCGATTTATCTCTGATTTCTATATCAGGTACCTCTACTGGACCTGTTACAATTAATTCTCGTGTTAAGTACATCAATCGTGAAAAAACTAATAAAATACAGTTCTTAACACTCATCCTTTCAAAAAGAACTTTTTTAGGCACCTGATAATTCTCTAAATAGTTATAAAACAGCTCTGTTGACTTCTTATACGATTCAATTTTTGAGAACATTATTTTTCAACCCACTTGTCATCGCGTTTCTTATATTTCTTTTTAACAGCACTCCATGCTACTTTAAATGCAGTTTCTTCCTCTTTATAATTTTCACTTGCGGAATTAAAAGCTTCCATAAAAATTATTTGGGCATGTTGGGGTAAATTGTCTTTCACTGGATCCGGAAGGTCTTTTGGAGAATTATAAGGCATTTTTATTCCTCCTCTTCTATTAACTTCATAAACTTTATTTTACCAATTCCATGAATTCTAAACCCACTAACCCCTTAAATCACAGATTCCACAAGATATTCTAGAATCCATTCTTTCTTATGTACCCAAGTGCCTAGCTATCAATATTTGTGCCTGTCCCCCAACACTCTACAAAGGTAAACGCGGGGGATAGGTAGTAAATCTAAGTTGCAAAAAAATATGTAAGCAATCCTTACCGAAAAAATTAACTATTGCCTATTCACCTAATAAAAGCTTTTTTAAAATAAGACCCCCAACCAACATAGTTGAGAGCCTCAAGTGTAAAGATTACTATATACAAGCACAAACATCGTTAATTATTGTCGGTTGACCACTCTTTCATTTATCATAATATCACTTATCCCTTCATTCCAGCTGAAATATTGGAACCTTTAATAAAATGCCGCTGGAACAGGTAGAAAATCAATATGGTCGGAATCATTACCATCACAGACATAGCCATCAAATAATTCCATTGCGTCTGGACACTGCCTTTAAAGGTCTGAAGTCCTAATTGAAGTGTATACAGCTTTTCATCGCTTAGATACAATAATGGTCCCAGCAGGTCATTCCATGCACCGGTAAAGGAGAAAATCGCAACTGTAATTAAAGCTGGCTTAACTAGCGGCATAGCAATAAGCCACCAAATCCGAAAATAGCTTGCCCCGTCCATAATCGCAGCCTCAATTATTTCGTTTGGAATGGTCATCATAAATTGTCTAATCAGAAAGATATTAAAAGCACTTCCCAAAAAGGCAGGTACGATGAGCGGCAGGTAGGTGTTAACCCACCCTAATTTTGAAAACAAAACATACTGCGGTACCATCGTTACAAAACCGGGAATCAGCATTGTGGACAGTACCAAAACAAAAAGGGCATTCCTTCCCTTAAAGCGTACCTTTGCAAACCCATAGGCGATAAAAGCATTTACAAAGACATTACCAATTGTAGTCACAACAGCAATCAGCAAGGTATTCAAACTCCATCTCGTAAAATCACCGGTTTTCCATGCTTCTATATAATTAGAAAGATGAAAACCCTTTGGAAAAAAAGAAGGAGGATATTGCATGATCTCCTGTGGGGATTTTAGAGAAGTTGAAAGCATCCACCAAAGCGGAGTCAGTAACATGATACTTCCTAAGAAAAGGATTAGAAACACCATAGATTTTTTGACGTTGAGCCTTTTATTCTGATTTGCTCTTCTTACTGCTGCTCTAATCACTTGTCATCCCCTCCATCATAATAAACCCATTTCTTTCCTACTTTTAAATTAGTAAATGTCAGCGCCATGATAATGATAAATAAGAACCATGCCATGGCTGAGGCATATCCCATATCAAAAGATTTGAACGCATTGTTCCACATATGAAGATTGTAGAACAGCAGCGAATTGCCTGGTCCACCCTGTCCATTTTGGGTCATGACATAAGCTTCTTGGAAAATTTGAAACGATCCGATGGTACTCGTAATGATATCAAAGAAAATGATCGGCGTTATCATCGGAAGGGTAATATGGAAGAATTTTCGAAAACCGCTCGCCCCATCTAAATCGGCCGCTTCATATAATGACGGAGAAATGCCTTGCATTCTGCCGAGATATAAAAGCATACCTCCCCCGACACTCCACATTTTCATCAATATCAGCGCCGGCTTTGTCCAGTTGGGGTCGAACAGCCATGAGGGACCTTCGATTCCAAATATATGTAAAAATTGGTTGACTAACCCTGTAGAGGGACTTAACAGCTGCATCCATAAGAAGTAGACCGCTACACCGGACAGGATAGATGGGAGATAATAGATGGTACGGAACACCTTCATTCCTTTCACCTGTTGGTTTAATAAAACGGCAATCATAATCGCTCCCGCCGTTGTCAATGGAACAGAAAAAATCACATAGTAAAGAGTATTCCAAAGCGCTGTCCAGAACATATCATCTAAAGTGAACATTCTTTTATAGTTTTCCAGTCCGATAAAATTCATCTTGGAGGTAATATTATAATCTGTAAAGCTAGCAAATAAGGAAAATAACAAAGGGCCCGCTATCAATCCAACAAAACCAATCAGCCAGGGTAAAATAAATATATAGCCTATCAGATTACGTTTCCTTACACTGGAAACCGACGGAGCCACGGCTCTCGTCTTCTTTGGGCTTAACGAAATACTCGGCAATCTTGTTTTTGCTTGGTCCGCTGTCACTTTTTCCATCCTGCTCATTCCTTTCTTACACGAGGAAGAGAAGCGTCGAGCGCTTCTCTTTTCTTTTCTCGTCGTTATTTTTTCATTTTTGCGACATCTTTTTCGGCCTCAATTAATGCTTCTTCAGCTGTTATTTTGCCGTCGATCGCTGACTCTACCAGTGGATTAATACGTTCCTGATAGTCAGGATACTGATTAGGAACTGGTGATAGAGTAGTATATTGCATAGAATCTACTGCATTTTGGTATACCGTTTTAGCGTCACCTGTTAAACCATTTAAAACGCTCTCTGCCGCCTTTATGTTGGCGACGTTATCATAGTTCTTCTCTGCCCAGAATTTTTGAGCTTTTTCCCCAGTTAAATATTTTATAAATTCCATGGCTTCTTTTGGATGTTTGGCTCCTTTTGGAATCTCCGCCACAAATCCGCCGCCGTCACTCCACGGCTTACTGTTTTCATCAAATGTAGGCATTGTTGTCACACCAAAATTCATCTTTGTACCTGAGTCCCGGATTTGCGTATAGAAGGTGGCTACATCTGTAAACATGGCAACCTTTCCTCCAATAAATGGATTGGTTTGCCCGTTGCTGAATTCGGCTTGATAGTTTTGGATCGTCTTTTTTCCGTAGCGTTTTTGCCATTCAACTAACCATTCTAACGCTTTCACTTTATTTGGCGTGTTGATTGTTAACTCTCCGTTTTCGAGGTATCCAGTGCCATTATCCGCATTTTTCAGCCAGCTGGGAGCACCAAAGCCGCCAAACAACGGATAAAATCCGATGCGGGTATATTTGTCGTCTTGTTTTACATCCAGCTTCTCGGCATATTCTTCAAGCTCTTTCCAGGTGGCTGGCGGTTTGTTAGGATCTAAACCCGCTTCTTTAAATGCGTCTTTATTGTAAAATAGCAATCTCGTATCGGTTGTGAACGGAACCGCATATGGCTTATCTTTATATAAAACTGTTTCCCAAAGATTAGAATAAAATTGTTCTTTAAATGTATCTTGATCTATGTATTTTGATAAATCTTCTGCTTGATTGTTTTCGGCGCGCTGCGAAACACTATTGATATCATTGATTACGATGTCAGCAGGATTTCCAGCAGCCACGGCAGCAAGGTTTTTGGTCCAAATGTCTCCCCAAGGAATAAAGGTATGTTTAACCAAGATATTGTCCTGTGATTTGTTAAATTCGTCGACAATTTTTTCAATGACCGGTCGTCTTGTTTCCGACCCCCAGAACGTCCAAAAGTCGACCACTACCTTACCATTTGAACTAGCAGCATCGCTCTTGTTCGAACATCCTGACAGGATTGTTGACAAGAGCAGGATTACTATAAGTGAAATACTTCCAATTACTTTTTTCATATGTTAGCCCCTCCCTAGTTGGTTTTAAAAGATTCCTAGAATCTTTTTTCTACAGTAGATATACCCAGGATTCTGTCTAATAAACCAACTTCTTGTCAAAACAGGAAGAAAGTCACATCCAGCACCAAGACTGAAATACTCCAGATTTTTCGAGAATTAAATTTACAGAAATTTACAAAAAATGTTTAATCTAACTCTAACTAGGGTACGAAATAATGTAATGTTTTTACATAATAAATACCGATAGGGAGGAACGATCATGAACAACAAGGGGAAGAAAGTGAATGAAAACAGTAAAAATGAGCAACTGGAGCAGTTCCGGGTTAATGACGAAGGCAAACATATGACGACCAATCAGGGGTTAATGGTTTCGGAGGATGAGTTTTCCTTAAAAGCTGGCGAACGTGGTCCGACTTTAATGGAGGATTTTCATTTTCGTGAAAAGATGACCCACTTTGACCATGAGCGTATTCCAGAGCGTATTGTGCATGCACGCGGCTATGCTGCCCATGGTGAGTTTGAAGTTTACGAGTCGATGAAAGAGTATACAAAGGCAGGTTTTTTGCAGGATCCATCCGTTAAAACGCCTGTTTTTGTCCGATTTTCCACTGTAGCAGGCTCACGCGGATCAGCTGAGACTGTTAGGGATGTCCGTGGCTTCGCGACAAAATTTTATACCGAAGAAGGTAATTATGATCTAGTTGGAAATAATGTTCCGGTTTTTTTCATTCAGGATGCCATTAAATTCCCAGATTTAGTGCATGCGATCAAACCCGAGCCTCATAATGAGATCCCCCAAGCAGCAACGGCTCACGACACATTTTGGGATTTTGTAGCGAACAATCAAGAAACAGCCCATATGATTATGTGGCATATGTCAGATCGTACAATTCCACGAAGCTTTCGTATGATGGAAGGGTTTGGTGTTCATACCTTCCGCTTTGTTAATCATCAAGGTAAAGCACGGTTTGTAAAGTTTCATTGGAAGCCTAAATTGGGTGTTCATTCACTTGTATGGGATGAAGCGCAAAAAATAGCAGGAAAAGATCCTGATTTCCATCGTCGTGATTTATGGGAATCAATCGAGAGCGGCAATTTCCCTGAGTATGAATTAGGAGTTCAAATGATAGAGGAAGAAGATGAATTTAAATTTGATTTCGATGTGCTTGATCCAACGAAATTATGGCCTGAAGAAGAAGTACCGGTAAAGATCATTGGGAAAATGACATTGAATCGTAATGTCGATAATGTTTTTGCTGAAACGGAGCAAGTAGCATTCCACCCAGGTCATGTGGTACCAGGTATCGATTTCACGAATGATCCTTTGCTTCAAGGTCGCTTATTTTCCTATACAGATACGCAATTAATTCGCCTTGGAGGACCAAATTTTCATGAGCTGCCGATTAATCGACCTGTTTGTCCGTTCCATAATAATCAGCGTGATGGCTTTGGACGTCAAACCATTAACAAAGGGCAAGTGAGCTACCATAATAATTCACTAGCCTCAAATACCCCTATTCCCGCAAATGAAGAAGAAGGTGGGTATGTTCATTATCAGGAAAAAATTGAAGGCAGAAAGGTACGAAACCGAAGCGAAAGCTTTAAAGATCATTTCTCTCAAGCTAGCCTGTTTTGGAACAGTATGAGTAAAACTGAAAAAGCGCATATCATTGACGCGTTCTGTTTTGAGCTTGGAAAAGTAAAGAGTAAAGATGTGCAGCAGCAAGTGGTCGATATGTTTGCTAACGTTAGTTTAGAGCTCGCAACGACCATTGCGGATGAGATAGGTGCAAACCCGCCACAAGGAGAAGTCTCACAATCAGAAGGAATGAAATTATCTCCATCACTTAGCCAGGTAAATACAAAGAAACAGCCTGAAACACGTAAAGTAGGAGTGATTATTAGCAACGATTTTAACGGTGCTGATGTATCGGAAGTATTGAAAGACCTAAAAGCAGAAGGCATTCAAGTTGAAATCATTAGCGATAAGCTCGGAATATGCAAAGGTTCTGATGGTACAGAGCTGGAAGTTGACCACACTTTTTTAACGGTGGATTCCGTATTGTTTGATGCTATCTATGCGGTTGGTGGAAATGTAGAATGTACGAAGTTTAACCAAAAGGGAGCCTATTTCATTAACGAGGCATTCTCTCACTTCAAGCCGATTGGTGCCACACACGAAGGAAAAAAATGGCTGCTAGCGTGGAAATGGATGAACAGTCCCGGCGTTGTAGTTGGAGATGATATGAGAGAGTTCGCAGAGAATTTTGTAAAATCTATTTCTGCTCACCGTCACTGGGATCGCCAAATTGTTTAAACGTAAACGAATGCAGAGAGACGAATAAAAAATAAACACTTGAAAATCGAAAAAATCGGGGGACAGACCCCATGTCTGTTAATAAAACTATATTAAAAAGCGATGTTTCGCAAAACAAAAAGAGTCTAGTATTGACTCTTTTTGTTTTGCGACAGCAATTCGAAAAGCCCCTTTCCTTCCCTCTTATCTTTCCTGATTTCTGTCCCAATATCTGTTAGAGTGAATACTTTGACGTGTTGAATTTCCACATTTATCTGATTTTCTCCGCCAACTCTAAAATAATTCCCTCTGGACCACGAACGTAGCACAACTTATAACTTTCTTCATATTGCTGTATCTCACTAAAGATTTCCGTGCCCTTCTTTTTCAATTTGGCAACAATAGCTTCAATATCTTCAACAGCAAAGCAAATATGTCGGATACCTAGCGTATTTGCAAAAGGTTGCTGAATATCTTTTTCATCTGTCGGCGTATAAAATTTGACTAACTCTATCCATGCCTGACCATCTGGCATCCCCAACCCTACACATGCCGTTTTAACATCATTAAGCCCAACTATTTTGTCCAACAGTTCTCCATCCATTTCCCATTCCGCCTGCACTTCAAGTCCTAAATCAAGAAAAAACGCTTTAGCCGCTGAAAGATCATTTACGTTTATACTCACATGATCGATTCTATTGATCTTCATATCCCATACCTCCTATGTTCCTGTTATATTCAATACCTGTTTTCGTGTAAGGTTTGTTCGAAATTCTAATTCGCTTAAAACAGATACTTCGTTGCAACACCCATAAATCGTTGTATCCATCCATTTAGTCTACTGTGATAGTTGTTGACGTTCTGGATGTGATAAATCCCCTTAGTACGGATTACACCTACTTTTTCGCATCTTTGACCACCATTATATAACGATAGTTCGGATTTTGAAAAATTTATATAAAATCAAATGTCCTGGTCTATGTTAGGGTATGAATCCCAGTAAATTTGTTAAAGATGATCCAGCTAGAGGCATCGAATGGTGAGCAATTTGAAATTTTTCCAAACAAAATAAAAAGTGGTGAGGCCTATGAATAATTGGATTATTATAACCCCAGAAGGAATCACTAAATCACCAAATGATACATTTTATGAAAACTTTCAAGTTTTAGGTTTTGTTACCGCTACGACAAAAGAAGCTGCTCTTGTGAAATTAAAAGAAAATTATTCATATATTAATGGAAGTGGTTTTGATGAGGTATGGATTTACCAATTGCGATTTAGTAACCCAAATATCACATATTTAGGAATAGAACAAGAAGAAGATGAATTCGAAGACGATTTTGAAAGAGAGATGGTTCATAAAATTACTTGTATCCTTGAAGAAAACTGCTACACGGATATTACTTATGACTACTTCGAAGAGGACTCCTATTTCTTTGAGGCTTATTCAGATGCCTTTCAAGAAGTACGGGTAGATGTTAAAGATGAGACGATTGAAGTATATGACAGATACATTGCAGAAAAACACTTTGTCCATTTTGGGGATATTAAACTTTAAAATGGTCATAACTAAACAAGCCTATTAACATAGTAAACCGTTCCGTTTCGAGGTGCATATAATATATATGACAATGAAAATGGCGTGCAAACTGACAACAGTTTTAACACGCCGTTTTCATATTAATAGAGTTTTTAGTGCGATAATTTATAGTTATTCCTTTTTTCAATTCCAACATTATATATCCAGCGACAATTGATTATCATGTTT
The DNA here is from genome assembly GCF_036961885.1 of Neobacillus niacini. Taxonomy (GTDB): domain Bacteria; phylum Bacillota; class Bacilli; order Bacillales; family Cytobacillaceae; genus Neobacillus; species Neobacillus niacini_H. Next base: position 66,417 of record NZ_JBALNQ010000060.1, on the reverse strand, counting down.
TTTGCTATTCAGCCTTCCTTTTTAAGCAAGTTTTCTCCTCTAACACCTCTTTGATATCTTCTTTTAACAGTAGAAAAAGGTAATTCAGCTTCTTTTGCCCAAGCATTCATTGTCTTCTTTACGCCATTTATTTCAATCAGGTATTTATGCTCATATATTTTTCCTACTGGAGCTAATAAATCTTCCTCTTTGCAACCAGTATAAACTCTTCTTTGGAGCGTCTTATATGGTAATCCGCTTATTTCCGCCCATTCAGCTACAGTTTTTGTTTCACCATTAATAGTTTTATAATGATTATTCCTTTTGTTCCTCTGTTGTTCGATTTCTGTACTCCATTTACAATTAATAGGCTCGTAGTCACCATTCACATCAATCCTATCAATCGACAAGTCATTTCTGTAACCATTTTTTAGAGCCCATTCTTTAAAAACTTCAAATGATTCCATCCACTCTTTACATACTTTAATTCCTCTCCCACCATACTCTTCATAACGGTCATTATTTTTATTTGTACACCTTTGTTTAATTTGAGTCCATGTATTATATAATCTTGTTCGTCTCATTCCATGAGTTTTACTTGCTTCTTCAATTTTTAGAAAAGCGCAATTACCTGGATGATATCCATCTTCTTTGTCTTTTCTTACTAATTGTAAACCCTCATGATAACCATTTTCTTTTGCCCATTTATCAAAAGCTACAGGATCATCTTTCCATTCATCACAAATCCATATCTGACCCTTTTTATGGTGATTATCTTTATTGCTGCTATAGCACTTAACTCGCATAGATTTCCAAACACCATATATTTTCGTTCTGCTTAAACCATGTTTTAACAAAGGTTTTTCACCTCCTATGTCTCTTATACTTTATATACATTCGCAGGGCTGTAATTTGTTATAATGAGTTCTATTATTAACCCCGTAAACTCTTGATACTCTTTAGAATTTTTCCCTTTAGATACTCATCTTCAAAGCCAGGCAATACTTGAATAGCACCCAACCCATACGTTTGTTGAAAATCTTCTCGAAAGTACCTTAACCCTTCCAGCTGTTCATCTTTAGTGGGTGTTAAGATAAATACTACTCTGACTGCTCTCTTACCTGTGTCCCGATTGATAATACCATCCCGGTATTTGTGCATTTCACCGAGAGCCGTTCCGAGATTGTTTGGCACTCGATACTTAGGGTCAAAAATAATGAAATCCTTCTTCCCTTCTATTACAATATCCGGGATCATTCTTTGTGTATAGGTATGGAAGTCCTTTGAATCATATTGATAGGTTCGTTGATAATAAATGGAAAGTCCACCGGTTAAATGTATTTGACTTACTTTATTTTCAGCTAGATTTAGAAAAATCCCATCTTTTGTTGTTTTAAATAAACCGCTCGTATTAAGGACGAAACCGGACTCCCTTAGAATTTTGACGATCTTCATGTAACACCACATTTCATACAATTGAAATGTGTCCTTTAGGGAAATCGGATAATCAAACCCGATGCCTTCACGATTGTGTTTATAAAGGTTGTCAAACCAAAGGTACCAGAGGCGGTAGACTGGATGCTTCCGAAATTTTTGCGTAATGCTATAAGGGCCTTTGTTTTCGGTTATTTCTGTCAGAAACGGACTGTTTAGCCAACGTTCCACAACACCTTTATATTTGGCTGCTTTACCTGCAGCACCCTCAAACGCTAAACGCTCATATTGTCGAAGCAACCGGTATAACTCGTGCAGCTGTTGCTTTAATACTTGATTTTCGTAAAGGTTACTCGTTTCAAGGATTTTTACATTTTGCACATTACTCGGAATAACATCCCCATGGCCACTTTTGTCCAACCATTGTAATGTTAAGTGTTCAGATTGTTTTACTTTCTCTCTTTTCATCGTCATGGAAAACTTTTCTAAGTGTCGAAACGGCTGCTTTTCTATTTTTGGAAAGAGTTGTTTTAATTGAAAAAAGGACTGTTCTATATAACACCATTGAGTCCAAGAAATATCCCGATTTCTCCCAGACGCGCTCACTTGCGTCTCTAAACCGCTTAACTGAAAGCAACAATTTGCCTCCTCGAGGATTTCCACCAGCATCAGTGTAAACTGTTCTACCGTCATCTTTCGACCATCAGGATAAATATAGGTTTCATAGTTTCCACCGTTAATATATACCTTTAATTCTCCGAATTGAAACGGAGTAATGAACGCTGTATAATAACAACCTTGTTGCTGGTAAAAGGGCAGTGGAATATCCTGTATCCGGACATCCAAATAATCCCCTTTATGTCGAAGCTTATATTCTGTAGCCTCTGTTAAAAATGCATCGAGAAATGGAATCCACCCTTGCTGGATATCCCATAATTCAAGAATACTACCTCCAGAATTGAGTTGCTCCATAGTACTCCAGCTCCTCTTTCATCCTTTTTACGTGCTGAAGTGAGATCGAGTTAGGAGGTAAATTTCCTTCCATCCACTGCTCCATTTCTGTTAGCATTTCGGAAATTCGTTCATCTCCCCTGACTTTGGTTAACACTTTTTCAGAAATGACGCGGTCCATAGCATCCATCGGATCCATCTGGTGTTCTTCAGGAAGTTGATGGTTGGCATATAATTTTTGCAACATTTCCCCCATCGTCCGGTAGCCAAAATGAAGTTCAAAGCGTGATAAGGTATGGTGTAATTCTTTTAGTATCTGGAATTCTCTCGTAAGCGCTGCTTTTAGGTCCTGGTCCACACGCTCCCAGAAGGAATCAAAATCCACATCAGAAAGCGTCATGACAAATGCACGGTCAAGGACTTTATCGGAGATGGAATGTGTAGTTTCATCTACATTTATTGTTCCCAACACATACACATTGGGTGGAATCAAAAGCTTCTTTGGAATATCAATAATGGAATCGTCTTGATGCAAAGGAATTTCCTTTCGTGATTCCACTGCGCTTAAATAATCACTTAAGTAATACTCGACCCTAGCCAAGTTCATCTCATCCAATAAGATAAAATGAGGTTTTTCCCGCTCTTTTAGGGAATTCAATAGAACATTAAGAAATTCTGTTTTTACATACCGTTTTTCAAATGAACTGTAATAACCGAATAGTGCACTTGCATCGGTCCAGTCCGGTCTGACAGGGATGATTGTAAAATATGGATTCTCACTCTCAAATTCCAGTCCATATACAGCATTTGCATATAATCGGCAAAGCTGTGTCTTCCCTGTTCCCGATATCCCGCTTAACAGAACAAAATGCTTGTCATCTAATGCAGTTAGATTTAGATGTAAGTCGCGGATAATATCGTTTGAAAAGGTAAATTGACTAGCGGAAATCGTATTTATTATTTCGTTAAATGTAAAATTTGGTTCCAAGCCTTCCTCTGGATCTGTACTATTAACAACATCCGTTTCCCCTATTGGTTCCTCCGACGATAATTCCAGTTTTTTGCTGGCATGGGCAAATAAAAGAGCAGATTGAATAAAGTTTTTCTTTACACGTTCCACCCCTTCGGCAAATGACTCTGTATCATTATTGAAGGTACCGACGCAATATGAATAGCCTTTGACATCAAAATCATGCTCCCTTAACAACCGCATGGCTTCAGTCATAATGGCATGATTGTCGAGTTTGTGAGTAGCAAACACTTTGGTAATCCACCATTCCTTGGAGCTAGTTCCTATTATCTCTCTTGCACTTGTAAAAATATGATTATGACCTTCTAGCTGCACGATAATGGTTTGAAATGGGGAATTCTTATCATGATACTGGAGGTAATAAATAAACCCTTTCGTTACCAGTTGATTTCCCTCATTAATATAAAAGGCCTGGCGCTTCCCATTTGATTTTTCATTTTCTAATGCAGCAATATCAATTGAATACTCACGACCAAGTAATTTTATTTCTTTAATATTTCTTGTTGCTGCTAATTTCAAAAGAGCATCATATGCTTTTTTTGAAACATCGATTTCTTCCATATAAAAACGACGAAATGAACCTAATTCCTCCCAAGAATCATGAAGAGCTTTTAATAAGGTTTCTTCATCAATCGTTCCTTCTAACGGTAAGCTTGTCCCGATTTGAAACCAAGGTCGTTTGCGCGGCTTAATACATCCCTTCACAAACGAAACAAATTCGTCTTTTGCTAAAATGTTTTTTTCTGCCCAGCCTGTAAAAGTCGAATAATTGGCAGGAATGGCATTCAAAACGTTTTGTATTTTTTCATTCCTAACCCATGCCCAAAAAGGGATGAAATTTAACTCCATATGGATAACCATCATTTTATTCAATCCATCAAATTCGAGTGTCAAAAAATTGTATTCTTTTTCATCAACTTTACGATTGAGTTTAACGAAATATTTACGACCGATATCCGAGTCCTTTTTCTTTTCTGCATAAGTAGGATTGCGAGAGTCACTATAAGTGGTCGAAAGTGTCACGTCATAGCTTTTAACGATATACTCACTTCCAAGAGGAACACCTATCGCTTCAACAAACCGTTGGAATATCGGTTTGACCGCTGGAGATATCTCATCCAGTACTTTTCGGCATCTAATTTCTGTATTGTCTTCATTAAAAAGAGATTGATAATATGTAAGATCTAACAAACCTTCACCCACTTCTAATTTTTTATATGATGATATTTTTTTTGGAGTCTAAAAATCTTTAGGCTGATGGTCTTCCGCAATACGCCCGATTCTGGAATATTATTTTTATTGCATAGTATCGTTGTACTGCGCAGCAACTGACTCTGATATTTTTTCGTCTTTCCTATTCAACATAAGCAACCCGTTACTTTAAGTATAATTCTTCACTACTATGTTGATTACTGTATTGGGTCCTTCAACTGAAAAAAGCTTCATCAGATGTATATCGACAAGTATTTTTCTACTAACCTTCTTTATTAGTATGAAAAAGTGATTTCTTCGATTGAAAGATTACATTCGATTAATAATTTATTAAACTTCCTCCTAACATAAACAAAGGAGGTATCATAGCTAATAAAATCATTCCAATTACAACTGTTGAAATAACTATTTCTTTGAGAGTAACCAAATTTAAAGCATTTAATTTATATAGTATAACGGTGTTGATTGGTATATTTAATATTAGAGCTGTGGCTAAGCCAGGTGCGTATGTTTTCATTAATAATGTAACTATTAGATGCGGAAAAATTGCATTAAAAATCATAGATCCTAAGAAGCCAATGAATGCCCACTTTATTACATTTGATTTGGAAAAGTTTATATACAGAAAGGTCACTAAATATGCAAGTGCGGTAATAATCAACACTGCAAAATGAAATTCATTGGGTGTAACTGTTTTTTGAAAAGATGTATCGAGCTGAGACCATTTAGGTAACCATAAGGCTTCTTCTAAATTATGTAATGTAATTGCTAAGCAAAAGAATACCAGATAATATTTTTTCATATATCCCTCTTTAATTTTAGAATTGCTCTTTCAACTATTCAGCTTCGTTACTACAATTAGTAAAAGCGATACCTTTGTTCAAGTATCGCATCCCATTAGTTGAAGAAACAGTTTTAGTTAGATGTATTTAATCTAGTAAAAATAATCCTCCCTAAACCCATACAAAGTGTCATAATAACAATAGCTATGATATATCCAAGTTTCCAGCTTTCGGGACAATTGATAAGCATATAAATCATTAGACCAACTATAAATAAACCGATTATAAAAAATGGTATTCTCAATTTAGGCTTGTATTGTTGTACTAATATCATATCACTTGAAAGGAAAATGTTGCTAATCACTAAATAAGTTGCAACTTCTACCAAATGAAATAAGGCAAAAGAAAATATAAAGTAGACTAATAGAGTGTTACCAAAGTCCATTAGCAGCAAAACAATGGAAATAGGAACACCGAATATTAGATTAACTATTATTCCGCCAATGCCAACATTATAGATTTGTTTAAGACTTAGAGTTTTGGCTTTCTCTTCATCAATAGGACTTGGTGTAGAAAAAAATAAGTAAAATGGCACATGGACTTTGAAAGGATTCTCTTTGCATTTGTATTTGGCATACATTATTCCATGACCAACCTCATGGAGCCAAATTACTGAATATAATGCCATGTAGCCAATTATGAAATATATAAATATCATTTATTAGCACTCCCTATCCCCATTGTCATCTCCTAATTAAAACCATCTTTTCTATGTAACGTATTTCGACAACCACAAATAAATCCCCTTCTTTTTCCACTAACCACTCGGATCAATTCCAGAGAAGCTATGAAACAATCAATAAACTTACATATCAACTCGTGACTTTACATGGAGCCTCTACGGGCATGGATTCCCAGCCAAAAAGCCAGGATCCATGAGGGCTGGCTAGTCCAACAAGGCTATCATGCCTGCCGCTCTATATATAATGTGCACATCTAGTCCGTTAACGAATCCTAGGGTGGCTCTAAATTCTGTCCGAAGTGGCACTGAAAAATGGCAGAGATGGCATTTTTGCATGGCTATATACACTATTTTCATATAGAAAAAATCATCCCGTTTACAAGGAAATGAAAATAAATATAACTGAACATTATTATAAAAACAGGCTTCCGCCTTTTAAACTACATAGATTGCAACGCTCTTTTTGGTTAGGAAATCTTTAATGAACTAGGTATATAAATGTGTAATTTAGTAAAAGCTGATCCGGCTTAAAAGAATAGGAAATTTGAAGAGGTGCAAGGTAAATGAATGACTGGATTATCATTTCTCCGGATGGTACAACCATATCATCAAATGAAATAATAGTTGAAAACTTTCAAGTATTAGGTTTTGTTCAAGCGGACTCAGTGGTGGATGCTTTTGAAAAACTAAAAGAAGAATATCATTACTTAAAAGGCAGTGGATTTAATGAGGTTTGGATTTATCAAATAATAAGTGGAAGTCCTTATGTAACCTATTTAGGGGATGACTCGGAAGATAATGAATTGAAAGATGAACTGGTCAAAAAAATCATAAATATCCTTATAGAAAATGGCTATTATGATATTGTTTTTGATTTTCGGGATGACGACTCTTTTCACTTTGAAGGTTATTCAGATGCCTTTCAAGAAATACGAGTTGATGTTGACGGTGAAATGGTAAAAGTATATGACAGATACATTGGTGAAAAGCATTTTGTACATATGGGGAATTTCAGGTTTGCGGATTGAAGGCAAGAATAGAGTACTAAAAAACTAGCTACCTCCTGTTTATGCGGGAAAATAATCCATGGAAAAAAAGATAAGACATTTCGCAACAGAAAAGATAACCCTGATTGTTACAGGAAATGAAAAAAGACTGGATAAAAAAAGAGAAAGAAGAACGGAAAATATGATCAATAAAAAAAGGCCCTCTCTGGGCTGAACGCTCGGAAAGGGCCTTATCAATCTAATCATCTCTAAAAAAATTGAGATACAACTAGTGGTAAAATTACGATTGGGACCAATATTCAATCAATTGTTCCACCTTGATACTCAATTCATTTTTCGCCTCATTAGAAACATGATCCTGCTGAGTTTTGTTATTTATATGCTTTAAGAAGTTCTGCAGACTCTTAATCGCTTGAGTATTTTGCTGCTTATTATAATGGTTTTGTGCTTGCTTTAAGCTGGCTTTAAGTTGAACAAGCATTGCACCATCCAATTCCCCTGACTGTGCATAGCGTTCGACAAGTTGATCAACTGCGTCTATGCTTAACAGCGCTACTTTCACTCTGAACGATTTTCCTTTTGCTTCATTCACATCTACAGACAATTTAATAGAAGGGTAGGTCTGCGTTACTTTGACAGCATCATTAGCTGAAATGACAAAGGCTGCAGGGTTATGAATATCAATATTGATCGTGCCACTGTTTTCTTGCGTTGGATCTGAAACGGAGATTTCCAGTTCATTTCCGGTTTGCATCGTCATCACAGTGGCCTTTTTATCGCTAGTGAGAAAATTTTTCCCGTTTACCTGAACAGTTTTGTTACCGTCATTCCAAAAATTAGCACCAATAACATTCAGGTTCTTTTCCTTGACAGCCTGAACATCAGGTGAGTTTTCTAATACTTGAATATCTGGCTGTTTCTCATATTTAGTAACAGCATTGATTGATTTGTTCGGAAGAATCACATATTCATACGTCCCGTTAGATGGATTCTTTCCGTGGTCTTGCCATAGTGTTACGTAATTTTTCGTTATATCTGCTGAATCTGTAAATTTAGGATACTTATTGATCGTACTCCATTTGTCGGTTCTTGCTTCACGTAAACCATTGATCGTTGTTGGATTTGGAAAATAGTATCCAATATCAGAACCAGGATTGCTGCCTTGTAGATGAATCGATTTTACATTCTCCATCGTCTCAGTCCACCCTAATTCCGATGGTTTTGTACTGCCGTTAACCGTAAGCTCATTATTGCCATCTTCACTGATTTTCCTGTTTTCGATCGTTGTTTCAATTGTACGGTTGTCATTACTATTAATGCCTATCCCTAGTGCTACCACCTCATCGTCAAACATAAACCAAGATTTCTTTGCAGTTAACGTACTGTCCCAAGCATCTAATTCCATACCAGAAACTCCGTAAAGCCCGGCAATATTTGTACCCCCAACCCAATTCTTTGAGCTCAAGGTGCCTTGTCCAGAGCCATCCTCCCTGATTTGTGTATCCACAGTTGTCCCAGGAAGTCTATACGGATTTACAGTTGCCCAGAAGCCGTCGCTATATTGTGACAAATCACTGTTATACAAATAGGTTATCCCATCTCCTGTATACCAGCCCTTAAGGTTTTCATCGTTAATAGATTCATAATTATAGATACGGTTTGAAGACATGGCAATACTAAAACCGAACTCAGGACGCAGATGGACAGTACGGCCCATGCTATTAAATTGACGGTTTGTCACAAGCTCCCCTCTTGGTTTAATACTGGAGTCTTGAACAATTTGTTTCGCTAACACCACATGAAAGATAGGTGCTGACTCGTAAAAATTCAGAAATGTATCTGATTGAATCCATTCTTTTACCATACTTTTCAGTCTTCCACCATACTCTGGGGGGGCAAATTGTGAAAGGTGAACAATTGGTTCAATGGTGATATGGCCCATCACATGATCCTGCTGATTTACCCTGGCCATTTCCCGGCCGCGAATGAAGTCCATCAATCCGCCTTTATAAATTACAGGTTCAAAAGTATCAAAAATCCATTGGTACATATTGTCCAAATTCGGGTCAGTTACTTTCCACGTTGATCCGTCCAGTAAAGAAACAAAGGGAACCAAATTGGCAAGCAGAGCCTTTCCATATCCTCCGGTATAAGGATGTGAGCCATGTTGAAGGTACGAACCGTCTTCATAGAAACCATCACCGATTGTAACATTTTTAAAAATCGGACTAATGGCGTCTCTTGCTGCAGCTATTTTTGCGCCATCCTCCACGATTATACCGCGAATTCCAACGACTTTGGCAACGTACATAAGATTTGCCCCCGTCGCCTTTTTCCCATTGGCTATCGTCGGATCCGAGGTGAATTTGTTAACTGCTGTCATAAAGTTTGTTATTTCTTCCTGTGATAAATTATCATAAAGAAGCACAACTATATTATTGAGGACAAGCGGTGTCCCGATACTCCAGTCATACCAATTGGTTTTGCCAATGACCTTATTTTCGTTATATTTTTTGGAATATAGCCAGTTCAATCCATTTTTAATATCTGTCAATAATTGAGGGTTCTGATATAACTGGACTATTTCCCCATTATTCTTTTTTACAGCAGTCCCCTTCGTGGAGTAAGCCATCGCCATATCTTCCAAACGTTGAAAGGCCAGAGTCATCGGGCTGGATTTACTCTTTTCTACTGTTATCAAGCTATCGTCTAAATCTGGCCAGATATAATTGTCTGGGTCAGTTTTAACCATGGTATCCCAGAGATTATTTGCGGTATTGGCAATCATTTCAACCTTACCTGCCACATCCGGATCATCGGGCGAGAAGTCGCCCCCCACCAAATAGGACTTCCACTTTTCTCTAAGCATATCAAACTCGTCGAATGTTTCTTCTTCGGCAGAACCATATTGGACACCCAGTGGTGCAACTACAGTGGCGATAACAACCACAAAAGCTAAAATCATTGTACCCATTATCGTAGATAAATTTGTCAATTTAATCCTCCTCTTTGGTTAAAAAGTAAAACAGAAGATCATATGTAATCCATTTGATGATGTATTGAATTTTCATTTAATCCATCAAAAATTGAAAAACATTCTCCCTTATATGTGCAAACCTTTTTTCTACTCACCTCTTTCGATATAATGTAAGTGTTTTCATTTTGCTAGTTTGAATAATCTGACTCCTTTGATAATAAACTTTTACAACCATTTATCCTATGCAATATTTTAACCACCAAGGTAAAGATTTTACACACATAAAAAAAGATGACTGTCCATCTATTTTTTTCTTATTTTTCTCTCAAAAGATGGTAATCAGTTTTTTATTAAACTAGCAAAAAAGTCCAGAAGCACTAGCCTCTGGATTAAACCAACCGCATCCTATAAAGAGAAACTCCCAAACAGTAAACATCAAACCACAAAGTCAAACAATCAGCCAAGCATATGTAGAGGCACTTGTTGATGCCAAGTTAAAAGAGCATGCCACTGCATTAGAAACCACCCTGGCAGAACAAGTAAACCAACAAAAACTTCCTAGGCAGGATGAGGATTACACTTTATCAGCAAAGTAAGTTGAGTATGCGCTATCGTTGATAGACAAAGTAAAAGATGAATTTGAACTGGTGATTGAGCCATCCATGTTAACGATAAAAGACCTTAATAGATTAATTGCCTATAATCGCTAAAAAAATAAGGGTACGCTTATTAATCTTTTAAAAAAGGGTGTTCTTAAAAAGAAATAATGCAAAAAAATCCTCGACTCCAAATATGGGTTCGAGGATTTTTTTGTATTACCATATCAAATATAACTCTCATAATAAACAATCCTATAGTTTTTCAAAATTATTGCAGCGTTCATAACAGTTATTGTAGAGTTTTCTTCCACAAGCTATCAAACCTCAAATGAGTGAATTTATTCTCTTTATTGTTAAAGAGTTCGCCTTAAATCTTCAATCTCATTACGACTAAGCTTAGTAACCTTTGCAATGAGTTCAATAGATAAACCTTCTCTTAGCATTTCAAGAGCCATTTGTCTTTTCTCTTTATGAATTCCCTCTGCTATTCCTTTTTTCTCGCCAGGAATTTGGCAGCTTAAATATTTGTTCTGATTCTTGTTGATCTAATTGTTTAATCTCTTCCATAAGTTCTTCCTCCTCAATATTATTTAAGGTAAGAAATGTTTCAAAAAAGCCATTAATAAGTTCTGCTTTTGCTGAGTTTAGTTGCATTTTTACTAACAATCGCAAAAATTCTTTTTTTTACTTGGACTTTTTCTTTTTTTAGTGTATCCCATCTTACTAAGAAGTGCCGCAGCCACCGGATTATTTGTATCAACAAAAGTACGCCAATTCATTTTCTTAAATTCAAGCATCAAAAATTGAACATGAACAATAATTAGTGTTTCCAGATCCTTCAGTTTTGTTTCAATGATAATGTCAGCTCTTCGGCTCTCGCCTACAATTAAATCGGTAAACAATTCTTCAGATAGAGGTTTTAGTGATGAAAAATCAATATTTCTGTGGACTTCTGAAAAAAGGCTTCCAAAAACTCAGTGAAAAAGGTGTGGAGAAGTTGCTTAAATAATTGATCGTGGTGGATATACTGGTTGGTCGAAAAATCATAAATATCCTTAAAGACAATGGATATTTTGATATTGTTGATGATTTTAGCACCGACGACTTCTATCACTTTGAAGGTTATTCAGATGCTTTTCAAGAAATTCGAGTTGATGTTGATGGTGAGATTGTTGAAGTTTAAGACAGATACATTGGAGAAAAGTATTTTGTACATATGTGGAATTTCAAGTTTGTGGATTGAAGGCAAGAAAAGTTCACACAAAAAACTAGCTATCTCCTGCATGGGGTGCTTCAAAAAACATTATTTCCGACTAATAGATTTAGGTCCATCATCACATGCTCATGAGTTGTTAAACGACAAAGTTCCCAAAAATTCTCTAAAAAATGGGTTTCTAATGATGTAAATTGAGCAATCTTAAGGACCATTTTATGAGTTCTGTAAAGAAGCTGTGGCATTAGGGTCAGTCCCCCGGTGCGTTAAAGCTTTATTTCACCGAGGGACTGACCCCAATGTCCGTTTTGCGGTGACCGCCATATGTACCAGGTGTTTTACTCACATAAGGTCTTTTATCTGCACCCATAAGTGTATATGTTTTTTGAGGTTCATCCGTTACTGAAATATCATCTTTCCTATTCTCCATGCAATTTAGCTCCTATACTTTTATTTTGCATTCATTATACATTATTCCTTTTAATGGTTTAGTAGTTCCAAAATTCTTTACATGAAGAAGTTATCATGAATACGACAAAGCAGTTGCAACCATTCAAGAGTCTCTATACCGAGCTAACCTAGATTACTATGATCTATACCTCATTCACTGGCCAAACCCTAGCCAGGATAAATATGTAGAAGCTTGTTTTTAAGCAACCAAAATCAGTTGTTAAAAAAACAGGCATAGATAAACAAGCCTATAAAAGCAGGCTTGTTTATTTACTATAATCGCCCCTCTCAATTCTGAATTAGGCTTTTGTTAAGCTTTCCCGTGGTCGCGCCAGAAATTGGACTACCAGCTTTTATTGCACAGTATTTTTGTACTGTGCAATAAACTGTTTTGGTTAGTCGTTCTTTAATGACCAATTGTCCCTTTGACATTATTCATTTCATGCCGTTTATATTTGACCATAGATACGATACCAAGAATCGGTCCAATCGCTAAACAGGCAAAGACCCATTCCCAACCAACAAAACTCTGAATAATGGGGATTAGATTTATAGAAAATATAGTGATTAGAAAACCAATGCACATCTGAAAAGTAAGGGCTGTTCCTACATACTCAACATCTGCAACTTCTGAAACCGCGGCAGAAAACTGGGCAGAATCAGATATGACAGACATTCCCCAAATAATAGAAAGGATTAGAGTTAACCAAATAGATTGACCAAAAGTAAAACCAAACAAGATACAGCAAATAGTACTGATCAACATAGAAATAATCGTTAAGTTGGCTCTTCCAATTTTATCTGAGACTAATCCACCTACTACACAACCAATTCCCCCAGCAATTCCGATGGTAATAAAAGAGGATAATGCAATGAACCAAGGAGAAATCCCTGGAGAATAGCTTGTAAAACTAGCGGTCAAAAAGATCGGAATCCACGTCCACATCGCATACAATTCCCACATATGCCCAAAGTAACCATAGTTCGCAAGCATGACTGGTTTATTCGATACAACTTTTTTAATTAATTTGAAAGAGAAAGGTAACTTATTAGTTGTTACTGGAGCATCTTCTAAAACCCAATTGACAATGATAGCTGCCAGTAGTGCCAATATTGAACTACAAATAATCACTAATTGCCAATTAAAAGAAGAAAAAAACATCACAATAAAATGTGGCAAAGAGGACCCTAGTGTTAAGGTGGCTATTAAAATACCAATAGCCAGCCCGCGTTTTTTTGGAAACCATTGTGATAAAATTTTTACAGCAGTCGGGTATACACCAGCGAGTGATACACCAGTTAAGATCCTAAGTAGGATACCGAAAAAAGCATGATCTACTAGTATAAGTGAGACATTCAATAGTGCCCCTAGAAACGCTGAAAGTGCAAAAACCTTTCGGGGATTAAAACGATCTGCTATCCCGAAATAGGAACTCATGAATGCACCTATTACAAAACCAATGGGGACAGAAGCAGACAACCATGCTTCTGAGTTTAAGCTAAGATTCCATACTTGAATGAGTTCGGGTGCTATAACAGAAGCACTAAACCACAAGCTTAAGGCGCATAATTCAGCTAATCCAATCCATGCTAACGCTCTCCAAGACCCTCTAATCATCATATCCCCCTTTTCAATAAAACATAATATTATAACTATACTGAATATTTAAAACGATAATATTACTTATAGAAAAGGTCCGCTATAGCAACCTGCTCTATTTATATGCGTTATTTGAGTACAATAAGATCTTTTATGCTTTACCAGTTGATTTTATATTTTCAACAATGACGAGTAAAAAATATATAAAAGTGAATGTAATTGAAATGCCCAGATATAATTCGAATTTTGATAAAAACATTTCTTTTGTCCAACCAGCTTCTGGCAATAAAAATGCAGCTAATAAATTGGAGATTCCTATACCATCATTCACTTCAGGAATTAATCTCGCTGTGTAATTTTGAGCTAAAGAAACACTTGATAGAATGGCGAATGCTATCATTGGGATTACTGCTTGAGACATTTTCATTATTCTCTTTGAAATAACAACTCCCGCTATACTTCCGTACAACAATAAAATGAAAACCATAAAATCCCTCCCTAATTATTCCCTTAAAATTAGTCGATTTAATTGCTTATAAGTTCCAATTTTAGATGGTTCTTATTGACGTTAAAGTTCTTACTATAAATCCAAGAAAAAAAGTCTGTTGCCTATAACCTTGGAAACAGACTCATACGATCATTATCTACCTAGTTTATTATCAATCTCAGTTGTATCTACCATCTCGCCAAATAAATCTTTTAGTTTATTTTTGGCTTGCATTTTAATTTCATCATCCACATATAAAGCTACTTGAACTAAAGCGAATAGTACAACACTTAAATCGTCAACATATCCTACACCAACTGCTAAGTCGGGTATAAGATCTAGAGGTAAAATAAAATAACCTAAAGCCCCAACAATGGTTGCTTTAACTTTTAATGGTACATCTGGCTTTTGAAGTGTGTAATAGAGTAATAGAACGGCGTAGACTACAGAAGTTCCAGCTTTTTTAGAAAACTTTTGAACTTTAGTCCAAAACCTTTCCTCTGAAAAATGCTCTTCGTGTTGGTTTATATCTTCAGCATTCAGTTTTTCTGCTTCATCTTTTAAATCTGCAATTAATTCTTCTTCCATTTCAATTTCGTCGACTTCATCAATATGAGATGAGGATAAGTCGACTAGATCTGTTTTCTTCTTAAATAAATTTTTTAACATCCAATCACTCCAATGATTAGTAGATTAAAATACGTAGATTTCGACAACCTCTATGCCTGTCCCAAGTAATATGAGCAGGCCGTCATATTAGTTAAACGTGACATTAACCGTATAACCAATATTCTTAAAAAATCCCTTTAACACTTTTTCTGCATTTTTCTCTGCAGTATCTAGTAAACCACTAGAAATGGCTCCTTGACGAATTTTCTCTTGTGCTTCAGCGGCCAACTCAAACCCCTCATCCATTTTAATATCAGCACGGAGAAGCCCATTCTTGTCCAAGGCTTGTATTTTATCCATCTGTACGGATGGTTCCTGGATGAGCTCTGCATGAGGAAGGGTAATATCTATTTCTTTTGTTTCTTCATTAATATCCATGTCCTTCGAAGTAATCCCTTTCAAATCAACACCTGCAATAACCGTCGCAGGTACAATGAGTAGTAGTTCTCGCTTTGTTCCTGGTAGATTCTTAGCGATGTCTTTCCCGAAAATCTTATTATCCTCTACGTGTATAACCTCTTTCATATAAGCTTCAGCTGTTGCCAATGTGGCTAACTCTTGAACTTGTTCAACAAACGTAACAGACTCTTGTTTGGAGGTACTGCCCGTTAATAGCCGAAAAGTGATGCCGATTAAAAAAACAAGGATGACCAAGGCCAAAATAATCTTCAATCCACCAACTTTTAAAAAAGACTTAAATATTCCTTTCGGTGGAGATAAAGATCTTAAGTTATGACCTACCGCAATTGTTGCAGCACTTTGCTGTTGTGCTTCCTTTATTTCTATTAATTGTCTTTCTAGCTGCGCAATTTTTTCGTCTTTTTCTTCTATCATTTCTCTATTTGTATTCATTTTTTTCACCTTTCATTTTTAGCTTTACAATGCTTATCCTACTAATCCACTAATCTAGTATGTGAGAAATTAGTTAAATAATAGCACCACATATAGATATTTTATACTAAAAAAATAATAATGTGCGAAATGAGTAAATTTAGTACCAGACCCTTTAATCTGATGCTCATAGAGCATTGGGATTACTGGATTGATCGAACAAAAATAGGGAATTTGAAAGAGTCTATATTCAATCATAGGCTCTTTCGATTACTCTTAATTAACTTTTTCAATACCAGGTTTTTTCTGTTTTCTCTCTACCATTATTCTGTCTAGGTAGGCAGTAAATTCAGATTCCCCAGAATAAGAAAGACATAAGTATTCTTTTGCTCTGGTCATTCCTATGTATAAGAGTGAAACTTCCCTCTCCTTATTTTCCTCAAGTGGAAACGGCATGGAATCCACATTGATAAAGACGGCTCTGAAATCTAATCCTTTACTGCTATCAATGGTACTGATTTTAACTTTACCATCATCTTTTGCATACGAGCGCTTTGAGACGTCGTTCTCCGTGATCCAATAGTAAGGTAATCCTTCATCCCTCAAATTACGCTTGATAATATCAATTATAGGATATTTATGAGTCCGTTTAACACGGTAAAGAATTAAGATGTCCTCTAGCGGGACTTTTTTCTCCATATGTAATTTCTTTATGGAGCGAGCAACAATTCTCATTTCCTCAAAAAAAGTATCCGCCTTTACGATACCAGGCTCTGGGCCTCTACGCTTCGTGCTCTGTGGTGCTATAATCTCACCTTCTAGTTCACGATTGACCACTTTATTTTTAAACATCGAATGCTTGCGGTAAAATTCCCAAGCAAACTTTACAATTTGTTGAGTGTTGCGATAATTGATGGACAGAACCTTTGATCTTCCTTGAAAATTTAAGCCCGTATCCTGCACATAGGAACGCTTCCGCTGATAAATAGTTTGAGCGCGGTCCTCTACTAATAATAGAGACTGTGTATCTGCATTAATCAGTAAACTAACTAATCGGAGCCATTCAGCTTCAAAGTCTTGCCCTTCATCAATCAAAACGGCGTCATATGTAGGTAGAATCGCTTCATTTCTTTCTAGTTTTTCTATGATATCTGGTAGTTGCTGCTCCCTTATTCTTAAATCATTCTTTAACCAGG
>NZ_JBALNQ010000060.1:20907-49216 GCF_036961885.1 Neobacillus niacini | reverse complement strand
TCTGGATTCTGTTTTGATAGCATCTTTGCTCGACTCGCCAAAATAATGGTTCTTCCGCTTCAAGAATGATTTTTGGAGCACTCGTCCGCGGTTATCCACGAAACAAGCGAAGTGTGTACGATTGGCAATGTCGATTCCGACAACAAGTGTTTTTTCGGGACTTGAGTAATTTTCTGATTTTGTTTAAAATCCATATGGAGTGCTCCTTGGTTATCAAATTAAGGGTCCTTTCGCGCAACGATTTGACACCCCGCATGATAACCAGAGGTCTCTTTTTTTCAAGTCCCCGAAAATCCTTCAAACAGGAATGCTACTCTAGTGTTCCAAGTAATCTATCAATTCCATTGATACAAATACATCTTCGATGGAAACAAGTTCCACCTAGTATATACGTTTTAGATCTAACTGACTTGCACGGATGGTAGCCACATAGCCGCCCTTACCTCCCTCCTAGAACGACTAACTCAAACTCATGGGCATTCATGTTTTCCCTCAAACTTCAAGAATTATTTTGACGTACCGAATCTTTTTTTGATTTATCTGAATTTTTTATTTATAACATTTAATTTCCATAGTGTATAAGATATAATTATTGGTAAAGCTATATTAAATATCTATAGTTAAAGGATGATAGAATTGGAACCGAAAATCCTTCAATATGTAATTATGTTGGCAAACGAAAAAAACTTTTCAAGGGCAGCTGAACAACTTCATATAGCACAACCTTCATTAAGTTATCAAATTATTAAACTTGAAAATCAACTCGGTACGCAATTATTCAATAGGGGGCACGGTGAGGTTCAAATAACCTACGCTGGAAAAGTATTCGTTGAGCATGCATTAAAAATTATCGACCAATTTAACCAATTAAAAAAAGAAATTGATGATGTGGCAGATATGCATACAGGTCAGCTTTACATTGGAAGTTTGGCAACCACAGGAGCTTATCTTTTGCCGAAAGCCATCCCTTTGTTTAAAAATAAATACCCAGGAATTGATCTTGTACTTCTTGAAGATTCTACTCAAAATCTAGAATTACTAATCTCACGAGGACAGGTTGAAATTAGTCTCATGTCCATGACAATGCCGACTAAAGAACTTGAAGTGGAAACCATCCTAGAAGACGAATATTTCCTCGCTGTACCTCTCACACATCCACTAGCACATTCTAAGAAGATCGATCTAATTGATTTTAAAAATGAGTCTTTCATTCTCTTAAAAAAAGGTAGTCCATTTAGATCAGTAACGGAGAGTTTATGTAAAGAGGCTGGATTTGAACCAAAAGTGATAATTGAAAGTGTTAATATAATGACTTGTCTTTCTCTAGTATCAACCGGTATTGGAATAGCCTTTGTTCCAGGAATGGTGATAGGCAATACAACTTCTCATGAACCTCTAGCCTATTTGCGAATTAATCAGGTAGAGAAGCGGACAAGAAAAGTTGTTATTGCTTATAAGAATGGAAGGTATCTCACTAAAGCAGCAAGGTCTTTTATAGACATAATGAAAACGGTGACACTCTCCAATAACAACGATTTATAAGCTTATAAGTACAATTCCCACGTAATTAAGGAACTGCGGGAGGAGATAAGAAACAAACGATTGGTACGTTTGAGAATTTGTAGTGTCAGATGAAATCGATGTTTATGATAATTGAAAGAAGTAGGTGCTAGAACACCAAGTCGGCATTAGTTATCCTTAGTAGTCCAGTTACTAATTAAATAATTGGAAGAAAAAAGTAACTCACACTAGTTAGCGGACAGGGTGAGTTACTTTTTTTATGAGCAGGTACTAAAAAAACTTTTGTTAAGATAAAGAATTAGAAGCACTCCCTAGTGAACAAATTTTACAGTCCCCTCTCCTATTATCTAAAACTCCTGTCTCCTTTTAAAAGGTGCCGTGCAATTGTTCGTTTTTGTATTTCAGTTGTTCCATCAGGAATGCGTTGTGATCTGGCCCAACGCCATACTTTTTCAAGCTTTAGTTCGTTCGTTAATCCCATACCTCCGTGAATCTGCATACAACGGTCAACTACTTTTTGTACCATTTCAGTCGAATACGCCTTAATCATCGATATCTCTTTTACGGGGATCGTCTTTTGATTTTCCATTTTCCATGCACAGTGCAGAAGCATATTTCGAGCAGCATAGATTTCCATTGCACAATCTGCTAGCATGATTTGCACCGCTTGATGATTACCTATTGTTACACCGAACGTTTTCCTTTCATTTGCATAGTCAATGGCTTTATTTAATGCCCACTGAGCAGCACCCACACAATTTGCTGCCATTACAATCCGACCAATATCAATTCCATGGAGCGCTTTACCAAATCCTTGATGTAGTTCACCTATAATATACTTCTCATGAACTCTGGCATTTTCCAATGTAACAATTCCGATTCTTCCTCCTAAATGTCCTAGTGTAGGAATTACGGAGCTGCAAACGCATGTTTCACCATCAAAAGGAACTAAAAAGCATGTTATTCCGCCTTTTCTATTATCCGCTAAATCAGAATCTGTTATTGCAAAAATCATCGCATAGTCAGCATAGGGTGCATGTGTGATCCATTGCTTTGTACCGTTGATTACCCAATAGTCTCCATCTTTCACTGCTTTCGTCTTCATAGCCCAAATATCTGAACCTGCATCAGGCTCACTTAACCCGAAGCAAAGTTGAGTTTCTCCACTTGCTACACCCGGTAATATTTCTACTCTTACCTCTGGATGTAATCCTAATAATACTGAAGATAAACCATTAGAAAACAAGGCGATTGGAAAAACTTCCATAACAAGTGGATCAAGCCCGTATTTTTCCATTAAAAATTCATGAAGTAACGCTACAGCGATAGGACCATATACGTCTCCATTTCCCCCAAGCGTAGGGTCACCGAACATATTGTAAAATCCAGCTTTTGCAGACTTCATTCTAATCTCACGCATCACCTCTAATATTTCATCAGCATATACGCCATCTTCATTGTAATAATACCGCTCATTATCAAGCTGTTTCTGGACTTTCTTTTTAATTGGTTCTACTTCTTTTTGAATAAATTTATCTATGGCAGAAATTACTTCTTTTATCTCTTCTGGAATCTTTAAATCTATCATTTACTAATCTCCTTTCGATAACGAGAAGGCAAATATCTATTATTCTAAATATTTTGGATTTCATTTATCGATTAGCCTCCTCATAAAACTACTTACCTTGCGATATCATTTCTTCTTTAGTTGTATCAATGCATCCGCTGCTATTATTGATTCTCCGTCTTCAGAAATTATTAGTGGATTAAGATCTAACTCTTGTATGAAATCTTTTAGATCAAATGCTAAATGAGAAACTTGAACTAACAACTCTGCAAGTTTTTGTAAATTTACTGGTTTTCGTCCCCTAGCACCTTGAAGCAATTTATACCCTTTCGTTTCTTGAAACATTTCCATCGCATCATGTGTGGTAACCGGTGCCACTCTAAAGGATACGTCCTTAAGAATTTCTACAAATACCCCTCCAATTCCAAACATGACAGTTGGCCCAAATGTTTCATCATGGACCGTTCCGACGATGATTTCGTTTCCTTTAGAAATCATTTCTTCAATAAGGATCCCTTTAATTAAGCAATCAGATTTATAATTCCTTGCATTGTTCATAATCGTTCTATAAGCATGCTCAACTTCTTCACTCGATTTGATATTTAAAATAACACAGCCTGCATCAGATTTATGTAGTATATCTGGCGACTCAATCTTCATAACAACCGGATATCCTATTTTCTCTCCGGTTATGCAAGCTTCTTCTAAATTAGTAACCAATCTTGCAGCAGCTACTGGAATGTTATATGCTTCTAATACTTTTCTTGCTTCGAATTCACTTAGACTACGTTTCCCCTTCTGTATTTCTTGTTTCAACCAATCTTGTATTTCACTACCATTTGTAGAAGCTTCAAGACTCATAGACGATTCCCATATAAACTGGCCTCGTTCTTTCTTTTCCAAAATCTTACGATAATCCATCATTAGCTTCAATGCGCCAATAGCCCGTGTAGGATCAAGAAATACTGGAATCTCTGCATCAGAAAGCATTTGAATTACATGGTCGGCAGCAGCAAACCATGAAAAAATGATTGGCATTTCAGTCTGCCTCTTTAATTCTTTGATGTCCTCAACTAATTGTGGAGCAATGTGATCTAAAGTTGACATAAAAATAATTACTGCATCTACTGGTTTTTCCTCAATTAATATCTTTAACGTGTTTTTGATCATCTCAGGATGAGCAATAATCTCTCCCGTTACATCAATAGGATTAGCAGTATCTCCAAATTCAGGTATATTGATTCTTAGCTTTTCTTGAACTTCTGAGGAAAGTTCTGGTACTTCAATACCCAATTCCTCTGCTCGGTCACTAAGCATAATTCCTGCACCACCCGAAGGGGTGATGATTGCAAGTCTGTTTCCTTTTGGTATTGCTGTATTGGAACTTAGCATTAGAAAGTCCAACAACTCCTGTATATCATGGGCTCTTAGTATGGCATTTTTTTTATAAAAACCATCATACACTTGATGGCTTCCTGCCATAGAACCAGTATGCGAGGCTGCAGCCCTATTACCAACCTTTGAATTTCCAACTTTTAAGACCGCAACAGGCTTTTCTAATTGAAGTGCTTTTTTCCCTAGCTTGACCAATTTCTCTGGATCCTTTATGGATTCATTGTATATTCCGACAACATTTACCTCAGGATCCTCTAGTAGATATTCTGCCATTTCACTAACTTCAATGTCTAACTCATTTCCTGTACTGACAAAATATCTAAACCCTTTGTTTCTACGCATCGCTTCTGTACTCACCATGCTTCCGACAGCACCACTTTGTGATATGAATGCGATAGGTTTTGATTCAAAACTATGGATTCGCTCCGCAATAGTTGAAGCCGTTACAACTAATCTGTTATTTAATGCGATATAGCCTAAACAATTCGGGCCAAGAATCCTTAACCCTGATTCCCTGCAAAGTGCTTTAATTTCTTCCTGTGCTTTTCGACCTTTTTCTCCAGTTTCTGCAAAACCTGAACTAAAGATTAAGGCTGCCTTTACCCCTTTTTGAACACATTCCTTTAACACTGTTAACACACTGCTAGCTCGAATGATTAATAAAGCAAGGTCAATCTCATCCGGTACACTAGACAAACTAGGAAATGCCTTATGTCCAAATAACTCATCATACTTCGAATTAATGGGGTAAATCTTTCCCTCATACCCATACTTAATTAAAAACTGGGGAACCCTTGATGGAAACCCCGGTTTTGAAGATGCACCCACGATTGCAATACTTCTTGGATTAATAATAGCCTCAAGTGAACTCACGAGTCTTTAATACCCCCTTACTCAACTTCCAATACCATTCTTAATAAAACTTAAATAACTTTTAGCCTCTCATCGTTTCCGGTAAGAATAAAGCGATCTCTGGAAAGAATATCAAAAGGATAATCATGACAATGATAGGAACAACAAAACGTAATGCACCCTTAAAAATTTCTTCTAGTTTTAGCTCTGGTACTACACCTTTTAACACAAAGCAGTTCATGCCAACTGGAGGTGTTATTAAAGCCATCTCAACCACTAATACAATAATGACACCGAACCAAATGAAGTCATAACCTAGTGCATCAATAACAGGTAGTATAATAGGGATGGTGACTACAACCATTGCAAACGCATCCATGACCGCTCCCAGCAAAACGTAAAGTAAAATGATGCAAGCCAATATCCCTAATGGAGGCAAATTCACATTTGCAAAGAAGTTTGCAAGCATCATAGGAACCTTTGTGATGGCTAAGAAATAGTTTAAGATAAAAGCTGCCAAAATTATGGCAAACAAAAATCCTGTTGACTTCAGTGTTCTATTAAAAGCATTTACTAACACTTGAAAAGTCAATTTTCTTTTTACCAACGCAATAACAAAAGCACCGAAAGCACCTACAGAAGCAGCTTCGGTTGGGCTGAACCACCCAACATACATACCTCCAATGACAAGTATAAATAATAGAAAAATCCAAATTGTAGGCTTTAATGAGATAAATTTTTCCTTCCATGTACTTTTTTCACTGGAAGGGGCCAGCTTACCATTCATCCAAACAGAAATACTAACAGTTAACATGTACAAAATTGTAAGTATGATACCAGGTAAAATTCCTGCAATTAGCAATTTTCCGATAGATTGCTCTGTAAGCATTCCATAAAGGATAAACATTGTGCTTGGGGGAATTAAGATACCTAACGTTCCTCCAGCAACGATTGCGCCACTGCTAAAGGATTTGTCATAGCCATATTTCGTCATTTCTTTTGAGGCAATTGTACCAATCGTACCAGTAGTTGCTAGGCTAGAACCTGATGCTGCAGCAAAGATGGAGGATGCACCAATTGTCGCTAACGCTAATCCTCCTTTAAATCTACCTAACCATTTCCGAAATGTATCAAACAATTCAGAGGAGAGCCCTGAAACAAATAATAATTCACCCATTAGTACGAACATCGGAATTGTCGACATCGTGTAACTAAAGCTGTGAGACCATACAATCGTTTCAATTGCTGTTCCTAATGTTTTCCATCCTTTTAAGTAAAGGATTCCTATAAATGCAGGAACTGCCATTGCAATGGCAATTGGAGCTCGTAGAAACATCAGAACAAACATTAAAAGAATGCCAATAATACCAATCAGTTCAATTGACAAGGTGCTCCTCCCCCTTTTCATACGCTTTCTTACCCATTAACACAAGAATCCCATCAAAAACTTTTACCAAGGATTCGAGACCCCAAAGTAGAAATCCAAGTGTAACCATAAACTTAAACGGGTAAAGGGGAATGTCTAACATATCTGTTGTAGAGTGTAATACATTAAAATCTTTCAATGCGACAAAGAAATAATAATATGAAACGATCAAACAGACAATAAACGTTAGGGTAAAAGCAACAATGTCTATAATGACCTGTATTCTCTCTGGAAACTTATCAACAATTAGCCCAATCGACACATGACTATTTTCCGCTTGACAATAGGCCAATCCAAACACAATCATTACTACCATACCTAGCTGAACTAATTCTTTGTCGCCTAAGATGGGTTGGTGAAACAAGGTTCTTGAAGCAACTGCAAATGTAACAAAAAACATTGTAAATGCCATGCTGAAGAAACCAATCCATTTCGTACAAACCGTTATTTTTCGGGTTACAGTGAAATAAAGATTTATCGTAATCACCTTCTATTCTCAGAGTAAACGCTCATCCACAAAATGTTGATCAATTATTTAAATAATTGATAGTCCACTACTAACTAGCAGACTATCAATTAAACGTACCTTTCATCAGACTCTTTTATGGTTTCAATCTAAAAAGGCAATTCAACTCCATTTTCTTCTAGCATATACTTATACTCATCCAACATTTTTTCGCCTGGATAGCCAAATTTATTTGCATCCTTTACCCAGACATCCCACTGATCCTTTGCTCCAGCACGTAATTTTTGAACTTCTTTCTCTGGTAGTTCGATAATTTCACCTTTACCTTCTACCCCAGCTGCTAAGTTTTCCCACGCTTGATCAGATTCCTTTACGTAGCTTTGAGTGATAAGTTCCGCAAGGGCTGGGTTAAGCTCTTCATCAAATATCTTTTTCAAATCGTCAGGTAAGCTATCATAAAAATCTCTGTTCATTATGCTGACCATTGGGGTTAAGTAGAGCTGAACATTTTTTACAATGTATGGAGCAACTTCGTAGTATTTATTTCCAACTGAACCCACAGCTGTATAGATCCCAACATCGATTGTGCCTCTTTCTAAAGCTTCATACATTTCTTCGTTTGTAACAGAAACAGGGGTTCCTCCCCAGCTGACAATTAGTTTTTCCCAACCTTTACCAGGGACTCTGATCTTAAGGTTTTTTAAATCCTCCGCCTTCTTAATCGGCTTTGTACTAAGCATTACATATGGATCAGTCGATTGAATTCCCATATAGACTATATCCTGAAAAATTTCTTCTGGACGCCAATATTTTGGCGCAAATTCACTTAAGACTTTTGATACCGTTACAGCTGGATCTTTAGTAGGTACCGAAAATGGCAAACTACCTATTGTCCATGGAAATACACGGCTATCATAATAATAGGATGGAGTTAGATAGCTGACATCGGATATACCACCACTTACATCTTCTAATGCCGTTCCAGTCTGTCCAAGCGTACCACCATGATACAAATTGACTATTACTCTACCCTCTGTTTTCTCTTCAACTAATTTCTTCCATGGTTCGAAAGCATTTCCAGCTAAATGGTGTGTGGATGGAAGTGGATTATTAACATCCAATTCAAAAACTTTATTGTTACTTGAACCAGCTGATGAGGACCCAGATGTCTTGTCTCCACTACAGGCAGTTAATACGAGTAATAATGCCACTATGCTCATTAGATAGATCATAAACCTTTTGTTGTTTTTCAAATATATTTCCCCTTTTTATGTTTTTAGAAAGTGCCAAAATGAATGATTACGTTCCGATTGCTATTCAATTATTCTTTATTATTTAAAAGGCCTAAATTTTGGTAGCCTGTATTCCCCAATACGCTCTTGAAAATCCACCTGTACCTTTAAACCTACTTTTAGCTCACTATCCTCAACATCAATTAGATTTGTCATCATCCGCGGTCCCTCATCCAATTCTACAAGTGCAATGATAAAAGGAACCTTCGCCTGAAATTCCGGTGAAAATACGCGGTGGATTACACTATAGCTATAAACGTGACCCGTTCCTTTTGCTTTAACCCATTTCACATCAGAAAGGCAATTTTTACAGACAATCCTTGGATAAAATTGGTGTGACTCACAATGACTGCAATATTGAATCAATAATTCTTCATTTTTCGTTGCTTCCCAATAAGGTCGTGTATCACTGTCAATGGAATAGAGTAAATCGTCAAGAACCATCAACTAATCCCTCCCTAAAATCACAGTACTAGATGAGGATAAAAATCCACCCATGCCATTACACAAGGCAAATTGCGCATCATGAACTTGACGTTCTCCGCACTCACCTCTGAGCTGACGGGTTGCTTCAATTAACAGGAAAATTCCTAATAAGCCTGGATGATTGTACGATAGACCGCCACCACTTGTATTCACTGGCAGTGCTCCCCCAGGTGCAGTATTCTGGTTTTCTACGAGTTTGCCACCCTCACCCTTTTCACAAAATCCTAAATCCTCTAGTTGCAATAGGACTGTAATCGTGAAAGAGTCATAGCATTGAACCAAATCAATATCATTCGGAGTAAGTCCAGCCATTTCGAAGGCACGCTTACCAGATAGCACTGCACCCGTTGTTGTCAAATCAGGCATTGAACTGATGTTTAGATGAGTATGAGTTTCACCAGTTCCTAATACCCAAACCGGTTTTGTTTGACAATCCTTAGCACGTCTTCCAGAAGTTACGACGATAGCTCCTCCCCCATCTGTAATTAAACAGCAGTCATATTTGTGTAATGGGCTAGCAATCAATGGAGAATTTAATACATCTTCAATCTCTAAAGGTCCTTGGGCATAAGCCTTGGGATTTAAGTTAGCCCATTTTCGTGTAGCAACAGCTATTTCTGCCAATTGCTCTGACTTCGTACCATACAGATCCATATGTCTTTGTGCAGCGAGTGCATATGGACCAACAGGATATGGAACTCCGTACAGTGCTTCAAACGGAAAGGAATCAACGCGATTACCTGGTCGAACTTTTTTGCTCCTTTGATTGCTTCCATACGTGATTAATGCAACATCAAACAAACCAGCATGAATCCCGGCAACAGCATGTTCGATATGTGCTTCAAATGAAGAGCCGCCAATGCTCGTAGAATCAGAGTATTTTGGGATAATACCTAAATATTCTGCAACGCTTATTGACTGCATGTATGCAAAAGGACCGGCTGAAAAAACAGCCTCAACCTCACTTTTATCAACACCTGCTTCCTTTAAGGCATCCCGAGCTGCCATAGCCTGCAATTGAAGAGGATTCATGTCTCCAACCTTCCCAAGCTTTGATTCAGCAACACCTACTATTGCTGCTTGCCTTGATAAATTGACCAAATTACTTTCCTCCTGACACTACAATTTCTTATGATCTTCTTTGCAAACAAACATACCAGTCACTTTGCATTTTTTAATAGTTTCAAAGAATGCATAACACCTTACATCCTTTTAGGCAGAATCACCAATGCTTTTCCAGGTGTGCTAATTTCACCCTTTGCATTTTCAACCCAAATTTCAGCCTCAGCAAAAGCAATCTCATTCTCTTCAAACTTGGCTGTTAATTTACCCTTACAAAAATGTGTAGGCAGACTTTCGATAGGATCTACCATCGTTTTCATTTTGACAGGGTAATCCATTGCCCTAAACTGGCATGAAAACTTCTTAACTGTCCCCTCAATTCCAATCCAGTCTGTTACCAGTTGCATAAGCCACGCTCTTTTTAATTGTCCATGAACTATAGGAATCCCAACACCTTGAGATTCGGCAAAGTCAGATTCAAAATGCAAAGGGTTAAAATCACCTGAAGCACCTGCCCATTTTACAAGCATTTGGGTAGTAGCTACTTTTTCTAATACAGGTAATTCCACACCAACTTCAACATCTTCCCAGTATAGAGTTTTGTTCATTTGTTTAACCTCTTCTCTTATCTAGAAATCAATGTTTGTCTTGCAATAGCAGCAACGAACCCGTTTTGATTCGTATAAAGCGTTTCAATGATAGAAAAAAACATCGACTTTCCTTTTGATTCCTTTTCCTTAATGTCAGCAATTCGTACAACACTTGACAATATATCACCAACTCTAATTGGATAGTTAAAGTCGTATTCTATTCCTCCATCCAAAATTACTCGATAACCTTCTTTAACAAATTGGTCCAGTAAATCGCCTCTTAAGGCTGAGGAAAATGGCATTGCATTATCCCATTGAACAGGCCAGCCAAAAAAACCTGGTGGTGCAACTTGCGATCCATACTTTGTATTTCTTGCAAATTCTTCATTCCAATACAATGGATTTTTATCTCCAACAGCATCTGCAAATTTTTTAATGCTAGAGCGGTCAACCTCTAAAATAAATGGTTCACTCGTACGTCCAATCATTTTCTGCAAGCTCTCAGGATTCATCTGAAACCCTCCTTCCTTACATCTAGTTTCTATCAATTTTCAGATGGTGCTGGATTCTTATAACCTACTAACAATGTATTTGGCACAGCATCTATTAGCTCGTCAAGAGTAAACAACCCATCCTCCACCTTTTTGTATATAGCTCTAACCTCCACAGGCTCTGAGTATATAGACACTCTTCCTTTTTCAGCATGAAAAACTTGACCGTTAATATCTTTAGCTTGCTCTGTTGCTAAATAAACAATAATTGGTGGTACATACTCTGGCCCCGGCATTGCCATAAGCTGATCATAATATTCCTTCGTTATCAGGCCAGCCTCTAAACGTTTCTTGAACCCTGCAATCGCCCCTTCATGCATATTCATACGTGTTGCTGCTATTGGACAAATCGCATTAACAGTTACTCCAGATCGTCCTAGTTCTCTAGCAACAGAACGAGTAAAGCTAACAATAGCCCCCTTTGCAGCCCCATAATTAGATTGTCCGACTGTTCCACGCCATGCATCAGAAGCTATATTAATAATCCTTCCAAATTTTTGCTCTCTCATCACCTTTGCCGCATGTCTGGTCATATTAAATGTACCTTTTTGATGTACAGCAATAACTCCATCCCATTCCTCTTCTGTCATATTCCAAATCATACGTTCACGAAGAATTCCTGCACAATTCACTAGAATGTCTAAGGATCCAAATTCTTCTACTGTATTCTTGATTAATTGCTCTGTTGCATGAAAGTCCGTTACAGAAGTATAATCGGCCTTTGCGTTTCCACCAGCGGCTCTTATTTCATTCACGACTTCATCCGCTGGTTTTTCACCAGCATTACTACCATCCCTTGTAACACCAGGATCCACTACTATTACCTTTGCACCTTCTGCAGCTAAAGCTAGTGATATTGCTCTACCTAACCCTCTTCCAGCTCCTGTAACAATGGCTACTCTACCAGCTAAATTCATAGGTCTTTCCTCCTACCTTTATTTTTATCGGAGTACATTTTTATTCTGAGTATTGCGAATTTTCAAGGTGTTAGAAGACAAATCCTCTAAAAAAATAAAACTTACTCACTATCTATTTATCAATTTCTGCTCTTTTTCAATGTATTCGCTATCATTTCTTTCATATACAAGTCTACATATTTTTTTCACCATGTACAGCTATGGATTAGTATGATTTTGGTAATTTCAGAACATGTTCACCGATATAATTTAGGATCATTTGTTGTGAAATTGGAGCAATTTTTAAGAGTCTTGCTTCACGCCAATAACGTTCGATGTGATATTCTTTCGCATAGCCATATCCACCTAATGTTTGAAGGGCACGATCACATGCTTTAAATACAGTTTCGGCTGCCATATATTTCGCAATATTTGCTGCTGCACCAGCAGACTCTCCATTGTCATAAATCCATGCAGCACGTTGCCATAATAGATTGGCGGATTCTAACTCAGCATAGCTTTCGGCAAGTGGGTGTTGTACAGCTTGGTTTTGTCCAATAGGACGACCAAATACAACTCTCTCATTTGCATACTGTACCGCCTTTTGTAATGCTCTTGTTCCTAATCCACAAAATTCAGCGGCTAATAAAATTCTTTCTGGATTTAGTCCATCAAGCAAATGGTAAAATCCTCTTCCCACTTCCCCAACTACATCGCTCTCACTTACAGGAAGGTCTTCAATAAAAAGCTCGTTCGAATCCACTGCGTTTCTTCCTAATTTATCAATTTCTTTAATGGTTACATATCTTTCGTCCAAATCAGCGAGGAACAATGTCATACCGTCTGTTTTTCTGCTACACTCCTCTAATGGCTTAGTTCTAGCTAATAAAAGTATTTTGCTTGATTCCTTCGCTTTCGAAATCCATACCTTTTTTCCATTAATGATGAATTGATCCCCAACTTTTTTGGCAAATGTCGTAATACTCGTTGTATCTGTTCCTGCATCAGGCTCAGTCACACCAAATGCCACATGTAATTCCCCAGAAACGGCAAGGGACAAATATTTTTCCTTCATCTCTTCAGATCCGTGCTTAACAACTGGATTAAGTCCAAATAAGGACAGATGGATGGCCGTACCACCGTTCATCCCTGCACCTGTTGAAGCGATTGCATTCAAAACGATTGATGCTTCGGTAATGCCTAATCCAGAACCGCCATATTTTTCGGGAATCGAAATACCTAGCCAGCCCGCATCTGCAATTGTATGAAAGAATTCCCATGGAAAGCGATGTTCTCGATCGCATTCTAACCAATAGTCATCATTAAATTTTGAACATAACCGTACAACTTCTTTATGAATCATTTTTTGTTCTTCCGTCCAGTTAAAATCCACTACTAACACCATCCCTCAATTTATAGATAAATTTATGCTATGTGTTCAGTAGCTTAAATTCCCTTGCTACTATATAGTTCCTTCCCATCTACGATGATTCCTTCTTCGATCATCGCTTTAATTTCTTTTGTACTATATCCGAAGTTCTCTAATATAGAGATGCTATCTTCACCAAGTCTAGGTGCATAGTTCTTAACTTCCAATTGTGTCTTTGAAAAATTAACAGGAAATGCCATATTAATGATTTTACCTTCAGTTGGATGATCCACTTCTCTAAAAAAGCCAATTTCTTTTAAGTGAGGATCCTTTAATAAATCCTCAGGCTTATTGACCGGCATTGCAGGTATATCTGCTTCGGCTAAAATTGATAACCATTTTTCTGAAGTCTTTGTTAAGATAATCTCTTCAATCATTTGATAGATTTCATTTATATGTTTCGTTCTGGTTGTAATATCTTTAAAACGAGGATCCTCGAGCATGTACTGATTACCAGTCACCTCGAAGAAAGATTTCCAATGATTATCGTTATACACCATGACACAAATATGCCCATCCTTCGTTTTATAAGGCTTTCGAAATTTTGATATTACCCTTGGATAGAAAGAATTTCCTAATGGCGGTTCAAATGTTAAGCCATATAAATGCTCAATCATATTATAGGAAACCATCGTTTCAAACATTGGAACTTCAATATTTTGCCCTTCTCCTGTTTGCAGTCGATAAAAAAGCGCTGCCATTATTGCATTCGAAGCCATGATACCTGTTGTTTTATCCGCTAGAACAGTCGCCATATATTGAGGTGTTCCAGTCATAGCTTCCTGTGAAGCGACAAGTCCAGATGCTCCTTGAATGATGTCATCATACGCTGGCTTTGTAGCATAGGGTCCATCCTTACTAAATCCATATGTGGCGCAGTAAATGATGTTATCATTTACTTTATTTATATCCTCATAGGATAATCCCAATTTGTCAATTGCTTGGGGACGCATGGAGTGGACAAATACGTCCACGTCCTTAGCTATTTTTAATAAAACTTCTTTTCCCCGTTGGGATTTAAGATCCAGAACTATGCTCTTTTTGTTTCGCCCTAACTGAAGATATAAGCTCCCCATTGCCTTATTCTGCGATGGACCGAGATATCTTAACGTATCCCCTCTCTTAGACTCGACCTTTATGACATCTGCACCTAAGTCTCCCAATAACATTGTACAGTATGGACCCATTAAGACTGAGGTCAAATCTAAAACCCGAATTCCTTTTAATGGACCACTCATATATTCGCACACCTCTTTTTCAATATAGGTTTGTAGTTTAATATGTTTGTAACGTCCTAGAACCAACTATCTTCCTTGCCAATTTGGTTTCCGTTTTTCTGCAAATGCACTTGGACCCTCAATGGCATCTTCACTGCTATATACTTTTTCATGGATTCGTACAGAATTTTTTAGAGATATTATGTTAACTAATTCAGCTGCCTCCTTTAAGGATTGCTTTGCAGCCAATACAGAAAGTGGCGCATTGTCTCTAATAATCTCAGCCATTTTTGTTGCTTCCTCTAAAGCCCCTCCTATTGGAGTGATTCTGTTTAAGAATCCGATATCATACATTCTTTGTGCACTAATAGGCTCAGCCATTAAGGTTAATTCCATACTCATGTTAAGTGGTAGCATCCAAAGAAGTGGCATAGCCCATGGCGAACCGCGACCTACTTTTGCCTCTCTTATCGAGAACTCTGAATTGATACTACCCACTCTTAAATCTGCACATTGAGCAAGCATAAATCCTCCTGCTGTTGAAACACCGTTTATCGCCGCAATAATCGGTTTCTTCACTTCAGTCATTTTGAGCATGAATGGATCTTTAACCATTTGTAAAAAATCTTTACCTTGTGCACTTAATTCAGCTTGCTCTTTTAAGTCCATTCCTGCGCTAAAGGCCTTATCCCCTACAGCTGATAAAATGATAACCCTTACGTTTTCATCTTGATCAACTGTTTCCCAAATATGATTTAATTTTTCGTAGACTTCTACCGAAAGGGAATTCATCCGATGCGGTCTATTGATTGTCAAGAAGCCAATATTATCTCTTATTTCATATAAAACTCCGGATTCTCCTGAAAACATTTTCATCACCCTATAATGTTTATTTAAATACGAGCTATTGGTCCTTTACTTTTAAAGAGTCCAATATTTCATCAATTATTTCAATTTCCATTCTCAATAAATTTCCCCCAAAGCATTTTCCTAAGTTATCAAGCCTTAATGAAGAAGGAGCTCCTCCTCCTAGTGCTTCTAAACAAAGAAACTTCAAAGCTAGCACATTAGGCACCTCATAACGGTAGACATCTCCAAAAACAATTCCGGAGAAATGTTCCTTGACTTTTTCCGCGGTTACTTCTTTTTTTAAAACTTCAAATAGCTGTTTGTTAGGAGCGAATAAGCTAATATCAGATGAATTGCCCTTATCACCTGAGCGTGCCTGTGCAACATCTTTCAACTTTACTTTAGCCATCTATATCACCTCAAAAACTTCAATATTAATATTCGATTCAATTGTTTCACGTGGGATTAGTGTAGACCATAGTCCTAATAATTCCCTTGAAGGAGATAGTCCTGATATCATCCCCACATAAGGAGGTCCATTTACTGTTAAAGGTGGGAAGAGCTTTGCCAACTTGGTCGCTTCTTCTCTTTCCTCGGTGCAAATAGTAATTTTCAAAAAGATTTCGTTGATTAAATCTTCATCAATTTCTTGAGCTAGTGGACCGTGAAGGGCATTATATCCGAGGTATTCTGTATGAATATCCAACACTTTGATGCCAAGAGTTTCTATTTGTGAACGAATTATTTCGTTAGCAGCACGTGCTTTTGATAGTGCTTGTGGCCATGAATATCCAATCATACCTTGACCTAAAAAGCCATTTTTGTAACCCATCAATGCTTTAAGGGTTGGAGGTGCTGGCCTTCCTGTAGTGTTTTTTACTAATACACGATTCTCACCAATTTCCTCAAATTCAGTAGTGGTAAAATCCGCAATCACATCTGGTGTAATATAGGTTGATGGATCATGAATCTCATAGAGGAACTGTTCTTTAATCGTGTCAATACTAACTCTTCCGCCGGAGCCGACTGTCTTTGTAACGATAAATGAACCATCTTCATTTACTTCTGCAATTGGATAACCGATAGATTGTAAGTTCTCCACGTTATACCAATCACCGCTGAAGTTACCACCTGATCCCTGACCTGAGCATTCTAGCAAATGCCCAACAAGAATTCCCGAAGCAAGCTTATCCCAATCTTGTTCCTCCCATCCAAATTCATAGATTAAAGGACCTAAGAACTGAGCGGTGTCGGTTGTACGACCGGTAATAACTATATCTGCTCCTTGATTTAATGCTTCAGCAATCGGTTGGGCTCCCAAGTAAACGCTTGCAAAAAGTATTTTTTCTCTAACCCTGCTAAGGTCTTCATTCGAATCATTGCTTTTGAGATCTATTCCATTTTCTTGAAACTCATCAATTCGATCGTAAATATCATCTCCAGTAACAACCCCAACTTTTATTCCAGTAATACCTAATTCCTTTGCGACTCGGAGAACCTCATTTTTTGCTCCCTCCGGATTAATTCCACCTGCATTTGTAATTAATTTAATGCCTTTTTCTTTTACAAATGGAAGTAATTTTCTCATTGTGTTGGTGATATCCTTTGGATACCCTTTTGTTGGGTCCTTTTGACGATCTTTTTGTAAAATCGCTAGCGTGAGTTCTGCTAGGGTGTCGAAACAAATATATTGAACATCACTATGTTCTGCCATATACACTGCTGGTTCAATTGTAT
Source organism: Neobacillus niacini (assembly GCF_036961885.1). Classification (GTDB taxonomy): domain Bacteria; phylum Bacillota; class Bacilli; order Bacillales; family Cytobacillaceae; genus Neobacillus; species Neobacillus niacini_H. Next base: position 31,880 of record NZ_JBALNQ010000060.1, on the reverse strand, counting down.
CTCCATAAAAACCTTGTCCTGAGCCAACCTTAACAATCTTTCCCATTATATCCCTCTATTCATATCATACTTTTTTTGTAACCATTTATATCTTAAAACGTGCTGACTCTTCAACACACTATAACTTTCAAACAAGACCTCATTACCTTAGAAGAGGTTTTATGCACCCCATTTACCATACCCTCTGCTAGAACCTAATTGAGTAAAATGACACCTAGAGTAGATGGGTGAATTATAGGCACATTCTACTACTCTTTCATTTTATTTTCATGATCCTCTTCTCTATCAAACCTGATACTTAATTTAACTATTATACGACTAATTTTTTTGTTAATAATTCTCAAATTTACTTACAATTTCTTCAACAACTAAGATGCTCTTTCTCGTTATTAAATCTACCGTGACTAAAGTTACGGTACTTTCTGTAATTATCTTGCCTTCCTCATTAGATATGACTTGTTTTAATACAAAACTCTTATTTCCTATTCGCAATGGACTTGTATGTACTGTTAACCGTTCATTAAGTCTTGCTTCTTTAAAATAGTTTACCTCAAGTTTTACAACAACTGTCCCCACATTTCTGTTCATCATTTCCTCGACAGGCAGTCCTAAGTTTTCATACCAGTTTGTTCTAGCATGTTGTAAATACACAATAGATCGGCTGTTATTTAGATGGTCTAAATCATCAATATCCTTTACACCAACTATAATGGGGTATTCAGTCTTCAATGTTATCCCTCCCTATTTTTTTTGCCTTCGAAAATTTCAATGCTGATCAAGTCTATTTAAAATGTGGACTTCTCCTTTCATTAATTGCTCGAACACCTTCATGAAAATCATCCAATTCAGATACAATCGCCATAGAAGAAGAAATCATATCTAAGGAAGCTTTAAAACTCATATCCAAGCCTTGATATACCGCTCTTTTCGTTAAAGCAATAGCAGCTTGCGGTCCTTTTGTCAGTTTTTCTGCATAATCACTGACAAATGTAGTCAATTGTGTATCATCAACTACGTGAGTAATTAACCCCATCTCCTTCGCTTCATCGGCAGTAAGAACTTTTCCTGTCCATAAAAGGTCTAAAGTTTGATCGACACCAACAAATCGAGGCAATAACCAAGCTGCTCCGTCGCCTGGTACAATGCCTACTTTTAAATAGCTTTCTGATATTTTCGTAGATTTTGCGGCAATGCGAATATCACAGGCTAAGGCCATGTCAAAACCTGCACCAAATGCAAATCCATGTAATGATGCAATAATGGGCTTATCAATCTCCTTCATCGTTAAAGGAACCCGATGGATTTTTTTCCAAAGCGAATTTTTACGGTCTAGTGCTGAAGAAGAACCTTCCTTTGCATCGGAATCAAGAAAACCATTGCCTTTTGCCATAGTCTTAATGTCTCCTCCCGCACAGAAGCCACGACCGTTGCCAGAAATAATTACAACTCGTATCTCTTCAGAATTCCGCACCGTTTCCAAAGCTTGTATCCAAAGATCAATCATCTCAGAACTAAATGCATTTAGGCTATTTGGCCGATTCAATGTTATTCTTGCAATTTGATTATCAACAGTAAAAATAAGTTCCTTAATATTATTTCCTCCTCTAAGGCTTAGACTCGTGGGTTAGGATATGAAGAACTAGCAACAATAAATCTTTCCTTAAAATACACTGCAAACAGCCCATTTGGTGATTCTGATCCAATAGCACGTATCTTCTTTCATTATTTTTGTTATTATTTTTCTGAATTTTTTTTATTATTAATTTATTTATATCACTCAGAAGTAATAGAGTCTAAGATATAATTTCTATAAAAGCTATTAATAATCTCTATAGTATGGATAATATGGAACTGAATAAATCGAATGCAATGAAGGAAACGAAATGATTCCTATTTCCGATTCCTATTGGGTATGAGCAGAATTGGAACAATACGTTGTTACCGTCCACCATATTCCGGAAAAATATTAAAAAGCTTCACCGAATTTTAAAAAGTACAGGACTTTATTAATACAAGTTAAACAAAAGGAGATGAATTTGTTCTTTTTAATCCAAGTGGAGGAGGCACCATCGGTGCTGGCTTAGCTACTACAACCGCAATAAAAATTCCGTAATTTTCCTTTTTTTACAAAAGAAAAACATAGGATTAGCTTTCTAGATGAAGAGAGTACAAAACTCCAGAAATTTTTTCTAAAATATGGTAAATTAAAGGGAGATAAATCAGGGAGTGGTTGGATTAAGAATAATCATCGATGCTGTCCTGGCTGAAACATATTAAGAAATGCCAAACAGCCCAATTAAAAAAGAAAGCTTCCACCAATTAGTGGGAACTCCATAACGAGGAAAAGATTAAGAAAATAATAGATGCTACAAAGAAGTATTTCATGGAAAGCATTATCTCAATATCTACAAAAACACCACTACACATCTACAGTTCATGCAGCAGGGTGAAATTGATGTACTAGGATAATACTAATATTGTCCCTTATGATTTTAGACAAAAGTATGGCTAGTCCCAGACATCTGTCTAATAGTCTTAATGAATCATAAACAAACCCTGTTTAAATACTAGTAGTTAAACAGGGTTTAGAGCAATACTTATTGGACTAACGAGAATAGTTTAAGTTGAAGTCCATTTAAAGTTAATACGGAGTAACGGCTCTACAAAAATAATGTATTTCGTTTTAATGGACGCCCCACTCCACTAATTTACATTGGGCTATGTATCTGATAAAACATAGACATTCAAGACAATCAACTTTTGGATTTTTTAGTAGCTAAGACAACAATTCCTAAACCTTCTGTAGAACCTTCTCTTCTTGTAAAATACCTTCAATTGTTCGTTGAAGCCTTTCTATTTCCGTACTTTGGGTCTTCCACCAATTTCTGCTCCAAACTCTGGTGATTTTCCATCCCTTATTTTCTAGAAATTGTTGTCGGTAGACGTCTCTTTCTTTTGCGGAAAGAGAGCTATGATACATAGCTCCATCGCATTCAATTCCAAGTATATAACGATTAGGTTCATTCGGATGAACAACAGCTAAATCGATTCTATATCTAGACATCCCTACTTGTGTATCAACAGTGTATCCCATATTGACAATCTGATGGTAAACTTGTTCTTCAAATGGTGAATCAAATACTAATGTTTTAGTTGATTGTCTTTTTGTATTCAAATCCTCATTCAACTTGATTAGTACTGCTTCCACTTCATCTTTATTAACTTTAGAAACAGCCTTTGCATATTCTAGGTAGCTCTTTAAGAATTTAGGCCCATCATTTTTTGAGCTATCTACACTTAATTCATGTGGTTCTATACTTGAAACTACATGAATCTGTTCTTTAGCTCTCGAAATGGCAACATTTAGTCGATTTTCCCCACTTTGCTGCCCCAATGTCCCAAAGCGATTATAAACTCGCCCTTGTTCGTTTTGGGCATAACCAATTGAGAATATAATAATATCTCTCTCGTCACCTTGAACATTTTCTATATTTTTTATGAAGATCTGTTGATCCAAATCTTTTACCATTATTTGATTGTAGAGAACAGCAAACTTTTTGTCCTTTTCTACCTCATTATCTATAAGATCCCTAATTTTTTCCTGCTGTTTGGAATTGAAAGTAATAATACCAACGGATTTCTCTGGTTGGTCATTAATGACTTTTTTAAGCAGCTTAACCACTTTAATAGCTTCTAATGCATTATGCTGGTTGACCCACTGCCCCTTCGTCTTATGCCATTGAATAGCAGCTGGACTTTTCATTGGCGCTACGTTAGGTGCTATTTGTATGTTTCCGCCGTAGAAGGCGTGATTGGAAAAATTAATAAGCTCTTCAGATTTTGAGCGGTAGTGCCATTGAAGCATTTTCTCTGGCAATACTCGTTTCGATAAATTCAATAGACTTTGTGATTCTTGAAGATCCTGCTGTTCTTCGTCATCTTCATCAACTTCAATTTCCCCTTTAAATAAAGTAGACGGCTGAAGCTGTTTTTCATCCCCTGCAACTATTAACTTCTTGCCCCGATAAACGCACGGCAATCCATTCTCGACAGTACATTGGGAAGCCTCATCAAATATAACCACATCAAATAAACCGTTTTCTAAAGGAAAAATAGCCGATGCTGTCTCTGGCGATGTAAGCCAGATTGGCAAACTATCTAGTAGCCCTTTATTAGAAAATTCCCTGACTAGCTTGCGAACCGACCAAACCATTCTTTTTTTACTGACTTGATGCTTTAGCTCTCTTATTGCTTTTGGATTCTCTTCATTAGTGTCAAATAACTTTTTAGTTAAACGATACAGTAGAACTTTAACCAGCAATTCCCTCTTTTTAAGTAATAACTGTTTAAATTGTGAGTTTATTTTATCAAATTCATCTGTACCGATTTTAGTAAGTATGGCATGTTTTCTTTCAACATTATCAATCCAATGGATATAAGCAGATTGCTTAACCACCTCTTCCCATTCACTAGCAATTTCACGGTGGATTTTATCATCATATTTTTCTTTTAACATATCAATTAGTGCTTTAATAAACGGTTGACTCTCTTCATAAATACGGTCCATATCTCTCAGATCTTCAAAATCTAGGTGTATGAACTCCCCTTTTTGTTGAAGTTCCTTAAGAGGGATATCCCCTTTTGCAATACGCTTTTTATCATCTTCTAATGATTCCTTTTGAAAGTAGCCATTTAAGGTATCTATTTCTTTGGTCATGGATTCAGAAACTTGAGCAAGTTCAAATAAAATCCGAAGACTATCTCTAAGTCTCGGCCACTCTTTGGAGGACAATCCGTTAAATTTCTCACCATTTAACAGTTCCTCAATAATGGTTTTCCCAGTAAAGGATGTCCACCACCACAATCTGAGTTTTTGAAGCGTTTTCTTTTCTTCAGGATTTAAATCTTCATAAATTTTTTCTAATTTATCACTAATAATCCAGGTGTATTCTGGTGTTAAATCATCTCGTTCAAGATTATCTAAGTGAGTCTTACTTTGTTCTGCCTTTTGAACAGTATTATTTAAGATTTCAATTATCCGTAAACGATCTTTTAGTTCTAATTTAGCAAATGATTTTCTATTTCTAAGGGGATAAAGCTCTCCACCTAAACGTCCATAATAATTACCAAAAGAGAGTATCTTCATTAATACATCATCTAAGTTTTCTTTATTTAAGTGTCCGATTACTGAGTGGAGTTTATCCAGGATAACTTCCTGTTCCTGTATAGGTTTGCTTAACCCGTACAGCTCATAAGCATTAAAACCATTTTCCTGAATTTCGTATAAGCCAGTTGCGATTGAATTTAGATATGTCTCGTAATCTTCAATCTTTTTAGAAATAGCATTTAACTCATTTTCATACTCTTCAAGAGGTTTATTTAATTCTAATAAATTGCTTAATTTGCTATAAAGCATTTTTCTGTCATTTTTTTCATCATGCAAGAGTGCAACTTGACCTGAAAGACCTAAACTATCCATCCTTTGGTAAACAACATCTAACGCTGCTCTCTTTTGACAAACTAGCAATACCCTTTTATTTTTCGAAATAAAATTAGAGATCAGGTTGACAATAACCTGTGATTTTCCAGTACCAGGAGGACCGTGTATGACTAATCCCCTTTTCGAAAAAATCTCCTTAATAATATCTTCTTGGGATGCATCCGTTTCTAAGATATTAAAAATTTCTTTTTCTGCCGTTGGGGATTGTTTTATCTCTTCTCCATCAATTGGCGAATATTCTGTTTCAAGTCCAACGTTGATCAATTCTCCAAGAATCCCCAAATCAGGATTTTGATTTTCTTCTACTAAAGCAATTAGGTCTTCATAATCTTTCAATAAGGCTGAATTACCTTGAGGAAAACAACCTAATATAGCCATTTTCTCTAATTGAAACTGACCTTTTTTAAAATTTGGCACTTCATCCTGCTTGTAATCAATAAACCCTTTTAATTGAGGCTCGTTGTTCCATATAACATTTATAGAGTACTCCTTTAACCAAGAAATTAGGGAAAGGTAATTAACATTTCTTGCTTTTTCTAGAGCTTCATCATAAATTTTCTCTGAAACAGAAAGACTAGAGAACTTTTTTAATGCTAAAAAAAGAGTGCGATTTAACTGTGGCTCACCTTCATCCTGAAACGATAGTGACCACTGAGTCCCATTAACTTTTTGCATTTCCAATTTAGCAGGATATAAAAAGAGTGGTGCTCTAAAGTAAGTTCCATCTAACATACAACCTGTAATATATGGATAACCAACATACAAATCATAAAGACCGGTTTCCTCTTCAATATCTTTTATGTTTCTATATAAATTATTTAACTTTTTAGAGAGGATTAGCGAACTGCTGTTATATTGATCTTGTTTAACGAGTTTCACTTTCCCCTGCTGTTCAAGTACTCGTTTTAATACGTTCTGAGCATTCTCATTTTCAAGTAAATTTAGTTTACTAATATCAAAAGCCCATTTATCATATAATTTTAACATCCTAATTGAACGATTACGTTTACTTAGATCATTTAATTTATCTTTAAGTAATACTAATTTATCCTTCATTTCATCACCACTTATTTAGATTTAGAGTGAGGACTTAAACCTGAATTCTATGTATCATTATATCAATTAACAGTATGAAATAATTCCAAGATTATTAGCATAAGATGAAAATATTTACAAATATCATTCTCATGTTTAGTCCTCCATATAAACCTACTCGGTAATAGTCTGATTATTTAATATCATTTACCCTCTCTATTTTCAGTTTGATTTGTCTTCTCTCGTGGTTGACTCTATCCAGATAAAGTGTAAACTCTGATTCCCCAGAATAAGAAAGACATAAGTATTCTTTTGCTCTGGTCATTCCTATGTATAAGAGTGAAACTTCCCTCTCCTTATTTTCCTCCAGTGGAAAAGGCATGGAGTCTACATTGACGATAAAAACGGCGCGGAAATCTAATCCTTTACTGCTATCAATGGTACTGATTTTAACTTTACCATCATCTTTTGCATACGAGCGTTTTGAGACGTCGTTCTCCGTGATCCAAAAATAAGGTAATCCTTCATCCTTCAAATTACGCTTAATAATATCGATAATAGGGTATTTCTGAGTCCGTTTAACACGGTAAAGGATTAAGATGTCTTCTAGCGGGAATTTTTTCTCCAAGTGTAATTTCTTGATGGAGCGAGCGACAATTCTCATTTCCTCAAAAAAAGTAGCTGCCTTTACTATACCAGGCTCTGGACCTCTCCTCTTCGTGCTCTGGGGGCAATAATTTCACCTTCTAGTTCACGATTGACCACTTTATTTTTAAACATCGAATGCTTTCGGTAAAATTCCCAAGCAAATTTTACAATCTGCTGTGTGTTTCTATAATTGATGGACAGAACCTTTGATCTTCCTTGAAAACTTAAGCCCGTATCCTGCACATAGGAACGCTTCCGTTGATAAATAGTCTGAGCGCGGTCTTCTACTAGTAATAGAGACTGTGTATCTGCATTAACCAGTAAACTAACTAATCAGAGCCATTCAGCTTCAAAATCTTGCCCTTCATCAATCAAAACGGCGTCATAAGTAGGTAGAATCGCTTCATTTCTTTCTAGTTTTTCTAGGATATCTGGAAGCTGCTGCTCCCTTATTCTTAAATCATTCTTTAACCAGGCGTGAAAATTCCTCACCATAATATTGTCATTTTGGACTGACTTAGTATTCGGATCAAAATCAAATAAGTCCTCCGGCTCATTGAGCATATGATGGACCATTTGCTGGATCGCATTAGAAAGAGAAATATTGTAACAGAGAATAAGAATCTTCCAGTCTGGATTCTGTTTTGATAACATTTTTGCTCGACTCGCTAAGATAATCGTTTTGCCACTGCCGGCAACTCCACGGATTAACCGATTCTTATCCCCTATCTGTTTAGCCAGGTTCTCCTGGTGAAGATCCATGGTTTTAATGTCATGTAAGGACAACAGAAGCTGGTCCTGATAGGGTACAAGTGGTTTGAATTCGGCACTAATCCGTACCTCTGGAAATAAGTGATAACGAATCGCATTGATGTCCTCAAAGGATAGTGGTTCCTTTAAACGGAATGGAACGACAAACATATTGAGGATCTTTTCCATTAATACTTCTTCAGAAAACCCTTCTTTTTCTGGGTCAATTTCATCCCTTGTTAAACATTGATTGGGTTCAATGACGGAGTACAAACCATCTTTAATGAAGTCACTTGAAGTCATTCGTGTAAAAACGACTCCATGACCATACGGAAATTTTAGTCTCAATTTATATTTCCCATCTGCTTCAATAAGGTTTTTATCTTTTTGTAGAACATCAACAATTCTAAACATATAATCCCTAGCTTGTTTCATGGGGCTCGGAACAATCGTTTGATCTCCTGTCGATGCAACTATATGCCATTCATCATGATTAATTTGAAAAAGTGTATTCTTCGTATAATCCTTCACTTCTAATACAACAATGCCAAGGTCTGGCCCAATAATCACAAAATCAGGTCTTCGTCCTTGAATATCAGGTTCAAAGTAAACGATGTAATCATCAGGAAGGAAAGTTTTAAGTGTGCTGAATAAAAGTCTCTCCCCAGCTGTTGCAGATGATCGTATAGTCTCAGGAATCGTAATAGCCATAACAACCGCTCCAAATATTGCAATTTTCTTTATTATACTACAATTTTTACATTTCACCCATAATATTACAAAAAGCTTCTAATTACTAAAGGTAGAAACCTATCCTTTGACAGATTTCTACCAAAATTACCAAATATCCCAAGAAAGGTATTGTTTTTTACCTCATCTTAATTTATTAATAGTAGTATAGGCAAAAAGACCAGTATATAATGATAGAACTCACGGAAAGTGGAGTGAATAATTTGTTTAAAGGGATAATCGAAAAGTTATTTAAGACACCTCAAACGAATAGCCAGCCGCAAAATCAATCAATTAGTCAAGCTGATGTAGAGGCACTAATTGATGCAAAACTAAATGAACATGCTGCGGCATTAGAAACAAACCAAGTTCCCAGTCAGGATGAGGATTACACGTTATCAACAAAGCAGATCGAGTATGCGCTTTCGTTGATAGAAAAAGTAAATGATGAATTTGAACTGGCAATCGATCCAGCTGAACTAACTATCAAAGATTTAAATAGATTAATTGCTTATAATCGGTATAAAAATAAGGGAACGCTTATTAATCTTGTAAAAAGGGCGTTATAAAAAGAAAATGATTTTAGCTGCAGACAAGAAGTTGATGTTTAGTAAAATCGGGGGCAGTCCAGTCAGTTAAACCTTTAGTTTACTGGGGACCCCGATGTTGCATTTGTTATGAAATTCCACACAGAAATTTAAATCCCAATCAACTATAAGCCAAAGAAATAGGGAGATTTTTCAAAAAAGAAGCTAAAACTCACTTTAAAGCAGATTCTACTTTCTTTCTTAGAGACTTTTATTCATTTGATGCTCCCTATCATTAGCGTCGTAAGACATCTATCCAAACAGAGGGGGTTAATGGAATCCCTATCAAAAAAGTTGCTCCAATGTATGAGCAACTCGATTAACCTATGTAAGTAATTTCACAATAATAACCTTGATGATCTTGATTAGCTACTCTTAAAATTCTTTTTTGATAATTTCTTGCAAATGATAGATTGCCTCTTCGCTAAATTGAAGAGTTTGACTTACTACCCCTTTTGCTTTTCTTTCTTTAGAACCATAAGTATTTATCTGGATATATTTTTTTCCTGCTTTTTGTACGATATTAAAAGTAGCTTCCACTTCTTCATGTACATTTGCATTTCTACTTATTTTCTCCATATTATTCACTAATGCCATTCGAATATTCCTCCATTTTTTAAATGTATTTTTAATTTTAGTAGTATTATAAATCAAGTTACTTGAGGTCAGTACCCTTGCTTGGTGTGACTGGCCGCAATGTCATGGACGTTGATAAAAATCAAAAATTTAAAAAAGAATCCGCGAAGCAAAAGTCGTTCTGCTTCTCGATTAACCCCTAAATTCTTGTAGTCAGCATTTTAGTAGATACCTCATCTATTTATATCACGAGAAGATTTTGAACATATGAAACTGCTATTTTTTATACTCTGCCAGAATTCTAGCAACCATGTTAAAAGGGTAAAGTCCATTAGAGAGTACAGTGAAACAAATGATGCTATATTCTCTACCTCTATTATTATCTCTGGAAGTAATGAATACGTTTCTATTTCTGAAAACATACTTTACATAGATGTCGATTTTATAAAAGATAATGATGATTTTTTTAGTATTGTTGATGGTCAACACAGACTGGTCGGAATATCTGAGTCTAGTGCGGCAGAGAAATTCACATTACCTGTTATTTTAATTTTTAATACCAATGCACCTGAGGATGCACAAATATTCTCTAGTATTAATGGAAATCAAAAACCAGTTCCCAAATCCCTTATCTACGATCTATTTAGTTATGCAGATCAACGCAGTTTAGAAAGAACCAGTCATATAATAGGTAAAGAATTAAATAATAATAATAATGAATCACCATTTTTCGGTGAAATTGAAGATGTTAGCTGTTGTTGATAAATCTAGAAAAGAATACATAATAAATAATTCTAACAACCACTATGAAGGAAATTTACCATCATTATCCCAAGGGCTATTTATAGATATTTTAATTGAATATATTTCTAAAGATCGAAAACTAGATAACAAATTTCTTTTAAAAAACAAAAAGTTGGAAATGTATAACCCTAGTAAGTATATATTCAGAGAGGATTTTATTCTAAAGAGGATGACATAATATATCTTATTTTACGTAATTATATTAATGCTGTTAGTGATATTTTTACTGATCAGTGGAATAATAAAAACTCCATTATTTCTAAATCTACTGGGTACACAGCTTTAATGATTTTACTAGCTAATGATATCTATCCAAAAGCTAAAGAAATGGATAACTTTAGTAG
>NZ_JBALNQ010000060.1:0-20876 GCF_036961885.1 Neobacillus niacini | reverse complement strand
AGTACTAATATAGATTTTAACGCTCTTACAACTACTAATTTCGGTAGTAGTAAAGCTGGTGAAAAAAAATCACATGAATATTTAACTGGAGAGAGAGCTATTTAACGCTCTCTTTTTATATTCCATTTATTTCCTTTCCGCATTCTATATCTTCTAATAAAAATTGGTCAGTATCTATAAAAATCTTTTCTAAAAATAAATTCGTAGTATGTAAACAAAAGGAAGACGTAGAGTTATCGGTTCAAATTAAAGAAGACTTCAATCAAATCATAACAAATTTTGATAAGTGTCAGCCACATATAAAAAAATAGAAAGCTGACCCATTAACTAGTTTTATTAAGTTAAGCTTTTATTTCACCTCCATTATAATAGTCATAATCCAAAATATTGTCCACTGGCTTAACTGTTTCTTCAATTATTTTTGGTCCATATTTCTCCGCCAGAAATCTTTCTCTGTATAGGTAAAAAGCAGCATCACAAACTTTATCAGTATAGTATATATTAAATCCACCACCAATAACTGCTCCAGCATAGGGAATAATTTGTGCTAATTTGGCTTTGGTTAACCTAATACTTAAGGACTTTGCAATCCTTTGAACAATGGTGACAAACATATGCTCTTCGAGGATTTTCCATGTTTTATTTCTTGCAACATCTTTGGCAATCCTTATTAATTGAGCTAATGCAGCTTGTTTTGCAGCATCTGTCGGACTAGATGAATAATATAAGATATTTAAAGCAAATAATCTTTCTTCTTGGCTATCCATATCATAACCACAATATGTTGCATATTCACCAATTGCTCGCAGGTTAAGAGTTAAAAGAGCAACTATATCCACAGGAATACCTGCTACACCCACAGCCCCAGTTGCGGCTCCTTCAACGCCGGCTAAACTTTTATACTTTGCACCTAAATAACCAATAACTTTATCTACATTTTCTAGATCTAATTTAAAGATATCTTTAGGAAAATTTATAATTGAATTTCCTTTTTCACGATATTCACTATAAATTGCTTCAGGCCTTACAGTTTTTTGTGCAGCATCATTTAAAAGATTTACTATCCCACCAAATGATTTTTCCATAACAGTTTCAAAACCAGGGACATTTTTCATAGCCTCATATGCTTTATCTATCGGCATATTTACTACTTCCATTGCTTTATCAAACCAATTTAGATTAGGATTTTTCCATTCATGGATCTCTTTTAGAGCCATTTTTTCATATTCGGATAACACCGGGGAGTATTCCTTATACATTTTCAACACTCCTTGTCTATGTATTATAATTTTTTTATCTTCTAACAATATTTTTATACAATAAAGTAATTTATATTTACCTCATATAATCTTAGGATTTTTTCTTGAATAGTAGCAGCTGACTCCAAGACACCTCTATTAACCTGGATTCTAAAATTCCTCATTAGAATATTGAAATATTAGCAGTCCATTTTCAAATATTGGATTTCCGCCTTCAATTCTTACAAATTCTGGATAACATTTAGTTAAGTCGTAAATTAGTTAAATATCTAAATTAGCCTGATGCGCGTGTTCATAATAGAATGGAGTAACATATAAAATTAGGGCATATTAGCCTTTGAAAGTCACGATTTACGAATTATTCAATTTTTTTCAAAGATATTCGTTAGTTTTTTCTATAGAAATCCTGATGGTGAGTAAATTAATGTTCATTTTCATCATAAAGTTGTGCTTCCTTCCACTCAAAAGAATAATTTAAAACAAATATTTATATAATAGAATTAAATTAAAAGATGGTGTATCCAGCACTAATCCTTTATTTATTCTTGTTTTTCATAACCCATTTCTTCCATATAACTATCAAACGGCACTTCCACCAAAATATATTCGCCTAATTCCTCATCTACTCCAATAAGAGGTATGAACCTTGAACCATCTATTTCATTCATTAACTCTCTTTCAATGATACCGCCCGTAAAAATCGGGTCTAATGGATCAATTTGTATCTCTAAAAGTCTACTTTCCTCTTCCTCTGTTAAATCTTCCTTAATGATCGAAACAATCAGATCAACTCTACCGTTTATCTCTTTAATGGCGACTTCAGCTTTAACTTCTACTTCAGTCATATCTGTTATATACTTTTCCGCAAATCTTTCAATATCTGTTTTATATATACAGACTCCCACAATTTCTGGCTGTAATCTTTTCAGTAATTCCAATGTTCGTTCCTCCTAGAGTTTATTTTTCTTCCATAAAAATTAAATTAAATCGGGACTCCCACTTCATCCGAATCTCAATCGACCGCCATTCTTCCATGAATCTGAAATATACCAGCGGCTTCCCATGCTACTTAAAACTTCACCTCTCTACAACTTTTCATTCTGATTTTGCCCTATTATTATCTCTAAATATTTTTGGGATTTTATCAAAATACCATTTTGTATGTTAAAATTAACTTCTATAAATAGTAGAAAATACCTATCTTTTTTTTAATGAATTAATCCGATCCACCATTTTTTTGACGAATACCCCAAACCCCATTACCTTTTCCTTGGACTGAATAGAATAAATCGTTTTCATCACCAGGTATATCCATAAAAATTTTACAATCACTAGAATGTAAATAGATATTCTTCCGTATTTGCGCTCTCTAATCTGTAAACGGACTTAAATCAATTTTCTCTGATTTAAAAACATCATTATAAATCTCTTCAAGTGTCCCTTCTTCGCCAAGATTAGTTAGTGCAGCAAGAATTTCTATTAACCATTTGTTCATCAAAGTTTTATACCTCCAAGGATATGAAACAAAATATGTACAATTTGCAATTTCCCCTTTTTAAAAAACTTACATTTTGAAGAATGGTTTGAATGATACCTTTTATAATACTAATTTTTCATAAATTTACGTGCAATTCTTCCCCAATCTTTTCTCGCATCTTGTATTTCATCTTTTCTATCCCCATCAGGTATCTCATCTTCATAACGTGCCCATGCTGCTAGTAACAATTTCAAGCCCTTAGAAGCCTCATCAAGTCTTTCCTTTAAATCTCTATCGGTACCTTTATCATTATGCTCTAAAACCTCAATAAGATTGTCATATGCAGGATGACTTCTATTAAGAATTATATTTAAGGCTCCCCCAGATGGCTGCACCGTAAAAAAGGCATCACTTTCAAAAGAAGAGTCAGTGAAAGAATACTTTAAGTTATGTTCAACAGTATACTTAGCAACTTCTATTGCTTCAGATTCCTCAACACCTGAAGTTATAAGACCAGTTGAAATAACTTTTAGTTTTTCTTGTTGTGTAAGAGATTCATCTCTGTCACTGCTTCCTACATATCCTTGATTCTTTCTTTCTTCGGTATACGTTGTTGCAGTTTTTTCAATCTCATGATTTTGATATCGCTTTTCCTTGCTACGCATTCCTTTTGTTTGTTCCTTTATTAATTTTCTCATGGAAACTATTTGTTTATAAATATGGTCTGCTAGTATTATTAAAGGTGCTCGTGGATCACCTTCTTCTTCAAGCTCATCTTGTATTTCATCTATATCTTTACCTTTCCTTTGCATCTCGGTAATTTGTTGTATCATCCCTAATATATCTGAAAAGTTCCGAGCAGTTTGTTTGTTATTAGTAACACCCATTAGTTCATCAAGAGAAGGCGGGAATTCAACTTCTATCCCCCACCATCTTTCTGTAGGATCACTCTGAGATACTAGAGTTTGATCCAATTCTAACTCCCTTCCAGACCGAACTATTGAGATACCTGTATTCTCTTTGGCATGTCTACCATGTGGTGAATTACCCGCATTATCTCCAGTTCTTGCATCTAAAGAAGCTATTGACGTTCTTACAAAGACTTCATGTTCTTCATTTTTATATTTAACTATAAATTTTCTTTCATAATTATCCCCGCCATGTCTTTCGAACATTGGTTTATGACTAAATGGCTCCGGACAAGTTGTTTTATCCATTAAGTAACAAGGGTCATTTGGTTTTGCTAGTTTATCTATTGTTATATTCAGTGGATAATCTATATCAAAGACTGTTTTTTGAATTCTTAGAGCTCCAGAATGTATAAATTTTCTATAAATCCTGCCAATTAAGGATTCCGAGTGCTTTACTAATGTTTCACCCCTACTCCACATTAATCGATCGAGTTTTGACCATACAACGAGAGTTCCTGATTTACTAGGATTTTCAATTATTTGTTTATAAATATAAGGAATCATCATTTTTGAGGGTTCTGGCATTGCACTAGATTTATTCATTTTTTTTCGTCAACGTCTAAATAGACATGGAACGCATTCTCAATACCGTCCTGCCAGCTCCAAACTTCTACTCTTTTACATTGGGAAATTGAAGAGGCAGGTAACCCCATTCCAAATCTACCAATTCCTGTTCTTTGATCTCTTTTGAGTCTTGTACCATTTCCGAATTGTAAGGCCATTCCTAAGATTTCAGGAGACATGCCGTCACCGTCATCTAGGACGGCAATTTGCTCTAACCTACTTGTTTTTCTAGTGGATAGTTGCCTTTCTGCTTCTCCACATAATAATTGTACATGCTTTGCATTCGCCTGAATTGAATTATCAATTAATTCACAAACTGCATATGCTGTATTCTTATATCCATTATCCCTCATAGCTTCAATTGCCAAATGAGCAGGAACATATGAATTTTCAACTAAATTCATCCCAAACATCCTCCCAATTATAAAATGAATCTGCAACACTTCTAAATCCTGGTAGTTCTGTATCAACCACTGTTACTACCTCAGCAATGTCATTCCCACCAGCTTTCTTACCTCTAATTGCCCTACCAATCATTTGACTATATAAAACTAATGATAGTGTTGGTCTTGCAATAACAGCAGCGCTTGTTTTAGGTGCATCAAACCCAGTTGTTAAAACCCCATAATTACAAATAATCCGTATGGAGTCATCATTTAACCTGAAATTATCTATAATTGAACGCCTCAGTGTTAATTCAGTATTACTAGTAACTGAGTTGGCTAAGTATCCTTTTAATCTAAGAATTGTTGCAATTATTTCTGAACTTTCAACAGACGGAGCAAATACTATTATCCTCTTATGTCCTTTTGCGAGTCGAATAATTTCGTAGATAATTTCAATATTTCTATTTGAGTCTTTTCCGAGTAGATTCAATATTTCTTTAGAATAGTCTTTATTATCATCAAATTGGTGCATATTCAAATGTTTAGTTACTTCAGAATCGTTACTATATACCAAGTTTCTATATTTTACGTTTGCAATATAATCATTATCTATTAAATAATCTACTGGGTTACTATAGTTGTCAATTTGTAAAGTCACTTTTTCTTTATTATAAAAAAGCGCAAGTTTTTTATCTTCATCAATATCATTCCAAGTTCTACCTGGTGTTGCACTTAACCCTAATAATCTCGTATATGGATTGGAATTATAGATAATTTCAATCACACTTTGATACTTATCTGCAATGGATTGATGAGCCTCATCCACCACTATGAAAGATATATTTGTTGAAATCATGGATAATTTTTTTAGACCAATAGTTGTATTTAAATAATGCGTTAATTTTTGGAATCCAGCTACAATTAGACCATCCTTAATGTTTATGTTTAATAGATATTGGATATCCGTATTTCCCCAAAGCTTAGCAATATCAATAGTTCTATTTCCTAATTTTGACCATGCTTTCTGAAATTCATGATAAGCTTGAAGACATAATTCTTCCGTCGAAGCCAACCAAATAATAAGAGTAGGTTCTCTAGTCCGTAAGTAATCGGCTAATAAGCTCATTGTAGTTCTGGTTTTTCCAGATCCAGTTGGCATATGTAAAAGAACTCTATTAGGATATTTATCTAACTTTGAAACTAAATCATTTACCGCTCTTCTTTGGTGCGGGAACAACTGGTAGTCGGATACAACATTTTCAATTGAACTAAAATTTGTGCCTTCTTCGTAAGTACGTTTTGGAATTGTAATGTTAAAAAAATTATAAAAAATTAATTCATCCTCTGATCCCAACACAAATTTTTTCTTCTTTAAGAATGTGTATTCATCTGATTCATTGCTACTTAGGTATCCAAGAGTATCTGCTATTAATTTAACTTCTTTAAATTTTAACAAATTAATAAGGTTTATTCTTAAATCTCTATTATCCAAAAAGCTACTTTCTTGATATATTTGAAATATCAGACTTTTTAGATTAGCTGTCTTCTGGTAACTCGTATCAAGAAGCTGTACTAATTTAATTAACTGCTCACCTAATATGTTTTGTATGGTTATCTCATCAGCCCTACTAATAATGTTTTTAACAGAAAACACGTTATTTATCACCCTAAGAAAATCAATATAGTTCTATAATAATACAATTTTACTATATTTTACATACATTTATTACATTAAGACTATTTCTTTGTAAATTTAGCTCAATAGTACATCTAACCCATAAAAAAAAGTAATTACATTTATTATATCCTCAAATAAATGTAATTACTTTTTATAATTATTTAAATATTGTACTATTTTAGGATTTTTTAGGAGAAGGAACAAACACATGGTACAGTATCATCAGGTTTTTGAAGATAATTTTCAACACCTTCTTTTTCCAAAACCTCTCTATACTGTTTTAATGTGTAAGGACCTCCATCTTTCTTAAGGATCGAAACGTTTTTTTCAAAGTGTTTTCTAAAGTTCTCTTCCATTTCTTCTTGCTCTGCGTAACGATCCGGCCAAATTGCATAAAGTAATGCGTAATGCTGGAATCCACCTCGTACACATCTCCCGCCACAATTGGCATGTGAGAAACCTTTAATTCCAAGTTCAGGTCTTAATTCCTCAGCAATAGAATACATTCTTGGTAATTTAATACCCCATTCATTTTCAATAATTGATTTAACATCTATATCCGCTCTAAAGGTATCAATCATTGGAAATCTACTTTGAATTGGCTCGACTGGGCGATGCTCATAAAATTCCTTAAGATTAACAGCTCGATGGGATTCATGTGGACCAATACCAAAATATAGGATTGGTTCTAAGTTATGAACATCTCTTAGCTCTTCAAGAAAAACTATTGTCTGATAGACCTTTAATTCTTCTGAACACTTCGCTAATCGAGAGTTTCCTAAAAAACGGTAATCATAAAAAACTTCTTCAGGAGTCCTTCCATCAATTCTTTCAGTTATCTCAAGACCAATGTAATCAGCAATTTCATCCATAAAACGATAATTATCATCGTCTTCCCAAAGTGTATTTGTAAAGAAAAGAATACAATTTTCTTTTCCATAAGCTTGTACCATATTATAAGCAACGTAGGCACTTGATGCACCACCACTAAACATTGCAACGTGTACTGGTTTTCTACTCACAATTATTCCCCGCCTACTCAATAAACTCATCTACAAGTTTTAAAATTAAATTTTCAATTTCCTCTTTAGTAACGTTTCGACCCGCATTTTTAATCATTCTTTGAACATTCTTATAGATGGTTTCGGATTTTGTTGAAAGATTAACTTTGTTAACTGCCTTAACCTTACCATTAAATGATAATTGTATATAATCACCATTATATTTATTTACGATATTAGTAGCATTAAAATCAGAAATCAGTTGATTTTTGAAGAGATCAAATGTTGAATCTGACCAATTTTCTAACTCAATACCAATATAACTATTAATAAAGCTATTTAACCAATCATTTGAATCAATACCTTTTATTATACTCTTTACTAGATTATTTTCTTTCTTTATTTCTGGTGTAAGCTTATCTGCCCATGCATACAATTCTTCATATCCAATTGTTTTGCAAATACGATAAACGCCCTGTTCTAAGTTAGATTTGTATTTAGTATAAGAATCTTCAAGTTCTTTTTTATGCAATGAAAGTTCTTTTAGATTATTATTTCCATACTTTTTAAATAACTGTGTTAGTGATTCCTGTGGATTAATTTCGCTTCTTTTGACGGTATCTTTTAACCAAATTAACTCTTGATTAAGTTGATTTGTCATTTGTGTAATTCTTGGTAAACTTCTTAACCAGGATAATAAAGAGTTATTTAATCTAATGACAATTGGCTTGTTATTTACTAGTGCATTTTGAAAATCACCAAATTGATGTTCTAGGGCTTTAAAGAAGAGTTGATATTCTGTGTCAAAATTGTAATACACGTAGTTATATTCTGAAGCTTCGTCGAACATTTTGTATAACTTCTCACCATTTATACCAGAAACATATAAATCATTCCGGTAAAACATTATTTGATCCCATTTATCTCTTAGCAATGTAATTAGGTATATTGGTATTAATGGTTCACGAATACCAAAAGGTGGTCCTGTCATTATTTTAACAAAATCAGCAAGGTTTCCCGTAGAATTTTGCTCAATTTGTTTTAATAAGGCATTCCGAAGAAAATGGAACTCTTCTGTTTCTATTTGGTCCAATCTAGATGGAGTTAATTTATTATTCTTAAAAATCGTTGCATATATTAAATAATCAGGTCCTTGGCCTTCTATTCCTATATTTGGTTGATCAAACTGATTAATGAGATGATCTAAAACAACTTGTCCTGCTTTTCTCTGAACATTATTTAACCTTTTCCTATTAAATGAATCATTTCTAACCTCAGGAGTGTTCGGAAAAATATTAAACATTATGTTACTTAGTTTATTTTCTAGGACTATTTCACTCTTAATATCAATAAAATCTTCGTTATGGACCCAAATTACATCATTACCATAAGTTAAATATTTTGAAAGAAATTCATTAACAACAAAATAAATATCTTCTCTTCTCAACAATAATTCCTGTTTAAGATGTTTATCTTGGCTTAACAATTCAACATCTGTTAGTAGGGATTCTATTACCGAAATCTCCACTAAACTTTCTTCAATTGATGAAAATGGTAATTTTGATATACAGAAAATTGACAACTCATCTTTTACGGTTTTAATTTTTTCTATTACCTTAGTAAAATCATTTGTTGTTTCGTTCAAAACATAATAAATTACTGCATCTGCACTTGTTTCTTCCCTCATACGTTTCCAGTTAATTTCATTGTCTATTATTTCTGAGCTAATCAAAAACTTTACTTTTGCATACCGAGTTATACTTTTTTGATCATTATATTCATTTGAAAAGAAGTGATGTTTTGGTAAACAACCTTCTAATAATGAAATACGGTTATTCCTAGGTAGTATGCTTTGTGTTGACCTTTCTGAAATCAATTGTTCAATTTGAAAGGAACTACCTTCAAACAATTCCCAGTAACCGTGAACACTATGATACCGAATAACTTTTAAAAGTGATAGTTCCTTTAAAAGCGAACTAATCTCTTCATAAGTCATGTTCAATGCAAAACTAAGAAAATCTGAATCTAATTTTATTTTTGATTGTAGCCCTGCAATCTGCCAAAGGGAAATAAATCTAATTAAATTTAGTGACTCTCTATTTTCTTCTATTCGAGGTGTTTTAGTAACCAATGCCTTATATAACCTTAAGATACTTTGCTCATCATTACCTGTATCTATATCAAATATATTAGGAAAGAAATAGTTAAACAAATCAGATCCTAAATAATAAGTATCTGTCTTCTTTATATGATGTAACAAGCCACCGGTTTCATTGCTTTCTAAAAAGGTGAATAATGTTCTTTCATTTTGCCCAAAGATATTCGACAAATATGGAAGTAAAAAAAGTGCAACTGGATGAACAGGATAAATACCTTCAAGGATTATCTTATCTATCTCTTGTTGATTAAGCTCAGGGAATAATGGGTATTTTCTTAAGTATTGCTTTGTAATTTCGATTCTATCCTTTGATAAACTCCCACGATTGTTCAATTCTTGAATAATATTATCCGCTAACCGAATAAAAGTAGATTTATCGCTTTCTACATAATAAACTTTAAATCTTTTTTCAATTCTTTGGAATTCATTTTTTAAATCATCACTCATTAGATGAAAATAATGCCTTAAATTACGATGAGAAATTAACAGTAAGTGTAAATTTTCACACTTATGATCTACCAATTCAGCTAAGTCCTGTAAATCCTGCATCGTTTCATTTATTTCTTGTATCTCTAATGACTGTAACAGTCTACCGAACTCATCATATGCAATAAATAGCCCTAAATTTTGTTGATTAAGCTGAGATAACACATGACTAATTTGGTCTATAAAGCTTTCAGTATATTCTGCCGTAAATCGTGCGCCTGAAGTCAATTGAGGGTAAATAGAAAGAAACCAATCAACCTCATTTTTATTTTGATTCAATATAGAAATTCGCCATATATCTATATCTTTATTATTTTCTTTTAATAGCTTCTTAAATTCTTTATATGTTTTAGGAAACTTTGATTCCCATAATTCTACTGTTTGAACGATTTTACCATACTGTCCAGGCAACAAAAGATTTATGTCATGTTCGTTAACAGTCCGAATTATTGAGTTTAAAAGGGCATCGCGAAAACGTCCTTCATATCCATTAAGTACTACTGGAATATATTTTTTTTCGAGTTGTTTCACCATTTGTAACTCATCGTATATATCATCATGTACTTTATTAAACTTCTTCGACAAAGTATTTAGTGTTTTCTGGTCCTTTATCTTTTTTGAAGTAATGTTTCCAACAATGGTTGCTATTAGAGATTTTCCTGTTCCATATGGACCAACTATAATATGTGAACGTTTATTATTACTTGGATCATTAAACCCTTTAAGTAAACCAAGGAGTGATTCTGCATGAGATGGAGTTGGTAAGTAACGATTTACAAACTCTTTTTTACCTAAGTCAAACTTTATATTAACACTGGTTTTAAATGTAGCCTCTTTTGTACTCATACTAATACTTCAGCCTTTCGAGAGTATTCTTTTTGAAGGAACTCGATTGGATCAATTTTGGGTATTCTTATTAAATCTAAATTATTTGTCCGTACAAAATGAATAGGATATTCATTTAACATTGACAGCTCCGTAAGAGCATTTACAATAGAAGCTCTACTCATATTGAATACCTTGCCCCAAAGGCCTGGTTGATTTACGATATCCTCTACTGAAACACTATTTATATTGTTAAGACTCTTATAGTCTAAGAGGACATACATTAATGCAGTTAGTCCCACTTGGGATATTAAAAGATTTTGTTTATATATAATTCCTTTTCTATCGTCTAATATAGCTAATTTACTCAGTGGACTTTGAATAACTTCTTCAGGATCTATGCTGCTTTGTCCTGATGTGTAAAGTTTTATTAAGCAATCAATATCCTTTTTCAAAGAATTATTTGAGAATGGTTTATTTTCGTTCTCTTTTACCCAATTAATAAATTCCTGAGTAATTTTATCCTTTGACCCAATTGTTTCCTTATATTCATTAAAAAACCAATACCAAGCAGTACTCGGTTCTTTTTGTTTACACATATGATAATGAATTATGGCTGCACTATCCTGAAATTTTATAAATTTATCATATTTATAAATTAATTCTCCAAAGTGAGTGATTAAATGGATTTTTTTTCGCTCTTCGTTAAATATTTCTTCTACAACTCCGGTAGCTATTGACCAATATCGAAGGGACTGTACCATATTTTTACCTAATCCAATTTTTTCAAATGCTGCTTTATCGTAGAAAAACCTAGTATCATCTCTTAAGTGCCGTATTGCTTTATTTAGCCATCTATCTCTTAAATAAAAACTTTGATGTTGGCCATAACCCATATGAAAATCACCTTTCTTTACTTCATCTCCATTGAAATCCTATTGGAGGAAGGTCTCCAGTAGTCGTATGTCCGCAAAAGAGTGCATCTAGAAAAAGAATCTAGATGCACTATAAATTATTGTTTTGATGAAAAAAACTTTAACAATGCCCTCTTAACTTGAGGAGTTAAAAATGGACTTTTCCCTCTTTGAACTTTTTGACTTCCTGTCTTGGCCAAGAAATCTCCTTTTCCTCCGAGATTCTCAGCACCACTTTCTCCTAAAATAACACTTGATGCAGTAGAATCAGTAGCCCTTAAAGCCAATCTCGCTCCAAGGTTATTTCTGATATTTGTATTTATTATATCAGACTTAGGATTCTGTGTGCATATAATTAAATGAATTCCTGCTGCCCTTGCCTTTTGACCAAGTCTTAAAATAGCATTTTCGACTCTACTTGCAATTTCTTTTTCTTGACTCATAAAATCTGCGAACTCATCAAATACAACTAAAATTCGAGGCACGGTATTTCCAGTTAAAGCTACATATTCATCTAGGTTTGATACGTATTCATCAGCAAATATAGAATATCTATTTTCCATTTCATTAACAAGTTGTTCTAATACAAATACTGCTTCATTAATATCTGTTACGACTGACCTAGTATGAGGTAAATTTTTATATACAGTAAATTCCACCTGTTTTGGGTCAATAAAAACGAATTGTAATTTTTCTGTATCATATATGCACATTGTACCTAAGATAATAGAATTTAGTGTAACACTCTTACCACTACCTGTTGTTCCACCAGTTAACAAGTGCGGTGTAGAAGGATCCGAAAAATCAATATATAAAACATTATTTAATGGATCAATTCCTAATGGTGCAACCAAATTTGTCTTTTTTATCATCTCATTTAGTTGTGCTCTTGTTATTGCCATAAAATCTTCGAAGTATATTGTATCAGGATTTTCCCTAACAATATCTAAATTAATTCCATTTTTATCAATAAATATATTAGGTTCCTGGTCCAATCCCAACCATAGTTGAAGGTCCTGTCTTCTTCTCATAATTTTATCAGAATTTACAGATGATGGGATATCAAGTATCAACCGAATAACACTTGAACCAACAATCACATTTTTCACCTTAACATTAATATTATTTCTATTAAAGTGACTTTCAATTGTACTTACATAACTTCTTTTAAGCTCCGAATGATCGTCATTATTTACCTCATGATCAATTGCCAACCCTTTTAATGCACCAATCTCTGGGTACTCCTCTTCAGAAGTTACATCAACTGTGCCATCTCCATCTTCGGATTCATCACCATCACCAAAGTCATCACCGTCATCTGTTTCTTCCCCATCACTGGAGTCATCACCATCACTGGAGTCATCACCATCACTGGAGTCAACACCATCACCTGTTTCTTCTCCATCACTTGAGTCAGTTTCTCCATTTGATTCAGAACCCTCATCATCATGACTATCATTGCTATCATCATATTGATTTTGTTCATTTTCAAGTTTTGATAGGTTATCGTGAAAACTTGAAAGATCTTCATTAAATTCATCGTAAACTGGTTCATTAACTTCCATTACACCAAGTGCGGTTAAAATATAAGAACGGTTAAAGATATTATTTCTATATTCTCCATCAAGAATATCAACATAAACCCCATCCGCAACCTTTTCAAAATTATATTCATATAAGTTAGACGTGTAGCAATATGAATCAATTGCAGAAGTAATATTTACATTAATTTTTGCAACATCAGTATTTTGGAGTTTCTTTAACAAATATGCATGTTCTGGTGAATATGACTCTCTCTCAAGGAAATAATGTACGAGTTCATCTCTCCAATATTCAGAATCAGTTTTATTTTTTTCAAACCTAAATAACTTCTCGTAAATATTTACTCCTGAATCAATTTGTTTTATTGCATCGTATCTTTCCCTTTCAAAAATTGAATGGTTTATAAATTTCAATTCAAGTAACTCAAAATCTACACTTAATCCATTAATACCTTCTTTAATTGTGGTAATAACAAGATCTGGTCTTCTTTTATTTGTTCTAAACCAAGGTAACTCATCACATACTGTCCAGACTTGTAAGCTGCTTGAATCCTCACTTCGATGTTTCTTACTTAGATAGGTCGCTATTAGTTCGTGTGAATATTTCCCAGGTCCTATTGCCTTTAATACCAATGCACCAGAAATAGATTTCACATAATTAACAGCTTCCACTATTTTTTCTTTTTTGATACTACTATTTTTAAGAATCAACCCTAATTTTTTACTAAGTCTATCGTAATACTCATAGTCATCATTATTAGAATTGAGCTTCTTAATATACTCGGAAGAAGATACAATGAGTTTGTAATTTTTATTTGAACCTGCTTTGGATTTGTATTGTATTATTTGTGCCTTTGATGATGCTTTTTCTAATAAAGACTTATCTAAATAACGATCCATAAACATGATCCAATTGAAATTATCGTGCATGAAATCAATTAGTTCACTATCAGTGAAATGGGATAAAGATATTTTATTCTTTAAAACAAAAAGTTCATTTACATCCAACATTTCCTTTTTTTGATAAATGTACTGTAATTGATAAAATTGCTTTAATATGTCTGGTAAGTGTTCACTTACATAAGAAATTCTCTTCATACCCTCAGTTTTTAACAAAGGTTCTTTATATACTACTTCGAACCAATTATCTGAAATTTTCGGATCAATCTTATCAAATTCAAATTTAATTTGGTTACTTTGACCAAAGTAATCTGCTAATACAACCAAATCTGTATCAATCATATTATCTTTTATTTGCAAAGAGATATCATTTATTGATTTTCCTGAAATAACCTTAATTTCTACTTTTGGAAATTTTCCTAGACTATCAGGGTTGGTATATTCCTCTTTTTGTCTAATCCAGTTATTTAATTTTTGATGAATTAAGGCAGCTTGACTGCTATGAACGGTAATTTTTAATTTTTTTAAGGTACTAATTTTGTTAAATAAAACATCAATTGATTTTGTTATGATATCTGCACTTTGACAGTATAAAAACAAAATATCTAGACCATCTTTGGCATATGGATAAACTTCAAAGTAATTTTTTACAGTTTTCAACAATTCCTCAGATAATTCTTGAGATAAATGGTCCATATTTTCTGATCTTTTTGTATTTAAAATAAAATGCCCTTCGCCCAAAACCTCACTAATCTCTACAAGGAATGTATCATCACCGTCACTAGAAAAATATCTTGGAGCAAGATAGAGTATCTTTTCTGATACATGCCCTAAATAATCATCTAAATTAGTTACTTCTAAATCTTCATACCTTGCCCTTGTAATCCAATTTTCAATTTGAGTATTTAATACCTCAAATCTTGAAAGGTATGAACAAAGTCTTATTGGATTGAACAAAGTCAGTATTCTCTCATCGCTGTATCCAGACTGGCCACGCTTAATATCTAAGGTGTCAATTGCCCCAATATAGTTAATATGTCTGTATATTTGGCTGCAAATTGTAACCGTGGAATTTATGCCCTCTAAGAGTGAATTTAATTTTAATTTTAATTCTCCAAAATTCGTACTAAAGAAACCATTGGAACATACGTTTTTTAGAACCTCAATATAATAATTTGAAAAATCTATAAAATTTTTATAGTGTTCTTTAATACCTTCTTCATTTATAGCAAGATAGCCCTCTATTTGTTTTAATACGGCTTGATTTATATCCACAACTTCTACTTCATCTTCTTGATAATTTTTCAAAAAAGGTAAATTTCCACTTTCAATTGACTCAGTTAAGCTTAAAAGGTGAAGTTCTTTAAAGCCAAATACTTTAAAGCTTTCAGCATGTACAGTTTGGTTTTCAACTTGAAAATTTAATTTAAAAACAAGGAGTGAATCGTCCGATGTTTCGTCGATCGTAACTTTATTTAAAGACTCCTTATCGAATTTGATAACTGGAAGTACATTTTCAATATTAAAAAGGTAAAGTTTTAATAAGAAAAACGAATTACTCGTTAACTTTGGGGTATTTACCTCTAATAAAAATTTGCATTGTTTCGATTCTAGATTTCCTAATTGATCTTCAATCATTTGAAATGTTTCATAAATTAAAGCATCCATAATATCTCTGTACTCTTTAGGATTCCTTAACTTTTCAATTTTTCTTGTAATTGTCTTAACTAATGCTGCAGGTAACTGAGATTCGAATTCTTCTAAAAATTCCTGAATTTCGTCAGGATTCTCATTTTTATCAATTGCATTAATTCCTTGTTCAGCTTTATCCTTAAGTTCCTTAGACAATTCATCAATTGAAAGCGCATCTTTAATTTTTTCCGGCAAAGTGGTTTTCACTCGAAAATTGAAAACTGCTTCTACTATTTCAAATTGGTATTTAAGTAAATCTAAATTTTTTTGATTAATAAAATCTAAAGACTCAATTTCAAATTTTTCGGGGGTTGTTTCTAGCCATAACTCACTTGTATATCCATTTTTATCTTCACCATCTAAAAATGCATATAGATTATTTTGGAGTTTTTCAGGATCTAATTCACCATTAGGCCTTTGTAAATTTGCCAATAGAAAGTTTGATCTTAATTTTTTCAACCCCTTTGAACCAAAAATCAATTGAGAATCTTTAAATAAATTTAGCTCTGGTAGGTTGTGTTGAAGTCTATGAATGATTGAATCAGAATCGTTTTCAAGAACGTTGCTAATAAACCTCAATATAAATCTTAATTGTGGTTCAGTGAGCGATTTATACATTTTCAGAAATTCATTTATGGTATCAATTTCTTCAGCTGCAAGATGATAATCTGAAGACAAGATGGAAAATAAACTCCCAAAACCATCTTTTGATAAAAGATATGCTTCATCAATAGCAAATAAGTTTTCTAAACTCTGAGCTTCAGGAGTTAGTTCATTTATAATCATAACAAGTGCATGACTTGAAAAGGTATTGTTTCTTAACCAAGTACTGGTTTCAACAGATTTTAATTGAAATTCTGGAAAATCAGGTACTGCCTTTAAAGTACGAATGATCGGTGTATAATATTTGTTTAATTCTTGTTCTTTATCTTTTACCTCCTGTAATACTGCAAGTATATTGTCTTCATTTAGACCTGAAACTTTAATAAAGATTTTATCTGTATTCTCACCCTTCTGGTTTTTAAAATGGTTAAGTAATACAGTATAAATCCATTTTCCTAATAATTGATTGAACGAAGTCATCGAATCACCTGTCCCGAATGTTCATAAGGATTTCTAATCATCGCAGTTGCATCAGAATATTCAACTAATAATCCGTTGTAACGTAACTTTTCACGTAATGCAAACTCATTTTTTTGGAAATAGCTTACATTTAATTTTGATTTTTCATAAATACCATTTGATTTTGATTGCAGTTCCCCAATTATGAAACCGTATTTTATATATAGTTCTTCTAGAAATTGGTTAAACTCCATTTGTTGTTTAGGCTTTATATTAGCATAGACTATTGCTTGAATGAATGAGTCAGTCATAAAATAACGATATTTACTTCCCCTTCTGTAGCCCCCAAATCCACCATCCCTGGCTAATCCTCTTATTATACTTAATTGATGTTTTTTCAATTGATCGGACACAATATCTTTTACTATTGTAAAAAGATTGCCTGTTACATCCCTAAAGGAATTACATTTAAAAATAACCTTTTTGACTTTACTTTTTCTTTCCTTTGAAAGTTTACTTAAACCTAAGAAAGCAATTAGTTCTTCAGGATCAGCCTTCCACTTTGCTAAATTTGCAGTTACAAATGCATAATTGCCCATTTTTTCATTAAATACTTCTTTAAAATAGGATTCAAATTTATTTTTTACTAATAATTCGTTATCACTAAATGATTTTGATGATAGTTTTTGAATTGGACCTACTTGTGCGTCTAGACAATCAAAAAAATATGTTACTTCATTACTTTCATTTCCTATAAGTGACCGCTTTAACATATATCGAGATAATTGAAATGTTATTAGACTAATCATTAGTTCAAACATTTCATAAATATCTATGTTAAGGCTAATTAATTGATTAAATTCAACAGCAAACTCGTGATAAATTGGATCATCTTCCACTGGTAGATAAGGGTATTCCTTTGTCTTTTCACTTACCTTCTTCAGGGGATAAAAATCTTCTCTGTTATCCTTATCATCTTCTAATGATGTAGCTATCTTATTAACTATATGTTCAATCGCTTTATTTTTCTGTAATAGATATTTAAGCCTCTGCTCTATTTCTTCTCTTAAAGAAAGATCTTTATCAGTCCCATATGCAAGCATGAGAAAATAAAGTTCTCCTCCTCTGGCAAAAAAGTTTCTTTCATAGCTATATGACTTTGTTTCATTTTTGATGTGAGTTCTTAATTCAAAAAAAAGTAGGGACTCATGTAACGGATATAACGTTTTGGCATACCAGGATCGATTGGCAGCTTTTCCTTGTCCATCAGAAAGCGGAATTTCTAAATTTTTAAAAAACTCTCTAATCACGCTAATTTCATCTTTATCCCGAACCAAGTTGTATAATTTGTTTTTTTGTTCATCCGAGAGGGATACAACACCTTGCATTGCTCCTTCCTTATTCCCTTCAAAAATAAATTGTCTCAGTCCTGTTGACCTTTTCCTAAAGTATTCTGATGCACCTAAATTATAGTTTGTTCCATTTAACACATTTAAGAATTCTAATACATATTCAGGGCCTTTTTGTCCATCTTTAAACCGGTGTCCCCATATCTGAGCTGACAATTGAGTAGAAAATTCTTCTACTCCTCCACTATTTGCAGCATTAGTACTCATGCCAACTTCCCTCCATTAATCTAAACTAATCTCATCCTCTATAAATAAACCTATCTTTTGATCGTATCTAAGGATATTTAATTCAAAATCATCAGGTTCGCTTATCCTAATTAATTCATTCTTAAATGTGTCAATTAGTATTTCAGCTTCTTGCTGAAGTATATTATGAGTTCCTCCACCATTGGCTCTTAATAAGTACTCAAACACAGCTAAGTTTACAGGTAGTACAATATTTTCTTCTACAGTTATCATAAATTTCGATGGTATCCGGTCGATATCTTTTCTCTCAGCTTCTTGTTCAAGGTCAATATCTTTATTTGTTTTAAATGATTCGTATACGATTAGGTTTCTATTAGTGGCTAGCAAATTCTTATTATTTTCAGTGAGTCTTCCTGAAAAAATCCTGTTTAAACCGTTAATTAAACTTCTTTTTAAGAGTGTTTGGTTTTTTGTATTATTGAATAAACTTTTATACTGATTTATATACTCAAAAGGAAGTAGTTGATTTGCATTAGATAGATTATCGTTACCAACCTCGTAGAAGAATTTTCTTCGCAACCTAGGAATCCAATCTTCCACAATACTTAAATCATTTTCGGTATTATAATCTCGATATAATCTTAACTTCTTTAAAAAGTAACCAAGCTGCAAGTCTAATGAATCATCGAATAAATTTTTATGAATTTCTTCAGTTTCTGAATCACCATTGATATCACCGTTAATAATAAAGTCATCAATTGTTGAATGAGAGTAATTACCTGGATCTAAAGATTTAAATATTCTTAATGCTTTCATCTCTGAGAACGCATTTTCATCCAATTCATGTCCGTAAAAATTTTGATAATAAGCTTTTTTTGTTTGTTCCTCTAATTGCTTATAATCAGCTTTATTAATATCGTCACATGTATAACCACCAGTTAACATATAACTAATATGAATAAGCATTTCTCTTATTGTTATGTGAGTATCTAAGTAATCAAGTAATTTGTATTGTTCAACTAATCTTTGTTGTATTTCTTTTTTTGCCGTTCTTTGATGATTTAGGTATATAATACATCGATTTGATTTGGAGCAATCCGTACAAGGTGACCAATTTTCAGGTTGGTTCCATTTTTCTAACAACCTCTCTACATAAACAGACGATGTAACATTTAGTAGATTATACACACTAAATGTATTGGTATTATTATCATTGGATTTAAACCGATCAGAGACTTCTGCTGCTAACATTGTAAGATCATGATTTTGAGATAAAAATTTAGTTAATTTCCCTTCATTTGCTGCAATCAAGTAATAAACTTTTTCAAAATGATTTGTTGTAATATAATTCTGAAGTGCAAGTAATTCTCTTCTTATTACATCTTCTTTAAGTTCTGATAAATCCTTTACTATTCTTAATTTCCCATGTGAAAATGGAAATTCAATAATCCCTTCTTCAGGCCATCTTTCAAGTTGAGTATTACTGAAATAATCATAAACAATTCTACATAACCTGGTTTTTCCATCTCCTGCATTTCCAGTTAAGATGACACTTTGAGGATTATTTTCAAAAATGTTTATTAAAGTATCTTCTATCTTTGTTTCGATCTTAAAAACATATGTATTCTCTTGCCCTTGATCAATGGTGTATTCGTCATATATTTTCGAATGGTTTGGCGATAAAACGTTATATTGATCTAAATAAAATACAAATGGATTTCCTTTCAAATGTTCTCCCTCCAATAATTGCCGGAATCCCTAATTAGTTAATATTTACTAATTTATAGTATAAACTATTTTATCAAAATAGATAATCCGTTTTCATTTATTAATTAAGATTTCCACTGGTTTATAAAAATTTAAATTTAATAATATGTATTACTTTAGAACTCAAAAATCTTCAGTACATAATCCATATAGTTATTTACTTTTCCTTACTATTCAGTTTTTAAATTTCGAAATAATTAATTTTAACACCAAGTACTCTTAATAATTGAACTTGATCTTTTGTTTTGATGTTCAGCGTCTAGGATTAGCTAATTTTTTTTAAAAAGTAATGATATATGTAAATTTTTATAGTTGTTATTATTTCAAGGTTTGAGATTCTAAATAACCTTCTACATTACAATTGTAGAAGGTAACAATAAATAAAATATGAACACAGTAAGAAGGGATCAACCCATAAAAGAACCACTTAAGTAAAATGAATTTTGTAATCTTTAATAGACCTAGGAGTTCTTCCCTATAGTTGAAACACAAATAATCATTCAAAGTCATTGTTGATGGATTAAACATTACCACTTTCTAAACTCATCTCATTTACCTATGTACAAAAGTTTAGTTAATGATATATTTTTCGATAAAAAA
>NZ_JBALNQ010000006.1:18077-67900 GCF_036961885.1 Neobacillus niacini | reverse complement strand
AAAGTGAAAAATGTTTAAATATATCATTGGCAGTGTGCTAATCGAAGATAATTGAGGAGGGCTTTATATGTATTTCAAAGTAAAGTTCTGGAGAAGATTAACAAAAAAACAGAAGTTGAGATTACTAAGGCAAAGAGCCCACATTAATTCTGCAGGTAAAGGTTTTATAGCATAGGTGGAATATAATGGAGACCCTTGGAAAATAACTATAACCTACAAAAAACACCGTTCAACGGTGTTTTTTGTATTAGCCGATTAAGATTTTTTCTTCTGCATATTTAACCTTTGCTTCTTTACGAGGGTTCAACAGAGCAAAGGCCAGGGTAAGTGGACCAAGCCTACCAATAAACATCATAATCGTAATTAAGATTCTTCCAAAAGGAGACAATTCTGTTGTGAGATTGGCTGACAAACCCACCGTACCAAAGGCGGACAGGGTTTCAAATAATAGTTTACTCATATCAGCTTTTTCAGTAAAAGTGAGTAAAAAGAAAATGAGAAAGATAAAGAAAATAGCTGCAACCACAATTGAAAGTGATTTATTGACTAATTCCCATGGAATTCTTCGTTTAAACACGTTCACATTGTGCCGATTTGTTACTACTGTCCAAAAAGCTAAAATGATAATAGCAAAGGTTGTTACTTTTATTCCACCGCCAGTGGATCCTGGAGATGCTCCAATAAACATTAAAGCCATCATAAATACAAGAGATGAGAGGTTCATAGCACCAATGTCTATCGTATTAAATCCAGCAGTTCTTGTTACAACTCCTTGAAAGTAGGCTGCCCAAAGTTTATCTTCAAGATCAAGGTTTCCTAAGGTGGCAGCATTATTGAATTCTGAGATCAAAATAATTAAAAATCCTGCAATACTAAGGAATAGTGACATGAGAATGGCAACTTTAGAATGTAGCGATAGTTTCCGTATAGACCTTTTATTCTGAATGTCGAGAATAACTGTAAAACCAATTCCCCCGATAATAAAAAGTGATGTGACCGCAATATTTACTGTTGGATCACCGACCCATTTACTTAAATTATCAGGTTCAAGTCCAAAACCTGCGTTATTAAAAGCGGATACCGAATGAAATATTCCATAATATATGGCTTTTTGAATTGGCATTTCAAATGACCAACGAATGGCTAAGGCAATTGCACCAAGTAGTTCAAAAATAAACGTGATGAGAATTATATGCTTAACTAAGCTGACAACACCGGCAAGAGAAAATACATTTAATGAATCTTGAAGAAGTAACCGCTCCTTTAAACCAATTTTCTTCCCTAAAATAATGAACATAAATATGCCTGTGGTCATAAACCCCCAGCCGCCAATCTGAATCAAACATAGAAGGACAATTTCGCCAAATAAGGTAAATGTAGTCCCGGTATCCACGACAGCCAGCCCCGTTACACAAACAGCAGAGGTCGCCTCAAATAAAGCATCAATAAAACTTAGGCCGCTTCCTTCTTCATTGGTTGCAATAGGCAGCATAAATAAAAAAGTCCCTAATAATATTAAACAACCAAAGCCTAAAACGAGTATTTGGGCAGGATGCATTTTGATTAAGTTGCCTTTTCTTTTCATTATTTCCACAATTTAGCGCTCCTTTTAGGACCCATAATAATATGCTTTTACGTTAGGATACCAAAAAAAGGAACAATAGTGTAGAAGTCATTTTTAACATTTATTAAAAGTTGTTGAGCATGAACGATAAGATTGCTTCTCACTTGGAAAGAGATAACTATTCTTGATATGATAGGTTATGTTGAAAAGGGATAAATCAAGTATTAAACATGACGGAGGCAATCAAATGTATAGCTTTAAAAATGATTATAGCGAAGGAGCACATCCTAGAATATTGACTGCATTACTTGAAACCAATTTAAAGCAGGATGAAGGATACGGGGAGGATCAATATTCCTGTAAAGCAAAGGAGCTGATCAAAGAAAAGATCGCTAGCACTAACGTTGATATTCACTTTATATCGGGTGGAACACAAACCAATCTTATTGCCATTTCATCTTTTTTAAAACCGCACGAAGCAGCAATCGCAGTTAGTTCCGGGCATATTCTTGGGCATGAGACAGGGGCAATTGAAGCTACCGGTCATAAAATCCTTTCGGTAGAGGGGAAAGATGGAAAACTTACAGCAGCAGATTTGCAGATAGTCCTTGATGGTCATCCTGATGAGCACATGGTGAAACCGAAACTCGTATACATATCAAATTCTACTGAAATAGGATCCATTTATTCTAAGCTAGAACTTCAGGAGCTACATGATTTCTGTCAATGTAACCACCTGATTTTGTATATGGATGGTGCGAGACTTGGTTCTGCATTGTGTTCTGAAGAAAATGATCTTCAGCTAAGTGATCTTCCTGACCTAGTGGATGCATTCTATATTGGTGGAACCAAGAATGGTGCACTAATTGGCGAAGCATTAGTGATCTCCACTGATTCTTTAAAGGAGGATTTCCGATATCATTTGAAACAAAAAGGCGCTCTCCTTGCCAAAGGAAGATTATTGGGTATACAGTTCCTAGAACTTTTCCGGGACGATTTGTTCTTTGATTTGTCCAAACATGCGAATAGGATGGCAGGGTTACTAAGGGAGGAATTAAGTAATTTAAATATCAAATTTCTTACCCATTCTCCATCCAATCAACTATTTCCGATATTCCCGAATTCAGTAATTACTATCCTGCTAAATAAGTATTCTTTTCATATATGGGAAAAGGTTGATTTAGATAAATCTGCCATTCGCCTTGTTACTTCTTGGGCAACAAAGGAAGAAGAAGTAGTTGGATTTATTGAGGAACTTAAAAAGGTACTAAAATGCAGCACTGTATGACCAAGAAAAAGCTCCAATACTCACTAATTTCGTGAGTGTTGGAGTTTTTATATTCAGTTGAGAATGTTATTTGAAAAAAACATCATAATAAATATAACGGAGGTGTAAATATGGGCTTTTTAGACAAACTATTTGGGAAACAAACGAAGGAGGAAGTACAAATGACAACTGAAAAGTTAAACATTGGAATTATCCTGGGTAGCACACGTCAAGGACGGGTTAGTCCACAAGTAGGTGAATGGGTCAAAGGGATTGCCGATAAGCGAGGGGATGCCAATTATGAAATCGTTGATATTGCTGATTTCGATTTACCATTTCTAGGAACAACGGATGGAGCAGAAGGTGGACCTTGGAATGAAAAATTAGCTAGTCTTGATGGATTTGTTTTTATTGTTCAAGAATACAATCACAGCATTACTGGGGCTTTAAAAAATGCCTTAGACTTTGCTCGTGAAAATTGGTATAACAAAGCAGCAGGAATTGTAAGTTATGGGTCAACTGGTGGTGCTCGTGCTGCTGAGCATTTACGCGGAATCTGTGCAGAATTAAAAATAGCTGATGTCCGCACACATCCCACACTTTCATTATTCACAGATTTTGAAAATATGAGTGTTTTTAAACCAGCGGATTTACATCTTGATAATGTAAATGCAATGCTAGGTGAAGTTGTAGAGTGGGGCCGCGCTTTAAAAACGGTAAGATAAGAAATCAAATTTATAAGCATAGAGAGACTAAAAGCACTTATGATAAGTGCTTTTTCTCGTTAACCCATATATAATAGCTTATTAGAGACAATGAAGGGATGATTTTCATGCATATAAATGAATTACAAAACTGGGTGACCAAATTAGGACTTACCCCACATCCAGAAGGTGGCTATTACAAAAATACATATGGTTCTACTGAGAATATCTCTGATAATGAGTTATCTGTGAATTTTGACGGTCAGCGAAAGCTTTATACGAGTATTTATTTTCTTTTAACCTCTGAGAATGTTTCACATTTTCATCGCCTTAAATCGGATGAATTATGGTATTTTCATGGAGGAAGTTCTTTGACAGTACACGTAATTCATGAAAATGGTGAATATCAAGAAATGAAATTAGGGCTGAATCTTGATGAGGGAGAGGTCCCTCAAGTGTTAGTGAAGAAAAATTCAATCTTTGGATCTTCTGTTAAGGAGAATAATACATTCTCACTTGTTGGCTGCATGGTTTCCCCAGGGTTCGAGTTCAAAGACTTTGAATTATTTACACAGTCTGATTTATTGCAAAAATATCCCCAGCACAAGGAGATCATCATGAAACTAGCGTACAAGGAACTGCCAAAGTAAATCTTTGACCGTGAGTATTATGACATATTCATGGAGTGTTTTTGGTCTAGGATGGAATTAGTAAAGGAAGGTAAAAAAATTGTGTAGAGATTGGAAATGGAATGAATCACATAAAAGTGCAGATTGGAATCAAGACTACA
The DNA here is from genome assembly GCF_036961885.1 of Neobacillus niacini. GTDB lineage: Bacteria > Bacillota > Bacilli > Bacillales > Cytobacillaceae > Neobacillus > Neobacillus niacini_H. Next base: position 63,575 of record NZ_JBALNQ010000006.1, on the reverse strand, counting down.
ATTCTAAACATGAGCTCTAGCATGGAAACCACTCCTTCATATTGATTTATATCATTAGTATAAAGGGGTTTTATTAAGCAAAAGTTGAAGGATTGTAAATTTACTGTCAATTTATACATAGACTACCATAAATGTCATTTCTATTTCACAACTTCCTTAAGTATTATCGACTATAATATTTGTGGAAGTATTTTTTTACATAAGATTGTGAAATATTGAACAAGTAAAAAGGAGGAGTTGGATGAAGTACAGCCATTTATTTGAAAAAGGAAAAATCGGGAGCTTAGAACTGAAGAATCGTGTTGTAATGCCAGCAATGGGTACGTCACTGGCTGGACCAAATGGAGAGGTCACAGACCACCAGATTGCCTATTATGAAGAAAGAGCAAAGGGCGGAACTGGGTTAATTATTGTTGAATATACTTCGATTGATTATGACTACGGAAAGTCTACTTTTAATCAGCTAAGAATCGATGAAGAACGTTTTGTACCTGGAGTACATCGACTGGCAACAGCGGTTCAAAAATATGGGGCAAAGGTATTCGTCCAGCTGCAACATTCAGGCAGAGAAACAACCTCCATGGTATTAGGTGATGGCAGGCAAATCATTGCACCTAGTTCCGTAACTTGTACAGCCATTGGGGAAGAACCAAGAGAAATGACAAATGCAGAAGTGAAACAGACGATCAATAAATTTGTAATGGGTGCCTATAGGTGTAAAAGAGCGGGAGCAGACGGTGTCGAACTTCATGGTGCACATGGCTACTTAATTAATCAATTCTTAAGCCCAAACACAAATCTTCGAACCGACGAGTATGGCGGAAGCTTCGAAAATAGAATGCGATTTGTCGAGGAAATTGTAGTCGGGATTAAGAATATGTGTGGGAAGGACTTTCCTGTTTCCATTCGTTTGAGTGTGGATGAATTTGAAGAGGGAGGAACGACTATAGAATTGAGTAAGCAGATTGCTCAGTATTTAGAAAAGATTGGCGCTGACGCAATCCATGCCAGCTGTGGAAATTATAATTCAATGGATAAAATGATCGAATCGATGATGTTCGAACAAGGCTGGCGAGTTTATCTTGCACAAGCAGTAAAAGAAGCAGTGACGATACCTGTCATAACAGTTGGGGTAATTCGAGAGCCAGAGTTTGCGGATAAAATTCTTGCTGATGGAAAAGCAGATTTTATCGCAATGGGACGTCCCCATATTGCCGATCCGGAATGGGCAAAGAAAGCGCAGGAAGGGCGAGATAAGGAAATTAGAAAGTGTATTTGCTGCTTACATTGTACCAGAGGAGTAACAGCTCACATATCGTGTTCGATAAACATTCGAGCAGGAAGAGAGTTAGAATTCAGGGAACTAAAAAAAATAGAAGAAAAACGAAAAGTTGCGATTGTTGGTGGTGGACCTGGTGGAATGGAAGCGGCTAGAGTTCTGACTTTAAAAGGATACGATGTCACTATTTTTGAGAAGGACACTACGCTAGGCGGACAATTGAATCTGGTAACAGCTCCGATCGCAAAAGAGAAAATGAACTGGATCATTGACTATCATACCAATGAAATGGAACGGCTAAATGTTGATGTACTACTTAATACAGAGGCGTCCATTGAAAAAATCAAAGAAATAGACCCATATGCTGTTTTCTTAGCAACGGGTGCCAAACCGATTATTCCCGATGTAGAGGGAAATAACTTACCTCTTGTATGTGACTATGAAGATGTTCTCTTAGAGAGAAATGATTTTACAGATAAAAAGGTTGTTGTAGTAGGTAGTGGGATGGTTTGTTATAGCGTAGCGAGCCAGCTTTCTGCAAAGGCTGCTGATGTAACCTTGGTTGAGGTACCAACTGAGACCGGTAGTAAGGTATCCGCTCCAACAAGATTAATGCTAATCAATCGATTGAAAAAAGCAAATGTTGAAGTAATCGAAGGCCAACACGTTATTAAAATTTCACCTAACTCTATTATCATCGAGAATGAATATAATCAGCAACGGGATATTGTGTTGGATCATGTTGTGTTCTCAATGGGAACCCAATCCTTTAATCCGTTAGAGGAGTCTTATCGTAAACACTTTAATAATGTCTTTGTAATTGGCGATGCAATCAATCCTGGCTCGATAACAAATGCAATAAAAGATGGGTTTGAAAAGGCATATGTCCTAGAATCACTTATAATAAAAAAAGAATCGGCAAAAGAATTGGTGGAAATTATTTAATATCGCATTATCAACTCCTTTGACCTAGTCAGAGGAGTTTTTGCTCGTTCCAATTTCTAACATAAAGAATCCTTTTCTAATTTAGGCAAATAATAACCATAGCTCATTTTAGAAAAAGGTGAATGGTGTTGAAGATTAAACGTAAAGGATTATCTGCCTGGCAGCTGACAATGATGGCGTTAGGAAGTGTAATTGGCGGATCTTTTTTTCTAGGCTCATCTGTTGCAATCAACGCAGCGGGTCCGTCTATTTTATTATCCTATATAGCAGCTGGAGTACTCGTGTACCTAATCCTGTTTGCAATGTCAGAGATGACAGTGGGAAATCCTACCGTTGGCTCCTTTAGTACCTTTGCAGCCAGGGAACTTGGACAAGGTACTGGATTTGTCGCCGGCTGGCTTTATTGGACAGGGACTGTACTATCGATGTCAAGTGAAGCAACAGCGATATCCATTTTAATCCGTGAATGGTTTCCCAATGTTTCGATTGCTTGGCTGGGAGGCTCGATAATTGTTGGTGTTACCCTCTTAAATTTATTAGGGGCAGATAAAATAGGCAAGCTCGCGAGCGGGCTTTCAGCTGTCAAGATTTTTGCGATTATCTTTTTTATCCTAACAGCATTGGTTTTAATCGCAGGATTAATGCCAGATACACCAGCAATTGGTGCAGGCGAATTAGCAAGGGAACCATTAATGCCTGGTGGATTAAAAGGCATTGCTGGCAGTATGTTACTCGTAGTTTTTGCTTATGCAGGCTTTGAAATAATTGGATTAGCAGCTACAGAAACGGATAATCCAACAGAAACCATACCGAAAGCTATCCGATATACGGTTTTTTCCCTTGTGGGCTTGTATATTCTGTACGCGGCTGTATTATTGCCACTGATTCCTACCGCGGATCTAAGTGAAAATGTTAGTCCGATGGTCGCATCTCTTAACCGTTGGGGGATTGGCTGGGCAGGTACTGCCCTTAATTTAGTGCTAATATCGGCTATTCTTTCTGCGATGCTGGCATGTATTTTTGGATTAGGAAGAATGATTCGTTCACTAACTGATGAAGGTCATGCTCCTAATTGGCTTAGAGACGTAAGAGATGTGCCTTATCGTGGAATATTATTCTCTGGTCTAGCCATGCTGATTGGGTTGTTTTTTGGACTTTTATTTCCAAGAGCCTACCTAGTATTAATTACTTCTGGTGGCTTTGCTTTGATTTTTACCTATGCAGTGATTATGGCAAGCCATATTCGTTTTCGAAAAAGGGAAGGCTGTCCTCCAGGAGGGCGTTGTCAAATGCCAGGATTTCCATATACTTCATGGATTGCGTTGATAAGCTTAATCGCAGTTTTATTGTGTATGCCCTTTATTCCTGGTCAAACTGCTGGGCTTGTAACAGGAACAAGCATGGTAGTGGTTTTCTCGTTGATTTATTATGTGGCCCACCATCGGAGTGGTTTAAAAGCGAAAGATACAACGAAACCAGCTAAAAGGGATTTTCAACCAAGTTTTGTTACAGAGTTTTCAGAGGAAATAGCCGAAAAGGTTGACGAGACTCACAAGGATAAATAAACTTAAAGAGGTTTCTTTCTTTGAAAATCAAGAAGCTTAAGGGTGAAGACAAATAGTATGGAACAAACAGAACCTCTTTTATCATTTGAATTTGCAGATTCTAACGGAAAAGTAAAACCGGTTACATTTCAGAAACCGCTACGCGTAATTACAGCTCATAAAATTGAGGATGTTATCCCTAGTTTTCAACTTGTACAGGAGGAAGTTGAAAACGGGTTTTATGCAGCCGGATTTTTATCATACGAAAGTGCTCCTGCTTTCGATCCTGCATTTAGGGTCAAGCGTGGGAGTTCCATGCCGCTGCTTTGGTTTGGTATTTTTTCAGAGCCCGGTCATAAATATCTAAATAGCTCGGGGACCTTTACACTATCAGAATGGAAACCTTCCATTTCAATGGATACATACAAAGAAGCAATTAACTATATAAAACAATGTATTGAAAGCGGAGATACCTATCAAACCAACTATACCATTCGTCTCCATTCACACTTTACCGGGGATGGGTTAGCTTTTTTTGAAAGGCTGAAAAAAGCACAATCCTCCAATTATAGTGCTTATCTCCATACAGGTGATCATAGTATTTTATCTGCTTCACCGGAGTTATTTTTTCACTTGCATCAAGGGAAAATTACCACCAAACCGATGAAAGGAACGGTAAAACGCGGGGTGTCACCTGATGAAGATAGTGCCAACGCGAATTGGCTTTATCATTCTGAGAAAGATCGCGCCGAGAATGTGATGATTGTCGATTTGTTACGGAATGATCTCGGGATGATTGCAGAACCTGGAACCGTTTCAGTAGATAAGCTTTTTGAAATTGAACACTACCCAACCGTTCATCAAATGACCTCAACGATTTCAGCTCAAGTTTCCGAAACTACCAGTCTAATGGACATTTTTAAGGCCCTTTTTCCCTGTGGGTCGATTACAGGTGCACCAAAGATTAGTACCATGAACATCATTGCAGAGTTAGAAAATGAACCACGTGAAGTTTATTGCGGGGCAATAGGCTACATATCACCGAATAAAGAAGCGATTTTTAATGTACCAATTAGAACGGTTGTGATTAATCATCAATCTGGTGAAGCAGTTTATGGGGTAGGTGGGGGAATTACTTGGGATTCCACTTCGCAAGGGGAGTACCACGAAATCCTTGCGAAAGCTAAAGTATTGGAAGGGGTACCGTCAGAATTTGAGCTCTTAGAAAGTATATTAGTAGACAATGGAGAATACTTTCTACTTGAAGAACATCTGAATCGGATGGGAAAATCAGCAGGTTATTTTCGTTTTGAGTTAGATATAGAAAAAGTTAAGAATACCCTGAAGGATTTTTCAAGTAAAAATAACACCGGGTTGCGTAAAGTTCGCCTTCTTGCAGCAAAAAATGGTGATTTGACGATTGAAGGGCAGCCCATTTCCCCTCAAGTAGCAGTTGTTAAAGTGATCCTTGCGAAAGAACCAGTCGATAAAAATAACCCATTTTTATATCATAAAACAACCAATCGAGAGGTTTATACGAAATTTCAAAAACAACTGACTTCAGAAGCTTTTGATATCCTGCTGTGGAATGAAGACTTTGAGTTAACGGAGTTTACAAATGGCAACATAGTCTTGGAAATAAACGGCACATTATGGACACCTCCAGTAAACTGCGGATTACTAGCAGGAACGTTTCGAGACAGGTTAATAAAAATAGGGGAAATTCACGAAAAAACTCTTACACACACTGACTTAAAAAGGGCAGAAAAAATCTGGTTTATCAATAGTGTTCGGAAATGGCAAGAGGTACATTTAATATAAAAATACTGTTTTTCCAGTAGGGCAATTGTTCAATAGGCAATTGCTTTTTTTTATGCTTATTTAAGTGAAATTAATACACTATAGTCTTGATTTATATCAAGGAAAAGTAATGAATAGAGCGCTAAAATAAAGGTAGTAAAGCAGACAAACTGATTTACTAATTTACAGAAAAACAAAAGGGGAGAATATAATTATGAAAAAACTAGGATTACTTTTCTTAGCGAGTGCATTATCACTGGGCTTAGCGGCTTGCGGAGGCGGAGATGAAGAAACAACAGCTCCAAAACAAGAGCAATCAACTGAAGCATCATCCACAGAAGGTGTCGAAGTATATACAATTACTGCAACAAACTGGGATTTCAAATCAGATAAAGAATTGACGATAAAAAAAGGAACAAACGTTAAAATAAATTTAGTCAACAAAGAAGGTATGCATACAATTAGCAGCAAGGATTTAGGTATTGAATTGGGTGCCGATAAACCAGCAGAATTTACAGCTGATAAAACAGGTACATACGAATTAATCTGTTCCACTGTGTGTGGGGCAACAGAGGACCATGAAGCCATGAAGATTTCACTTAAAATTGTAGATTAAGATTTTTATAGGGAAAACCTTTAATAAATGATGAAGAAGGAACCGTTAATTTGGTTCTTTTTTCTTTGTCTTTTTGTCTATTTGAAATAGCCGGATATAGTTTCAAACGGTTGAAAATGGTAGAATAGATAAATCAGAGGAGAAAAAGAGGTTATTTGATATGAACGAAATAGAGGTAATCGCCCGTAGAATACTAGGATGGAAATTAAATCGTTGGGATAGATGGTTTGATCCTGAGAAAAGGATTTTCATATATGATTTCCAGCCTGATAAAAACCTAGAGCATGCACTTTTTATCGTTGAAAAGCTAAAAAGTTTCGGCTATACATACAGTTCAACTGGTGATTATCAGGTTTGTTTTAATGAGGTTTGTGAAACGGGTGATACGTTAGCACAAGCGATAACAAATGCAGCATTTTCACTAGCGGATAATCGTTCGATAGCAGAGGAATGGCTATAGGTAGGGACTAGAGTATACCTCAAGTCCCTAATAGTTTCCATCATTTATCTATTGAGATTGCTATCATAATCATATACATCAAATAAATAGCTATAATAATGACTTGTTTTGTCTTTTTTTGTTCGATGTGTTTTCTGATAAAGAGAAATAGGAAATGATGAAAATACCAAGATTGATCCACATAAGAAAATTAAATATAAAATAACTCCTACTATATACATATAAGGTACCTCCTTTTATTTATATACAAAGCTTAATTTATGAAACGCGTTTCAGAGCAAGGAAAAGTTTTTTCAAAAAGGTGAGGCTATGACGAATATTAAAGACATTGCAAAAATGGCAGGGGTCTCCGTTTCAACTGTTTCACGTGTATTAAATAATCATCCATATGTAAGTGAGGAGAAAAAAGAAGCTGTCTTGCGGGTAATCGAGGGGAGTAATTACCAGCGCAATATTAATGCTGTTCATCTAAGTAAAGGTGCAACACAACTTATTGGCGTGGTGATTCCCTTTTCCAATCATCCCTATTTTGGGTTATTAATAGAAGGAATAGCGAATGAAGCAGTGAAATATAACAAAAAGTTAGTTCTGTTTCAAACAAATTATGAAGAAAATCGCGAAATTGAAGCATTAGAAATGCTGCAGCATAAACAAATCGATGCATTAATTATCTGTTCAAGGATTTGTGGATGGGAAATGATTAATGAGTATAGAAGCTATGGTCCAATTGTATTATGTGAAGATTCAAGGGGCCACAATGTGTCTTCAACTTTTATCGACCACTATAAAACGTTCTTCAAGGCATTAGAATATTTACATAATAGGGGACATCATAAAATTGGTTATTGTATAGGCAGGAACTCAGGGGCAAATAGTGAGCTGAGGGAGAAGGCGTACAGAGATTTCCACCTGAAAGTAAAAAAACACATTGAGCCAAAGTACATTTTTATTGATTGTTTTAATTTTGTTGATGGGGAGCGAGTGGTGAAATCACTAATGAAATTGAGTGATCCGCCTTCTGCCTTATTAGTTACAAGCGACCAAGTAGCTGCTGGGATCCTAACCTGCTGTAAAGAACAAAATATTTTAATTCCGAATGAGCTTGCAATAATGGGCTTTGATAACCAACCGATTGCGAAAATGATGAACATTACTACTCTGGAAATCCCATTAATAGAAATCGGGAAAAAACTCTTCCTCCAAGCTATTCAACAAACGAATCAATTTCATGAGGAGATCGTTGTAAAATTAATTGAGAGAGGAACAGTTTAAACCAAAAAACACCTCAAATTTATACATTTTTTAGACACCAAAGTCAAGACATAAGGGAGAGATTGTAAATGCAAGTGGGGCACCCTTTCAAGATCGCCAAAAACGGCAGTGATGAATACTTCACACCTGCTTATGCAGTACAACCTGTAAAAAAATACCTAAAACCTAACTCAACAGTATGGTGTCCTTTTGACACGAATGAAAGCCATTTTGTTAAGGAATTGCGAAAAGAGGGACATACTGTAATCGCAACGCATATTGAAAATGGAGAGGACTTTTTTAACTTAAAGATAGATTGTGATTATATCATTAGCAATCCACCCTATTCTGTTAAAATTGAAGTGATAGAACGATTATTTGAATTAGGTATACCTTTTGCCATGCTTATAGGAGTGGTTGGTCTATTTGATAGTAAGGATAAAGCAAATTTATTTAAAGATAAGGCTTTCGAAGTCATGTATTTAAGCCCGCGAGTAGGCTATTTTAAGGACTATGCTAATCCTGTACCCATTAACGGTATTCCGTATCAAAGCGTTTACCTATGCAGTAAGCTATTGCCAAAACAAATTGTATTTGAAGAAGTAAATAAAAATAGTTAAGTAACAGCCGGTAGAAATAATACACTAGATAAAACGAAAAAACGCCGCGACGCAGCGTTTTTTTTTTAATGTGAATTTCTGTTATCTCGTTATGGCTTCATGCTTAAATCCGCTCTGAGTGGTATACACTTCAAACCATTCATATTGCGGTGACTTGAACCACTCATATTTTGGTAAATAGACTAAGTATCTGGTATTTCCCTCAGCATCAAGGATAGATTTGAAAATGGTAACATTCCCAAAACCAAATGTTCTGTCTAAGTACCCTTCCATCCCGTCTCTAACCAAATTCATTTTATCTTCTTTTTCTTGCTTATGTAGCTCCAGTACACCATCAATAAAAATACTCAACATGACTAAGGTAATAAGTATTAAAACGAAAATAAAAATTTTAAGCAAAAGTATCCCCCCTAAAATAGTTGTGCTGATTTCCCAATTTCCAACCAATCATCGCCCAGCTCCTTTTATGTCCATATAATATGATTTTACAATTCCTAATCGGGGGATGGTGTGATTAAAATAACAGGTTTACAATCGGTATAAAAATTTTGATGACAAATGGCTTTCAGAAAACATTAAAAAGAGATATCCTTGCTTAATGGACAACTTGTAAAACAAAATCAAAGTATCATTTAGGAGTGCATATATTAATGAACCAAGAATTTCTTTATATCATCCTCATCATTGCCCTTGGGTATCTATTAAAAAGGTTTAAGATCTTACAAGAAAAAGATGGAGAAGTCATTGCAAAAATTATTTTTAAAATAACCCTACCTGCATTAGTTCTAGTTACATTCGATAAGGTGAAAATAGAAACTTCATTAATGCTCTTACCAATTATCGTCATCCTTTTTGGAATCATTACAACATTTTTCGGTTTGCTATTTTTTAAAAATGAGGAAAGAGAACGGAAAGGTTCCTTTCTCATGCTATCATCCGGATTTAATGTTGGATTATTTGCCTTTCCACTCGTTTTTGCCATTTGGGGAATGAATGGATTAACATATTTTAGTATGTTCGATGTTGGAGCTTCCTTTATCGTCTTTGGAATCGCCTATATTTTGGGTAGTTATTTTTCCGAAGAAGGGTTAAATCTTAATCCAGTTGAAATTATAAAAAAACTTGGCAAGTCTATCCCATTAATGACCTATTTAATTGCGAGTATTTTAAATTTAAGTCAAATCCATCTACCAGAGATTTTGATTAATATTGCCAATACACTATCAGGAGCCAATATGCCATTATCGTTATTATTATTGGGCATTTACTTAAATTTTAATTTGGAAAAACAAACGATTAAACCTATATTAAAATATTTAACATTCCGATATAGCTGTGGCTTGCTTTTTGGAATCGCCTTATTCTATTTTCTCCCATACGATCAAATGTTTCGTTATACGGTGTTGATTGGACTATTGCTGCCTGCAGCAGCATCGGCAATTACCTTCGCAGTAGAATTTAAATATCGTACCGAATCTATTCGTTTAATCGCTACGATTTCAAATATCACGATAGTAATAAGTATCGTAATATTGTATGTTTTTGCTAACATTATTTAATGTCTACTCAACTTAGGTACAGGTTAATTAAAAGTGATAGAAGACGAACGAAAAAGAGTATGTTGAAATAGCCCTGTGATATGTATTTTTTGGAGGAAATTAAATGAGACCACACATTATTGAAGTATTGAAGCAAATAGAGAAAGATTATGGTGTAAAAATTTTATTCGCTTGCGAGTCAGGGAGTCGAGCCTGGGGGTTCCCTTCCAAAGATAGTGATTATGATGTACGGTTTATTTATATACATAATCCAAATTGGTATTTATCAATTGACCAAAAAAGAGATGTGATTGAAATTCCTGCTAGGGATCCAATTTCAATCCCCATCCACCCTTTATTGGACCTAAGTGGGTGGGAGTTAACAAAAGCACTAAGACTTTTTAGAAAGTCAAACCCACCTCTTTTAGAATGGCTTAGGTCAAGCATCGTTTATTATCAGTCGTATTCAACCATTGAAAAAATGAGAGCACTAGATAAGAATATTTTTTCGCCAACATCTTGTTTGTATCATTATTTGAATATGGCAAAAGGAAATTTTCGCGATTATCTTCAAGGAAACGATGTTAGGATTAAAAAGTATTTTTACGTGCTTCGGCCTATTTTGGCGGCTAAATGGATTGAAAAGTATCATTCTATTCCTCCAATGGAATTTCAAGCACTAGTAGAAGAGATATTGGAACCTGGAGAGTTAAAGGAGTCTGTCTTAACATTATTAAAAAGGAAAATCGCAGGAGAAGAGTTAAATATGGAACCAAGAATCGATAGCATTAACGAATTTCTTTACAAGGAAATTGAGCATCTAGAGGCTTACTCAAAGGGTTTAAACATAGAGATTCCTGATCCAACTAGTGAACTTAATCAGCTCTTTAGAGATACATTAACTGAAGTTTGGGATGAAAAATCCTAAAAATTTCAACTAAGCAATTTATTTAATCAATAAAAATAAAGGCCTAGAGATAAATATTCTCTAAGCCTTTTGTTGTGCGATATGAATAACACTGAAAACCCCGTCTATAATCCCCAATCAGCTTTTAGGATTTCTTTTAGATATGTTACTTGTTCCGTTCCAATCTTTTCCTCAATTTTTTTCTCTATAGTTGCTTTTAGTGCCTCGTTTTTTTCAAAAAATTGCTCGCCTAATAAAGTTAATTGAATCCCTTTTTCTTTATTGTTATTCTTTACGCTCATAACCTCAATTAATCCTTTTGACTCAAGACTTTTAATGAATTTATGAACGGCTTGCCGTGATATGTCTACATGCTTTGTTACATAGGAAATCGTTGTTTGCTTTTTATATATACGAGCCATGATGAACCATTCCGAATTTGCTATTTGAATATTACTGTTATCGTTCCACAATTCCTCTAATAATCTCCTAAGAAGTAGATGCCGCTCACTTAATAAATCTATTAAATCTAAGTTTTGTAATCCAGGATTCAATGCTTTCACTCCAATTATCGTAATCGACTTAAATATACAAAACAGACAAAGGATTGTCAACTTAGTTGACGTAATGGTGATATTGTAGTAAAATTAACATAGTCAACCAAGTTGACAATTAGTAGAATGGGAGACTCAATCATGTTTAATGTTGGCGACTTGATAATCTATTCATCACTTGGTATATGTCGAATAGTTAATATATGTGAAAGAACATATAACGGAAAAACTAGAAACTACTATGAAATTCAGCCGGTTGAAGATCACAACCTAACTATTCATAATCCTGTTGATAATGATAAGGTAGTTATGCTTGGCATTATTAATCGAAGCGAGGCAGAAGAAATTCTCGAATCCTTCAAGCAACCCGGTATTCATTGGATAGACAAAGGACACGACCGAACACGAGAATATACTGATATTGTAAATAGGGGAAACCGAATAGAGATTTCAAAAATCGTTAACACATTGATGCGTAAGAAATATGAAGCTGACCGAAATGGAAAGAAAATCGGTGATCCGGACCGAAGACTATTATCATCCGTTCAAAATATATTATTCAAAGAATTAGCCATTTCTTTGGATACTACGTTTGAGGAAATATTTGAAAAGACAACAAGATATGTATCTGTTGAACTTTGAAAAGGAAGGCAGCTGCCTTCCTTTTTTTTATGGTATTTTAGTAGAAAGCAGTAACTCTAGTTCCTCAATAAATAAGGCTAAAGAGGGATTCTTATTTATTTTCTTCCAAGAGGCAAGAATATCCACTTTATGATCATCCCCTTCAATGTTTATAAAACGAAGTGTAGGAGCTGCGGAAGATTGGAAATATTTTGGTAGAATGGTTATGCCTATTCCAGCATCGACCATCATTAACACTGCTTCAATATGGGAAGCCGTATTAACTAGGTTTGGAGAAAAACCATGATTGTTGCAGGCAGCTAGTAAGAGGTCAAAGCCTGGAGGGGAGACTTCTCTTTCTAGCATGACAAAGGAGTCCTTTGCCAATTCTGCAATATTGATACTTTTTCTATTAGCAAATGGGTGGTCTTGATGCATGATGATACAATGGGGCTGTGTCCATAATGTTTTGTATTCCAATCCACCAATACTTTGCAGTCCCAATGACAGGGTAAAAGCAATATCTAGATCATCGCTTTTTAATTTTTCAATGATTTCCCCTACATGATAATAGTTTAACCGAATCGTCACTTTTGGATATTTGCGTCTGAATTTTCGAATCAACAGGGGTAAAAAATCCCTCACAGGGACGCTCAATAAGCCAATATTAATGGTACCAATTAACCCTTCCTCAGCATGATGGGCATTTTCAATTGACTCATCAAGCTTCCTTAATACTTCCTTCGCATCCTTCAAAAAAACAGTACCAGCTTCTGTCAATTGCACGGAATGTTTCGTGCGGTTGAATAGTTTTACACCTATTTTTTTTTCTAAATAGGCAATCTGTTGACTCACAGCAGGTTGTGCGACATAAAGCTGCTTAGAGGCTTCCGTGAAGTTTAAATGTTCAGCAACTACAATAAAGTACCGTAATGGACGAAGGTCCATGAACATTCCCACCAATCCTATTAAAAGTTATGAAACTATTATAAAAGGAAACTCTAAAATGAACAAACGTTATAAGGAAAACCTTATCACGGAGACGGTTTTCTGATATTTCCAAAAATTAAGACATTTATATATGATAGTACTAACGGAAGCGTCCAATTAACGAACAAGGAGGTATTTATTTGAACCAATTATTGCAACAATTAACCCATGATGAGGCAGTCGAACGTACTAGAAGTATAGCAAACCAGATTAAACTACGCTTTAAATTAACGGAGGAAAATGGTTGTCAACCACAAGAAACGATTTCCGACTATATCGATGCTGGACTCATCCGTGCAATGGTTCCGAAACGTTGGGGCGGACATGAATTGGGATTCGATACTTTATTTAGAACGGGTGTTGAAATAGCGAAGGCGGACCCATCGGCGGGATGGTGCTACACGTTGCTGGTCGTCCATTCATGGATGCTTGCTTACTTTCCAGAGGAGGCACAGCGAGAGGTTTGGGAAAAAAATCTAGATGCAACGATTGCTACTTCTTTTGCTTCATTTCCCAAGAATGAAATACTTACACTAGAGGATGGGTATCAAATTAACGGCACATGGGGTTTTTCATCAGGGATTGATCACAGTGACTATGTGATGATGCAAGGAAATATTGATGTAAATCAAGAAACAGGGTTAGCTAGAGAAGTTCTGTTGCTGCTGGTACCAGTAGAAGATTTTGAAATACAAAAAACATGGAAGACGGTCGCTCAAAGGGGAACAGGCAGCAATAATATTCTCCTTAAAAATGTATACGTTCCCAAACACCGAACCATTGACTTGGCTGCTTGGTGCCAAAGAGGGGAAGGTCCTGGAAGAAAGGAAAATACAAGTCTTCTTTATAGCCACCCATTATATGCAGCGATGCCAGTCTGTTTAACGTCTGCTTTGCTAGGTGCTAGTATCGGTGCGTACGAACTTTGGCGAGACGGCTTGAAAAATAAAGTCAGTGCCAGAAATGCAAAGGTGGCCGATTTTACCCATCAACAAATTCGGTTAACCGAAGTTTCTGGTTTGTTAGCAGCTGCTGAAGCACTGTTAGAAAAAACGGTAACAAGACTTAGTACGGGGGAACCGATTGATACCTATGAAAAATTGCGTATTCGTAGAAATTACGGGTATGTGGCGAAAATGTGTAACCAAGCAGTCAAAACGATTGTAGATCATAGCGGAGCGGGCATTGTCTATGAAGGGAACCCAGTCAACCGCTATTGGAGAGATGTTCAGGCATCGTCCATGCATATTACCTTTAACATGGATTGGTTAGGCGAGATGTTTGGGAAGTTGGAGTTAGGCCTGCCACTTAGTCAAAAAGATTCATTAATATCATAATTAACAGGAAGGGGGTATATATTTGAACCAAGTAACGGAGCAATTAACGAATGAAGAGGCAATTGAACACGCTAGAAATTTGGCAATCAAGATTAAACCACGCTTTAAATTGACGGAGGAACTTTCTCGTCAGCCCGAAGAAACGATTCAGGACTTTATTGAATCAGGGCTAGTCCGTGTCATGACACCAAAACAGTGGGCAGGACATGAGCTAGGTTTTCATACCCTGTCTAAAACGACCATGGAAATAGCGAAAGCCGATCCTTCTGCAGGCTGGTGTTACACGTTGCTGCTCATCCATTCATGGATGCTTGGCTACTTTCCGGAGGAGGTACAGCGTGAGATTTGGGAGAAAAATCCTGATGCAAGTATTGCTTCTTCTTTTAATCCCTTCCCCACAAACAAAGTGATTTCCGTAGAAGGTGGATATCAATTGAATGGGGAATGGGGATATTCGTCCGGAATCGATCACGGGGAATGGGTCATGGTAATGGGATTTGTTGATGTAGACCCAGCTGATGGAATACCCAATGAAATATTGATGATGATGGTACCAAAAGAAGATTTTGAAATTCAAAAAACATGGAAAACTGTTGCAACAAGGGGTACTGGCAGCAATAATATTACACTTAAAAATGTATTCGTTCCCAAACATCGCGTTCTTGATATGATCGCCTGGTGTCAAAAGGGTGAGGGTCCTGGAAGAAAAACAAATACAAGTCTTCTTTATAGTCACCCGTTATTTGCAGCGATGCCAGTCAGCTTATCTTCGGCATTGTTAGGAGCAAGTCAAGGTGCCTATGAGCTATGGCGAGATACAATGAAAAATAAAGTAAGCGCCAAAAACACAAAAGTAGCCGATTTTACCCATCAACAAATTCGAGTGGCAGAAGTTTCTGCTATGTTAGCAGCTGCTGAAGCATTGTTAGAAAAAACGATAACAAGGCTAGGTACCGGAGAACCAATTGATACCCATGAAAAATTACGTCTTCGTCGAAACTACGGATTTATTGCAAAAATGTGCAACAATGCCGTCAAAACGATCGTAGACCATAGTGGAGCTGGTATAGTTTACGAGGGAAACCCACTAAACCGGTATTGGCGGGATGTTCAAGGATCCTCTATGCATTACGCTTTTAACATGGATATGTTGGGCGAAATGTTTGGAAAAATGGAGTTAGGGATTCCGCTTGATCCAAAAAGTACATTAATTTTATAAATTAACAGGAGGTTTTATAATGCGTCTAGCAACAGTAAGTGTGGAAGGTGAACAAAGGATTGCTGCAGTAATGAACGAATCCTATATCGATTTAAATAAGTCTTGCGAACTCTTATTTGAAAGCAAGGGTCAAGCCCGGGCAAAGCAAATAGCAGAAGCTTACATTCCGCCTAATATGATTGGTTTTTTACAAGGCGGAGAAGATAGCCAGAATCTTGCAAAGGAAAGTATCGAATTCGTTCAAAACAATGAATTTTCCGATGATGTAAATAGAAAGCTGTACTACAAAGGCCGACAAGTAAAGTTGGAGTCACCGATTCAAAAGCCAGAAAAAATCATTTGCGTAGGACTTAACTATCGCGAACATATTGAGGAAATGGGAAGAGAAATTCCAACCATCCCGGTTGTGTTCGCAAAATATAATAATACGATTATTGCAAATGGAGACCCCATTTTAAAACCGAAAGTCTCTGACGATCTTGATCATGAAGCAGAATTAGTTGTGGTAATCGGGAAGAAAGGCAAATACATCCCTGAAGAGAATGCCATGGATTACGTCGCAGGTTATACTATTGGCAATGAAGCTACTATTCGTGATTTCCAAAAGCGTACCAAAGAGTGGCTGCAAGGAAAAACATTCGATACGACTCTGCCATTGGGACCTCACCTAGTAACAAAAGAAAGCTTACCAAATCCACACAACTGTAATTTAGTCCTTACACTTAATGGAGAAGAACGTCAGCGCTCGAATACTAAAAACCTAGTATTCAATATTCCATATCTAGTAAATTTCTTATCTAATATTATGACGCTAGAGGTTGGAGATATTATTTGTACGGGTACACCTGGTGGAGTAGGACAGGCTAGAAAACCTGTTTCATGGATGAAGCATGGAGACATTGTCCGCGTAGAAATTGAGGGTCTTGGCGCTCTAGAAAATCCGATTGTAAACGAATAAACAAGGCTCTTTTCTTAAACTTTGTTGTTTATAATAACAAAAATTTATGATTATGCAGTGTTTTTGCAGAATACAGCAGAAATTTAATAGAAAAGAGCTTGCAAACTATATTCAAGGCTCAAAATAACTATTTCCACGTTAAAATCGGCTTTAAGATTTTAACAACCATCGTTACGAGAACAGCCATAAATTGAAAAGGGTGATGAGAAATGGCAGGTCCAGTTAAAGTTACGCCTGAAATGGATGCGTTTCATCAAGAAGTATCAAAAGATGCATTTGAACCATTATGGATGGCAGCACCTGAAGTGATGCACAGACAGCCTAAGTCGAAACCTATCCCATATATTTGGAAAAGAGAAGTAATTGAGCTTCATATGAATAAGGCAGCAGAAATCATTAATTTTAACAATGGCGGCGACCGCAGGGTATTGATGTTAATTAATCCTGGAATGAGAGATTTAGAACCGTACGGCTGGGGAGCAACAACGCAAACATTGTCGGTATGCGTACAAATCCTGCTGCCAGGTGAGGAGGCACCACCTCACCGCCATACACAGACAGCACTTCGCTATATTGTAAAGGGTGAGGGTGCATATAGTGCAGTGGAAGGGGAAAAAGTGTACATGTCCGAGGGTGACTATGTTATCACCCCAAAGGGTTTATGGCATGAACACGAGCACGAAGGAACAGAACCGATGATGTGGATGGATTGTCTAGATACGCCACTAATATTCTATTTGCACGGTACGTTTTTTGAGCCACATGCACTAAAAAAGCAGCCAATAACACGAAAATCAAGTATTAATAAATACCAGGGAGGCATGGTTAGACCACTAGCTGATCATCAACCAAGCCAGGCTCCACTGCCAGCATACAAATACAATTCGACGCTAGCCGCGCTCAAAGGTTTAAGCGATCACTACGATCCAGATCCCGTCGAAGGGTATGTAGTCGAATACATTAATCCTTCCAATGGACAATCAGCGAATGAAAACATTGGAGCATGGCTGCAAAAGCTGCCAGCAGGTTTCCATGGGAAAGCACACCGCCATGTTAACAGCGTGGTATACCATATTAAAGAAGGAAAAGGGTATTCGTTGATTGATGGAATCCGATTTGATTGGGAAAAAGGGGACTACTTAGTCATTCCGACATGGGCTTTACATGAGCACGTAAATACATCTGAAACAGAAGAGGCTATTCTGTTTTCTACCAATGATATTCCTATTTTTGAAAGAATGGAACTGCAAAGGGTCGAGGAATATTCAGAAAACAAAGGGTTTCAAGTAGAAGTTGGGAAATTTAGTCCTGCCCAAGTTAATGTATGAATGAAGAAATGAGGTGTTCCATGAAACTTGGATATCGAATAAATCGTTCAGAACGGTATGTAAGTCCAGAAATCGTAAACGCATATGCGGAAATACCTACCTCCATTATTAGTGATGGTATGGAAAGAATGTTTGCGATCGACAGCAGGATAAGACCTTTTCATTCAAAACCAAGCATGGCAGGGCATGCACTAACCATACACTGTCCACCTGGAGATAACCTGGTGCTTCAAAAAGCCATTGATATGGCGGAGCCGGGTGACGTGTTAGTTTTGAATATGGGAGGAAATACGACACAGGCCCCTGTAGGTGAAATAGTAGTAAGCAATTGTATCAGGAGAGGTGCTGTCGGACTTGTAATCGATGGTGCAATCCGTGATAGCGATATTTTGCCAACACTCGAGATTCCCGTTTTTGCGAAAGGTGTTACCCATCGTGGCTGTTATAAAGACGGACCAGGAGAAATTAACGTTCTAATTGCTTGTGGGGGTGTCGTCGTCCGACCTGGCGATTTAGTGGTTGGAGATAGCGATGGCGTAGTTGTTGTTCCTCATGAAGAGGCCGAGGGGTTATTACCAAAATTGAGGAATTTGGTTGAAAAAGAAGTCAAAGTGCTCGAGCAAATCAAAAACAGGACCATCGACAGATCCTGGGTAGATAAAGAGCTGCAAAATAAAGGATTTACGATTTAGATGCAGAACTATTACAAGAGCTCAGGAAACTCTCCTGGGCTATTTGTAAATAATGCATTATTAGAGTAGGTGATGACGATGATTGAAATGGATTTTTATTTCCTAGTATTCATCTTGCTGGCTGGATTGCTTTCTGGTTTTGGAAAAACGACGGGGCTATCTGTACTTGGAATATTTACCGTTACGATGTTGAGTTTGATTTTTCCAGCGAAGGAAGCAGTAGGAATCTTGCTGCCGATTCTTTTAATGGGCGACCTCGTTGCTGTGACGTATTATCGAAGAACAGTAGTCTGGAAGCATTTATTTTCTCTAGTGCCATGGATATTGGTCGGAATCGTAATCGGATATTTTGTATTGTTGAATATCGACAATGAACAACTCAAAATCTTACTTGGATTTTTGATTATAGGTCTTAACCTATTTCAAATCATTCGAGATGTATTTAGTTCCAGAATGGACCAGTCTTTACCAAATTCTATTTGGTTTGTTGGAATGATTGGGATTCTAGCAGGCTTCGCCACCATGATTGGAAATGTTGCGGGAGCTGTGATGGCTGTCTATTTACTATCGCGGAGGTTACCCAAAAATGAATTTGTCGGAACGGGTGCTTGGTTTTTCCTATTTGTAAATGTGATTAAGGTGCCTTTTTACATTCAATTGGGGATGATTACTTCGGGTTCAATCTTAATCAATCTCATGGTGATTCCCGCGGTTTTAATCGGAACCTTTATCGGTATTAAGGTGTTACCACTCATACCACAACAAATGTTCAAATCAATCATTCTCGCTCTAGGTACGATTGGAGCAATAAAATTAATTGTTTCAGATACATTTTATTTTATTCTGGCCGCAAGTGGAGTATGTCTACTAGCAGGATTGATTGTCATGCTTCTAAGAAACAGAAATGCTAATGTCCAGAAAAATAATCAACAAAACATTGAAGGCCAAATAAAAAGAAGAATAAATCATTAGTTGGAGGAATTTTAGTATGGATGATCGTCAATTTCGAAACGCAATGGGTAAATTTGCAACAGGTGTAACCGTGATCGCAACCGAAGTGGCAGGGGAAGAGGTTCATGGTATGACCGCAAATGGGTTCATGTCTGTGTCACTGACTCCAAAACTTGTTGTGATATCAATTGGAGAAAAAGCGAAGATTCTTCCCAAAATTAAAGAAAGCAACAACTTTACAGTGAATATTTTAGCAGCTAATCAACAGGAGCTTTCGATGATTTTTGCCGGACAATTAAAGGAACACAAGGAGGTAATCTTTGATCGTCTTGATGGAAAACCAGTCATTCCAGGTGCGATTGCTCAGATTGCCTGTGAGGTTTCAGCCGAGCATGTCGAGGGTGATCATACACTATTTATTGGTAAAGTAAGGGATATTCATCTTGAAGATGCAGAACCACTTGTTTTTTACAGCGGCCGCTACCGTTCATTAAAAGAAGACCAGCCTGTTACAGTGTAGGTGGCTGAAAGGGGTAATCGAATGCAAGTTGCTGAAGGAATAGGCTTTATTGATTTACGGTCGGTAGTAAACAATCATGAAATGATTTTTCGACCTACGGTGATTTGGGATGATACGGATGTCATCCTAATTGATACGGGTTATCCTGGGCAGCTGGAAGCAATCAGTGAAAACGTGGCAAAGCTGTCTAAGGGTAGAGTAACCAAGATTATTATTACCCACCAAGATTATGATCATCTTGGCAGTTTATTTGAGGTCATTAACGGTTATGAGCAAAAAATTGAAGTCTATGCACATGAGCTTACCAAACCATATATTCAAGGTGAAAAAAAGTTAATCAAAACGGGTGTTACAGTGTCTGGCATTCAGGTAGATCATACCCTTACAAACGGTCAGATATTGCCGTTTTGCGGTGGAATATCCGTCATTTTCACACCGGGACATACGCCAGACCATATCAGCTTATATCATCATGCTACGAAAACCTTGATTTCAGGAGATGCGCTTACTGCTGATCAAGGCCAATTACACTATCCTAATCCAATTTATACGCTAGATATGGAACAAGCGAAACAATCGATTAGTAGGTTCTTAGATTATGAGATTGATAAGGTCATCTGTTTTCATGGTGGAATTTGTAAAGATCATGTTAAGGGAAATATCTCAGCATTAGCTGAAGGGAAATAGGCACATTAGAAATGAGGAATATGGGATGATGATACAGGCAGTTTTCACTATACTCTACCAGGTTTTTATACCGTTATCCATCCCAGTATTTGCAGGCTGGTTACTCCAAAAATATCAAAAATTGGATACCAAACCTTTTATATCACTAGCCTTATATATTTTAAGTCCTGCCCTTATTTTTGATGTGTTAACGAAATCACACGTTGCCACCAATGACACGATGCTGACATTGGCTTTTTGTATCATTAATCTTATGTTTTTGTGGATGGCAGCCAATGTCTGGGGCCGTCTGTTAAAAATGTCATCCGCTGATTTAGCTGGGCTTACATTAATTTCCTCCTTTACCAATAGTGTCAATTATGGTTTCCCGCTAGTCCTGTTAGCCTTGGGACAGTCTGGGATGGATTACGCATCTGTATATGTAATTATCCAAATGATCATTGTGAATATTGTGGGTGTGTATTTTGCTGCACGGTCACACTTCTCGATTAAACAAGCCATCAAGTCCGTCTTTAGGCTCCCAGCGATTTATGCAGCAATAGCGGCTTTTTTGGTACAAATGGTTGATTTCCAGGTTCCGACGGGAATAGAGAAGGGGATATCCTTACTTTCAGGAGCGTATTCTCCGCTAGTGCTTTGTATCTTGGGCGCTCAAATGGCGAGTGTGCAGAAAGTAAGTTTGGCTCGAAGTCAATTAAAGGCTTTTTGGAGCGGTTTAAGCATGCGGTTGTTGATAGCTCCGCTGATTGCGTTCTTCATTTTGGTTGTTTTAGACATCAAAGGAACGCAATTTTTGGTTCTTTTCATTTTGGCTTCGATGCCAGTTGCAGTTAATGCTGTTGTACTGGCAGAAAAGTTCGATGCAGCACCAAAAGTCGTTTCTAAATGTATACTTTGGACGACACTAGCCTCCTTTATTATTTTGCCAATCTTAATTGCGATTTCAGATAGATGATGATGAAAGATGACAAAAGCCAATTTCCATGCAGGAAATTGGCTTTTGTCATCGATATGGATAAGTTCTACTTCAACTTATTTTTTATTTCTTGTAAAAACTCTTTCGTTACTTTTGGCAAGTGGTTGGTTTTTGGCAGTACACTAATTAAATAGGATTTACTATACTCTTTGTCATGATCAACATACGGAATCGTGACAATGTCTCCGTTTAACACTAATGGGTCATTCCTAATCCAAAATTCAGAATAGATCCCCGTCGCAATGTTATTCGCGATTAGATTTTTAATGACGTCATGATTATTCGAATAAAAAACCACGTTTCCTTCTCCATAATCTAAAAATAACTTATTCCAAAACCGATCGGCAAATTTTTCATTACGTCTTACTAACGGTTGCCGGATCAATTCCTCAGGTCCTACTGACTTGTTGTAAGCAAGAAGAGAATATTTGCTAACGCAAACCACTAAACTTGACTGCAAAAGGACTTCGTAGGTTATTCTTGGATCTTCCATTTTCAATGTTTCATCAGTCCCTAATACGAGTCCAATATCAAAAAGATTACTCTTTACGGTTTCAATAATATTATGGGTATCATTTTCATGCATTTCAATTTGCACATAAGGAAAATTCTTTCTAAATGAATAAAGAAGTTCAGGTAAAAAAGTAGAAAAGTAAATGGCTGAGGCTGCAATTTTGAGATCGCCTTTTAGGAGTGTGGCTTCTTGTCCAATGTTTTTCATTTCCGCCAATTTATTCATAATCTCAAGGGATAATTTAATTACTGCCTTTCCTTCCGTGGTACATTGACTTCCAGCTCGCGAACGATTAAAGATCTTAACACCCAGTTCAGATTCCAAATTACCTATGGCTTGGCTAATAGCAGAATGAGATACATGTAGGTTTTCCGCTGCCTTTGCAATCGTTCCCTGTTCAGAAACTTCAATTATGTATTGCAGATGTTCTGTATTCATTAATCAAACAACTCATTTCATCAATCTAGTAGATCTATATTTTATTGTAAGTTTTTCTTACGCAATTGTAAATATTCTGAACTTTATGTTTACTAAATAGTATCACATAATGTAGATAAGTAGTTTAGGAATTACTAGAGGGGAGGACCATTACGAATGATTACAAAAAACATTCGCATTCAATTTGTAGATACAGATTTGTCACAACGTATCCATTACAGTTCAATATTCCGTTATTTTGAGATTATGGATCATGATTTTTTTAGGAGAATCGGCTATTCATATAAAAAGATTTTTCAATTAGGTTTGGATATGCCGCGTGTCCATGTGGAATGTAGTTATCTTGGAAATATAGAATACGATGACGAGTTGGAAGTGCAGGCCTCAATTTCTAAAATTGGTAAGTCATCCTACACATTTTCATTTAGCTTTTACAAAGAAAATGTTCTAGTTGCTAAGGGAGGCATTACCAACGTATTTATTGACCGTTCTACAGGAAAATCTGTCCCTATACCGGATTTTATTCGATCAGAATTACTTAAACATCACGATCCGGTTTCCGTTTAGATTTTTTAAAAATTGGCTGTGTTAAACTTGGCTGTTGATTTACGCTACAGGCGCTACGCTTTCCGCGGGCTCGCCGTGAGCCTCCTCGCTGCTTCGCACCTGCGGGGTCTCACTCTGCTCGTACATTCCGCAGGAGTCGAGCGCCTTTCGCTCCAATCAACAGGTTCTTAAATCAACAGTATCCATTAACACAGCCAAAAATTAATATAACAGGAGGAATTCATTATGGCTAAAAGGAAAATAATTGTTACTGTTGCACCAACTAGTAATTTTCATGGGAAGGAAGCTAACGCTGCGCTTCCAGAGCAGCCGAAGGAAATTGCACAAGAGGTATATCGATGTTTAAATGCTGGAGCGGCGATTGCCCATATCCATGCCCGGGATATCAATGGGAGACCGACGAATGATGTGAATGTTTTTAAGGAAATTAAGGCTGAAGTCACGGCTAAAAGCAATATTATTACCCAATTTAGTACAGCACCTGCAATGGTTCCAGAAAGCCATATTGATGATGGCTTACAAGTATTAGATGCCTTTCCGGAAATGGCTTCACTTGATTGTGGATTGATGCAGGCATATACGGGGAAATTTATTAAACCTACTTTATGGGATCGTGACTGGTTGGTAAATGCTGCAAAAATCATGAAGGAACGGAATATTAAACCTGAATTAGAAATCTTTAACCATGCTCAGCTTGAGGATGTAGTTAATATTTTTATGCCGATGGGGATCATCGATGGTCCGGCTTCATTTAACTTTGTTTTTGGTATGCAGAAGATCAATCAAGGTTCGATTCAATTTAGTATGGAAAACCTAACCCACATGGTTCGGAAATTACCTTCTGGTGTGTTCTTTGGAGCAATGGGAATTGCAGCGCAGCAGCATCAAGCAACCATTGCATCCTTGCTGCTTGGCGGGAATGTCCGCGTTGGATTTGAAGATAACATTTACTATAGAAAAGGTGAACTTGCAACAAGTAATGCCCAGCTTGTGGAGAGAATCGTGGGCATCGCAACGGATTTAGGCTACGAGATTGCGTCTCCTGACGAAGCAAGAGAAATGTTAGGAATTAAAAAAGTAGAAGCTTCAAAAAGTATTTAAGTAGTTTCTATGATTCAAAAAATGGAAAAATGGAAGGGGGATGCAAATTGAAGTTTTATGATCTGAGTGTTTATTGGGAAGGTAATCCTTTTGCCGAACCATGGCCGCCCAAGGTGGAGTTTTCTGACAGTGCCCAAGAGGCAGTGAAGCTTGCAGACAAGCTTGGTATCAACCCTAGTGATTTTCAAGACGGTCTCGCACTTGCAGTTGAGAATGTCAATGCTCAGGTTTTTACCCATATCGGCACGCACTGTGATGCTCCAATTCACTTTGGTCCGATTACGGAAGGAAAACCCTCACGTACGATTGATGAACTTCCCCTTGAGGAGTTTTATGGCAATGGCGTGATTTTGGATATGCGCCATAAAGAACCTAGAAGCGGAATTACGGTGGAGGATGTTCAAAAAGCACTAGCAGATATGGAGTACACGATTAAGCCGAAGGACATTGTATTGATAATGACTAGCTTCGATAAACACATCTATACGGAAAGTTACCTCAGGGATCAGCCAGGCATGACTGGAGAAGCTACGGAATGGTTGATTGATCAGGGGGTTAAGCTTATGGGTATTGACACATATACCTTTGATCGACCTTTTGGTGCGATGGTGGCGGATGTAAAGGCTGGAAATAAGAGTGCTTTGTTCCCTGCTCATTTTATCGGACGTAAAAAAGAGTACTTTCACATTGAAAAACTAGCAAACCTCGACAAGGTACCGGTAAAACATGGTTTTACATTTAGTGCCTTTCCGATAAAAGTCAAGGGCGGTACAGCAGGGTCCGTTCGAGCAGTAGCAATTGTAGAATAATTGTTTGAGGAATTAATATAACTGGGAATTTTCATAAATAATAAGCTAGTAAACTGTTTTTTTACGAGGAGGATTTTATGGAAATTCGTCAATTACGTTATTTCATTGCTGTTGCAGAACATTTAAATTTCACAGAGGCAGCCAAAAAGCTGTTTGTAGCGCAACCAGCAGTAAGCCAGCAAATTGCTAGTTTAGAAAAAGAAATCGGTTTTAAACTGTTTAATCGGGATAAACATTCGGTTCAATTAACCCATGCTGGCAGTGTTTTTTTGAAAGATGCTTTGGAAATGTTAAATAAATCCGAAGCCGCGATTAAAAAAGCAAGAAAGGCTGCAATTGGTGAAGTGGGACAAATAAGCATTGGTTTTTTAAATGCTCCTGTAAAAAAGTTCCTTCCTAATTTGGTAAAGGAATTTAGGCGAAAATACCCTGAGATTCAAATCAATCTAAATCACTATCAAACCGGCCAAATTGTTGAAAGATTAAGAAACGCAGAAGACGATCTTGCCTTTACGATGTCTTTCATTCCCCAGGATAATAGCGAATGGGAATTCAAAACATTATTTTCTCAGCCATATGTTGTGTTTATGAATCAGGAACATCCTCTTGCCAGCAAAGAGAGTATTTCAATCTATGACCTTAAGGATGAACCATTTGTCATGCTTGAGAGAAAAGAATCTCCACAAGGATATGACCATTTATTTAGGCTCTTTGCAAATCATGGATTTTTACCAAATATATCCATACAAAACACAAGAATTGAAACCGTATTGATGATTGTTGAGGCAGGATTAGGCATCGCGGTGCTCCCCAAGCACCTAGAAGTATATGCAAACCCTTCGCTTAAATATATAGAGATTGAAGAATGGAATCACACGGTGGATATTGTGGTTGCTTGGAAAAAAACAAATCCTAATCCGTCTATTCCATTGTTTTTAAAAGAGCTAGAAGTAATCAATTGGCGGTAATAAGTAGAGCTTATAGCGGAAATAAATCATTGGTATTTCAAAATTTTACAAATACAAGGTACGATATACCCAGCTGGAAAAGTATATTATTTATAATTAACAGAAAATTCTTGAAAAATCATTTAGAATTGATAGAATTAAACAGACTGGTTGGTATAAGAGAGGCTCAACAGAAATCAAAGTTCAAGAACATTGGCTAATCTTTTTAAAAAAGGTGTGCTAAAGGATTGTTGGAAGTGTTTCCTTTAGCTGTACCTTCATAAGGGGGCTGAAAATGAATGGGATGGTTAGAGGGGAAAGTTGCATTAATCACTGGCGGAGGCTCTGGAATCGGTCGAGCACTGATTGAGAGGTTTATTGAAGAGGGTGCCCGTATCGGTGTATTAGAACGTTCGCATGAAAAAGTAAAAGATTTGCAGGAAGAGTTTGGCGATCATGTTGTAGTGGTTCAAGGGGATGTAACCCGAATCGAGGATAATGAACGAGCAGTAGCAGAAACGGTCCGAGAGTTTGGGAAAATTGATACATTTATCGGCAACGCAGGCATCTTTGATTACTTTGTGACATTACTAGATTTGCCAAATGAAAAGCTTGATAAATCATTTGATGAGCTTTTTGGCGTTAATGTAAAAGGACCTCTTTACGGTGCCAAAGCTGTACTGCCAGAATTACTTAAAACACAAGGAAATATCATTTTTACTATATCGAATGCAGGATTTTACCCTGCAGGCGGTGGCCCGCTTTATACGGCATCCAAACATGCTGTGGTCGGACTGGTCCGTGAATTAGCATATGAACTATCTCCAAAAATTCGTGTTAATGGGGTTGCTCCTGGCGGCACGCTTACGGATTTAAGAGGTCCGACTGCATTAGGTCAAGAAAGCCAAACCCAATCAAAAGTAGATAATATCGAGAATCTAATGAAGACAACGAATCCTCTGCACGTCGTACCTTCACCTAAACAACATACAAGTGCTTATGTCTTGCTGGCTTCTAACAAGGATTCAATGGCGATGACAGGTGTTATCATCAATAGCGACGGCGGGTTAGGCGTACGGGGATTCCACTCTGCAGCAGGCGGAGAGCATCTCTGAAAAATTGAAAGCGATTTCGTGTAAGACATTCTTCATAATTTTGGAATCATACCTTTTCATAAAAAATTTAAAAAGGAGTTGTTTTTTAGTGATCAATAAGACTCTCAAAGAAACACAGCTCAGTGACGGCACAAAAATTAGTGATTTAGTGGATGCTGAAAAAGGTATTATCTCACCAAGAATCTTTTCAGACCAAGAAATTTATGATCTTGAACAGGAAAAAATCTTTTCGAAGGTCTGGAATTTTGTCGCCCATGAAACGGAAATTCCGAACGTAGGGGATTATGTTACACGATTTGTTGCCAATGATCCTGTCATCGTTGTTCGAGAAGATGAGAATAAAATCAATGTTTTATTAAATGTTTGTATGCATAAAGGGATGCACCTTTGCCGTACGGACAGTGGGAATACAAAATCGTTCCGTTGCATCTACCATGGCTGGACCTACAAGGCTGATGGGGCCGTAATGGGAGCACCTGCAGCGAAAGAAGCATATAAAGGTGCTTTTGACAGAAATCAATTTAAATTGGTAAACGCTCGCGTTGAAAGATATGCAGGCTTGATTTTCGCCACATTTAACCAAGATGCAGCTCCGTTAGATGAATATTTAGGTGATATGAAATGGTATATCGACTTGTACTTCAATCGTACACCACTAGGGATGGAAGTGGTTGGAGAACCGGCACGCTGGATCATTAAAGCAAACTGGAAATCTGCTGCTGACAATTTTGCTTCAGATTCTTATCACACTGTCATGACACACTACTCCGGAGTGGAGTTAGGTCAGTTGCCGCCGAATCCTATGTTTGCGAGTTTTGGTGTGCAGGTTGCAATGGAAAATGGTCATGGTATTGGAGTAATAGGTGCTCCCCCAAATATTCCGTTACCTGAGTATTTAGCTTTACCGAAGGAAATTGTCGAAGCAGCACATGCCAAGCTGACAGAACCACAATTGGAAGCATTAAGAAGATCGAATTTTGTTCCGGGAAATGTATTCCCCAATTTTTCTTTGCTTAATGTTATGCAGCTTCCAGGCTTGGAAGAAAACGAATACCCGATTCCATTTATGTCAATGCGGGTATGGCAGCCAAAAGGACCAAATGAAATTGAACTTCTCAGCTGGTTCCTAGTTGAAAAAGAAGCTCCTCAAGAGTTTAAAGATGCAAGCAGAGACAATTATATTCGTAATTTTGGTGCGAGTGGAATGTTTGAGGCGGATGATGCGGAAGTATGGAGTGGTATTGCCAGGGTTACAAAAGGGGTAACAGCGAAGAAACAGTTAAAACTCCATTATATTATGGGATTGGATGCAGAACATGAACCAGGGAATTGGCCAGGACCAGGGAAAAAAATTGCTCAAACCACCTATACGGAACAAAATTCACGCAATTTCTTCGGTTACTGGGCGCAATTGATGTCAGAGGAATCTTAAAATACGGATGAGCAAGAGGAGGGGTATAAATGAGCGGTCAAGTAAAAGCGAGCAGTATGTTTATTAATTTTAATGATCCTATCTATTTAGAAATCTATGGTTTTTTATTAACAGAGGCAGCTTTGTTAGATGGGAATCAATTTAGGGAATGGACAACACTGTTAAGTGAAAATTTACAGTATACCATGCCAGTTCGGTCAACGCGTGAAAACTTTATTAAAACGCATTTTTCAAAAGAGATGTTTCATTTTAATGAAAACTATAAATCAATGATCTTACGTGTTAGACGTATGGAAACGGACTATGCTTGGGCAGAAGACCCGGCCTCAAGAGCACGTCGATTTATTACAAATGTTCGTGTTTCAAGATTGGATGATAACCGCTTTGATGTGAAGAGTTATATCCTGATGACGCGGAACCGCCTTGAAGCTGTAGAATATCAGCTTCTTTCAGCTGAACGGTGCGATATTATCGAAAAAACAGAAGATGGGCTGAAATTGGTGAAGCGGGAAATATTAGCAGATTCAACGATCATTGGGATGAAAAATCTACAGCTTTTCCTATAAATTTTAGAATCTATAAATATAAGGCAGTTAGGTAATCGCTTTATTGATAGGGAGTGTTTTTAATGAGTCAACAACCTTTAGTAAAAAAATCTTTAGTAGGTACAAATGAGATCAATCAAATTTGTTTTGTTGTCAAAGATATTGAAGTATCTTCCAAATCATGGGCAAAGTTACTAGGTACTGCAGTTCCGCAACCATTTGTAACTGCCCCACAAGAATTTTCACAGGTGAAATACTATGGAGAGCCTACCCCGGCTAGAAACAAATTAGCATTTTTTGAAACGCCAGGTGTTCAAATTGAACTTGTTGAGCCTGATGCTGTTCCAAACCTAATGCGAGAGTGTTTAGACAAGGTTGGGGAAGGATATAATCATTTTGCCTTTGACGTTGATAAAATCTCAGAAACAGTAGCAACTATGGAGGAAAAGTATATTGTCGCTCAATCAGGTGAGTTTTATCCTGATAAAGGTCGATACGCTTTCCTGGAGACACGCGAGAAGTACAAAACGTTAATTGAACTGTTAGAGCATGAAGGACCAAAGCCCGATGGATCACTGTCTCCACTTACAGGTGATCGTCAATATGAAGGAAAACCGCTTCTTGGAACAAGCAAAATTGTTCAAATGGCCTTTGTAGTGAAAGATGTGAAAGAGGCGCAAAAGGCTTGGTGTACGATGCTTGGTGTTGGGCCATCGACCATTTTTCATTCAGGCTTTGAGGCGGTTAACAAAGTGGCGAGCTATAAAGGTCAGCCTACCGAGGGTAGAAGCCACTTTACTTTTATTCAAACACCGCGTATACAAGTTGAATTAGTTCAACCAGACCAAGATTCACCAAGTACATGGCTTGAACATTTAGAAAGACATGGAGAAGGGCTGCACCATATTGCCTTCTTTGTTGAAAACCTCGATGAGAAAAGAGATTTGTTGAATCAGCTTGGTTTTCCGACTATTCAAGAAGGACTTTTCTATGATGGTTCAGGCAAATATGCATATATGGATACAACCTCTGAATATTCAGTAGTCATTGAACTATTGGAAATGTTCAAATCGTAAAGGAGAAATAAACATGGCAATCGAAAAATTAGCTCATGCTGAGCTCAGGGTACCCGATATTAAAAAGGCTATTGATTATAATGTCAATGTGTTTGGTCTTAAAGAAATGGGGAGACTTGGCGAAACGATCTATCTTGGATGCGGGTTTGATAATAACTACGATTTAGCCTTAACACCAGGAGGAGCGGGAATTGCTCATTTTGCTTTCCAAGTAAAAAATGATGATGATTTAAAATTTTATAAAAAACGGGTTGAAGACTATGGAATTAAAGTAGAAGAGCGTACTGATGCTGAGCCAAGTGAAAAAAAATGCATCGCTTTTGATTTGCCTGCTACGAATATTCCGATTCGCATGGAATTGATAACAGTTGAGGATCGACCGTCCTATTTCAATCCAGCCTTTAGTCCAAATAGAACTTTAAAAGGAGCGGGTCCTCATGACCTCGATCATTTAGGTCTAAAGGTAGCAAATCCAAAAATTTTGGCGCAGTTTTTAGAAAGCGCTTTGGATTTTAAAATGTCTGATATCTTCATGCCAGCTCCGGGCGTTTATGGCGCTGTTTGGTCTCGGGTACAGGAATACCACCACGAATTAGCTTTCATGGGTGGGGTAGGCGGTCCGACAGAATCGTTAGATCATATTGCCTTTCTTTTTGAAAATATCGACCATATGAAACGAGCATTGGATATGCTTGCACTGCATGATTTGAAACTAGAATTTGGAGTAGGAAGGCATGCGCTTGGAGCGAATCTATACGCTTATTATTGGGCTTGTGGGAATCGTTATGAGTTGAGTGCCGAAATGCCACGTGTTGTCGATGATCGAGCAGAAACCTTGATTTGGAATGATATCACCAAGTCAATGAGTTCATGGGGTGTACAAATGCCAGCTTCATTTAAAAATGGTTCGTGATAAGAAAGGGTGATTTGTAGATGGAAAAACGTAAATTTTGGAGTTATGAGAATAAATTAGTAGCACTATTTTTCTTTTCAGTAGGATTTGTCTTCTTTGATCGACTAGCGATTAATTATTTGATTCCTTTTATCCAGAAGGATTTCACACTAACCAATACCCAAATCGGATTAATTGGTTCGGCGTTAGCGATTACGTGGGCTATCTCTGGTCCATTGGGAGGCTATCTGTCCGATAAGGTGAAAAGTAAAAAAGCACTCTTAGCTTTTTTCGTACTCGGTTTTTCTCTCGTTTCTTTAATGCATGGATTGGCATCGTCTTTTGCTACTCTGTTTGTATTACGATTGATTATGGGAATAGTCGAAGGTCCAATCACACCGATTACACAATCCATTTTGGCGGTTGAATCTTCAGAGAAGCGTCGTGGATTCAACATGGGACTTACGATGAATACTGGAAATGCCATTTTTGGGAGCTTTCTAGCACCGCTTGTCATTGTTGCATTGGCAAATGTCTTTGATTGGCACACGGCTTTTTATCTTACGATCATCCCAGGTATCATTTTAGCCATTTTCATCATGAAGACTTTGCGAAATCCGCAAGTAATGGATAAAGCAATCAACACTTCTGCTGCTCCAAATAAAAAGGCGGGCGTTAAGGAAGTATTCAAACACCGAAACATGTGGTTATCGATCATTATTTTCAGCTTCTTCTTAATCTATGTTATGTCTTTCAATATCTTTGGTCCAGTCTTCCTTGTGAACGCAAAAGGCATGTCTCCAGGCGAAATGAGTTTAGTTATGGCTGCTTTTGGAGCGGGGTTCGCCATCTTTGGAATCTTGGTTCCGATTCTTTCAGATCGAATTGGTAGAAAACAGGCATCACTCATTTTTGGAATCCTTTCCGGGTTTACTCCACTTGTCCTAATCTATATGGACTCAATGGCATTAATTCTAGTATTAGTATTTCTATTTTCGGCAGGGATGGGTGTAGGGTCATTGGTGATGTCAACCATTCCGGCTGAAACTGTTCCGGTCCAATATGCTGGAGTGGCTGTCGGATTAGTTATTGGTATTGGGGAACTCTTTGGCGGCTTTTTAAATCCAATGTTGAGTGGTATGGCCGCTGATAAATGGGGGTTAGCAGCGCCACTTATTATTAGCTCTAGTGCTGCATTTTTAGCTTTTGCTTTCTCGCTATTTCTCCGTGAAACAGCGCCAGTTAAGGTTTTGGTGAACAAAGAAGTCGATATTGTTGTATAAGTCTTTTCGTTGGGAATTAATCTAAATAAGGTTGCCTCTTTGATGGAAGTCTCTCATCAGGGAGGCTTTTGTCGGTGGTAATAAGTAAACCTTATTATCAATATAATTTATTGATATTTCAAATTATTATCGCGGTCTAGTATTCTATTGTTAGTAAAGCGTTTCCACTATCTGTTTGAAGGAGAGAAAAAATAAAATGGTACTGTATACAAGACAAGAATCTAGAAAATGGGCGAAAGAAAATTTACATGGACTTGCAAACGTTGTGATCCCATCGTTTACACAAGATTTGAAAGGATTAAACGAAACGGGCATCAGGCATGATGTAAGAAGATCAATTGAGTTGGGGTTTACTGGTACATTACTTGTAGCAGAAACGGCTACTACTCTTGAAGAGTATATCCAATTTACAGAAATCTCCGTAGATGAGGCACAAGGGAAACTTACCATCATTCACCATGCAAGTTTTCATACGTTAGAAGAGAATATTGCAGCTGTTCAAGCCGCTGAAAAAGCTGGAGCTGAGCTTGTTCTGCTGTCATACCCTGCGAATTTTTACCCGAAGGACAGTCAAGAAATCTATGAATATACGAAAGCATTCTGTGAGGAGACAAACTTAGGTGTCATTCTATTTCCTGTTCCGCTCTGGAACTTTGAACGTCTTCATCCAGCAGCAATCGATCCGAAAATAATTAGACAACTACTTGATGATGTACCAAACATTGTTGCAATTAAAGCAGAGGGCGGAATGCCATTAATTGCCGGCTTCACTCAATGTTATCAACTATTTAATGATGATGTTATTGTGACAACTCCATTAGAAAAAGATGCATTTGCACTAGGTAATTTAGTGCCGATTCAATGGATGGGTACGAGTAACTATGAAATGTACGGTGATGTTTTACCAAAGCTATTTAATTTAATGAATGAAGGAAGATTTGAAGAAGTTTATGAGCAATATTGGAAACTAACCCCTGCTAGATCGACAATTGGAAGATTTATGGCATCTACGGATGGCGCGGGTTTAGTGAATCGGATGCTTTGGAAATATGCATCTTGGCTGACAGGCTTTAATGGTGGACCATTACGTCAACCAACCATGAAAATAAACCAGACTCAAATGAGTGCTATCCGACAAGCACTTATAAATTCTGGAATTGATGTAACGAATGATGATGATAGACAATTCTTCATTGGTCGTAATCCAGAAGTTAACGTAAAGAATGAAAACAACTTACTGAAGCAGAGTTAACTTGCGGCTTCTACTTATTTATTAAATTATCAAGTAAGGGTGATTACGATGACATTAATATTAAATTTAAAAGATGTTGAGCAGGCCATTAATATGCGAACGATTATTGATCAAATTGAAAAGGGACTTGTAGAGGAATATAACGGAGGCGTGATCATGCCGCCACGAATGAATATGTCCACGAATAACCAAGGTTTTTTTCGGTTAATGCCTGCTGTAATGAATGATAGCGGTTATATGGGCTTTAAAGCATTTTTTAAAAGCAATGATCAGGTCCGTTATTTAATCGGAATCATTGATCAAAAGGATAACAATTTGGAAGCCATGATGGATTCCTCCTATTTAACAGCGGTTCGAACCGGTGCGACGACCGGATTAGCGACTAAATATTTGGCAAGAGAAAATGCAAGGACTGTTGGCGTAATTGGTTCAGGGCTGGAAGCACGTACGAATCTAGAGGCAGTTTGTGCGGTAAGAGAGATTGAATACGTAAGAGTATTTAGTCCGAATCCTCAACGCAGAGAGCTTTTTGCAATGGAAATGAGCGCAAAGCTGGGAATACAAGTAGAAGCCGTCGCGTCACCATTTATGGCTGTAGAAGGTGCAGATATTGTGAATGTATGTACCAATACGTCCACAAAAGGAAACGGAGTTGCTTTTGAAGGCAAATGGATGAGTAAGAGCATGCATGTAAATTCGATTGGCTCGACTATGCCTATTATGAGAGAAATAGATACCGATACCTTTGAGAAGGCAGATGGCATTGTCATTGATACCGTACATCTTGAAAAGGAATCCGGTGATGTACTGCAAGCCATTAAAAGCGGGCAATATGACCGTTCCAAAGTAGTTGAGCTGAAAGAATTGGCAGCAGGTCGCCAAGTTCGAATCAATGACGAACAAATAACTCTTTTCAAATCGGTTGGAACGGCCGTTCAGGATATCATGGCAGCACGGGCTGTTTATGAAGAAGCCAAAAGGCTAAAGGTAGGAACCGATGTCGGTGAGTTTTTGGAAGCAAAACTGTTTAATTAGGAGGGGGAGGAACAATGAGTAATGTGTTTTCGGTAACTCAACAAGGTACAGGACTTTATATTAACGGGGAATGGCTCGAGTCAAATGAAACGATGAAGGTATACGACAAGTTTTCCGACGAGGTTATCGGTAACGTTGCTGTTGCCCGGCAGCAAGATATAGACGCAGCCATTCAAGCAGCCAATGAAGCGATGGCGAATTGTCCATTAGCGGCACATGAAAGATTTGAAATCCTGAGACGTACGGCGGAACTCGTTAAGAAAAATGCGGATGAGATGGCTAAATTAATTGCTAGGGAAGGCGGGAAACCCTTAAAAGATGCGATTACTGAAGTGAACCGGGGTGTTGCTGTGATCTTGACTGCTGCCGAAGAGGCTAAAAGAATTCACGGTGAAACAGTTCCTCTTGATGCGGTGCCAGGTTCAGAAAACCGAATGGGCTTATATATTCGCGTTCCTGTAGGTGTCATAGCAGCGGTTACACCATTTAACTTCCCAATAAATTTAGTTGTTCATAAAGTAGCGCCAGCGATAGCAGCTGGCTGTGCGGTCGTGCTAAAACCTGCATCGACTACTCCACTGTCTGCTATTTATTTATGTAAACTGTTAGAAGAAGCAGGATTGCCAAAGGGGTATATGAATTTAGTAATTGGTTCTGGCCGGACGGTAGGGGATTATTTAGTTGCACATCCTGGTAAAAAAATGATTACCTTCACTGGAAGTCCATCGGTGGGCTTGCAAATTAAGAAAAACAGCGGTTTTAACCGAGTGACATTAGAGCTTGGAAATAATTCAGGAAATATTGTTCATGAGGATGCGGATATTGATGTAGCAGCAGATTTATTGGCAAAAAGAGCTTTTGGTTCAGCAGGTCAATTTTGTGTATCTGTACAACGGATTTACGTGCAGGAAAATGTAGTAGAGCATTTCACCCAAAAAATGCTAGAAGCGACAAATCGTCTCGTAGTTGGAAACCCATTAGATGAAGCTACAGATGTTGGGCCGATGATTAGTTTGAAAGAGGCTGAAAGGGTTGAAGAATGGGTACGGGAAGCAGTTCAAGAGGGTGCAGAAGTCGTAGTAGGAGGTAATCGTGAGGGTGCCATGATGTACCCAACGATCCTAAAAAATGTAAACCCTGCAATGAAGGTAGTCTGCGAAGAAGTATTTGGGCCAGTTGCTTCAATCATTCCATATAAAACGTTTGATGAAGCCATTGCGTACGTCAATGACTCAGAATATGGTTTACAAGCTGGCGTTTTCACAAACAATATCGATTTAGCATGGAAAGCAGCGAGAACGATTAGAACAGGCGGGGTAATCATCAACGATACTTCTGCCTACCGTGCAGACATTATGCCATACGGAGGAATCGATAAAAGTGGTGCCGGCAGAGAAGGACCAAGGTATGCTGTGGAAGAAATGACAGAAGTTAGAATGGTTGTATTCAATTTACAAAAATAAATCGAGGAATCGCATGAAATAGGGCATCTGCAAGAATCAAAGCAGATGTCCTATTTTTAATGTATCCGAAGCAGCTCGAAATCTATAGAATGGCCTTCCTATGAAATTCAACTAAAAACTGGGAAATAATGTTCATTTGTATGTAAATATTATACTAGTATTCTAATATTCCTTTAATTTAGAAAAATCTAAAAAATATTTTGACTTTGGTATAACAATGTAATAATATGGTCTTAACAACATCGATTCACATCACTGATTTAACCGTATAGTAAGCGATTACATTAGAGAAATCGCATTATGGGCGGGTATGCCAGTTGAACTTTTCGCCTTAATGAACCGACTGGTCTGTTTAAGCGTTTTGATTCCGCTATTATTAAACCAACTGGTCTGTTCAAATAACTCTTAAAAACAAAATCATCACCTTAAATACAACTAAGGTGATGTCAATAAAATGATAGGAGGTTTTACAATGCTAGAAAATTTACAAGGAAAAAGTGTTGTTCGTACTGTTCTTGGACTTGTGCCAGCTGAAGACTTAGGGGTTGTCCTCATTCATGAATCACTTCTTTCCGTTTTCCCTGGGGCAGAATATGCACCTGAGATTAATATGGACAAGAGCGAAATCTTTGACGTCTTAAAAAGAAAGCTTACTGATTTCCGTCGTGCAGGCGGGAAGACAATTGTCGATCGCAGTGGTATGTTTCATGGTCGTGATGTAAAACTTTACGAAACACTATCTAAAACAACAGGGGTTCATATCGTAGCATCAACAGGTTTAGGGCCTGAGCCAATGTTAAGCGGTTACTTTGTGACACCGCAAAAAAATCCGCCAACTCCTTGGTCAGCAGAACAATTTGCAGATTTGTTCGCAAAAGAAGTAACAGAAGGAATCGTTGTCCCACGTATTGAGCGTTCAGGTCTAGCGGGATTAGTGACATCAATCGCAAGTCAAAGTGGGATTACTGAGAAAGAAACAAATCTTTTCCGTGGTTCAGCGCAAGCAGCCATCACAACAGGAGTACCTGTATCTGTACAATACGGTGCAAATGCTGTAAGTGATCTAGAAATTCTATTAGCTGAAGGCATTGAACCAAACCGGGTGATAATCAGTGGACTTGACCGAATAGATGCTGTTGAACGTAGCGAAGCATTCGCGGTTGCTCGTCAAGATGCAATGGTGGCGTTAGACCACGTTGGCTCGGCTACACATGAAGGATACATTAACGACGAACAACGTGTTCAATTAATCGTCGAACTGTTTAAGGAAGGCCTCGGAGACCGTGTGCTTATTTCAACAAATGCCTTTGGTGTGGCCAAAGGTCATAACACAAAAGATATCGGCTATGATTACTTACTGACAACATTCGTGCCAATGTTAAAGCAAGCTGGTTTAACGGACGAGCAAGTTCGAACGTTATTGGAAGATAACCCACAACGAGTCCTAACGGTTGTGACATCAGTTAAAGCGGAAAAGGAATCAGTAAAAAACTAAATGTGAGGAGTGAATAAATATATGGCTAAGGTAAATACAGTTTTAGGTCCCATCCCGGTAGAAGATTTAGGGATTATAGCAGTCCATGAACATATTGGATTTGGGCTTCCGGGATGTGACTTAGACACACAATGGTGGAAAAAACCTGAAGAAGCGTTTGAAGTGACAATTGAAAAGCTGCGTCGCTTCCGTGAATTTGGCGGTAAAACCTTCGTTGATTGTACGGGGATTGGAAACGGACGCGATGTTGAATACTTCCAAGTACTTTCACGTAGAACGGGTGTTCATATTATTGCTGTTACTGGCTTTGTAGCGGGAGACTCTGCTTTACCGTATTTCCGTGATAAATCAGTTGAGTACCTAATGGATTTATTCATCCATGAAATTACAGTTGGCATTGATGGTACGGGTGCAAAAGCAGGTGCAATCAAAGTAGGTGTCAGCCGCGGTGGGAAATTAAGTGAACTGGATAAACGCATCTATCGGGCTGCAGCCCGAGCAGCATTAAAAACAGGTGCACCAATTATTACACATTTATGTGTAGATGCTGAAACCGCCATTGCTATTTTTGATGAAGAGGGTTTAACACTTGATCGCGTACTAATGGGGCACGCGGATGATGGCGGCTATCTTGATGAAAACCGTGATAACCTGATTGCAGATTTAGGTGGATGGGTCGGTTTCGATACTATCGGTTACGACAGTGAGATGGTAGGTGCACCATATTGGTCTCGTCCACGACAAGATCGTGTGGAACATTTCCTTCGTTTCCTTGACAAAGGTTATGTCGACCGTGCCCTTATTTCGGCAGACGCCAATTGCTGTGCTCTAGGATGGCCAGGATTAAAAGGACATTCTGTTAACTACCTGTTCGAAGAATTCTTACCGGATTTGCGTAAAGCTGGTGTCGGTGAAGAAGTATTTGAACAACTATTAATTCATAATCCAACGAAGTTCTTAACCATGCAGGAACCTCAAGAACTCAATTTTGCAAAAAGAGAAGCCGTGAAAGAATCTCGTTAATTGGTAAAAACGGAAGGTTATCAACGGGAGGTTAATTCAGATGACGATTAAAGGAATGGCATATATTGCAGGTGCGTTCGAACATCCAACACGTAAGGCTCCGGATAAATCCGTGGCAGTCTTACATGCTGAATGTGCCAAGGGGGCACTAGAGGATGCAGGACTCACTTTCTCCGATGTCGATGGTTATTTTTGTGCCGGTGATGCGCCAGGCGGAGTGCTGTCGATGGTCGATTACTTAGGGCTTAATGTGCGGCATGTTGATGGTACAGACACTGGCGGTTCATCGTACATTGCCCATGTGTCACATGCTGCACAGGCAATCGCATCAGGCAAATGTAATGTCGCATTAATTACAATGGCTGGCCGGCCCCGCTCAGAAGGAAGAAGTGGTGTTAAACAGAAACAGGTAGGTGCGAATGTTCCAGATACACCGTTTGAACTTCCATTTGGACCTACGGCTGTGAATGAATATGCAATGGCCACGATGCGTCATATGTATGAATACGGCACGACGAGCGAGCAATTAGCCTGGGTTAAAGTAGCAGCTTCCCATCACGCGCAACACAATCCAAATGCGATGCTGCGCGATTTAGTGACTGTCGAAGATGTACTGTCGTCCACTATGATTGCTGACCCATTACATAAATTAGATTGTTGTGTCGTAAGCGACGGGGGCGGTGCTTTAGTTATTGTAAAACCTGAAATCGCAAAAAGTCTAAAACGTCCACCCGTCAGAGTATTAGGTGCGGGTGAAGCACCTAAAGGATTACTTGGTGGAAAAACGGACCTTACCTATTCAGGAGCTGTTTGGTCAGGACCCAGAGCCTTTGAGGAGGCTGGAGTTACCCCTCAAGATATTAAATATGCGTCCATTTATGATAGCTTTACGATCACCGTGTTAATGCAGCTTGAAGACTTAGGCTTTTGTAAAAAGGGCGAGGGTGGCAGGTTTGTCGCTGATGGGAACCTGATTTCAGGTATTGGAAAACTTCCCATTAATACAGATGGCGGCGGATTGAATAACAACCATCCAGCAAGTCGAGGAGGCATCGTGAAAGTAATCGAAGCTGTTCGTCAACTTCGTGGTGAAGCCAACCCTCAAGTCCAGGTGAAAAATTGTAACATTGCATTAGCCCACGGAACTGGTGGAGGTTTAGCAACCCGTCACGGCAGCGCAACACTAATCATGGAAAGGGTGTAAAGAATGGGAACTACCTATCAAGAAAGATCGATGACGATCCCTGAGATTCATCCAGAACATAAAGAATATTGGGACGCTGCTGCAGTAGGAAAGCTGTTGGTAAAACAATGCGATTCCTGTGGAGAGTTTCATTATTATCCACGAGTGTTATGTCCGCATTGCATGAGTGACAAAACGACCTGGGTGGAGGCGAAGGGCACTGGCAGCATTTACACCTATAGCGTGATGCGACGAGGTGTCCCATATGCAATTGCCTTCGTTGAACTTGATGAGGGTCCAAGAATGATGACTAATATCGTCGATTGTGACCTCGATACGGTGCATATCAATCAAAGGGTTAAGGTTGTATTTAAACAAAGCGGAGATCAAGATAATCCAGGTCCTTATATCCCTTGCTTTACACCTGTTGAAGGTTGATAGCTTAATAGAAACATAAAGTAAGATTTTGATAAAGTTATTTGATCCCGTAATGGTTGAACAAGGGGTTAAGAGGTAACGAATAGAGGTTATTCGTGCCCGTGAAGGTTGAACAAGGAATTGAGAAGTAACGAATAAACTTAGAAGAATGGAAGAGAGGAGCAGATAAAAATGAGAATCATGAAGGATGTATGCATTCCTATGCGTGATGGCGTCCATATCGCTGCTGATATCTACCTTCCTGATGGAGTAGACAAAGTACCAGCATTACTTGCACTCAGTCCGTATGGGAAAGAACTGCAAGCACAAGCGTTAACATTACCTCCCCAAGCACGCCCAAGTCATCTTTGGAACGGTGCAATTGAGGCGGGCGATATTCGTGCAGTTGTAGAACATGGCTATGCACATATTATCGCTGACGTACGGGGTACAGGTCATTCTGAAGGTGAAATGTGTGGTAACTATAATTCTGGCGGTCATGGTGATGGTAAAGATATCTATGACCTCGTTGAATGGATGGCTGAGCAAGATTGGTGCGATGGCAACATCGGGATGATCGGCATTTCCTACTTTGCATCTGTTCAAATATTAGGGGCAGCAGAGCAGCCTCCACATTTAAAAGCAATCTTTGCTAACGGTGGGCACTTCGATCTTTATGAACTTTGTTATCATGGCGGTATCATGTGGTTAATGCCTCGAGCCTCTCGTGAAGGACGTGGCGGTGATAGTGGTAACGCATTCAATAATGTAGCTAGTAAGAGTTCTAAGGTTTTCTCGCCTGAAGAGCTCAAAGAGAAGACATTAGAGCGGTTAAATGACCCAGATATTGCACATTGGTCAGATTTCGTTCACTTATTACATTATCAAGACCGTCACGAATTATGGATGGATTACCTATTAAATCCACTTGATGGACCCTTCTGGCAAAAAGATAGCGCAATCGAAGTAGCCCATAAAGTCAACATCCCGACTTACTTCCAAGCTAAATGGGGCCGCGGTTGGAACGTTGAAGGGACAATCGAATGCTTCCACAAAGTATCC
Organism: Neobacillus niacini; assembly: GCF_036961885.1. Classification (GTDB taxonomy): domain Bacteria; phylum Bacillota; class Bacilli; order Bacillales; family Cytobacillaceae; genus Neobacillus; species Neobacillus niacini_H. The sequence goes on along the minus strand of NZ_JBALNQ010000006.1, from coordinate 22,133 downwards.
GGCATTAAAAAGCTTGATATCCAAGCACTTCCGCCCATGTTGGAACGCCCATTCCATGAAAGTCATGACGAAATGTTCCGCTGGTATGATTACTGGTTAAAGGGCATTGAAAATGGCATTATGGACGAACCAACCGTGCAATTCTCTGTTGAAGGTTCTTACAAATGGCGCAAAGAAGATCACTGGCCATTGCCATATGAAGAAAAGAAAGCGTTCTACTTGCGTCCGCGCCACAAAATTAGTGAGAAACCAGAGCCATTAACATCGGAATATGCACATCCAGATGGCTTTTACCAGGCACCATTAACCGTAACAACAACATCAGAGAAGATTAAATGGACGAGTGATAAATTCCGTGAGCCTGTAGAAATGACAGGTACAGGGGCTTTATATATTCATGCAGAAATCGATACAGACGATACAAACTTCATTGCCAAGCTATATGATGTGAATCCAAGCGGCAAACGGACATTAATGACATCCGGTTATTTAAAAGCATCTCATCGTGAATTAAATGCAGAAAAATCAACTTACGGTGAGCCATGGCACCCACATAATCGTGTGGTACCAGTAACACCTGGTGAAATTAACGAGTATGCAATCCGTTTATATCCATTCTCGTTCTTAATTAACCCAGGACATCAGATTGAATTAGAACTTGCCTGTAACGAACCTCTTGATGGAGAAGATGCCAAATTACTGCCGCCAGATAGTTATCATCTGCCAAGTGGGCGTGCAACAACCCACAAAATCTATCGAGATGCAGAACACCCATCTTGTTTAGTTTTACCAGTAATACCTAAACAATTTGACGTTACGAATAAGTAACGAAGGACTGAACAATATGACAAAATCAGTACGTGTAATACCAATTGAATGCAAATTTGGTCCCATTTCCGCATTTGCCTATTATGTGGACGCACCGGAACCAGCTATTATCGATACGGGTGTGAGTATCTCGGCATGGCAAGACATAGAGCCAACCTTAGCCAAACACGGTATCCGCATTGAGGATATTCGTTGGATTTTACTAACGCATGGTCATGTGGATCACCTCGGCGGCGCTTTTGCGGTATGGGAAAAAACAGGACGAAATGCCAAAGTAGTCATTCCAAAAAAAGAGGCTCGATTATTGCGAGATATAAATGAACAAATTGTTGATTACAAGTCACTTCAAGGAAAATACATCAGCGATCCAGCCATACAAGAAAAACATATCAACATGCTAACAACCGATATTGGCGGTCCGATCGAACCAGATTTGGAGGTAGTTGAAGGTGATTCCATCCATCTTGGAGGTAATATCACATTTAAAGTGATTGAAACTCCAGGACATTCCATTGGGTCTGTAACGTTTGTTTTGGATGAATTGGATTGGGCATTCGCAGCGGATGCGGTTCAAATGTATGGCGGGTTTAGTGGCTTACCAACGATTGAAAAACCAACTTTATATCGCAAAAGTGTCCAACGTTTGCTAGATGAAGTTCGTCCCAATCGGTTATTCCTAGGTCATCCATTCCGCAATATCAATGGCGATTTGGATAGTGCACAAATCGAGGGTGGACAAGTAGCAACGGTATTACAAGCCAGTCTTGATATGGATGCAAAATTAAGAGATGTGGTAAAGCGCCATCTAACGAATGGACTTCCCACTAAACAGAATGGTCTGTATGAACCGTTTGGATCAATTGCTGAAGAGATTGGCTATAAAGGTGATCCGCGGAACTTACCATGTGCGTTCTTTGTCACAATGAATGGTTACCATGAAGAACTTAAAATTAATTCACATAATGAATGAGAGGAGGAAAATCTGAATGATTCAGAAACAGTTTAAAAATACAGCTGAGGCCATTGCCGATATCCATGATGGAGCAACGCTGCTTGTTGGAGGCTTCGGTGGAAGCGGTCTTCCGTCACAACTAATTGCTGCTTTGGTAGAGCAAGGGGCAAAGAATCTAACTGTAGTATCAAATAATATTGGAGCCGTTAGCGATGGTGTTGCAGCTTTAATCAGCAATAATCAAGTAAAAAAGATCATTTGCTCTTTCCCTGTTGGGCCACATGCTGACGACTTAATTGCACGACTTCAAAATGGCACGATTGAGTTAGAAATCTCACCTCAAGGAACATTAGCAGAACGTATCCGTGCGGGTGGTGCAGGTGTTCCTGCTTTTTATACACCGACGGCAGCGCATACGGAGCTTGGAGAAGGTAAGGAAACACGTATGTTCAATGGCCGTCTGCATGTCTTAGAACACGCCATCACGGGGGACTACGCTTTTATCAAGGGACATCGTGCAGATCGTTGGGGGAATCTTGTTTACAATAAGACGCAGCGTAATTTTAACCCGGTAATGGCTACTGCAGCGAAAGTTACCATTGCTGAGGTAGATGAAATTGTAGAAGTTGGGGATTTGGATCCAGAGAATATTGCAACACAGAGCGTCTACGTCCATCGATTAGTAAAATTGCAGACCGAACCGGAAGGGAGGGTGGTAGTAAATGGTTAAAGACGAACTGAAAATTGGCTGGTCAAAAATTGAGTTAGCTTCTCGAGTAGCTCAAGATTTAGAAGATGGCTGGTTTGTGAATCTTGGTATTGGTATCCCTACGCTTGTGGCTGATGTGATTCCTGAAGGCCGAGAAATCATTTTGCATAGTGAGAATGGTCTCCTTGGTTTAGGTCCAAAACCAGAACCAGGGGAAGAAGATATGGACCTTGTTAATGCTGGTAAGGAACCCATCACATTAAAACCGGGCGGCAGCTTTTTCTCACAATCAGACTCATTTGCCATGATCCGCGGCGGTCACCTTGATGCAGCCGTATTAGGTGCATTTCAAGTCTCAATGTACGGTGATCTTGCTAGTTGGAAACTCCCTAACAAACCGCTTGGGCGTGTTGGAGGAGCGATGGATTTAACTGTCGGCGCAAAGCGTGTATTCCTCTGCATGCAGCATACGAGTAAAGGAGTTCCGAAAATTGTTGAGAAATGTACGTACCCACTGACCGCTCCGCGCTGTGTAGATCGAATCTATACAGATCTTGCGGTAATTGACGTGACAGATGAGGGCCTTATCGTCCAAGAACTCGCACCTGGGGTTACGTTCGAATATTTGCAGGAGCACACTGCTGCTTCGCTTAAGAATCATACCACTGGTCTAGCACAAGGAGAGACTGCACAATAATGGTTAAGCATTCTACAGAACCTTCCATTGACCGCAGTTCATCAGTGCCACTTTATAAACAAATCAAGGAAATATTGATTAGTGAGATACAGGCTGCTGTAGGTGCTAGTGGTCGCCCTATCAGTACGGAATATGAACTTGTTGAGCGCTTCAATGTGAGTCGAGCACCGATTCGCCAGGCACTGAAGGAGCTAGCCGATGAAGGGTACGTTTACCGGGAGCGAGCGAGGGGCACATTCCCTGTTCAAGAACTCCCAGTGCGACCTCCAGGATTAGAGTTAGGAGGACTCGTTGGTTTTCTTCGCGATCAAGGGTTGGATTGTACTTCGAAAATATTAAGTGTTGATCGTGTGTTATCTACAGAGAAACTATGCACCATTCTTGGTCTAGCACCGAGTGATAAGGTTCTCCGAATCTCCCGCTTAATCTTTCTTTCAGGGAAACCACTGGTATGGGCTCAGACTTACTTGTCCAACTCGGAGGATATCCAGCTGACTAAAAAAGAGGTTGAGAAGGTCGATAGTGTCTTCAGGCTTCTTGAGAATGAACAAGGCATTTTTATATCTCGAGGCGACCACCAAATCTGTGCGTCAAGTGCTAACAGCATGGAGGCAGAGCTTTTAGGAATAAACATAGGTGACCCTGTTCTCATAATAGAGACAAAATTGTACACGCGAAATGATCGACTAATAGGCTGGAGAAGGGCTGTCCATAAAGCCGATGACTATAAGTTTTCCTTCACGGTCAATCGTTGATCCTTTAACTTTTTTCAAAAGGCTGTGAAATTAATACTGTTGATTTTAGAACTTGTTGATTGGAGCGAAAGGTGCTCGACTCCTGCGGGATGCACGAGCTGAGTGAGACCCCGCA
>NZ_JBALNQ010000006.1:0-18025 GCF_036961885.1 Neobacillus niacini | reverse complement strand
ACAGCCCAGTTTAACACAGGCTTTCAAAATGAAAGCGATTAAATTTTCTGCATTAACATGTTGGCAACACTGTATGGTTGTTTCGGTCATTGAAAAAACAAATAGGTTATCAATTAATTAAAATAATATCTTAGGAGGGAAAAATTTATGAAATCAAATGTAAGAATTGCTATTCTCGGTGCAGGTATTGGTGGAGCGTCAGCGGCGGTAGCTTTACGCCATGCAGGATTTAATGTCGACGTCTATGAGCAAGCGGCAGCAATAACAGAGGTAGGTGCAGGTATCGGTTTACGTCCACCATCCATCCATTACATCACGAAATGGGGGCTTCAAGAAGAAATTGAAAGAGTAACCCATAAAAGCCTCCAAATAGAAATTCTTTCTGATCAAGCGGAAGTGTTGCTTAAGGAACAATGGCCAGCATTAACAGAGGACCCGAACGAAAAATGGGCTAGATTAATTCATCGCGCAGACTGTCTCGATACGTTGATTAATGCCATTCCATCGGAGTTCCTCCATTTGAATCACAAATGTAAAAACATCGTTCGCCATGGAAATTATGCAGAGATTGAGTTTGAAAATGGTGTCAAAGTGGAAGCCGATTTGGTCGTAGCTGCAGATGGTATTCGTTCGCTTACAAGGAATTTATTTTTCAGTCAAGCTGAGCCTGTTTTCCACCACTATCATGCCTATCGTGCTCTTGTTAATGTGGATGAAACATATGGGTTGGCGACGGGTGACACACTCCGAATTGTTGCGAATGATAAAGTCAATTTATATCTACTGCCATTAAAATATCGGAATCAAGTTTCCGTTGATATTACCGTTCCACACGATGACCGAACTGGTAGACCAAAAGTGCCGAAAGAAGACATGCTCAATGAATTAAAGAATTTCCATCCTGATTTCCAAAAGATAGCGGAAAATGTTAATCATTGGGATGTTCGCGCCCTATATGATATCGATCCAGTCCAACAGTGGAGCAATGAATGCATCACTCTGCTAGGGGATGCTGCCCATTCGATGCTTCATAACCAAGGTCAAGGTGCAAATATGGCTATTCAAGATGCAGGTGTATTAGCTGAATGTTTACAAGAAGCCGATAACGTTGCAGATGCTTTACAAAAGTATGAGAATCTCAGAAAACCAGTTTGCCATTTATTTCAGAATTTATCTCGTCAGTTCCATAATGATAAAGAAGATACCTTTTTCCCTGAAAAAGAATTCTTTGAAAATTCTGCTGAATAAGGATTTTATTAATACTAGATTTCAGAATATTAACCATGATAGGAATATTCAATAATCCATCACTTGTTTTATCAAATAAGTGATGGATTGAAATATGGGAGGTTTCGCAAATGCCTGTACATCCAGAGATTAAGAAAATATTAGATTTCATTCCAACAACCGATACAAAGCCAAAAATCATTCCAGAGGAACATAGAAAAATGTTCGACGCACCGATTTTACCGGTGGAACAGCGTGTGCAAGTTTATGCAGTTGAAGAAAGAACCATTCCGACGATAGAAGCAGATATTTCAGTAAGAATATATACACCTAAGGAAGCAGATTCTTATCCCATCCTCATGTATTTCCATGGCGGTGCATTTATGTCTGGAAATTTAGAAAGTCATGATGAGGTCGTTCGCCCAATTTGCATGGAATCAGGTTATAAAGTTATTTCGGTTGGTTACCGTCTTGCTCCTGAACACCCATTTCCAGCAGCATTAGTAGATTGCTATCACCTAACAAAATGGGCAGCTGATCATAAGGATGAATTAAAATGGGATGGCGAGAACCTCGCAGTCGCAGGGGACAGTTCTGGCGGTAACCTAGTTGCAGCCGTTTCCCTAATGGCCCGTGACAAACAGGAATTTACCATTACGAAGCAAGTTCTATTCTATCCATCCCTTGATCTTGACTTTAGTGAATTCCGATATCCATCATTAGTAGAAAATGGAAAGGGCTATTTTGTAGAGAGCGATCAATTAGCTGAAATTAACTCTTTCTATTTAATAGGGGATGTGGATACCGATAATCCACTAGTTTCACCAATTCGAGAAGAAAACTTGGAAAATCTTCCAACAGCACTTGTCATCACTGCAGAATATGATCCATTTCGAGATGAAGGGGAACTATTTGCAGGGAACTTAAAAAAGTGTGGTGTACCCGTAGAATTAAAAAGATATGAAGGCGTGACACATGGCTTTTTAGGCAAATTCACACATCTTGATGAATATAAAGATGTTTATAAACGTACAGGGGAATTTTTAAACTCTAAGTAAAGAATAGTGATAGGTTCAGATTTTTTAAATGGAAGTGATCATCGTGTTAGAACCAAACACATTAGGTTAGATCACTTCCATTTGCGTGTAATTCTTTACAACTGGTATTTTAAACCGGAGCATCACTAGTATTGTTACATCATGAAAAAAGGATAAAAGCCCTTTAAAATATTCTCAATATTCAAAACCTTAGAAACTATAAAAATATGTGTTTATGGAAGGGTGTTTTATTTTATGGAAAAGAAAAAGTTTTGGACGTATGAAAATAAGTTAGTAGTAATTGTCTTCTTCACAATCGGATTTGTATTCTTTGATCGTTTAGCGATTAACTACCTATTCCCCATGATCTCAGTAGATCTAGGACTAAACTATACTCAATTAGGATTACTAGGAGCAGCTCTAGCATTAACTTGGTCAATATCTGGACCATTAGGCGGATTTATCTCCGATAGAGTTAAGAGTAAGAAATCCATGTTGGCCATTTTAGTATTGGCATTTTCCGTTATTTCTTTAATGCACGGTTTAGCCCAATCATTTGCTATGTTATTTGTACTACGTCTATTAATGGGTATTGTAGAAGGTCCACTGATTCCGCAAACACAATCGATTTTAGCAATGGAATCGTCAGAGCGTCGTAAAGGATTTAACTTAGGCTTTACCATGAACACAAGTAATGCTTTATTCGGCAGCATTTTAGCGCCTGTCGTAATCGTTGCGTTAGCAACAAATTTTGATTGGCATACGGCATTTTATTTAACGATTATTCCAGGGATTATTTTAAGTTTTGTCATCTTGAAATCCGTTAAAAATCCGGATTCAGTGAAATTCCATGCGATGCATGCGACAAAATCGACAGAAAAAATTAAAGTGAAGGATGTTCTGAAACACCGTAATATTTGGTTATCCATTGTTGTTTTCAGCTTAGTTATGACAACACTTATGGCATTTCAGATTTTTGGACCAACTTATTTGGTACAAGCAAAAGGGTTATCTGAAACAACAATGAGTTTCGTCATGGCTTCCTTCGGGGTTGGATATGCCATCTTCGGTTTCTTAATTCCAACGCTTTCCGAGCGTACTGGACGTAAACCAGCTTCTTTAGTATCTGGGTTTTTGTTAATTCTCATTCCACTATCTATCGTTTTAGTGGATTCTATACCATTAATGATGCTTCTGTTATTCATTGGTTCCGCTGGTTCAGGTGTAATTGGTATGTCAATGTCAGTTATTCCAGTTGAGTCTGTTCCATTACAATACTCAGGTCTTGCAATCGGTTTAACAATTGGTATAGGTGAGTTAATTGGCGGATTCTTAAATCCAATGGTGAATGGTGCTTTAGCAGACATGTATGGTATTCAGACACCATTATATGTTGCCGCTGCTGCGGGTACGCTTGCGTTCCTATTCACATTCTTCTTTAAAGAAACAGCACCCGCTAAAGTTCAAATCGCTAGAGAGTATGATATCAAATCTGATTTAAAAGCTTAATAGGAAAACCCTTAGCCCGCATCTTCACGAAAGAAGTGGGCTAAGTTATGATTTATTTTAGAGGGGTGAAAGATGATGTTAAAAAAGAACCATATGGAGGTATATCCGATTATTGTTCCTACTACGAATAAATTGAAAAGTATTAACTTTTTCCTAGTTAAACAAGGGGACTCCTTAACGTTAATTGACGCCGGATTGAACAATGATAATTGCTGGAATGCATTGCAAATGACTCTTAAAAAATATGATTACATACTATCAGATATCACAGGAATATTACTCACTCATAACCATATAGACCATATTGGCTTAGTCAACCGTATTGTTTCTACCCATTCTATTCCCGTCTATGCCCACCCTTATGCCAAACTTGTCCTGAAAAGAGACCCCCATTATATGAATATGAGGGTAGATTTTTTTAAAAAGCTATATCAAGAGATGGGATGTGGGGAGTTTGGTGATAAACAAGTATCCGATCATCGTAATCCTATCATTCTTAGTGAGAATAAAAATATTCATTGTGAAATAGAAGAAATTACCAATAACGGCATTTTGGGTTTTGATATAGTTGAAATTCCAGGGCACGCTCCTGACCAAGTTGCTTTTTATCATAAAGAGTGTAAATGGATATTTGCTGGTGATTTATTATTTCAACACGTACCAAGCAGTGCCATGGTTGAACCGAATTTTGATGGGACCCGTACGCAATCCTTGGTACAACAAAAGATGTCACTAGAGAAATGTTTATCTCTTGATGTAGAGCTGGTTTTGTCTGGCCACGGTAATTTGATCGAAAATCCTGCAGATTTAATAAATGAGAGAATAAAAGAAATAGAGGAAAATGCCAGCAAATACATAAATTTTATTAAATCAGGTCATTCTACTGCAAGTGGAATTGCCCAATTCCTATATAAAGAAAAGTATGAAAAGCAGTTTTTCAATACGATGTCTAAGATTATTGGATATCTTGACTATCTTGAAATACAAGGGAAAATTAGTAAGGAAATGAAAAAAGGAATTTGGCATTATTATTGCCATGAGGGGAGTTGATGATAATATCATCAGCTCCTTTTTTGCAGTAAAAGTGTTTGTAAAATAAACTTTTATCAAACAATGCATGAATAGGATGGACTTTACCAGGAACATTATTTATTCTAGTAGTAGAATTGACAGGGTGGACTAATATACTTTCACGGTGTGCAACTGGATGGAGGAGCTCGAAAATGGATACAAAATCGATGATGATTGACATTGCAAAAAACCTTTTTCAACAAAAAGGATATATAGGTGTAGGTTTAACCGAAATCTTAAAAGCAGGCAAATTTTCAAAGGGTTCCCTTTATCATCATTTTCCTAATGGAAAAGAAGAATTACTCATTGCCTGCCTTCAGTCAATGAGTGAAGGAATGACGAATGATATCGAGGATATATTTGATAAATTTCCTACAACGAAAGACGCAATAGTTGCGATGATAGAAAAGCTAATTGCTAATTTTGAATCGGAAGGAACAATTTCTGCCTACACTTATACTAGTATCATTAGCGAAATGGCATTACTCAGTGAACCAGTTCGAAATGCCTGTTCGGATCTATACAAAAAAATGCAAGGGATTTATTCAAACAAGTTAATGTCAGATGGGTTTTCAAAGGAAACTGCAGGCTCCATTGCTGTGATGATTTCAGCTTCTATCGAAGGTGGGATCATTCTTTGTCAATCACAACAATCAAGTGAACTACTAAAACCTGTTTTGCAGTTATTACCAACTCTAGTAAATAGAAATGAATGATAGGTGGGGAATGCCCTGTGGATGTATCTTTTGAAAAATTAACAAATCCTGAACTGACCCATGTTGATGTGTTTAATCGCTGGGAAAATAATCCTGAATTAATTCCCTTGACACGTCCTAACCAAAATCAATTAGAATTAGAACGCCAGGAAATTCTCACACTGGATAAATTAACACAACGCTTAAAATACACTCAAATATATTTAATCTATCTGGATGACCAATTAATCGGCGAAATGAACTATATGGTAGACCCGAGCCATCTCTACAAAAAAGAATCAGGAACCGCCTGGATAGGCATTACCATTGGCGAGCCCCAAGGCAGGGGGAAAGGGATCGGCTATAAAGCTATCCAATACCTTGAAGAGGAAATTAAGAAACAGGGATTATATCGTGTTGAATTGGGCGTTTTTGAATTTAACATACAGGCACAAAATCTCTATCGAAAACTTGGCTACAAGGAAATCGGTCGGATTGAGAATTTCACCTTTTGGCAGGATAAAATGTGGAAGGATATCCGCATGGAGAAATATTTAATAGATAGTTAAATCATGTTAATGAGTGGGTGCAAATGTACCCTATTTTTAGAAGAATTTGTATGATGATAGAGAGGAAGACCAATACTGAATATATCGTTTGTATCCGTATTGGTTTCCTAATTTAACAAAGGAATAAATAAATTTGGAGGAAAAAATAATGCTAAATAAAGAATATGAAGTATTACTAAAAAAATCGGTCGAGGTTGCTCCTGATTGGTTGGTTAATGATATTCAAGATATTTTAGAAAAAGCGGGAATAATTGCCGGAGTGAGTCATGTTATTTCTCAACTTCATGAAAGGTATTCTTTTAATCTTAAACACATCCTATCAGCCATCCATTTTTCTGATGAGTGGGCAAGAGTTTCAAGAGAACGTCTGAATTTCATAGATAACAATGTTGAGATTGTTGTTGCTCTTTATTACAATATTAGGGAAAAAAACAAGCATTAATATTTTTTAATATAAGGGAAGATTGAGTGGACAGAAGTTTGGTGGCATATTTTTGAAGAGTTGGGTGAAATTGTAGGAGGTTGAATGACAACCTGCTACAATTTCACCCATTTATGTGTTCATCTAATTTATTTAACAATATAGGTTTTACGCCCTACATCCAAAGCCTTTTCCTTCATTAACATTACTCCTATTAAACCAATGGCGGAGAAGATTACTGGAGTAATGAAACCGTATTAGTATCCATCAATGATGCTGCCTGTAGTTGTTTGAAAATGATCCAATATCTTTCCAAATATACTTGGCAGGAAAACGGCGCTTAGAAATCCCCCTGTATTCGCAAACCCAGAGGCGATGCCAGCTTCGTTGATTGGAAAGGATTGACGGACCGATGCGAAGGTTAAGGCATTGGCCCCGTATGCTAGGCCAATAATAAAGAAGAGTATAAGTAGCCAGTAGAATGGAGGGTTGCCACTAAATAAAAGGAAGGCAGTCCAGCACACTAGTAGAATGATATGGACAACCAGATAGGGTCGTTTAATCATTTCTAACTGACTTGAAATCCAACTAGATAAAGGAGCACCAATCAGGGCTCCGATTAGACCCAGCAGAATGAGTTGACTCGTATCCGACCGAGTCATTCCATACATCGTCATCCCATAGGGCACTGCCCACGAACCAATAAACCCTACATACGTTCCAACAATGCCAAAGTGACACAAGAATAAAGCCCAGGCTTGCCGATTTGAAACAATTCTTTGAAGTAAAACCAACGTTTTTTCACGCTGTTTTTCATTTTTTAAAAAGATCGTTTGTTTTGGTTTTTTGACAAGGACGAAATAAAGGACTATTCCACATATACATAATAATAATCCCATTGAAAAGAATGCTGCTCTCCATCCAAGTAAGTCAATCCATAAGGAAAAAGGGACTGTCGCCACAAGAAAACCAAGGCTTCCCGTCATCGCTGTGACCCCGATTAATCGAGTAAATTCTTTGGCACTAAACCACTGTCCCAAAATTAATACCAAATTAACCCATATTACTGCATCGCCAAACCCTGTCATGATTCTAGCAAAAAAGAGGATAAATTCATGAGTGCCAATACTGTAAATCATGGTCCCTAAACCTGTTAGAAAGGCGCCCATAATAAGAAAAAAATTAGGACCAAAACGATCAGCCAAAATCCCCATCGGAATTTGTAAGCCAGTGTACACAAAAAATTGGATACTTGTTAGCAATCCAATCGTTGTGGCAGTTACATGAAAATCACTCATCACTTGGTCAGTAATCAAACCCGGAGCAGTTCGCTGACTGGATATGAATAAATAGGTAAACAAGACTGATGCAAATACAACCCATCTAAATCTACTTTTTTGATTGTCCATTGAATTTTACTCCTGTAGGCGTTTACCTTATATATATGAGTTATTTCTTTTTAAATTTACTACCACCACTTTTTGAACGGATTTTTTTTTCATCAAATCATCAACCTTCTCTTGTTTAGTAAGGGTTGTTTGCTCGTCCAATTTCATTGATGTAATTTTGGATTGGCCAAAAAATTTACAGAAATCCACGCCTTCCTATATGATAGAAAGGCGAAGGGGAATTCCCCTTATTTACTTGAAGGGAGAAACGGAAACACCATGTTATATGTACTTGTTATTCTGGCTGTAATAGTGATTGCCAGCATTCTATTTGTTAGCTTGCATCCAACGTTTGGAGTTACCCCAAGTAAAAATGATCGAGAGACCTTTAGTAAATTCGTAAATTTTACCAATGGGAAATTTGTTAATCAAAGCCCGACAGAGATGAAGATGAGTTTTTCTACGATTATTTCATTAGTAAAGGACTCTCTTATAGGAAAGAAAGACCGTAAACCAAAAAGCCCGATTCCTATTTCATTCGATTGGAACACGATGCGAAGTAAGAATGACAGTTTGACTTGGTTTGGGCATTCAACCTTCTTACTAAATTTAGACCATAAAAAAATGTTAATTGATCCGATGTTTGGTCCGTCTCCATCACCAGTTTCCCTTATAGGCAGCAAGCGGTATAGTGAAGATTTGTTATATGTAATTGAGGAGCTGCCGCTCATCGATGCGGTTTTCATTACACATGACCACTATGATCATTTAGACTATTCGTCTATGCTAAGATTAAAAGACAAAGTCGGTCATTTCTTTGTCCCAATTGGAGTAGGTGCCCATTTACAGAGGTGGGGTGTAGCTGCCGAGAAAATCACTGAATTAAATTGGTGGGATGAAATCGAGTGGGGTGGGTTAAAGATTGCATCGGTTCCAAGTCAGCATTTTTCTGGTAGAGGAATGTTCAATCGAGACACTACGCTTTGGACGGGCTGGGTGATTCTTGGAAAAAAGTACAGGTTATATACGAGTGGCGATGGTGGGTATGGTCCACACTTTAACGAGATCGGGGAAAAATATGGTCCTTTCGATCTTACGTTAATAGAAGGTGGCCAATACGATAAGCGTTGGGCACCTATCCATATGAAACCAGAAGAATCTGTCCAAGCACACCTCGATGTTAAAGGTAAAAACATGATGCTGATTCATTGGGGTGCTTTTACACTGGCGTATCATTCCTGGACCGACCCAGTCGAACGAGCAGTAATGGCGGCTAAGGAACAAGACGTAAGCTTAATTGCTCCTAAAATCGGTGAAACGGTCCTTTTAGACGCAATGAAACCAATTCCTGTACCTTGGTGGAAATAACGGGTACACTAACCTCGTACCCTATTTATATGAAGTGTTGTATGTGAAATGATTATTTACGGAAAACTTTAGTGGTACGAAAGGGTAAGGAATTTATTTTGTAAAAAAAGAGGTGTCCATATGAAATTGGAAGTTACGAAGGAGGCTGCGGCTTGGTTTAAGTCTGAAATGGATTTACAATCAGGTGATTATGTTCAGTTTGTTGTGAAAATTTATGGCGGTATCCCTACTCCGCATCCATCCTATTTTTTAGGGTTATCCCTTGGAAAAGAAGGTACGATCGCAATTAAAGATGAAGTAGAAGGGCTTACCTTTTACTTTGATGACCGAGATGCATGGTTTTTAGAGAATTATGATTTAGCAGTAGTGCTGAAAAACAACGATGTAGATTATGTTTTTACATAGGTTTGTGCATTAAAAGACATTAAAAGAGGAGAAACAAAGCAAAATAGGATAAAAGAAAAATGGGAGTGTAAACCATGCTCTTCATATATGTCTTACTTTTCCTCTTAGCGGCTATTAAATGGGGCGACTGGCAAAGATGGCGGGATTATTATCCCACCATCTTATTCTTTATTGTTGGCGATCTTTTAAAGAATTTTTTACTTTATAATCATTGGTTATGGACTTATAAAGAAACAATCGTTTTTGAAAACCTATTACGAAATCACACAATCATTAATGTTATGATCATGTTTATTGGTTACCCATCAACGATACTCCTTTACTTAGGGCGCTTTCCAAAAACAAGACTAAAACAAGGATTGTGGGTGTCTTTTTGGGTATTTCTATATTCCATTTTGGAATATATAAATCTCCACTATTTGCATTTAATCAGACATCATAATGGATGGAACATGATGTGGTCAATCTTATTTAATATTGTTATGTTTTCAATGTTAAAGATTCATTATAAAAACCCACTTATAGCGTGGTGTCTATCTTTTATTTGGATTCTCTATTTATTGTGGATGTTCCCTATACCACTTGATAAGATGAAATAGATTTTAGGTTAAAAAAATAGGATATTGATTGAGATGAGTTAAATGGATGGTCAAAATGATTCTAGTTGCGCTATGATATAACTATGAAGAATTTCTATTGAGATAGAGAATTTAACGGAAATTATAACGAGGTGCAACATGGAAATCTTAATTGGGTTGGTCATTTTAATATTAATTTTTTCTGCGGTTTCGACTTTGTTCCTAACAAGGAAACCTGATGAAAACTACACCGGTTCAACCAAAAGAAATACTACTAACTTAACAGTAATATACGTAGTAATTATTTTCTTAGCTTTAGTATCATTGGGCATTTACATTTGGTTGACGTAGCGTATTAAATGAGAAAAGACTGTCTAAAAAATTAGACGGTCTTTTTTTTAGGTGCGTGAGGCTCATTCAACCCTACATATTTGAAATTGGATAACAAGTAAAAGGGCAGGCTAATGATAACAACTTTTTATAGTCTCATTAGAAAATGATGTGTATAATAATTATTGGATTTATACCTATAAATATTATATATAGGAATGACTTTTCGAATTGCATCAAATGATGGAGGGTTAAAAATGAAGTTTCCACATGATTTTTTATTCGGAGCAGCTTCTGCTTCTTATCAAATAGAAGGTGCTTGGAAAGAAGATGGTAAAGGGGTTACGAATTGGGATGTTTTTTCAAAGATCCCGGGGAAAACCTATATGGGCACAAATGGTGATGTAGCCATCGATCATTATCATCGCTACAAAGAGGACATTAAATTAATGGCGGAGATGGGACTGGAGTCCTACCGGTTTTCAGTCTCGTGGGCACGAATTTTGCCAACCGGCGACGGCGAAGTTAACGAAAAAGGCTTGGAATTTTATAATAATGTTATTGATGAATGTTTAAAATATGGGATTGTTCCATTTGTAACGCTGTATCATTGGGATTTACCTCTTCCACTTGAAGAAGATGGAGGATGGACGAATAAGCGAACAGCCAAAGCCTTCGTCAAATATGCTGAAATTTGTTTTAGGTCGTTCGGAGACCGCGTTAAACATTGGATTACCTTTAATGAAACCGTTATGTTTACAGGCCTAGGCTATTTAAAAGGTGCACATCCGCCAGGAATTCAAAACGATGAGAAAAAATACTTTCAAGCGACACATTACGTGTTTTATGCACATGCAAAAGCTGTTGAAGTCTATAAGTCACTAAAACATTACGGAGAAATTGGGATTACCCATGTTTTCCTCCCAGCCTATAGCGTAGATGATAAGGCGGAGAATCTATTAGCTGCCAGACATGCCAATGAGTACGAAACGTTTTGGTATTATGACCCTATTTTGAAAGGGGAATATCCGTCATATGTAGTGGAGCAACTAAAGGAAAAGGGCTGGACTCCAAGTTGGACGGATGAAGAACTGGATACGTTAAAAAGAAATGCGGTAAAAAATGATTTTATTGGACTTAATTATTATCAGCCAATTCGTGTAGAAAAAAACCATGAGGCTGTTTCGACGATGGAACATTCTAGAGAAACATCTACTTTAGCTCCAGGGAATCCATCATTTGATGGCTATTATCGAACCGTAAAAATGGAAGATAAAACCTATACGAAATGGGGCTGGGAAATCTCACCTCAGGGATTTTTAGACGGCCTGCATATGTTAAAAGAACGATACGGTGATGTAAAAATGTATGTAACTGAAAATGGGCTTGGTGATGAAGACCCAATCATTGATGGCGAAATAGTCGATGTTCCTCGTATTAAATACATTGAGGAACATTTAAAAGTTATTAAGAAGGCAATTAGTGAAGGTATTCATTTAAAAGGCTATTATGCTTGGTCCGTTATTGACCTCTTAAGCTGGCTAAACGGGTATAAAAAGCAATACGGATTCATTTTTGTGGATCACAACGACCATTTAAATCGTAAGAAAAAGCTGTCGTTTCATTGGTATAAGCATATCATCGAGACGAGAGGGGAAGAGCTGTAGTATTAGATAGAGTGACCAAAAGCAAAATGGAAGGGTTCACGGTCACTCCATGTGTTAATGGATGCTAAGAAATCGTATGATAGGGAGATTAGATGGTGGCTGTAAAATATAAAGAAATAGCTGATCGTATAGAACAGGAAGTTCGAGATGGATTATTTGATAAAACGAAAAAGCTGCCGACGGAAGACGAGCTAATTAAAAAGTTCGAAGTAAGCCGAAATACGATTCGAAAAGCTATTACTCAACTTGTCAATCGCGGCTATATCTATCAAGTGCAAGGCAGCGGCATGTTTTTACGAGAAAAATCGGTTACAGATTATATCAATTTAGGCAGTCTTAGAGGATTAACAAAAGATTTGTCTTCGAAAAGGATTGATACGAAAATTCTCTCATTACAGATAATTGAAGCGGATAAAGAAAAAGCAACGCAATTAAGTTGTGAAGTAGGAGCAAAACTTTATTATGTTAAACGGCTGCGAATTGTCGATCAAGAACCCTTTTCCATTGAAATTAGTTATTTTAAAAAAGATATTGTTCCTTATTTAAATTCAGATATTGCAACAAGTTCTATTTATAGATACCTGATCGATGACTTGAAATTAAACATTGGTTTTGCTGACAAAGTCATTAACTGTGAAAAAATTGATGAAGCAACTGCGAGCTTGCTGCAAATAAGTCCGCAAGATCCCGCACTAATTATCGAAAACACTGTATGCTTAGCAAATGGAACTATCTTTGAATGGTCAAAATCCATCTTTCATTATCAAAAAGCAAAAATTTTAAACAGAATAAATTTTAAATAAAGGCTGTTTTCGTAACGATTGTTGTTAAAATCTTAAAGCCGATTTTAACGCGGAAAAAGCTATTTTTCCCCTTTGATTAAAGTTCATATGCTCTTTTCTTATTAAATTTTCGCCATTTTCTACAAAAATACAGTATAAATATTTATTTTTGTTATAAAAAGCAACAAAGTTTAAGAAAAGAGCCTAAATAAAATACGAAGGAGCGATACTTTTCTAAAGTATCGCTCCTATTTTTCTCTAAATGATAACCCACTAGTTTCCAAAGCTGTCCTTAGTTTGGGTAATGAAGCTGGTCCCATTCCGTGAAATGTTAAAATTTCTTTTTCACTATAGTTTGAGAGTTCTTCTATAGTAGTGATTCCTTGGTTTTCCAATGCTCGTCTAGCTGGGTTAACGAGTGTTGCTAGAAATCCGCTCTCGGGTTTTCGTTCTTGCTCACAAATCGGGCAGGTTGGACAGTCACTACTCTTATAGAATTGGTGACCTTTTCTACAGGTCCTTAAGGTTTTATTTGCAGATGCCATATGAATTTCTCCTTACTTTCCGCGATTGATAGCTCTATCATAACGGTTTTTCCTTACAAATAAAAATGATACAATACTATCGATTTCCATACTGCCATTATTTTTAAAATAATATCAAGTATTACTATTTTTTTGCCTGAACAGTATAATCAGGAATGGGAGATGAGACAAATGAATAAAAAAGATATCGCTAATATTCGAAAACAATTTAAAGTAGACAACCACCTTATGCAAATTAGGGAAATCTTTAATGTTTATGTAAAGAAAGAATCGGGAGAAATCTACCATCAAGTTAGTCAACCGTTTCAAATGTTAGAACAAGAACCACAAGAATTGTTTTTAGCTAACTTTAAAAAGGTTTTGACAGGAACGCTTGATGCCAAACTTTTTGAACTGAAATTCCAACGAGATGTGGAAGATAGCGCACAAAGCATTCTTTTTGAAGGATTACAAGCAGATACATCGGATGATTGGAATGAATCCATGCTTGAGATTGTCGGGAAAATGTTTGCGAATACGGTTTATGAATTTGATACAGTGGTAACGTTTATCAGGTGTGAATATCGAAAGGTGACTAAGAAACGCAGTGCAGAGTCTGAAGCAGGCGGGGATGATGAGGTTTATTCCAACGAGTTTATCCTATGCAGTCTCAATAAAATCGATCAACCGAAAAGAGCCTTGCTGTTTGATTATATCGAAAAGGAATTCAAGTCATACAACGTCGTGGATCCAATTATCAATTTAGAGTCACCACTGTCAGGATTTCTGTTCCCTGCTTTTAATGATAATGCTGCAGATGTAAATCATATTCTCTATTATACAGGGAAAGTAAATCAGCCGGATTTCACCTTTATCGGGGATGTTCTCAATTGTGAAGACATCATTACTGCCCAGGAAGATAAGGATGGCTTCGAGCTTATTTTAAAGGAAGTTATTGGAGACGAAGTGGATTCTAGGGTCATTTCAAGCGTTTATGAGGAAATTGATAAAGTGGTTCAGGAGTATGAAGAAAGTGAAGACAAAGAAGAAAGCGAAGCCCCTAAGTTGGATTATCGGGACATTGAGCGCATCTTAACCGTAAGTGGGGTTGAGAATGTTGATACTGCCAAAGTTGAACATGCATTTAAAAGTGTTATTGCTGATGAAACTCACGAATTTAAGGCAAGTAATTTAGTTCCTAAATCGATAAAAATTAGCACGAGGCTAGCTGATGTTACAATCAATCCGAAAGACCTGAAAAATGTAAAATATATTACGTATGAAGGAAAAAGATGTCTATTGTTAGAAGTGGATGAAGAAGTAGTTGTTGAAGGATTTCGTCTGGAAGCAAATACACTCTAAAAAACCAATCGTATTAAATTTAAAACCGACCTTTTTCAATAGAAAGGTCGGTTTTAAATGTCTTAGTGTCTTAGTCGTAACCAATTTTAATATGAACGATGGTGCATTTCCTCAGCCTTCGTTTTATTAACAGTACCAAATGGATGATTTGGAGGTCCATAAATTGAATAAAGTTTAAGTGGTTTATTTCCAGTATTGATTACATTGTGCCATTTTCCAGCAGGTACCATAATCGCAAAATCATCAAAAACTCTTTCTTCAAAATCTAATCGGTCTTTCCTATCGCCCATTCGAACGATCCCCTGGCCTTCTTCAATGCGTAAGAATTGATCTGTCGTCGGATGAACTTCTAACCCGATGTCTTCTCCGACATTAATACTCATCAAAGTTACCTGTAAATGTCTTCCTGTCCAAATGGCTGTCCGATAATTATTGTTTTGCTTGGCTGCCTGGTTAATATTCACAACGTATGGTTTTTTCCCGTAATCATTTAATGTAACTCGTTGATTATTCGGTAAGTTGACATAGCCATAGCTGTTTGCTTGAACCATATCATTTGGGTATGTCCAGTAAACGGACTGATTCACATTGGGATAATACATAGGAGCAACAGGATAATTCGATTGTGGGTATCGATACATATTAGGGTCATAGTACATTTTTCTCACTCCCTTCACAAATTCTAAAATTATACTATGCACCATGTCTTGGCAAGGTCCGTAAATTATTAGTTTTGGCTTTGCATTACAAGATAGTGTTTGCTATTGTTTTTATAGCGGTGACAGGCACCATTTATGCAAAAAACACGGAATATGCAGCGCTTTTTGTATATGAAAAAATTGGAAATGAGGAATTTGATTTGAGTGCGATGACGAAGCAAAAACCCAATAAGCTTAAAATGGTTATGCGAGCTTTATTGGTTATTATTGGGGGATTTATTACAGCATATGGACTTGAAGCTGTATTAATCCCTAACAACGTATCAGACGGTGGGGTAACAGGACTGAGTATCGTTGGTTCAAAATTATTTGGAATGCCTCTAGGAATCTTGATTTCAGTGCTAAATATTCCATTTGTATTTTTTGGTTATAAACAGATTGGTATAAGTTTTTCCATTTATTCGGTTATAGGTATTGCGTCATTGGCAATCGGAACAAGCCTTATGCACCATATTCCAACCATTATTCAAGGTGATACATTATTAATAACGGTTGTAGGCGGTATCATAATTGGCTTTGGAATGGGGTTAGCATTACGAAATGGGGGCGCATTAGATGGAATTGATATGTTAGCCGTACTACTTTCTCGCAAATTACCTTTTGGAACAAGTGATCTTATTTTATTCTTAAACATGTTCGTTTTTATAGTCGTGTCAACCGTCTTCGGTTTTCAAGGAGCCATTCTATCGGCAATCGCTTACTATATTGCCTCTAAGGTCATTCATATTGTTGAGGAAGGCTTAAGTGGTTCTAAAACTTTTAAAATTATTACAAATGAACCAGAACTAATGGTAGAGACGATTCGTGACCAACTTGGACGTGGGGCGACGTACAACGTGGTTGAAGGAGGCTATTCAAACGAAAAATTCAAAGAAATCAATTGTGTGATTAACCGTTTAGAGGATAGCAAAATGAAAGAAATCATTAAAGAAATTGACGAAAACGCCTTTGTTATCGTATATGATGTAGCAGAAGTTAAGGGTGGTAACTTCAAGAAGCATGATGTTCATTGAGGTTAAGTAAAATCCATTTGATCAATTTTAAGGTGATTCAGGAGTATAAGCAGTAAATTAAACTGCAAAGGAAATGTCCTTCATTTGATGAATGAAGGACATTTATTTATTTCATATTTTTTAGCTCGGATCATTTTCATCTAATGACAAAACCGTTACATTGGTTGAGTCACCGTTCTCTATTTCCTCCTGAGTAGCATCTTGATTTAACATATCCTCTGTGTCAATCCCTTCAGCAAGCGTTGGTTCTCCTTTTGAATGTGTATCTTTTTTCATCTCAGACACCTCTTTTAATTTAATAATCAAACAACACGAAATTATTGTTTCCCAATAAAACTTATTTATTTAGCAGACTGAACCCTACTGGTTATCAACCAGAAAAAAGAGGAGAAATTTTTCTCCTCTTTAAATCAGTTGAATAATTCTAGATTTTTTTTCGTGAATTTGCTATGGACAAGAGCTAAGGGGATGGACTAGGTTGAAAATAAGTTATTACGCTCCCAATCTTAAGCTAAGAATATATGGCGAATGATTACTTCACGAAATAGTAACGTTTTTTGATTTTTGCAATTTGCCAGCACTACTTAGAAATATTCTCACTTCTTCTGGTGTTAATCCCAATTTTTTCGCCTGTAAAATGAGATTGATCCAATCCTTGTCAAGCTTATTATTTTCCATTCCCCTAATCACCATCATTCCCATACCCCTTATAGTACAAAATACTTTAACTGATCATTCCATATAATAATAGATGTACTATTTCGTTTGCGAGCTCTTCTGGTTCGATCACGCCTTTCAATAATTTTGTTTCGGTAAGGCGTTCTATGATGCCAATTAAACTATCTGCCACCATTTCCATATCTACATCTGCCCTAAAATAACCATCCTCTTGTTCTTTTCTTAAATTTTCTTTGACTTGACAAGCTAGTTGGTTCTTTATTTCACTCGATTCTTTAGCCATATAGAAACCAATCCAAGTCAAGTCGGATTGCTCCTTAAAAAACGAGAAAATAGTAGTAAGCTTCTTCTTGATTTCACTTTCAATTGTGCCTTTTTCCATGCCTGTTTCTAGGCGGCTTTGTTGTACAAATGCGACTAATTGATCGCGAAAAATAGCTATTAATTCTTGGAAAATGGCCTCTTTACTTTGAAAATACAAATAAAAGGAAGGTTGGGTTACGTTTGCCCTCTGAACAATGGTACTAATCTTTGTTTCATGGTATCCATTTTTAGAAAACTCTTCAGCAGCAATCTGTAATAGTAGATTCCTTCTGATTTCTCCATTTGTTCCCTTTTTTCTTCCCCTTTGTCCCATATGTATGACAACTCCAAGATTGTAATTATATTACTCATGAGTATT
>NZ_JBALNQ010000059.1:0-37861 GCF_036961885.1 Neobacillus niacini | reverse complement strand
GGAATGATACCTCAACAAAGAATACTATTTAGACAGAGTATTCTGAGTCATATCGCATTGAAAGACTGCTCCTTCGGCAAAGCATATTCGAGGAAGATTACGTTCACTCGTCGCAGACCCGCAAGGAAGAAAATTCAATGTAGCAGGTCTGGTAACTATGGCAAGAAGGTCACACCCGTTCCCATACCGAACACGGAAGTTAAGCTTCTTTGCGCCGATGGTAGTTGGGACTTTGTCCCTGTGAGAGTAGGACGTTGCCGGGCAAAACGAAGCACAACCTGATGAGGGTTGTGCTTTTTTGTATTGTTATGCTAATCTGTGCCCGTACATCCTAAACGCTCCCCTTATCTCCCCTCATACAAACTAAACACCTCATCCCAACTCCATTTTTCATAGTAGGAGCTTCCCATGCTTATGTTTTTAATCCAAACCGTTTCTTGCATTTGATAGGTAGGAGAAACCATCACATTTGCATTCTTCCGATCAGTTCTAATCCAAATTAAGTTATTCTTAATAATTTGTGGTCGAAAGTCCCCATCTTTTTCAGAAGGAAAAGTTATTTGGGGTTGCTTATTCCCCGATAGACTAATTTTATATAGACTAGGCATTGCAGTTTGTTCCAAGTCAGTCGAACCATTTTCCTTTGAACGTGAAACATAAACGGTTCGATTATTTTGCCAAGTTAAATCCCGATCTACAAAACCCTTTGGTGTAAATATTATTTTTTTCAATGTTGGGACTTTTAAAACCTGAAACCTTTTATTAATTGTTGCTTCTCGTCCGACACCGCTTATATATCCAAGCAACCCTTTATATGGAGCCCATTGGAACCAGGTGTCTTCCCTTAGCATTTCGTCAACCCTATGAAAAGCCTTTCCATCCGATGAAAGTATACTTAAAGTGTTTACGTCGGCAGATAAGGAGGCAGTAGGTAGTAATAAAAAGCTAATCCACTTCTTATCGTTAGACCATTTGAATTCGCTTGTTGAAGCCCATATCTCATTTTTGCTGAGGCTAATTGTATAAAAGGGGTTAATTATAGGCATATTATTTTTTTTAAAGATAACTTTTGATAAAATAATATCTGAACGAAGGTCGGCACTTTTTTTAGAAGAAAAGAGCAAACCATTGCCAGCCGGCAGCCAAGAAAAGTTTTCTATATTTTTTGCGACCGGTATAAATTTACCTAATTGGCTGGTATTTAAGATAAATAAATTTTTTATGATTTGGAATCCAATCGTATTTTCGGAAGGTGACCATTGGAAATTAGGACCAACGTTTTCCTTAACTTTAAAATGTCTTTTGCTCTCTATACTGTAGAGCCAGAGATCCATAATATCCCCTTCCTTGGCCCCCTTCAAATATCCCAGCCAACTGCCATCGAATGACCACTTTGGATACCTAACATAACCTGTATCGGTAATTTTTATCTCGTTATCCATTATTTTTATCCATAAATTATTGTTTTTAACAAAGGCTGCCTTTATATTTTCTTTTGGAGCAGCATTACTAACCAATGGAAGTAAGGTAAAAATTAAAAAAATGAGCAATAGCATTTTTTTCAATAAAATCACCCGCCTAAAATCTTTTTTTTATAGTTCCCAAAAAAAGGAGAATAATATGTTGAAAATTTTTATCGTAGAAGAGGATAAAAAACTTATTTGAAAAAAACATTAATCTAAATTAAAGGCTAGGTTGGAAAACTGTTACCAACCTAGCCTGTTTCTTTTTGATTCCCCGCAAAAAAGTGATACCATTATCATTTAGATGGGAAAGGTAATCATAGTAAAAAGTCAAATTAGAAAGAGGAGAATGTATGTTAGAAAATAGCTTCGCCATGGTTGCGATTATATTGGTCATAAATATTGTGTATGTTTCTTTTTTTACGATAAGGATGATCTTAACATTAAAGGGTCAGAGATATTTAGCGGCGTCACTTAGTATGATTGAAGTAGTGATTTACGTACTAGGTCTTGGTCTTGTTCTAAATAATCTTAATGAAATTCAAAATTTGATTGCGTATGCCGTTGGCTATGGAATCGGTGTGATTGTCGGGATGAAAATTGAGGAAAAACTAGCTCTAGGCTATATTACGGTGAATGTAATCACAAAAGAATATGATAAGGATCTGCCTAAAGTCTTAAGAGAAAAGGGATTTGGGGTGACAGATTGGGCGGCACATGGGCTCGAGGGCGATCGAATGGCTTTGCAAATCTTGACACCTAGAAAATTCGAACTAAAATTATACGATACGATAAAAGGTTTAGATCCGAAGGCGTTTATTATCTCTTTTGAACCGAAGGCAATCCATGGCGGCTTTTGGGTGAAATCTGTGAAAAGAGGGAAATTGTTTTCATGAGCAAAAAGAAGAAAATGCAATTTGAGGTTCAAGAAAATGAAAGCATTGATGCTTGTTTAGAGCGAATGAAAAGGCAGGGATATGTCCCGATACGCCGGACGGAAAAACCGATATTTCATGAGGTAATTAATGGGAAGGAAACAGTCTATGAACCCATTGGAAGGCAGATTGTATTTGAAGGAGTCAGTATTGATTAAAAGCGAACGTTTGATTTTAAATAAATAAAATCGTTCGTTTTTATTGACCTTTACCCGCTTAAATTGTTAATATAAAGGTGTCAAAAGAATAATAACGCAACACCCTCGTATAATAATGGGAATATGGCCCATAAGTATCTACCCAATGACCGTAAATGATTGGACTATGAGGGGAAGTGGAAATGCCGGAAGCGTAAACTCGTTTCAGGGTATTTTACCGTGCCGATTTCAGCCCGGACAGACTGCTTTCTCTCATTTCATGAAATTGGGGAAGTGTCTGTTTTGGGCTTTTTATATTGGTAAAGTTAGGGGAGAGAACATGAATCCGATTGTGGCGGTAATAATGGGGAGCAAATCAGATTGGGAAACGATGAAGCATACCTGTGAAATCCTTGACCGGTTAGAGGTTCCGTATGAAAAAAAGGTGGTTTCAGCCCACCGCACTCCTGATTTGATGTTTGAATTTGCTGAAAATGCTAGAGTAAGAGGAATTCAGGTAATTATTGCTGGTGCAGGAGGAGCTGCTCACCTGCCAGGTATGGTTGCGGCAAAGACAACATTGCCAGTTATCGGTGTTCCTGTTCAATCGAAGGCATTGAATGGACTTGATTCACTATTATCCATCGTGCAAATGCCTGCTGGAATCCCAGTCGCAACGGTGGCAATTGGCAAAGCAGGAGCAACGAATGCCGGGTTACTCGCTGCTCAAATTGTAGCAGTAAATGACTTGAAACTTGCGGGGCGGCTTGAGAACGTACGTCATGAAGCAAAAATAGCGGCAATAGAAAGTAGTGATGAGCTTGTCTAATAATACTATTTTTCCAGGACAAACGATTGGAATTATTGGCGGCGGCCAGCTTGGAAGAATGATGGCTCTGGCAGCGAAAGCAATGGGGTATCGAATTGCTGTATTGGACCCTGTAGAGGATTCTCCTTGCGGCCAGGTGGCTGATTATAAGATTATCGGCAACTATGATGATCTAGCCGCAATTAGCCAACTAGCTGAAGTAAGTGACGTGATTACGTATGAATTTGAAAATATTGATGCTGCAGCACTTGAATGGCTTTGTGATCAAGCATATGTGCCACAGGGGAAGAACTTACTTGAAATTACGCAGGACCGAGTAAAAGAAAAACAGGCAATTGAAAACGCCGTTGTCCAGGTGGCACCTTATGCGGTAATCAATTCGCTGAGTGACCTCAATGAAAATTGTGAACGACTTGGCTTCCCCGTTGTATTGAAAACAGCACGAGGCGGTTATGACGGAAAAGGGCAAGCAGTTCTTAAAAATCAACAGGATATTGAAAAGGCTCAAGTACTTCTTGAAAACGGACAATGCATTTTAGAAAAATGGATTTCTTTTACGAAAGAAATTTCAGTCATTATTATTAGAAATTCCAATGGAGAAACAGCCGTATTTCCGGTTGGAGAAAATATTCATCGCGACAATATACTCCATCAAACCATTGCTCCAGCTAGGATTAGTAAATGGGCAGAGGAAAAGGCAATTCAGGCAGCCACACAGCTGGTCGATACTTTTGAGTTAGTTGGTACACTGGCTGTAGAAATGTTTTTAACGGAAGATGATAGGATTTATATAAATGAGCTTGCACCAAGACCGCATAATACCGGACACTATACAATTGAAGCTTGTGAAACATCACAATTCGAACAGCATATCAGGGCAGTGTGTAACCTGCCCCTTGGTAAGACAGAGCTATTAAAGCCTGCGGTGATGGTTAATATATTAGGAGAGCATGTTCAAAACGTGTTAGAAAAATTAACTACCGTACCAGATTGGAAAGTTCATTTATATGGTAAAGAAGAGGCAAAATTAAAAAGAAAGATGGGGCATGTAACGATTCTATGTAATTCTGTTGATACAGCCCTTGAAGAAGTGAGTAACAGTAACATTTGGGAAGAAAAAAGTTTGGAGGCCAAAAGATGATTGATCGTTATACAAGACCTGAAATGGGTGCGATTTGGACGGATGAAAACCGCTTTAAAGCCTGGTTGGAAGTTGAAATTCTTGCATGTGAAGCATGGGCAGAGTTAGGTGAAATTCCAAAAGAGGACGTAAAGAAGCTTCGTGAAAATGCATCCTTTAATATTGACCGGATTAAAGAAATTGAAGAGGAAACTAGACATGATGTGGTTGCTTTTACACGCGCAGTATCCGAGACATTAGGAGATGAACGCAAGTGGGTGCATTACGGTTTAACTTCAACGGATGTGGTTGATACCGCACTATCTTACGTATTAAAACAGGCCAATGCGATTATCCGGAAGGACCTTGAAAACTTTATTGAAATCCTTAAGAACAAAGCAATCGAACATAAGTTTACGGTCATGATGGGGCGTACACATGGTGTTCATGCGGAACCAACAACTTTCGGCTTAAAGCTCGCTCTATGGTACGAAGAAATGAAACGTAACTTGGAACGTTTTAATCAGGCTGCTACTGGCGTTGAGTTTGGGAAAATTTCCGGAGCTGTAGGAACGTACGCAAATATCAACCCGTTTGTTGAACAATATGTGTGTGAGAAACTGGGTACCCAGCCAGCACCAATCTCAACCCAAACCTTGCAGCGCGACCGCCATGCACACTATATGTCAACGATCGCTTTAATAGCGACTTCTATAGAAAAGTTCGCCGTGGAAGTTCGCGGATTACAAAAAAGTGAAACGCGTGAAGTAGAAGAGTTTTTTGCAAAAGGTCAAAAAGGATCTTCTGCGATGCCGCATAAACGAAATCCAATTGGATCTGAAAATATGACGGGTTTAGCACGGGTGATTCGCGGCTATATGATGACAGCATACGAAAATGTTCCACTATGGCATGAGCGCGATATTTCACACTCTTCTGCAGAGCGGATCATTTTACCAGATGCAACAATTGCCTTGAACTACATGTTAAACCGTTTCGGCAACATCATTAAAAACCTAACGGTATATCCGGAAAACATGAAACGTAACATGGACCGGACGCTAGGATTAATTTATTCGCAGCGTGTCTTGCTCGCTTTGATTGATAAGGGATTATCACGTGAAGAGGCATATGATACGGTTCAGCCAAAAACAGCGGAATCATGGGAAAATCAAGTGCCATTCCGCATCTTAGTTGAAGGAGAAGAAAAAATAACGAAATTCCTTTCTGCTGAGGAAATTGCAGACTGCTTCAATTACAACTATCATCTGCAGCACGTTGATACCATCTTTGATCGGTTAGGGTTGAACGACTAGGAATTTTAGTGCCCGCTATCAATGAAGAAACGTAAAAGTGGTCACTCATGAAGGCGATGAGTGACCAGAATCCAATGAAAATCAGAAAAGTGGTCACTCATGAAGGCGATGAGTGACCAGAATCCAAAGAAAATCAAAAAAGTGGTCACTCAGGAGGGCGATGAGTGACCAGAATCCAAAGAAAATCAAAAAGAGGTCACTCATACGATTTTCATTGATTAAAACTTGCCTAAAAATTCCCAATATTTGCAATTTAGGAGGCATTCTTTATGAGAGAGCTTTTGTATGAAGGAAAAGCAAAGCGAATTTTTAAAACAGATGATGAACAAACGGTTTTAATTGAATATAAGGATTCGGCTACGGCTTTCAACGGGCAAAAGAAGGCAGATATCACGGGAAAAGGACGTTTAAATAACGAGATTACTAGTTTGCTATTTTTAAAACTTAAAGAACAGGGAATTGAGTCACATTTCATCAAAAGACTTTCAGAAACAGAGCAGCTGGTAAAAAAAGTAGTGATAATACCTCTTGAAGTTGTCGTTCGGAATGTGGCTGCAGGAAGTTTTGCAAAGCGCTTAGGTATCGAAGAAGGTAAAGAGCTATCAAAGCCACTGGTCGAGTTTTATTTAAAAAATGATGAGCTTGGCGATCCATTACTAACCACTGACCATGTTTACGAATTGAACGTAGCAACAAGTGAGGAACTAGAAACTTTAAAAGAGAAAGCATTAAAAATTAATACAGTTTTATCAAGATTTATTAATGAGTTAGGCATTAATTTAATCGATTTCAAACTAGAGTTTGGTAAGGATGTTGAAGGAGAAATCTTGTTAGCGGATGAGATTTCACCAGACACATGCAGATTATGGGACAAAAAGACAAATGAAAAGCTCGATAAGGATGTATTCCGTCGGGACCTCGGTAGTTTAACAGAAGCCTATGAAACCATTTTAGCCAGATTAGGGGGAAAACAGCATGTATAAGGTAAAAGTATATGTCACGTTAAGAGAAAGTGTATTAGACCCACAAGGTAAGGCAGTAACGCATTCACTCCATTCATTAAATTATCCGGAAGTATCCGATGTTCGAATCGGTAAATATATGGAACTAACAGTAGAAAAATCAGAGCGCGACCTTGATGAAGTCATTAACGAAATTTGCAGCAAGCTTCTCGCCAATCCAGTTATTGAAGACTACCGTTATGAAGTAGAGGAGTGTGTTCCTCAGTGAAGTTTGCAGTCATCGTTTTTCCAGGGTCTAACTGTGATATCGATATGTACCATGCGATTAAGGATGAACTTGGTGAGCAGGTTGAATATGTTTGGCATGACACTGAGAACTTAGATGAGTTTGACGGAATTTTACTGCCTGGTGGCTTTTCATACGGCGATTACTTACGTACAGGAGCCATTGCACGTTTTAGTAAGGTCATGCAAGCAGTCGTAAAGGCAGCAGAAGCTGGGAAACCGATTCTTGGTGTCTGCAACGGATTTCAGATTTTGCTTGAAGCAGGATTACTGCCTGGAGCAATGAAACGTAATGAAAGTCTATCGTTTATCTGTAAACCTGTTAACTTAACGGTAGCAAACAATCAGAGTATGTTTTCTACAGCCTATGCTCAAGGAGAAACCATTTCAATCCCTGTCGCTCACGGTGAAGGCAATTACTATTGTGATGAGGAAACACTCGCTAAGCTAAAAGCGAATAACCAAATCGTTTTTACTTACCAAGATAACCCGAACGGAAGCTTAGAAGATATCGCTGGAATCATCAATGAAAAAGGGAACGTTCTAGGAATGATGCCACACCCTGAAAGAGCCGTTGATGAGCTGCTTGGCAGCGCAGATGGCTTAAAATTATTTCAATCGATTGTAAGAAGCTGGAGGGAAGCAAATGTTGTTAAAGCATGAACCAAGACCAGATCAAGTAAAGTCAGAAAAACTTTATCAGCAAATGGGCCTATCCGATGAAGAATTTACGCTCGTAGAAAACATTCTTGGCCGGACACCGAATTACACCGAAACTGGCCTTTTCTCCGTTATGTGGTCAGAGCATTGTAGCTATAAAAACTCTAAGCCAGTATTAAAGAAATTTCCGATTACAGGTGAAAAAGTTCTACAAGGACCGGGAGAAGGTGCAGGGATCGTCGATATTGGCGACCAGCAGGCGGTTGTTTTTAAAATTGAAAGTCATAACCATCCATCAGCGATTGAACCCTATCAAGGTGCAGCAACAGGTGTGGGCGGTATCATCCGTGATATTTTTTCAATGGGAGCTCGTCCGATCGCACTATTAAACTCACTTCGTTTCGGAGAACTGGATGAATCTGCAAGGGTACGCTACTTATTCAAAGAAGTGGTAGCAGGAATTGCAGGCTACGGAAACTGTATCGGAATCCCGACTGTCGGTGGTGAAATTCAATTCGAATCAAGTTATGACGGCAATCCATTAGTGAATGCGATGTGTGTTGGGTTAATTGACCATAAAGATATCAAAAAAGGCCTTGCGCAGGGTGTTGGCAATACGGTTATGTATGTTGGTGCAAAAACAGGGCGTGATGGAATTCATGGTGCAACCTTTGCTTCTGAAGAATTGACCGAGCAATCGGATGAGAACCGTCCAGCGGTACAGGTTGGGGACCCATTCATGGAAAAGCTTTTACTAGAAGCCTGTCTCGAGCTTATCCATTCCGATGCGCTAGTAGGAATTCAGGATATGGGTGCAGCGGGATTAACAAGTTCATCAGCAGAAATGGCAAGTAAAGCTGGAATGGGCATTGAAATGAACCTAGATCTTGTTCCACAAAGGGAAACGGGTATGACAGCTTATGAAATGATGCTTTCAGAATCCCAGGAGCGGATGTTGATTGTTATTAAAAAAGGTAGAGAGCAAGAAATTAACGAGCTCTTCTCTAAATACGATTTAGAAGCAGTGGCAATCGGTACTGTAACCGATGATAAAAAGCTTCGCTTGCTTCATAACGGTGAAGTGGTTGCGGATGTACCAGTAGATGCTTTAGCTGAAGATGCACCTGTCTATCACAAACCATCCAAGGTGCCTGCTTATTATGAAGAGTTTCAGGCAATGGAGCAGGAGGTTCCACAGATTTCCGACCTTAAAGAAACGCTTGTTAAGCTATTAAGTCAGCCGACTATCGCGAGCAAGGAATGGGTTTATGAGCAATATGACTATATGGTGCGCACGAATACAGTCGTGTCTCCAGGTTCAGATGCAGCGGTAGTTCGGATTCGCGGCACACGTAAGGCATTAGCAATGACGACAGACTGCAATTCACGCTATGTGTATTTAGACCCTGAAGTGGGTGGGAAAATTGCTGTTGCTGAAGCAGCACGTAATATTGTCTGCTCTGGTGCGGAACCATTAGCGATTACCGATAACCTCAATTTTGGAAATCCAGAAAAACCAGAAGTATTCTGGCAGATTGAAAAAGCAGCGGATGGAATTAGTGAAGCTTGTCGTGTACTTGAAACACCAGTCATTGGCGGAAATGTATCGTTATATAACGAAACAAGCGGTACCGCCATCTATCCAACGCCAGTTATTGGAATGGTTGGATTGGTAACCGATATTGATCATATTACAACACAGTCATTTAAAAATAATGGCGACCTTATCTATTTAGTTGGGGAAACAAAAGATGAGTTCGGAGGCAGTGAACTTCAAAAACTAGTTCATGGAAAAGTTTTTGGTAAAGCTCCGGAATTAAATATTGAAGTTGAAAAAGAAAGTCAGAAACAAGTATTAGCAGCAATACGTGCTGGATTGGTTCAATCTGCACATGATCTATCAGAAGGCGGATTAGCAGTGGCCATTGCCGAAAGTCTTTTTGATAACGGCCAGCTAGGAGCGGAAGTAACCATCACTGGAAACCCGGTTTCTGCACTATTTAGTGAATCGCAATCTCGTTTTCTATTGTCGGTGAAAAAGGAACATCAAGCAAAGTTTGAAAGTTTAGTAGCTGCACAATTAATCGGTGAAGTAAACGAAACAGGGACGTTAAAAGTTTTATCTGAAACAGATACAGTAGTAGAAGCTTCTGTACACCAATTGAAGGATGCCTGGAAAGGAGCTATTCCATGCTTGCTGAAATCAAGGGATTAAATGAAGAGTGCGGAGTGTTTGGTGTCTGGGGACATCCCGATTCCGCACAGCTTACCTATTATGGACTTCACAGTCTGCAGCATCGCGGTCAAGAGGGCACGGGTATTGTGGTATCCAATGGGGAAAAACTTAGAGTGGTTAAGGGTGAAGGGCTAGTTTCAGAGATTTTTACAGCGAATGTAATGGAAGAATTAAAAGGAACCTCTGCGGTTGGGCATGTTCGTTATGCAACAGCAGGTGGCGGCGGGTATGAAAATGTCCAGCCGTTGCTGTTCCATTCGCAAACGGGAAGTCTTGCCCTAGCCCATAATGGGAATCTAGTAAATGCCAATTACTTAAAGCATCAGCTGGAAACACAGGGAAGTATTTTTCAAACAAGCTCTGATACAGAAGTATTAGCCCATTTAATTAGAAGAAGCGGTTTTTCCCAGATTAAGGATCAAGTCAAAAATGCACTTTCGATGTTAAAAGGAGCATACGCCTACTTAATTCTGACCGAGAATGAGCTTATGGTTGCTTTAGATCCTCATGGGTTAAGACCTTTATCGCTGGCATGTTTAGGAGACGCCTATGTGGTCGCTTCTGAAACCTGTGCGTTTGATGTCATTGGTGCGGAATATATCCGTGATATTAGACCGGGAGAATTATTGATTATTAACAAAGATGGAATTACCTCAGAACAATTCGCTTTCAATTCAACAAAGTCGATCTGTGCGATGGAATATATTTATTTTTCAAGACCTGATAGTAACATCCAGGGGATTAATGTTCATACAGCCCGTAAGAATATGGGAAAAAGATTGGCGGTAGAAGCACCAATCGAAGCGGACGTGGTCACGGGTGTTCCAGATTCTAGTATCTCGGCAGCGATTGGCTATGCTGAAGCAACGGGTATTCCCTACGAGATGGGTTTAATTAAAAATAAATATGTAGGCAGAACGTTTATTCAGCCAACCCAATCTTTACGGGAGCAAGGGGTAAAAATGAAGCTGTCTGCTGTTCGTGGTGTGGTGGAAGGAAAACGTGTTGTTATGGTCGATGACTCGATTGTCCGAGGGACAACGAGCAGACGAATTGTCAGGTTGTTGAAAGAGGCAGGAGCGACCGAGGTGCATGTTGTCATCAGCTCCCCTCCCATTAAAAACCCTTGTTTCTATGGGATTGATACATCATCAAAGGAAGAATTAATCGCTTCAGATAAATCAGTGGAAGAGATTAGACAGTTGATCGGTGCCGATTCTTTAACATTCCTAAGTGCAGAGGGTATGGTAGGAGCCATTGTCAAAACCGAAGGAACAAATGGTTTTTGTCTTGGCTGCTTTACAGGAAATTATCCAACGGAAATTTATCCAGATACACTCCAATATTATTATCAAAAGTAAGGGGGACCATCATGGCGAACGCTTATAAGCAGGCAGGGGTAAACATCGAAGCGGGTTACGAGGCCGTTGAAAGAATGAAAAAGCATGTACAAAAAACAGCCCGGGCTGGTGTGATTGGCGGGTTAGGTGGATTCGGCGGAATGTTTGACCTATCTTCTCTTAACCTGAAAGAGCCTGTTCTTGTCTCAGGAACAGACGGAGTTGGCACCAAGCTGATGATTGCTTTTTGGATGGATCAGCATGAAACGATTGGGATCGATGCAGTGGCGATGTGTGTCAATGATATTGTTGTTCAAGGGGCAGAGCCTTTGTTCTTTTTAGATTACATTGCATGCGGAAAAGCCGTTCCAGAAAAGATAGAGGCAATTGTTAAGGGGATTAGTGATGGCTGTGAGCAGGCAGGATGTGCGCTGATTGGCGGAGAAACAGCTGAAATGCCTGGATTATACAATGAAAATGAGTACGATTTAGCGGGATTCACCGTTGGAGCCTGTGAAAAATCGCAATTAATCACAGGTGAAACGATCAAGCCTGGAGATGTGCTGATTGGATTGGCTTCCAGTGGAATTCACAGCAATGGTTATTCACTGGTAAGAAATGTTTTCAATAATTGGTCGTTAACGGAATATGTTGACGAGCTCGGCAGCAGTTTGGGAGAAGAGTTACTAAAGCCAACAAAAATCTATGTGAAACCAATTCTATCAGCCTTGAAAAAATTCGAAATTAAAGGGATGGCGCACATTACTGGCGGCGGTTTTATCGAAAATATTCCTCGGATGCTGCCTAGTGGACTTGGGGCAAAGATTTATGAAAAAAGCTGGGATATCCCGCCAATCTTTAATCTAATCACTACGGTTGGACAAATCGACCAACAGGAGATGTATAACATTTTTAACATGGGTATCGGTATGGTGATTGCCATTGATAGAGAAAACGCAGCAGACCTAATGGCTCATTTACAAGAATGTGGAGAAACTCCCTTTGAAATTGGTGTGGTTACAGCAGAAGAGGGAATTGCATTTGGTGGTCGTCGATGAAAAAAATTGCTGTTTTTGCCTCAGGGAATGGCAGCAACTTTCAAGCGATTATTGATATGTTACAAACTGGAGAGCTTGAAGCGGATATAGCTCTTCTTGTTTGTGATAATCCAGGAGCATTTGCAGTAGAACGGGCAAATGCCGCCCATATCCCGACTTTTTCTTTTAACCCAAAGGAATATAGCACTAAAGAAGCATATGAGAAAGTCATTATAGAGAAATTATTGAATTATGGTGTGGAATTTATTGCACTTGCAGGTTACATGAGACTATTAGGTCCAACCTTGCTTAGTGAGTATTCTGGAAGGATAGTAAATATCCATCCTTCTCTTCTGCCTGCTTTTCCTGGTAAAGATGCAATTGGCCAGGCATTGGCTTCAAAAGCGAAGTGGACTGGAGTAACCATCCATTATGTCGATGAAGGAATGGACACCGGTCCGGTCATTGTCCAGGAGCGTGTCCGTATTAGTGAGAAGGAAACAAAAGAAAGTCTGCAGCGGAAAATACAAAATATCGAGCATAAGCTTTATCCATCTATTCTGCAAATGCTGTTAACGAGAGGGGAAGTTCAACGTGACGAAAAAACGCGCACTTATTAGTGTTTCTGATAAAAATGGTATTTCTGATTTTGCGAAAGAGTTAGTCAGCTTAGGGTTTGAAATTATTTCAACAGGCGGAACGAAAAAAGCACTTCAAGAACAAGGCATTCCTGTTCTCGGCGTAAGTGACGTAACCGGCTTTCCAGAAATATTAGAAGGACGTGTAAAAACGTTAAATCCGTTTATTCACGGTGGCTTACTTGCAAAACACGATGATGATCAGCACCAAAAACAGCTTGAGGAGCACAACATTGATCCGATTCAAATTGTATGTGTTAATCTTTATCCTTTTCAGCAAACGATTGAAAAGCCCGATGTAACGGCAGAGGATGCGATTGAGAATATTGATATCGGCGGCCCAGCAATGTTACGAGCTTCAGCTAAAAATCACCAATATGTAACGGTAGTCGTCGACCCAATTGACTATAATAAGGTGATTGAGGAATTAAAAGCAGATGGTAAAACGACGTTGGAAACACGTAGAAAGCTAGCGGCAAAGGTTTTCCGTCACACAGCTGCATATGACGCTTTAATTGCAGAATACATGACAGAACTCGCTCAGGAAGAAACACCTGAAAAATTAACCGTTACATATGAGCTAAAGCAGTCGCTCCGTTACGGGGAAAATCCACATCAAAAAGCTGCATTTTATAAAAAACCACTAGGCTCCAATTTCTCGATTGCATATGCAGAACAGCTTCATGGGAAAGAGCTTTCCTATAATAATATTAATGATGCGGATGCTGCCTTGCAGATTGTGAAAGAATTTACTGAACCTGCAGCAGTTGCTGTAAAGCATATGAATCCTTGTGGAATCGGTACCGGAAAAACTAGTTTTGATGCTTTTGAAAAAGCATTTGCTGCTGACCCTGTATCCATTTTCGGCGGAATTATTGCCTTTAATAAAGAAGTGGATGCACAAACAGCAAGCAAGCTTCATGAAATTTTCTTAGAAATCATCATTGCGCCATCCTTTTCAGAGGAGGCATTAGTGATTTTAACATCGAAAAAGAATCTTCGTTTATTAACGATTCCCTTTTCAAGTGCGAAGAAACCAGAGATGAAACTGACAACAATTGAGGGCGGATTACTTGCACAGGAACAGGACCGCTACACATTAGAAAATGCTAAAATTACTGTTCCAACAAAAAGACAACCGACCGAGCAAGAGTGGGCAGCATTAAAGCTAGGCTGGAAGGTTGTAAAACATGTTAAATCCAATGCAATCGTTGTAACGAAAGAGGATATGACGATTGGAATTGGTGCGGGACAAATGAATAGGGTAGGTGCCGCTGAAATTGCCTTAAAACAAGCGGGTGAAAAAGCAGCAGGTGCAGCGCTCGCCTCAGATGCCTTTTTCCCAATGGATGATACCGTGGAAGCAGCAGCCAAAGCAGGAATTACCGCAATCATTCAGCCAGGCGGTTCGATTCGCGACGAGGATTCCATCAAAAAAGCGGATGAATATGGGATTGCTATGGTGTTCACCGGAGTAAGACATTTTAAACACTAAAACGAGGTGAGATGAGTGAAGGTTCTAATTATTGGTCGAGGCGGAAGAGAACATGCACTTTGCAAAAAGGTAAGTGAAAGCACCCTGGTTAAAAATGTATTTGTTGCTCCTGGTAATGCCGGAATGGAAGGTATCGCAGAACGTGTTTCAATTGAGGAAAGTAATCATGAACAACTTATTCAATTTGCGAAGGAACAGGGTGTTGGTCTAACAATCATCGGACCAGAAGTACCTTTGCTTGAAGGGTTAGCAGATAAATTTAATGATGCAGGTTTAGCTGTGTTTGGTCCAAGCGGATTGGCAGCTGAAATTGAAGGCAGCAAGTCGTTTGCTAAGGAAATCATGAGAAAGTATGGGATTCCTACTGCTGAATATGGTGTTTTTACTAACTATGAAGAAGCAAAGCAATATATTGAAGAAAAAGGCGCTCCCATCGTCATTAAGGCAGATGGATTAGCAGCTGGAAAAGGTGTTACGGTTGCCTTGACGAAGGAAGAAGCGCTGCAGAGTGCAGAAGAAATGCTCGTTGGCCAAAAATTTGGTGACGCTTCGGCACGAGTGGTTATTGAGGAGTTTTTAGCGGGTGAGGAATTTTCTCTGATGGCATTTGTGAATGGGGAAACCGTGATTCCGCTTGAAATCGCTCAGGATCATAAACGTGCCTTTGATGGTGATAACGGTCCAAATACAGGCGGAATGGGTGCTTACTCTCCTGTGCCTCATATTGGCAGTGAAGTTGTTGAAGTGGCGATAGAAACCATTCTTAAGCCTGCTGCCAAAGCAATGGTTCAAGAGGGAAGAAGCTTTTGTGGAATTCTATATGCAGGTTTGATTGCAACGGATAGGGGGCCAAGGGTAATTGAGTTTAATGCCCGATTTGGCGACCCGGAAACACAAGTGATTTTACCAAGGTTAAAATCTGATTTCGTGCAGACGGTTTTGGATGTGTTAGCTGGTAAGACACCGGAATTGGTTTGGGATACGCAAGCAATGATTGGGGTTGTTGTGGCAGCCACAGGGTATCCAGAAACTTATGAAAAAGGTGCTGTTCTTAAAGGTTTAGGCGATTTTTCTGAGGAAGTCTATACCTTCCATGCGGGAACAAAGAAAGATCAGCTTGGTGAATTTGTTACGGCTGGGGGCAGGGTTCTCTTAGTTGGAGCAAAAGCTGAGAGTTTAAGGGATGCGCAAGATACGGTTTACCGCGAGCTTGAAAAACTATCATGTGACGGAGTTTTTTATCGCAAGGATATCGGCTCGAAGGCAATCGGGCGCGTCCTCAGTTAGATTGGCAAGGGCTGACCGTAGATGGTCAGTCCTTACTTTGCCTTCATGCCTGTAACATTATGACGGATTATAGGGCAACACCTGGTCGATATCGTTATTCGTTGCTTCACCGCTATGTTCTGGAGCTTTTTGCTGCTGCTGCTCCATCTCTTGATATCTTTCATAAAGCGCAGTCACAGGGCAAAAACGAACAATTCCCTCTGCAACCTTCATCGCACCACAAATGGCAATGAACAAATAAGAATCTCTCCATGGAAATTTCACCATTTTAGCGGTACTCCAAGAAAGAACAGTAAGCCCAATGGTAATCCTAATTAAAGCATTCAAAATCCCAATATTTTTAGTAATGTTCAACATTGTTCACTCCTTCACAAATTGTTTACAATTTTTAACCATTCTTTAATGCTTTAAACAGTAAAATATGATAGTATAAGGTAAAACTAGTTTTGTAAGGGCTTTCTTTATTGATAAATCAACATTTATAATAGATAGATAGCTTCTAAGAAAGGAAGGGTATCATATGCTGGAACAACGATATCGATGGAAAAATAAACATTTACGCATGCATGTATCCGTTTTAGATGGAAAAACTTCACCAACTTTATTATTAAAAAATGCCTTGTATTTAAACCAGACATTTCGCCAGTGGATGCGTGCGAATATTTGGATATATGAAGATCGGATTGTATATGTTGGCGAGAATTTACCGCTGCAACTAGAAAATTGTGAAATTATTGACTGCACAAATGAAATTCTTGTTCCAGGTTATATTGAACCACATGCCCATCCTTTTCAATTATATAATCCCCATTTTCTTGCAGCCTATGCATCCCAGTTTGGAACAACCACTCTAATCAATGACAATATGTCCCTGGTTATGCATTTGAAGAAAAAGGACGCCTTTTCCTTGCTGAAGGACTTGCGCTCTATTCCAACAACTATGTTTTGGTGGTGCCGGTTTGATTCACAAACGGAAATTTTGAATGAGGAAGATGTCTTTTCACACAGTAATATTAAATCTTGGTTAGAGCATGACGCTGTTTTGCAAGGCGGGGAATTGACTGGCTGGCCAAAATTGTTAGACGGCGATGATATGATGCTGCACTGGATTCAAGAGGCAAAGCGGATGCGCAAAAAGATTGAAGGCCATTTTCCTGGTGCATCAGAGAAAACGTTAGCAAAAATGATGCTGTTAGGTGCGGATAGTGACCATGAGGCAATGACGGGTGAAGAAGTATACAACCGCTTAATGCAGGGATATATGGTTTCATTAAGATATTCCTCCATTCGTCCCGATCTGCCAGAATTACTTGATGATATGAAGCGCTTAGAAATCCAAGCTTATGATCGGTTAATGTTTAACACAGATGGTTCAACATCCACTTTTTATGAACAAGGTATGAATGATCAGATGATTCGAATCGCGATTGATAAGGGCGTCCCAGTCATTGACGCTTATAATATGGCAACGGTAAATATCGCGCGTTATTATAACATTGACCATCTGCATGGAAATATTGCCACTGGTCGTGTTGCAAATATAAATTTCTTATCAAGTATCGAAAATCCAACACCACATTCTGTCCTTGCAAAAGGAAAATGGGTAAAACGTGAGGGTCAAGTAGTTGATGCGTACCCAACCATTAATTGGGATGAATATGGTCTAAAACCAATGGAAATGGATTGGAATTTAAGTATTGATGATTTACAATTTTCAATGCCATTTGGAATTAAAATGGAAAACTCCGTCATCACCAAACCGTATTCCATCGCCATCGATGCTTCGGGTGATGAGTTATCAACCGATCATGATGAATGCTTCTTCACACTTCTAGACCGTAATGGGAAGTGGAGAATCAATACATTGTTAAAAGGATTTGCCACCAATCTATCGGCACTTGCGAGTTCATTTTCCAATACAGGTGATATCATCTTGATTGGAAAAAATAAACACGATATGCTTGCAGCTTTTAACAGAATGAAGGAGTTAGGCGGAGGAATTGTTATGGTTGAGGACGAACAAGTTGTCCACGAAATTCCGTTAAGGCTTAATGGAATTATGTCAAACCTGCCAATTAAGGAATTAATAAATGAGGAAAAGAAACTGCTTGTAGAATTGAGGGAACGGGGATATTCCTTCTCAGACCCTGTGTATAGTTTGTTATTTTTTTCAGCTACCCATTTACCTTACATTCGTATCACCCAGCAGGGGATGTACGATGTAATGAACAAATCTGTTCTCTTTCCCTCAATAATGCGTTAAAATATAAAAGTGATTAATTGGATAAATATATAGATGGTAGGAGTGTATAAAAGATGAAAAAATGGGCTGTTGCAGTATCAGCAGCTCTTTTATTGCTCTCTGGTTGCAGTGATAAAGAAAAGGCTAATGGACCAGGACCAAAAGAGCCGGTAAAAGAAGTTGAAGATGTGGTGCAAGAAGATGTAAATAAGGAGCTACCCTATCATTATCCGCTAACAGGAGTGGGCTCAGAGACGGCAACTAATAGTAGAGCAGTGGCAGTAATGGTTAATAATCATCCAAAAGCAAGACCACAATCCGGTTTAAATAAGGCTGATATTGTTTATGAGTTGTTAGCAGAAGGTGATGTAACCCGGTTTTTAGCTGTTTTCCAAAGTGAAAAACCAGAAAATATTGGTCCTGTCCGAAGTGCTAGAGATTATTACGTTGAACTGGCAAAGGGGTTGGATGCTCTTTTTATAGCGCATGGCTATAGTGAAGAGGCAAGAAAAATGCTTGAAAATGGCTATGTTGATAATCTAAATGGAATGGTTTATGATGGTACATTATTTAAAAGGTCAAAAGACCGCCAGGCGCCTCATAATTCCTATATTACGTATGATAATGTTTTAAAAGGTGCCTCCGATAAGAAATACGCAATGGATCAGTCTCCGCCAGCCTTTAAGTTTTTATCAGAGGATGATCGTAAAACGGTGACAGGAGAAGAAGCTAAATCCGTAATGGTTTCTTATTCATCTGGCTCGACGTTTGATTCCATTTATGAGTTTGATGCTTCAATTGGTAAATACAAGCGTTATTCTGATGGGGTTGAAACCGTTGATTATGTAACAAAAGAACCAATACTGCTAGATAATCTATTTATTATTGAGACTACACATGTGGTCATAAATGACGTTGGTCATAAGGAAATTGATTTAAAATCAGGAGGATCTGGTTACTTACTGCAAATGGGTAAGGTAATGGAAGTGGAATGGAAAAATGATAATGGTCATATCGTTCCAATAAAAAATGGTGAAGTCGTTCCATTTGTACAGGGAAAGACTTGGGTCAATGTGATTCCGACCAATCCTGGTCTTCAATCAAGTGTTTCGTTTAATGTAAAATAATCTTTGATTTGGTAAAGGGGAAAAATAAATGCAAATTAATAAATTACGCGGAAAAGAGCTTGATCAGTTATTTCAAGCCGTCCTATCTTTAAAGGATCTTGAAGAATGTTATCGCTTTTTCGATGACCTTTGTACAATTAATGAAATTCAATCATTAGCACAACGCCTTGATGTTGCAAGAATGCTTAGTGATGGAAATACCTATCATAAAATTGAAACGGAAACAGGTGCCAGCACAGCAACGATTTCACGTGTCAAACGCTGTCTGAACTTTGGAAATGACACCTATGAAATGGTGCTAGAACGCATCAAAACAGAAAAAACAGCTGAAGAAAAATAAACAAGGCCGAAGAGTATTGCTCTTCGGTTTTTTATATGGGTAACATTTCTAAATAAATGAATTTGTGTTTTCTTTTTTTATACAATCGGCAAATGCTATAATGGTGTAATGTAAGATGTAGGGGAGGAACTTGGGATGTATGATTTTCGCGAGTGGCGCCATGTGTACAAACTCGACCCAAATAAAGAGATTTCAGATGATAGGTTAGAGAAACTATGCGAATCTGGAACGGATGCGGTGATGGTTGGAGGGACGGATGGGGTAACCCTTGAAAAGGTTCTCGAGCTTATGGCTAGAATTCGCCGTTATACCGTTCCCTGTATCCTCGAAGTTTCGAGTATGGAAAGTGTTACCCCTGGATTTGACCTTTATTTTATTCCAACAATTTTAAATAGTAATGATACCAAGTGGATTACCGGACTTCACCATCAAGCAGTATTAGAATTTGGTGAAATCATGGATTGGGAAGAGATTGTCATGGAAGGCTACTGCATATTGAATGAAGAATGCAAAGCAGCGAAGCTGACATCTGCTATTACAACTGCTACGACCGAAGAAGTAAAGGCATATGCCATGATGGCAGAGAAAATGTTTCATTTGCCAATCTTTTATCTAGAATATAGCGGTAAATACGGGGATCCACACTTAGTATCTGAAGTAAAAAAGGTCCTCGAGAATACAGTCCTTTTTTATGGTGGTGGTATTTCAACCGTTGACCAGGCGGCAGAAATGGCTGAAAAGGCGAATGTCATTGTGGTTGGTAATGCCATTTATGATGATTTTGACCAAGCCTTAGCAACGGTAAAAGCAGTGCGATGAAAATTTGCTAAAATTGAATAAAAGAGTTAAAATTAGAACAAACGTTCGTTATGGTGGTGGAGGAATTGCAATATTTATCTGAAAAGCTTTTAAATGGTTTAAACCCTGAACAGCAAAGTGCTGTAAAGGCAACGGACGGGCCGCTTTTACTAATGGCTGGTGCAGGAAGTGGTAAAACAAGAGTATTAACGCATCGTATAGCTTACCTAATCGTTGAAAAACGGGTGAATCCCTATAATATTTTAGCGATTACTTTTACAAATAAAGCAGCTCGCGAAATGAGAGAACGAATTAGGAATATGATGGGTGGGACAGCGGAAGAAATTTGGATCTCCACTTTTCACTCGATGTGTGTAAGAATCTTGCGCAGGGACATTGACCGAATGGGCTTCAATCGTAACTTTACGATTTTGGACACAGGTGATCAGCAATCCGTGATTAAAGGGATTCTAAAGGATAAAAACCTTGATCCGAAAAAGAATGACCCGCGGGCGC
This sequence comes from Neobacillus niacini, assembly GCF_036961885.1. GTDB lineage: Bacteria > Bacillota > Bacilli > Bacillales > Cytobacillaceae > Neobacillus > Neobacillus niacini_H. The sequence continues at coordinate 17,098 of NZ_JBALNQ010000059.1, read as the reverse complement.
TTTTAGGAGCAATTAGCTCAGCAAAAAATGAATTAATTGATCCAGAAGAGTATGCAAAAACTGCTGGCGGCTATTTTGAACAAACGGTCAGTGATGTATATACAGAATATCAAAAACGGTTACGGAAAAATCAAGCGCTCGATTTTGATGATTTGATCATGAAGACGATTCAATTGTTCCAACGCGTACCGGAAGTACTTGAATACTATCAGCGCAAATTCCAGTATATACATGTTGATGAGTATCAGGATACAAACAGAGCACAGTATATGCTTGTAAAATTTCTCGCGAACCGCTTTAAGAACCTTTGCGTAGTTGGGGATTCCGATCAGTCAATTTATCGCTGGCGGGGAGCAGATATTGCCAACATTCTCTCATTTGAAAAAGATTATCCGGATGCAAAAGTTATTTTACTAGAGCAAAATTACCGCTCAACAAAAAGAATCCTATTGGCTGCAAATAAGGTTATCGAGAATAATGTAACCCGTAAGGCAAAGAATCTTTGGACAGAAAACCCAGAAGGAAACAAACTCGTTTATTTTCGTGCGGATAGCGAGCAAGGAGAAGGCCAATTTGTTGCAGGTAAAATTAAAGAATTAACACGCGAGGGTGGATATAAGAATTCAGATGTTGCGATCCTTTACCGGACAAACGCTCAGTCCCGTGTAATGGAGGAAGTCCTGTTAAAATCAAATATTGACTATAGCATTGTCGGCGGAACGAAGTTCTATGATAGAAAAGAAATCAAGGACATGCTTGCTTATTTGAGACTCATTTCTAATCCTGATGATGACATCAGCTTACAGCGGATTATTAATGTTCCAAAACGTGGAATTGGCGCAAGCTCAGTCGATAAAATGGCAGACTTTGCTGCCATGCATGATATCTCTATTTTTCAGGCCCTCGACTCTGTTGAGCTATTGGGGTTAAGTCCAAAAATAACTAAGGGTGCTAGAGAATTTAGAGATTTAATTAAAAATTATACGAACATGCAAGAATTTCTATCGGTAACAGAACTAGTTGAGGATATTTTAGATAAGTCTGGCTATCGAGAAATGCTGAAGGCCGAGAAGTCAATCGAAGCTCAAAGCAGACTTGAAAACTTAGATGAATTATTATCTGTAACAAAGAACTTTGAGGAAGTAAGTGAAGATAAGAGCCTAGTTGCTTTCTTAACCGATTTAGCCCTTGTCGCAGATATTGATTCACTAGATGATGATGGTGAAAAGACGGATGCCATTACTCTCATGACCTTGCACTCTGCGAAAGGGTTAGAGTTCCCAGTAGTATTTTTAATAGGAATGGAAGAAGGGGTTTTCCCTCATAGCCGTTCGTTAATGGAAGAAGCGGAAATGGAAGAAGAGCGCCGTTTGGCATACGTAGGAATTACAAGGGCAGAGCAAACGCTTTTCCTAACTAACGCCCAGATGAGAACCTTGTATGGACGTACAAGTATGAATCCAGCTTCCCGTTTCATCAGTGAAATTCCGGAGGATCTTTTAGATGGAGTGGAGCCAGAAAAACGGGTGAATTCGTCGTTCAGTTCAAGAGGTACTGCTTTTGGAAGACGCACCTCTGGAATGTCAACTGGGACATCTTTTGGAACTGCTTCTGGTACTCCGGTAACGAGAAAACCTGTTATGAGACCCATAGCTTCCACTACGGGTGGAGATACATTCGGCTGGAGAGTCGGCGATAAAGCTGAGCATGGTAAATGGGGTGTTGGAACAGTGGTAAGTGTCAAAGGGGAAGGCGAAGGAACAGAGCTAGACATAGCTTTTCCAAGCCCAACCGGAATCAAGCGCCTGCTAGCAAAATTTGCACCAATAAAAAAAACATAAGAGAAAAGCGTAAGCGCCTTGCACAGAGGCGACTGGCATAAGACGAGCCGGCGAGAAGGTTGGTCTTTACCTTCTTGACGGATTGGCTTATGACCCCGAGCCTCTAGGCGCTGAAGCTGGACAAAAAAGAATGCCCCAATCATGGGGCTATTCTCATTCAAAACGAAAGGGCTGGATGTATGGATCTTCAAATTGTAAAACAGACAGTTAATGAACTAAGAAGCCTATTAAATCAATATGGCTATGAATATTATGTTCTCGATCAACCTACAGTACCCGATGCAGAATATGACCGCTTAATGCAGGAACTGCTAGAGATAGAAGCAACATTCCCGGAACTAAAAACACCTGATTCCCCATCGATTCGTATTGGTGGTGAGGTCCTTGATTTATTTGAAAAAGTAGAACACCGTACTCCAATGCTTAGCCTAGGGAATGCCTTTAACGAGCAGGACTTAAAAGATTTTGATCGCCGTATTCGTCAAACTGTCGGAGATGATTTCTCCTATGTTTGTGAATTAAAGATTGATGGTCTTGCTGTTTCTTTACGCTATGAAGATGGTTTGTTTATCCAAGGTGCTACAAGGGGAGACGGTACCATTGGTGAGGACATTACGGCAAACTTAAAAACAATCAAATCGATTCCCCTTCGTTTACGTGAGAATGTTAGCTTAGAGGTTCGCGGTGAAGCGTATATGCCGAAAAGTTCCTTTGAAGCTTTGAATAAAGCAAAGGAGGAGCGAGGAGAAGACCTAGCGGCAAACCCTAGAAATGCTGCTGCGGGTTCCCTGCGACAGCTTGATCCAAAAATTGCTGCAACGAGAAATCTCGATGTGTTTTTATATGCAATCGGTGGAAGCGGAGAAAATTATGCAGCTTCCCATAGTGAAGGCCTCGATTATTTAGATCATCTAGGTTTTAAAACAAATAGAGAACGTCGAAAATGCACTACCATTAACGAGGTAATAGAGTATGTACAAAGCTGGGTTGATAGGCGTCCGCTTTTACCGTATGAAATAGATGGAATTGTGATTAAGGTTGATTCCTATGAACAGCAAAACGAGCTAGGAACAACAGCAAAAAGCCCTCGCTGGGCGGTTGCATATAAATTTCCAGCTGAAGAAGTGGTCACCACACTTTTGGCTATTGAATTAAGTGTTGGCAGAACAGGGGTTGTCACACCAACTGCGATATTAAAGCCTGTGAAGGTTGCTGGTACAACTGTTGGGCGTGCTTCTTTGCATAATGAAGACTTAATCCGAGAAAAGGATATAAAGCTTGGCGACCAAGTCGTGGTTAAAAAAGCGGGTGACATTATTCCAGAAGTGGTCAATGTGCTAGCAGATTTACGTACTGGTGAAGAGCGTGACTTCCAAATGCCCACGCATTGTCCAGAATGTGAAAGTGAACTCGTCCGTTTAGAAGGGGAAGTAGCTTTACGCTGCATTAATCCGAAATGTCCTGCACAAATTCGCGAAGGATTGATTCATTTTGTCTCACGTGATGCCATGAATATTGATGGTCTTGGCGAAAAAGTAATCAGTCAGCTTTTTGCTGAAAAATTAATCTCGGATGTTGCTGATATCTATAAACTTACTCGCGAACAGCTGCTAGCTCTAGAGAGAATGGGCGAAAAATCAGCAGCAAATCTTTTAAAAGCAATTGAAGCTTCAAAATCTAATTCACTAGAGAAGTTGTTATTTGGTCTTGGGATTCGCCATGTTGGTGCAAAAGCGGCTAAAACACTCGCACAAAGCTTTGATACAATGGAAAAGCTGTCAATTGCCAAAAAAGAAGATCTAACTGCTGTTAACGAAATTGGTGATAAAATGGCGGATTCCATCGTTGCCTTTTTTGAACAGGAAGAGGCAGAAGAACTGTTGAAGGAACTTGAAGCTGTGGGCGTCAATATGATTTATAAAGGCGCTAAACCAGTGTCTGCCGCCGACTCGAATAGCCTTTTTGCCGGTAAAACCGTTGTTTTGACAGGTAAGCTAGAGCAGCTCTCGAGAAATGAAGCCAAGGAAAAGATTGAAGCCCTTGGAGGAAATGTTTCAGGCAGTGTCAGTAAAAAAACACATCTAGTGATTGCTGGTGAAGACGCAGGTTCAAAGCTGACGAAGGCCAATGAATTGGGAATTGAAGTTTGGGACGAGGAGAAGCTCTTGGTAGAATTAAATAAATAGAGGTGTATCGACATGAAAAAACTCTCATTGCTCGCTCTTTCCCTGGTCATCCTGCTTACTGGGTGTGCACCAAACTTTCAAAAACAAGAGAATGTTGTGCAAACAAAGGAAAAGACGGAAGAGAAAGCAATTATTCCAAAATACAATATTTCCGACAATTACTATCGAACCATTTTACCGTTCGAGCCCGGGGAAGCACGTGGATTAATTGTTGGAAATATCAATACAAGATATGACATAAATGAATTTGAAACAGGTTTGATGAGAATTGCGCAACATCAATTTGACCCAAAAACCTACTTGTTCCGCGAAGGGCAGGAACTAAAGAGAAATACAGTTAGATTATGGTTGAACCGTAAATTTACAGCGGGACAATTAACGGAAAAGGGTTTAAAGGAAGAAGAAAATATTGGACTAAACCCGCTTATGGAAGAGGGAGTAGAATTCAAGGAAGGGAACAGTAATAGTCCTATCTATTTAGCCCACATCCTAGAACATGATTACCTGATCAAAGGTGAAAATGAAACGGTTAGATTAGGCGGTGTTGTGATTGGACTTGCACTAAATTCCATTCATTATTTCCGTACAGCTCCTGGTGAACCCTATTTTGAGAGGAAAATTGAATTCGCTGAAATGGAGCGTGAAGGGAAGAAGATTGCCGAAGAAGTCCTTAAACGTCTGAGAACAATGAAAAATTTGAAGGATGTTCCGATTACAATTGCCCTGTTTGAACAGCAAAGCCAATCGTCCGTTGTACCAGGTACCTTTTTCACCTATACCAACGTTGAAAAAGGAAGCTCAACGATTAATAATTGGGAGCCAGTCAATGAAAAGTACTTCCTCTTTCCATCAACCCAAGCTCAAGAAGCACACCGTGATGATGTAACGGCATTTTTAAACTTTAAGCAGGATGTTGAAGAATACTTTCCAAACTTCAATGGCGTCATTGGCCGTGCTTTTTATATTGGAGATCAATTTACTGATTTAGATATTACCATTCCGATCCAGTTCTATGGAAGATCAGAGGCAATTGGGTTTACTCAATATGTAACTGGCCTTGTCCTCGAGCATTTTCCAAATTACATCTCCGTTTCGGTAAGTGTTACATCCGTTGACGGACCTGAAGCATTAATTGTCCGCAAGGCAAATGAAGCAGAACCGTTTGTGCATATTTATTAAGACCTGGCTCAATGCCAGGTCTTTTTTTGCATGAGGACCTTGCTGTTATTCGTTGTTACCTTCAAATGAAACATGTTAAAATGGACGAGGATGTAATATTTTTTTATACATAGGAGGTTTTAATATATGGTACAACCTTATAAGCATGAACCCTTCACAGATTTTACAATTGAAGAAAACCGCCAAGCCTATCTAAACGCATTAAAAACGGTTGAAAGTTATTTAGGAAAAGAATATCCTCTAGTAATCGGCGGAGAGCGAATTTCCACCGAAGATAAAATAGTTTCATATAATCCATCAAATAAAGAAGAAGTTATTGGTACAGTATCAAAGGCGAACCGAGACCTTGCGGAAAAAGCAATGCAGGCAGCGGTTGAAGCGTTCAAAACGTGGAAAAAAGTAAAGCCTGAAGTCCGGGCAGATGTATTATTCAAAGCAGCGGCCATTATCCGCCGTCGTAAACATGAATTTTCTGCACTTATGACGAAGGAAGCAGGAAAGCCTTGGAGAGAAGCTGATGCTGACACAGCTGAAGGAATTGATTTTCTAGAATATTATGGCCGCCAAATGCTGGCATTAAAAGATGGCCAACCAGTAAATAGCCGTCCGAATGAATACAATCGATACGACTATATTCCACTTGGCGTAGGTATCATTATTTCTCCTTGGAATTTCCCATTTGCGATTATGGCGGGAACGACAGTTGCAGCAATCGTATCAGGTAATCCTGTTCTTTTAAAACCAGCTTCAACAACTCCGGTGATTGCAGCGAAATTCGTTGAGGTAATGGAAGAAGCAGGTCTTCCTAAAGGTGTATTAAACTTCGTACCTGGCAGCGGTTCAGAAGTTGGCGATTACTTAGTTGATCATAAAGATACTCGTTTTATCAGTTTCACAGGTTCAAGGGATGTCGGACTTCGTATTTTCGAACGTTCTTCTAAAGTAAACTCAGGCCAAGTTTGGATGAAGCGCTTAATTGCTGAAATGGGCGGTAAAGATACGATTGTAGTAGACTCTGAAGCAGACCTTGAGTTAGCGGCACAATCCATCGTTGCCGGCGCATTCGGCTTCTCGGGTCAAAAATGTTCAGCCTGTTCTCGTGCGGTAATCGTTGAGGATGTGTATGATACCGTATTGAACCGTGTGGTTGAACTAACGAAGGAAATAAAAGTAGGTGACCCAACCGAGCAAGAAACATTCATGGGTCCTGTTAACGATCATAACGCATTTAAGAAAATCATGGAGTACGTTGAAATTGGCAAGCAGGAAGGCAAGCTAATGGCTGGCGGAGAAGGAGATCATTCAAAAGGTTACTTCATTCAACCTACTATTATTGCAGACCTTGCTCCAGATGCACGTATCATGCAGGAAGAAATTTTTGGACCAGTCGTTGGTTTCACAAAAGCAAAGGATTTCACAGAAGCTATCGAAATTGCTAACAATACGGAGTATGGCTTAACAGGTGCCGTTATTACCAAAAATCGCGCTCACCAAGAGCAAGCGCGTGAAGACTTCCATGTTGGTAACCTATACTTTAACCGTTCATGTACGGGTGCGATTGTTGGTTATCAGCCATTTGGCGGCTTCAACATGTCCGGAACGGATTCTAAAGCGGGCGGTCCCGACTATTTATTGCTTCATATGCAAGCGAAAACCACATCTGAAATGTATTAATGGATGTTTGACAACCCCTTCTCGGTATGAGGAGGGGTTTTTTTAATGAAATATGGTATTTGGATTTGGAAAAAAATGTCTAAATGTCCAAACCATATTGAAAAGTGTCCAAAACTTCATGAAAAATGTCCAAACCCCAACGAAAAGTGTCCATAACCCACCAAAAAATGTCCATAACCTCCAAAAAAGTGTCCAAAACCATTTTCACCCCCCTTTTTAAAAATGATATTTGACATTTATGTGAAACTCTTCACAAGAAAACAATAAATTGTGACGTACTTCACAAACCACCAGTCTCCTTGCGTTTACAATATATCTATAGAGATAAACATAAATAACGTAAATTCATAGAGAAACCATTATAAAGGAGCGATCCAAGTTGAAAAAGCTAGTGATGATTGGGAATGGGATGGCAGGCGTAAGAACCATTGAAGAAATTCTAAACATCTCAAAAGAACCATTAGAAATTACCATTTTTGGACAAGAGCCACACCCAAACTATAACCGAATTAAATTATCGAATATCCTACAAGGGGATACAAACTTCGAAGAGATTATTATCAATCCATTAGATTGGTATAAAGAAAATAATATCCAACTATTTACTGGTGAAAGTGTAACAAAGATAGATGTGGAAGCGAAGAAAGTCATTTCCGACCAAGGCCGTGAAGTAGAGTATGATGATCTGATCATTGCAACAGGTTCGAACTCATTTATGCTGCCAATACCAGGTGCGGACAAAATGGGTGTGACCGGATTTCGTGATATCAAAGATTGTGAAATGATGATCAAGTCAGCGAAACAATATAAAAAGGCAGTGGTCATTGGCGGTGGATTACTCGGTCTTGAAGCGGCAAGAGGGTTACTCAACCTAGGCATGAAGGTCGAAGTTGTTCATCTTATGCCGAGCCTAATGGAGCGCCAGCTAGATCCAATCGCTTCATCATTGTTGAAAGCAGAACTCGAAGCACAGGGCATGAGATTTTTAATGGAAAAGGAAACCATTGAAATCATAGGAGATGAGCGTGTTGCTGGTCTTCGTTTTAAAGATGGGTCCCACATTCCAGCAGACCTTGTTGTCATGGCAATCGGGATTAAGTCTAACACAATGGTTGCTAAAGATAGCGGTATCTTTGTGAACCGCGGCATTGTTGTAAATGATTACATGGAAACTAGTGCACCCAGTGTATACGCAGTTGGTGAGTGTGCCGAGCACAGAGAGATTGTATATGGGCTGGTTGCACCATTATATGAGCAAGGAAAAGTGCTTGCTGAACGGATTTGTGGAATTGAAACAGCACCATATGAAGGATCCGTTACTGGGACACAACTTAAAGTGGCTGGTGTGGACCTCTATTCAGCGGGAGAGATTTTTGAAGATGGTTCAACAAAATCGATTATGGTCTATAACGAATACGAAGGAATCTATAAGCGGGTACTAGTCCGGAATAACAGGATTGTTGGGATTGTCCTTTATGGTGACACGAAAGATAGTACAAGATTGTTTCGAATGCTTTCAAAAAATGAAGATATCACAGGAGTATCCATTTTTGAATCACAATGTTCTGCGGAAGGCGGAAGCGGCGATATTGCTTCCATGCCGAACGATGAGCTTGTATGCGGCTGTAACGGTGTTACCAAAGGAGCAATTGTTGAGGCGATAAAAGCCCAAGGTTTAACCACGCTTGATCAAGTAAGCCATTGTACAAATGCTGGCCGTTCTTGTGGGCGCTGTAAACCAATGGTTAACGATATTCTTGCTTACACCCTTGGAGATCAATTTGATGCAGATGCGGCACAAAAAACAAGTATTTGTGGATGCACAACCATTAGCCGTGAAGAATTGATTGCTGAAATCAAAGAAAAGGGCTTAACAAGTGTAAAAGAAGTTATGAATGTTCTAGAGTGGAAGAATGAAGAAGGCTGTACAAAATGTCGTCCTGCGATTAACTACTATCTTGGCATGGTTCACATGGATGAATATAAGGATGACCGTGATTCGCGCCTTGTAAACGAGAAAATGCACGCGAATATCCAGAAGGATGGAACATACTCAGTTGTGCCACGAATGTATGGCGGTGTAACAACGGCTGCTGATTTGAAAAAAATTGCAGAAATAGCTGAAAAGTATGAGGTCCCACTTGTAAAATTAACCGGCGGCCAGCGGATTGGTTTGTTTGGAGTTAAAAAAGAGGACCTGCCAGGTATGTGGAAAGAGCTCGATATGCCTTCAGGCTATGCATATGGAAAAACACTTCGTACGGTAAAAACGTGTGTGGGTGCACAGTTCTGCCGCTACGGTACTCAGGATTCAATGGCATTAGGAATTGAGCTGGAGAAGAAATTTGAGCGTCTCGATACACCACATAAAGTAAAAATGGGCGTATCCGCCTGCCCAAGAAATTGTTCAGAAGCAGGAATTAAGGATATCGGTTTTGTGGGAATTGATGGCGGCTGGGAAATCTATGTGGCGGGTAACGGCGGTGTCGACCTTCGTGCTGGTGACCTGCTGGCTACGGTAAAAACTGAAGCTGATGTTATGGAAATGACGGGTGCTTATATGCAATACTATCGTGAAACTGCCAATTACCTAGAGCGTACTTCTAAATGGGTAGAACGTGTTGGCTTAGAGCATGTAAAAGAAGTCTTAGCAAGTGAAGAGACAAGAAAAGCATTAAATGAGCGAATGGATCAAACGCTAAAGAAATACATTGAGCCTTGGAATGAAGCGATTCAAAGTGAAAGCATTAAAGATAAATACTACGCAGTTCACACTGTCAAGGCAGGGGAGTGATTAAGCATGATAGAAACAAAAACTCGTACTCTAGTTGCTAACTATTCAGACCTGCCAGTAAGGGCTGGCTACGCTGTTACGATCGCTGGAAGCGAAATTGCACTTTTTAAAGTAACAAATGGAAAAGTATTTGGAATTGAAAACCGCAGTCCGCACCCAAAAGGTGGTGTGTTAACGGAAGGTCTCGTCAGTGGGGAATACGTTTTTTGCCCAGTCTATGATTGGAAAATCTCGTTAGCAAATGGAAAAGTACAGGCACCAGATGAAGGTCAAGTAAAAACCTATCAGGTGGAAGTAGAAGCGGATAACGTTTATATTATTAATAAAGGTTGATTTCGTAAGAAAGTCTTTTATATAGAGGTTGAAAGGATGGCTGCAGGATGAAGACAGGAAAAGTATTTCTAGTAGGAGCAGGACCAGGGGACGTTCGTTTAATCACGGTAAAAGGGTTGGAGGCAATTAAGCAAGCAGAGGTTATTTTGTATGACCGGCTTGCAAATCCAAAGCTCTTGGAATTTGCTCCCGATGATTGCGAACTGATTTATTGTGGCAAATTACCGGACCGTCATATTTTACGCCAAGAGAATATCAACGACCTTTTGGTAGAAAAAGCGCTGGCAGGTAAAAGAGTCATCCGGTTAAAAGGCGGCGACCCTGGTGTGTTTGGCCGAGTTGGCGAAGAAGCGGCAGCCCTTGCCCACCATCAAATACCTTTTGAGATCGTTCCTGGTATATCTTCGGGGATTGCAGCCCCCCTTTATGCCGGAATTCCTGTTACTCATCGTGAACATGCAGAATCATTTGCCGTTGTAACGGCGCATGATAAATCAAATGATGGCAAGCCAATGCTAGACTGGGAAGGCTTGGTCCGCGGTGTCGATACGATTGCTTTTTACATGGGTGTTGGAAATCTGCCGTTTATCTGTGAAAATTTGATGTCGCATGGCAAACCTGAAATCACTCCTGTTATCCTGATACAGTGGGGAACATTCGGACGCCAAAAGACTTTACAAGGTACATTGGCAGATATTGCAGCTAAGGTCTTGGAGGCGAAGTTTAGCAACCCAGCGATTATACTAGTTGGTGATGTCATTTCTCTTCGTGAAAAAATCAGCTGGTTTGAGAAGATGCCACTTTATGGCCGTCAAATCTTACTTGCACGCTCAAGTGAAACTGTCAGCGGCTTGGCGAAGGAATTGATGGAGCAGGGTGCTGATGTCATCGAATTCCCAAAATGGAAAAAGACCATTTTGCCTGTTGAATTAGGTAATGTAGCAGACTACGATAAAATATTTTTCTCATCCCCTGAAAGTGTCGGCGAATTTTTTAATGCAGTCATTAAAAAGGGAATCGATATCCGAAAAATAAAAGCCGATTTCTATGGCGGCTCTAGTAAATCGATTAAAGCCTTAAAAGAGCGTGGATTTATTGCTCGTTTAGCTTCCAACATGCCAGAGACAGGAAGTCTGCTAATGGTAGGAGACGAACGTATTTTGGATCACGAGGTTGGAAACGCTGATTACTTGATTACGAGTAAGAAAGAATTGGACCAGCAGTTCCTGCTGATTTTTCAACGAATACTAGAAGAAGCTGATGTAAATACAATGGTATTTCCGAGCGGTGCATCAGTTGGAACGTTTATGGAGGGCCTGAATGCCTGCAATCTTGACGCTTTTGAACTTTTAAAAGACGTGCAAGTGGTTTGCATGGGGCAGCATACCAAAAATGCGGTTGAAACGGTTGGCTTAGAATCGAATGGAATGCTGGAAACACCAACGAGAGAAGCGTTGGTTGAGTACTTAGTACAGAAACCGCTGGATGAGGAAAGGTAGGGTGTATGCTTGAATTTGAATTATCCGATTATGTTAAGACTTGATGGAAAAAAAGTCGTAGTTGTAGGCGGCGGCAAGGTTGGAGAACGGAAAGTGTCTGGATTACTTGGCACCAATGCACGGATTATCTTGATTAGCCCTGAAGTGACCGACCATCTTAATAGGCTTGCTGGCAGTGGAATGATCGAGTGGCAAAAGAGATCTTTTTCGAAAGATGACGTTGAAGGTGCGTTGTTAATTTTTGCAGCAACGAACGACAATGAGCTGAATCAATCTATAAAAAAAGCAGCGAGTGATCAACAGCTTGTAACCATTGCTGATGATCCAGAAGAATCGGATTTTCATGTGCCCGCTCACATTCAGCGAGGACGTTTGAGTATTGCCGTCTCAACAGGTGGAGCCAGTCCAATATTTGCAAGGAAAATACGGGAACAGCTAGAACAGCAATTTGATGAGCAGTATAAAGATTATTTAGATTTCCTCTATTCAGCTAGGCAGCGAATACTGAAAGAAGTGAAGGACCCCTCTAGAAAAAGAAAAATATTAACAGCCATTATAAGTGAGGAGTTCCTAAATAGTCCTCATCGAGAAGCTGATTTTTCACATCTATTACAAGAAATAAATGACATAGAAAATGACGTGTGAATTAATCCCCACACGTCATTTCACTTTTATAAATTCTGCATTGACTTGTTATACTCTTCTAATTGTTCCTGCAAGTTTACTATGTAATCCATCATTGCTATTCTCACGATAGATGGATAGTAACGGCTGTTAAGCTCCTGTTCACATTCCTCTAAATCCATCTGTTTCACAGCAATTATTTTATTTAATTCTTCCAGACTCATCACTATTCCTCCCTAACACTCCTAATCTATATTTATAGTTTTAAGTATGGACAACTTTTTCATAGTTTATTCTTTTTTGTATAAAAGTGCATCGTATTGGCGAAAAAGATACCAAAAAAGTAAATAGGTGAATTATGAGCGAGAGAATAATCCATAGCTATCAAATCCTAGATCAGTTGCGTTTGCCACATGGTTTGTATTTAGCCTCTTCGTCCAAGGACTATCATTATGTATGGCTGCGAGATTCCTTTTATATGTCACTGCCATATTTGGAGCAAAACAATCACCTTTATGAAATGACCTATCACCGGATACTGGACCTATTTAGAGAATACGAGTGGAAACTGGATATCCATACGGTTCAAAGACCAAAGGAGCAATGGGAGTACATCCATTCGAGATATTCTGCTTCTGATGTAAGGGAAATTGATGCACCATGGGGACATGCACAGCATGATGCGATTGGAGCGATCCTTTGGGGGATTGGCATCGGCCAACAAAAAGGAAAGAAGATCATTCGCGATAAAAAGGATCACGAGATTGTTCAAAAACTGGTTGGCTATTTAGGGTGTGCTCATTACTGGGAGGACGAAGATAATGGCATGTGGGAGGAATGGAGAGAGGTCCATTCGAGTTCTGTCGGGGCGTGCGTGGCAGGACTACAAGCAGTAAAAGATATTATTTTTGTGCCTGGAGAATGGATAAAAAAAGGAAAGCAGACGCTTGGTAACCTTTTTCCATGTGAAAGCAGCGACCGTCCCTTTGATTTAGCACAATTGAGTTTAATCTTCCCGTACCGGGTGTTGGTAAGGGAGGAGGCTGAAGTGATTGTTAACCAAGTGGAGATGCACCTATTGCGCGAGCGCGGAGTCATTCGCTACAAAGGTGATTCATATTATTCTACGGTCGAACAGGAGGGCCGGCATCATGATTTATCCTTTTACTATGGAACAGAGGCAGAGTGGACATTCGGACTTCCATGGCTGGCGCTATGCCATTTAGAATTAGGCAATATTGAGATAGCAAATCATTACATTAAACAAACAGAAAATGTGATGCTCTCGGATGGCAGCTTGCCAGAACTTTACCTAGCTAAATCTGCAACATACAATTCCAATACCCCGCTGGGATGGGGAAGTGCTATGTATATCTTAGCAAAAGAAAGATATGAACGAATTATATAAGTAAAAGGGCTGTCGGAAACCATTTCGGCAGCCCTTTTGTTGTTTATTCCGTAGGAGAGGCTTTAGCTGAATTTTGTGCTTGTGTAACAGCTGATAAAGCAGATGAAATTTCATTGGATGCTTGTTTCAGTGCTTCCTGTGCAAGAGTTGGATCTGAATTTACCTTTTCGATTGCTTGATCTAAAAGTGTTTGCGTCAATGTTACATTTGCTTTCGCTTGGCTTAATTGATTGACATCTATTTGTGGCATAACGATTCCTCCTTTAATAATGAGAAGCACCTCTATATCATGACCTTTCATTGGCTAAATATTATTGGAAAAAACTTCTCTAAAATGACATTCCCAGCTGGAGATAATACTTAATAAAACTTAAACAGGGAAATTGTACCTATTTTTAAAAATTTTCGGAAAAATAGTTCCATTTTTAAAAAACGTGTTATATAATACAAAACATAGCAATTGTTTCTGTATTATAACAAAGAGGTGATCAAGTTCATGTCGACGCAAACGACAGGTATTGAAGTAGTTGGGAAGCTAAAATCCCAGTTTGATGAAATTCTTACACCAGAAGCGTTGAATTTTATCGAAAAGCTAGAACGAAATTTTGGAGCTAGAAGGAATGAGCTGTTACAGTTCCGGCAAAAACGCCAAGAGGAATTGAATAACGGAAAACTTCCGGATTTCCTCCCTGAAACAAAGCATATTCGTAATGGGGACTGGTCAATTGCTCCATTGCCGAAGGACCTTCAGGACCGCCGTGTGGAGATTACTGGACCGACAGATAGAAAAATGGTCATTAATGCACTTAATTCCGGTGCGAAGGTTTTTATGGCAGATTTTGAAGATGCTACTTCACCAACCTGGGAAAATCTCGTCGAGGGACAAATCAACTTAAGAGACGCAGTAAATCGGACGATTTCCTATGAAAATCAAAATGGTAAAAAATACGTGCTAAATGAGGAAACAGCCGTCCTGTTTGTTAGACCACGGGGGCTTCATTTAGAAGAGAAACATGTACTGCTTAATGGCAAGCCTATTTCCGGAAGCTTTTTTGATTTTGGTATGTACTTTTTCCATAATGTAAAAAATTTGTTGGCTCGTAGTACAGGTCCTTATTTTTACTTGCCAAAGCTAGAAAGCCATTTAGAGGCACGGCTTTGGAATGATATCTTTGTTTTTACGCAAAATGAGCTTGGAATTACTCAAGAGACCATTAAAGCGACTGTCTTACTTGAAACGTTTATGGCTGCATTTGAGATGAATGAAATTCTATTTGAATTAAAGGAACATTCAGCAGGGCTAAATTGTGGAAGATGGGATTATATTTTCAGTTATTTGAAAAAGCTCCGCAACCACAAAGATATCATTTTACCTGACCGCTCGCAGGTAACCATGACTGCTCCATTTATGCGCTCTTATTCCTTGCTGACCATTCAAACATGTCACCGCAGGAAAGCACCAGCTATTGGAGGAATGGCAGCACAAATACCAATCCGAGACAATCCACAAGCCAATGAGGAAGCATTTGCGAAGGTGCGTGCTGACAAAGAGCGAGAAGCATACGATGGTCATGATGGTACATGGGTAGCACATCCTGGTCTTGTACCGGTAGCGTTAGAAGTATTTAATCGAGAAATGCCTGTATCAAACCAGATTCATTCAACGAAACAACAAAAGATTACGATAACGGCCAGCGATTTACTTGAAGCACCGGGAGGTAAAATTACCGAAGAAGGTGTTCGCGTGAATATTAATGTTGGTATCCAATACATCGCATCCTGGTTATCTGGGAGTGGCGCAGCCCCAATCCATCATTTAATGGAAGACGCCGCAACGGCTGAAATCTCACGGGCTCAATTATGGCAATGGATCCGTCACCCGAAAGGTGTACTCGCCGATGGCAGGAAGGTAAACATTGAGATGTATGAGCAATTCAAGGTTGAGGAATTAGAAAAGATTAAGAATGAAATTGGCTTATCTGCCTATGAGAATGGACGGTTCGTGGAAGCAGTAGAGCTATTTGACAGTTTAATATTAGACGGTGAATTCGCAGAATTTTTAACATTACCTGGATATGAGCTTTTATAAAGGCTAATGAAAAAAGTTTGAATGGTACGAAGGAATTTCGAAAAACAGCATTAATTAAAAATTTTAATAGATTAATAGGAGGAATGTAAAATGACAAATTCAAGAGCAATGGAGTTACAAGAAAGCTGGGAGTTAGATAATCGTTGGAATGGAATTACTAGACCTTATTCAGCTGAAGACGTTATCAAGCTTCGCGGATCATTGGATATCGAGCATACATTGGCTAGACGTGGAGCAGAAAAGCTTTGGAAGGAAATGAATGAGGAAAACTACATTAATGCGTTAGGTGCCCTAACTGGAAATCAAGCTGTTCAACAGGTAAAAGCAGGATTAAAGGCTATCTATCTAAGCGGCTGGCAGGTTGCAGCGGATGCCAACCTCTCTGGGCATATGTATCCCGATCAAAGTTTATACCCAGCAAACAGCGTACCAAGCGTTGTAAAGCGAATTAACCAAGCACTACAGCGTGCAGATCAAATTACCCATTCTGAAGGGGACGACTCGATCGATTGGTTTGTTCCAATCGTAGCCGATGCGGAAGCGGGCTTTGGCGGACAGTTAAACTGCTTTGAATTGATGAAGGGGATGATCGAAGCCGGAGCTGCAGGAGTTCACTTTGAAGATCAGCTTTCTTCTGAGAAAAAATGTGGTCACTTAGGCGGAAAAGTATTATTGCCAACACAAACCGCAGTACGAAACTTAATTGCTGCGCGGTTGGCGGCCGATGTAATGGGTGTTCCGACGATATTGGTTGCGCGTACAGATGCAAATGCTGCTGATTTAATTACCAGTGATATTGATATGAATGATGCACCTTTCATCACGGGAGAGCGGACTGCAGAAGGCTTTTTCCGGACTAATGCTGGTCTTGATCAAGCGATTGCTCGCGGCTTGGCCTATGCACCATATGCAGATCTTATTTGGTGTGAAACATCTGAGCCGAATATTGAGGAAGCAAGACGTTTTGCAGAAGCGATCCATGAGCAGTTCCCTGGCAAAATGCTTGCTTACAATTGCTCACCATCTTTCAATTGGAAAAAGAAACTCGATCAAGAAACGATTGCAAAGTTCCAGCAAGAGCTTGGAAAAATGGGCTACAAGTTCCAATTCGTTACACTTGCAGGATTCCATGCATTGAACCACAGCATGTTTGAGCTTGCTCGCGGCTACAAAGAGCGCGGCATGGCGGCCTACTCCGAATTGCAGCAGGCAGAGTTTGACAGCGAGCAATACGGCTACACAGCCACAAGGCATCAACGTGAAGTTGGCACAGGATACTTTGACCAGGTATCCATGGTGATTACAGGAGGGACATCTTCCACAACAGCTTTGAAGGGCTCAACGGAAGAAGAACAATTTACAAAGTAAAGAACAGATACGTGTTGCGAATCCTTCTCTCCTATGGAGAGGGGGATTTTTATTTGGGGGGCGGATACTGGCGGATAGCGAGGCTGGGATTTAGTTGCGGATG
>NZ_JBALNQ010000058.1:0-31799 GCF_036961885.1 Neobacillus niacini | reverse complement strand
AAGTAGAAGCAAGTATTTTGATAATGCAAAATTCATCTTAATTTTTCTTGTTGTTTTTGGGCATATGATAAGCCCGTATAAGGATCAGGATAAAATTCTATTTACTTTATATAGCGTAATATTTCTGTTTCATATGCCAGCATTTATTTTAATATCTGGGTACTTTGCGAAGGGGTTTAGAAAGAAAGGATATCTACTGAAAACAGTGCAAAAAATACTGATTCCCTATTTTATTTTTCAAATTATCTATTCTGTTGTTTATTTTTTAGTAGGTAAGGAAAAAACACTTGAATTTGACCTATTCCAGCCACACTGGTCATTATGGTTCCTTTTAAGTTTATTTTTTTGGAATTTACTGCTATATGTATTTGCGAAGGTAAAGTGGGTTGGTTTATTCATCGCTGTTTTACTTGGCATTGCGATCGGCTATATAGATCAGGCAGGAAGTTTCTTGAGTTTATCTCGGACATTTGTTTTCTTTCCTTATTTCCTATTAGGATACTTATTTAATGGAGAGTATTTAAAAAAGATTCTTGGGGCAAAGTTTGCTGTTCCAGTAGGAGTGGTCATTATTGCAATGACATTTTTATTTTTTGGGTTAGGATTTCCTCAAGACGCTGTTCCATGGCTGTTAGGAGATACCTCTTATGAAAATATGGGAGGAATGCAGCCTAGTGATGGACTGCTACGGGCATTGCAATATGGATTAACGATAATAGTTATATTTGGATTCTTACCATTAATACCCTCTAATCAGTATCGAATCACGAAAATTGGTGAAAGAACACTTTATGTCTATTTATTTCATGGATTCATCATTAAATCCATTCATGCTGTCTTACCTAATGCTATCTCAGATAATTATTTATTCTTAGTTACATTTTCTTTACTAGTATGTTTGATTCTTGGCAGTTATATGATGAAAAAATATACGCGGCCACTCGTTGAATTAAGGATATAGAATGGCAAAAGTGCCGAATGTTTTAAACACATTCGGCACTTTTGGTTTTTAGCCTAAAAATCCAAACAAGGAACTAACTATATTTTTCTTTTTCCTAAATACCTTTCCTTCGTCTAAGACTTGCGGTTTATCAGGAAGGAAGTTTTTCTTAACCTCAAATAACTTAGACTGGAGGGAGTCAACGTGGTTTGTTAATTCCTTTATTTGTCCATGTAAATCTTCAATTTCGCGGCGATGCTGTAACAGCTGATAGGATGCAACAGAGTCTGCTTTTGAATTCACCTTTGCTTCCAGTTCAGAAACAATCGTATACAATCTTTCAAGTTCCGCATTGTTTTCAGGTGCTTTTACAATCCCTTTACGAGGCTTCTTCTCATGGACAGGAGTAATCTCTTGGAGTAAGGTTCCAGTTTGTATTTGCAGTTGAATATTTTTTAGAAGATCTATATCCTCATTATTAAAATGATAATGTCCACGTTCATTTCGCTCCATTGGCAGTTCCAACTGTTTTACCCAACGCTGTATCGTACTTGCCGACACCCCTAATAATTTTGCTACTTCGCTTGTGTTCATAAAGATTCCCCCCGCTTGAATTATTTAACCAAAGCAAGTGTTATTCCCAGAATTTCCACCATTTCTTTTCTTTTGCAACTGCAACATCTCGAAAGCTTGTTAACAAATTTTGAAAAGCAGCTTCTCTTTGTGTGATTTCATGTCTGAATAAATCCCGTTCTTTTCCACGGTCTTCACGATCCTTTTCAATTGCTTCTGATAGACTAATAATTTCAGTATTTGTAATATCTACATAATGAGCGAGTTCCTCTGTAGATTCCGATAATTGCTTAGATAGCGTATAAATCTCTTCAGAGGTTTCTTGAGAGGCATTGACAATACTTTTTGATAAATATAGCAGTCTTTCAGTTGTCTGCTCTATATTTTTGTCTAAATGAATAGATAGTTCTCCTAGCTCAGCTTTTGTAGTCGCGGTAGCTTGACTAATTGTTTCAGAAATAGAATTTACCGTGTAGGCAGCTCCATTAATAATCTCCTTTTTGACCTCATCAACTACCTCTTTTCGAAGGACATTTCTAATTTCTTCTTTTACTTCATTTAAAAATGTTTGCTTATAGGTATCCATTGCAACGAAGAACTCATCAGCATTTTTAATTGCAATCTCCTTTTCCGCTACCTTGGATACATTTTGTGAAACAAGGGCCAATTCCTGCGGTTCAGGTCCACCACGCAATATTTGTAAAATCGTCGCCGTACTATGCTTGTTTTCGTACAGTTGCTTGATTTCTAAAAGTAATTCTATTTCTACTTGTGAATAAATTCTTGCCCCTTGTTTTGTCCGAGGAATTTCTAGATATTCATCAAGTTCCTTTTCCCACTTTCTTAATGTAGCCGATGTAACATTTATTTTTTTAGAAACTTCCTTTAATGTGTAAGTTTTCATCGTAGTCCAATCCCTTCTATCTAAATTGCAGTAAAACATCTTTAGATAGTACATTCTCTACTGTGCACCCCATTTTCCTGCAGGTTGACAAAAGCTATCAAAACAAGACGGATATCACGAAATAACAACAAATTCATGCAAAAAAACTGTCCGTTATGGGCAGCATGAATTAAGAAATAATCTCTAAGGAATAATATTCACAGAAGGATATAGATAAAGAAAGGTAAGGTGTGTGAATGATTAGGATAATGGTTGTCATTCTACTGATAATATTCCTTCCAGGACATGTTCAGGCGCAGCAGAAAATTCCGATTTTGATTTACCACTCAATCGATCAATATAACGGACATGGCTCAAAAGAATTATATGTAACACCTGAGAATTTCGAAAAGCAAATGACCTATTTGAAACAACATGGATATACCTTATTAACTTTTGAAAGATGGCAGGAAATCAGCAAATTTAAAAGACCAATTTTTATAACGCTTGATGATGGTTATAAAAATAATCGAAACGCATTTCAAATTCTTCAAAGACTAACAGATGATCACTTTAAACCTACCGCAACCTTTTTTGTTATTTCAGATTTTGTCGGTCAAAGGAATCGGTTGTCCCAATCTGAATTAAAAGAGATGGCTGCCACTGGTGTGATTTCTGTTCAGTCTCACACAGCAACACATCCAGATTTGACAAAATTAAATGATCTTCAATATGAATTAAAGAGCTCGAAAGAAAAAATTGAAAAAATGACAGGAAAACCAGTGATAGCAATTGCTTATCCATATGGATACTTTAATGAGCGTGTTGGATCAGAGGCAAAAAAGTATTATTCATTTGGCTTGACTACAACACCAGAAATATTTACAAATAAAGGGCTAAATAACGAACTTTTATTTTTACCAAGAATTTATATAAAGTATTCCACAAGCATTGATGAATTTGCTGAATTGATTAACAAATAGTAGTAATTATAGTAATCGTTGCGATAAGATTTCGATGATTCATGAGCAATCAATAGAAAAGACTCTATTTTTAGATGAAATTGGGGTTTAAACGGGTAATTTAAGTGAATATTCCTCTTTACAATGAATCAAGTTGAGGCTAAAATTAGCCACATAATCATCAAGAATTTAATATTCGGCCTAAACCCAGCACAGTGGGTACGGAGGAACCAATTAATTGGGGTTAATTCTACAGTGTAGAAAGGATGAGAACTTTTCTTTCGCCATCCTACCCGTCAGCTAACTTCGTCGGCTAAAGCGAAGGAGGTCATAGACCACCTAGAACAGTGGCTTTTTTGTTTTTTAACATATTAAGCTGCTTGATTACTATTGCTGGTCTTTTATTATGCCTATTTTAGGGAACAGGTGGAGAAAATGACATTAAAAGATTATTTGACGAAATTAAAAATTGGTTTGCCTAAAACGAATGTCCATTTGGATAAGCAAGTTTATGAAGCTGGAAGTGTCATTAACGGTACGATTGAAATAACAGGCGGCCTATTAAAAAATAAAATTAAGAGATATGATATCGATCTAGTCGGGATTGATTCACTAGCATTTGTAGAAGAAACTTTAAATAGTCATTCCGTTTTCTGTTCTCTTGAGTGTAGTCCAAACCAAACTGGAAAAATTACCTTCTTACTCGATGTTCCAGATGAAATTCAACATCATCAAAATACCTTTCAGTATTCCTTAACGGTTAATATTGATTTTGGGAATGCAAATAATATTACACAAAGTGTCCCAATTAGGATTAGTGCTGTCTCATAATATGTGTCTATTAACCTAGTTATTTATGTAAATCGGAACATATTCCTATTAATTGATATAGCTTTGTAAACTACTAGAAATTAATATGAAACCATTCACCGTTATAATAAAGGTACATAAGACTTTATTAGGGCGGGTGCAACAATGGAAGAAACGATGGTAAAATCCTATCTACAAAAATCACTAGAAGAATGGAAGGATGATATTTCAGTTGTCCTTACAGAAATAGATAAAGAATATGAAGAGGTCGCACAAGAATTAAAGGTCTTTTCGTATAAATACGGGATTACCAAACAAGTAATACAGTCGACAGTGAATGAGGATATTATAGAAAACATACGCCAAAGGTATCATAAACCTTTTGAAGAAAGTTATAATCAATTAAAAGAATATATAAAGGAATTGGAAGAAAAGCAACGAGTTTTCCAAATGTTCGTTCAAAAAATTGATGAAGTGAATCGTAAGGAATCAGCCAAAAATTCAAGTTTATAATTGATGTTGACAGTCTGGTCTATATAGATCAGGCTGTTTTTTATTATCGGTAAAAGAAGGCTTTGCATATAGTAATTAGCAGGATTCGATGGAGAGGTGTTGAAGTATGATTAGCGCAAGGATCGGAAGTAAATGGTATCGACTGCCGGAAAATCATGAGGAATATTTTCAGAAGTTTCGGTCTCAAATCATCGGCTTCAATCAAGAATTTGATACACCATATGGGAAAAAATCAATCATTTATGCAGATTGGACTGCAAGTGGAAGACTATATCGCCCAATCGAGCAAAAAATTTCCGAAGTATTTGGCCCATTTATGGCAAATACCCACACAGAATCTAATATCACCAGTCTAATGATGACTGGCATCTATAATCAAGCAAGAAAAATCATCAAAGAACATGTAAATGCTAATGATAACGACGCTCTTATTCTTGATGGCTTTGGAATGACGTCTGTCATGAATAAATTACAGAGATTACTGGGGCTTCGAGTCCCAGAGCAATGGAAGGGCAACATTAGGATTGCGGAAAGGGAAAGACCAATTGTGTTTCTTACCCATATGGAGCACCATTCTAATCAGACCTCATGGCTTGAAACATTGGCGGAGGTCGAAATTATCAGACCTAACTCCAAGGGTGAGGTAGATGTGAAACATCTTGAGCACCTTCTTTACCAGTACCGTGACAGGACGGTTAAGATTGGCTCATTTACGGCATGCTCGAACGTGACAGGAATACAAACCCCTTATCATCAACTAGCAAAGATCATGCATCAGCATGGCGGATTATGCTTTGTAGATTTTGCTGCCTCCGCACCCTATATAAAAATTGATATGCACCCTGATGACCCTTTGGAAAAACTAGATGCTATTACTTTTTCTCCACATAAGTTTTTAGGCGGACCTGGAACGAGTGGTGTCTTAATTTTTGATAAGAGAATTTATGCAAACAAAGTGCCGGATCATCCTGGTGGGGGCACGGTTACATGGACAAATCCCTGGGGCGGGCACAAATACATTGACAATATTGAGCATCGGGAGGATGGGGGAACACCAGGGATCCTTCAAGCCATTCGAACAGCACTATGTATCAAGTTAAAGGAACAAATGGGAGAAGAACAGATTTTAACTAGAGAAAAAGAGCAGTTAGACCTACTTTTTCGCGGATTAGAGACGATTCCAACATTGCATGTGTTAGAGAGTCATCATAGAAATCGGATGGGGATTGTTTCGTTTTATCTGGAAGATATTCACTACAATTTAGTTGTACGTTTGTTAAATGACCGGTTTGGATTTCAAGTGCGTGGAGGCTGTTCCTGTGCAGGTACCTATGGGCATTATTTATTGCAAATTGACCAGAACAAATCGAAGGAAATTGCGAACAAAATTGACGTAGATGATTTATCGACAAAACCAGGGTGGGTCAGGTTTTCCTTGCATCCTATCATGACCAATGAGGAGATTTTGTTATTTATAAAGGCAATTAAGGAAATAGCCAGAAATATTGAGGAATGGAAAAAGGATTATATGTATGATCCTGTTAGTAATGATTATTTCTATAATCAACACGTTCGTAAAGACATGGCTCATTTCTTTAGTCTCGATGAAGCTTAGTTTTTAGGAAACGGTTCATCTATCCCAACATAAGATATTTAAAAAAGGTGGGATAGTATGATTCATATTGTGAAGCAGGGTGATACTCTTCATCAACTTTCGTTAGATTATCGGGTAAGCCTGGCAAGGATCTATGCCGCAAATCCCGGTGTAAATCACCAGCAGCTGTACGTAGGGCAACAAATTCAAATCCCTGGGCTGCCTGATCCAAATACCATTCCTTACTCGATCCAAATTTCTGTAGGTAAGCGGAGACTTGCTTTATACAAGAATGGAAAACTGGAAAAAATCTATCCGATTGCAGTAGGGAAGATGCTCACAAATACTCCAATTGGAGATTTCGTGATTGTTAACCGCCAAATGAATCCTGGTGGACCGTTTGGTGTGCTGTGGCTTTCATTATCAAAACAAGGTTATGGTATACATGGTACAAATGATCCGAGTTCGATTGGAAAGGCTGTATCACATGGCTGCGTTAGGATGCATAATAGGGATGTTCTCCAACTGGCAGAAAAGGTTCCAAATGGAACTAGGGTAAGTATCCGTCCATCTTAGAAGAACAATATTGGCCGATTTATAGCATTATCGGCCACTTACATATCAGCTAAAAATGAATCCAATATATATCGAAAAACGTATATAAAGTATATTGATAATAGAAGGCTTAAAAGGTGGGGGTTTTGAGATGTGGGGACTTTTAATAGTGCAATTAATTGTTATTTTTATTTTCCTAATTCTTGGCTGGGCAGTAAGGAGAAAGGGAGGGTATTTTCTAATTTCAGGTTTCGCCTCTCGACCGAAGGAGGAACAAGAGACTTTAATTAAAAATGGGTATCCACAAAAGATAGGTGGTTTACTGATAATAACAGCAATTGGAATGTTAATTTTGCTGCCACTTTTATTTACTACATTTAAATATGCAATCGAAATTCAATATGGCTTTATGATAGTAGTTTTAATGGGTGGACTTATTTATTTATCAAAATATGAAATTCCCAAAAAGCGCAAGCGCAGTTATATTATCAGTATTTCCATATTTATTGTCGTGATCGGTGGCGTACTTGGTCTTTCTTATTTTAGCTACCAAGGGTACGAGCTAGTAACAAAAGAGGAAACCTTCGAGATTACCGGTATGTATGGCGATGAATGGGGTTATAAGGAGATTTCCTCGATAGAATTAATGGATAATTTACCAGAGGTTACGGTAAGAACAAATGGAGTGGGTCTTCCTACACTCTCAAAAGGGCATTTTAAGGTGACTGGATATGGAAGCAGCCTGCTCTTTATCCAGAAAGATTCTTCACCCTATATTTATATTGAAATGAAGGATAAGAAGATATTTATTAATGATAAAGACCCTGATCAAACAAGACTTTGGTATCATCAACTAAAAGAGAAAAAGGAATAATATTGGTTTTAACAACAACAAAGGTCATCGTCACATTGAACGATGACCTTTTCTTATTAATTATTTGAGTAGAAAGTTTGTACCAGCTGAATTTGATTGACCTTTGTAGGTTGCATAAGCATAAACGTTGTAATATTCACCTGCAGGTAGTTTAAAGCCATCAGGAATACCGTTTACTCCGGCAGTGATTTTTCCATCCCAAGCAAATGTAGTGTAACCTGGTGCAACATTCTCGTAAATGCCGATGTCACCTAAATATAAACGCGGCGTTCCATTTGCATCTGAAAGGTAGACGAAGAGTTCCACTGTTTCTGCCCCACCAGGGAACAAACCTTCAATCTCAAATTGACCATCACCAAGTTGATTTACGCCAATATATTCAGCACGTGGATAATCAGGCTCTTGGATGAACAAAATAGTTGGTACTTCAAATGTTGAGTTTCCATCAATGATTGTAATAGAGCCTTCGTAATAGCCTTGCTCAAGCTTTCCAGCATCAACTTGAACATTCAAATTGACTTGTTGTGACCTACCAGCATTCACTTTTAAGTTATTGCTAGTTGATACTTTGATTGCATTTGAGTTTTCACCCATGTTCACTTTAAAACTATAAGTCTTGTTTTTAGAAGATAGATTTTTGATCGTGAACTGCTGCTTTTCCACCTGTTTACCTTTGTCTTTATAGAAGGTTCCAAAAGAATGGCTTCCAGGTGCAGCTAAAGTATTTGTTTCAAGTGCCTCCATAACTCGAATGCTTCCAGCACCTTGTGTATTGTGAGGATAAGGTTTACCAGAAGCTGGATTAATGAGTTTATCTGCGGTATTCATTAGTGCAGCCTTTACTTCCTGAACACTCCACTTAGGGTTCTTTTGTAAGAGTAGAGCTGCTGTACCGGCAACGTGTGGTGAAGCCATACTTGTTCCTTGGTAAGAAGCATAACCATGTGGGTTAGTAGGGTCATGCGTTGGTACAGTACTTGTGATGTTAACACCAGGAGCAGAAACATCTGGCTTAATCATCCATGTTGAGTTTACTGGACCACGGGAAGAGAAATCAGCCATCGTTTCCCCAACTTCACCAGCCTTACTTATGTTGAAAGTTACTTTGTTGTTGCCATTACCTAGTTCACTTAGCAATGCTGCTCCGTCTGCAGCAGTCGTTCTTATAGTAGGGATGACTGTACCTGGAACCATTACGATTTCACCAGGAACGTTATTATAGATGATTGCTGCAACTGCACCGGCAGCTTTGGCTGCAATGGCTTTGTCGACGAAGGCAATTCCAGCACCACGGCTAATTAAGGCTACTTTTCCATTTACATCTTTACCTACAAAATCAGCAGGGGAGCCGAAACCAACATGTACAAATTCATATTCCTTCCCACTAAGCGCTAAAATATCTGCGTCACTTGGAAAGCCCATTACTTTAGCAGAAGGATAGGTAACTCCGCCTGTAGTAGTAATTATTGAGTCATAAACATTGTAAGGAAGTTGTGTCGCACCAACAGAGATTGCATCACGTGAAGTTCCAGGTGATCCTACAGTCCAGTTTGCAGGGCCGCTGTTACCGTTTGAAGTTACTGCAACTACACCTTCAGCCATTGCCCAGTCTAACGCAATGCTTGTAGCATAATCTGGATCATTTAACGAGTTACCTAATGAAAGGTTCATAACATTAGCGCCATCTTGAACTGCTCTTTCAATCCCAGCGATAACGTTTTCAGTTGTTCCGCTGCCTCCAGGACCTAATACGCGGTAGGCAAGTAGCTTCGCATCAGGAGCTACACCCTTAATTTGTCCATTAGCTGCAACTGTACCAGATACGTGTGTACCATGTGCTGTTTCATCATCAGGGTTACTTGTTCGAGGTGTTTCTTGTGGATCATTATCGTTATCAACAAAATCGTATCCTTTATACTCACCAAATGCATGAGCTAAATCAGGGTGAGTGTAATCCGCACCGGTATCAATAACCGCTACCGTTACTCCTTCTCCCGTGAAGCCAGCATCCCAAGCTTCATTAGCACCTATAAATGGAGCACTTGCAGCCATATTGGGGCTAAACCCGTCTTCAGAAAGTAATTCACCTTTACCAACGCTGGTTACTTTGTATGTAACATCTGGATAGACCGCTTTTACTCCTGGCACAGCCAATAGAGCAGGGACTTCATTTGCAGGCAATTCTACTGAAAAACCAGAAAAAACATAGTCATATTCACGGTTTACTTTTGCACTTTTAACTACTGCACTAACATCTGCTTTAACTTGATTACGTTTTTTAGATAAGCTTGCTTTTGTTTGATTTTTTCCTTTATGCTTCGCTTCTACAATCGATGGTTCATTAAGCTCAACAATGACACTAGTAGTTTTGGTTGACGAAAAATTAAAATTTCCAACTAAGTTAGCAAGATCCGGAGCAGATTTACTTTCAGTTATATTAGCAGCACTAGCACCTGCCCCCATTGACGATAAAATTAATAATAAAACAAGTGTTACAAGAAAAGGTCTAAAATACTTTTTTGCCATGTACAGATCAAGCCCCTTTACATCATATTTAAGTGCGTTTGTAAAAGATACCCCTCCTTGTAGTCGCACAAGACTAAAAAATATTGAATATTATAAAAATTCTATTACTATAGGGATTTCTCCTTGAGACTTTATCACTATTAAATAGGGGGATATCGTCGCGATATGACAAAAAGTACTGGGGACTTTAGTACTGATTTTAATTAAGAATTTGTTTGAATTTAGGAAGATGTTAATGAAAAGCTCTCCTTAGAAAAGGAGAGCAATTTTTAATATCTTTTTTTGAGGCAAAAGAGGTAATAGTGGAATGAAATGGATGGATATTCAAATACTACTTTTAAAACCAATCTTGAAATGGGATCTGTGTATGAAGAATCCAAAACAAAATAAAATACCTTTTATCATATTATTGGTGTTCCACACTGGCTTACTTTGCTACTCGTTTTATAAAACAAAAAATAATAAACGAGTGTTTACCCTTTTAATGTCAAATATTGGTTTTGCATACTTGCTGGAGTTTTTTGTTTTAAACATATTCAATGCATATAAATATAAGCCAAGAATGATGAAGAAGAAATATTTCGACAACATTTTAGGTGCCATTTTATCCCAAGCGATTTTTGTTCCTTTTACAGCCGTTTTCTTAACTACACTTAAAATTGGATGGGTCGGAAAAGTAATGGGAGGAGTATATTTTTCATTGGTAGAATTCGTATTTTTACGGATAAACGTATATCAACATAATTGGTGGAAAACAGTTTATACTTTGATTCTGATTCCTCTCTATTTAAAAGTAAGTGATATTTGGAATATGTTCTTAGCTAAAAAATATTCGCTTATTCATTTTATGTCACTTTTCTTAACAAGTATGGTGACTGAAGCTAATATATTATTTATTTTTGCTTCACTTAGAAAGATTCGGTTCGGGTTTGGAAGATTTCATACATTGAATGAACATTTTATCATCGTTCCTTTGTATGCAATTTTCTACTCACTAATTTCAACCTTGTCTTTTTTGAAGCAGAATAATTGGATTTCAAAACTAAGAGTACTTGTACTAACGGTAAGTCTAGACCTGTTATTTAAAAGAGTAAAACTGGTAAAGGAAAAATTTCATGTTTTAGATTATCTAACAATACGGGTTTTAGCAATTCTTCTACATGGCAAGTATCGAGATTGGGTTTATGGAGGAAATAATGAGGTTGAATTAAAGGAGATTGAGGATGAATACAGTAAATAATTTTTAGACACAAAAAAACGCCATTATGGCGATAGGTTATCTATTGTAATCAAAAATAAATCATGATAAAATGAAATTTGGTCTCGTTACATATTTAAATTCTAATATGTACAATATTCCTATTATAACAATAGCACAAATAGAGAGTGGTTGTCAAATTATAAGGACCAAATTTTTTCTGGGAGTGGTTATATGAGTGATATGGAGAATAAGGATTTGAAATTCGAGCAGGAACGAGTGAATTTCGTTATAAAGGAAATTGAAAAGAAAAAGCAAAAACTCCAGAAAAATACTGGTGGTGTCAGTTCAGACGTAATCGAGCTTCGTAAAACCTTCTGGGAAGATGTCACTGTTAATACGGATGAGCCGGATGACATCATTGAAACAGCTGCTAGTATTAAACAACAAGCGGAGTTGTTATCAGAGCGAGAACGAACCTTTAATCAAATGGATAAACAAATTAGAATCCTCGAGCGATTAAAATATTCACCTTATTTTGGACGGATTGATTTTTTAGAAAAAGGAGAAGCGAATGTAGATCATGTTTATCTAGGGATCGCTTCCTTTATGGATGAGCATGATGAGAATTTTTTAATCTATGATTGGCGGGCTCCTATTTCCAGCCTTTATTATGACTTTGCTCCAGGCCAAGCGGAGTATAACACGCTCGATGGAAAAATTGATGGCGAGATGGAATTAAAACGCCAGTTCATCATTCGAGCTTCTGAAATTAAAGCAATGTTTGATACCGGTGTTACCATTGGTGATGAAATGCTCCAGGAGGTCCTTGGAAATAACGCTAATGCTCAAATGAAAAGCATTGTTGCTACGATTCAGCGAGAACAAAACCGAATTATTCGAAACGAACGAAGCAAATTACTTATTGTTCAAGGTGTTGCAGGGAGTGGTAAGACATCTGCTGCTCTTCAGCGAGTGGCGTATTTGTTATATCGCCATCGTGATACCTTAAAGTCGGAAAATATTATGCTGTTTTCACCAAATCCTCTATTTAACTCGTATGTTTCGACTGTACTTCCGGAGTTAGGGGAAGAAAACATGGAGCAGGCGACCTTTATGGAATACCTAAATAACCGCATTGGAAAGGAATTTCAAGTTGAGGATCCTTTCGACCAAATGGAATTTTTACTAAGCAAAGAGGAGACTCAGGACTATCATACCCGAGTTAAGGGTATTCGGTATAAGGCAAGTCTAGCATTTAAAGATATCATTGATCAGTATGCGAGGGATTTATCAAACAAAGGGCTGTTGTTTAAAGATTTAATGTTTCGAGGAGAAATGATCCTATCAAATGAAGCAATCGCTGCTTACTTTTATTCGCTGGATTCGAGTTATACCATCCCCAATCGAATGGAAATGGTCAGGGATTGGCTATTAAGAGAGTTAAAAAGAAGAGTCAAGCAGGAACGTTCTAAAAACTGGGTAGAGGAAGAGGTACAGTATCTGGGAAAAGAGGACTACCAAGAAGTGTACCAGGAATTGCAGGATAAAAACCAATTTAGCGGTAATAGCTTTGATGATTTCGAACAGGAACAAAAATTCCTAGCTGAACGGGTAGTAAAAGTAAAATTTAAACCGTTATTTTCTAGAGTAAAAAAGTTGAATTTTATAGATATGCAAGCACTATATAGCCAGCTTTTTAAAAAAGGTACCAATTACACCGAAATTCTTGGTGATGAATGGACACAAATTTGTTTGCAAACAGTAGACAACTTAGCAAACTATAAAATTGCCTACGAAGACGCAACCGCTTTTGTTTACTTACAGGATCTAATTAAAGGGAGAAAGTCTTCAACAGGTATTCGTCATATATTTATTGACGAAGCACAGGATTATACACCATTTCAATTTTCGTTCATACAAAGGATCTTCCCTTATAGCAAAATGACTCTTCTAGGTGACTTTAATCAAGCTATCTTCGCTGGTGCAACAGGGTCTGCAACCGTTATATCGGAGTATGTAGAAAAGGATAAAGAGGTAGAAAAAATCATTTTGACAAAAACCTATCGTTCTACCAAGGAAATAGTTGATTTTACCAGAAGTTTGGTTGAAAATGGTGAAATAATCGAACCATTTAATCGTCATGGAAGTAAACCGACCATTAAACTTACCGAGCCAAACTTACTAACTGGTTTGATTCAGGAAAAAATAAATGAGTTTTTACTTGAAGGGCATCGAACAATTGCAGTAATTTGTAGAACTTCTGCCGAGAGTAAAAAGGTTTTTGCAGAACTTAAAGCTAAGGTTCCAGTACATTTAATTGAGAAGTCGACAATTGCCTATGAAAAAGGGATTTTGGTGATTCCGTCTTATTTGTCAAAAGGAATTGAGTTTGATGCGGTTATTCTATATGATAGTTCTCAATATAAAAAGGAGAGCGAGCGGAAATTGTTTTACACCGTCTGTACTCGTGCGATGCATAGACTCCACTTATTAGCAACAAAGGATATCTGTCCGTTGATGAAGAATGTTTCTAGAGCATTATATGAAGTCGAAAGCTAATAACATGGAAACAGCGCCCAAATTATGGTCGCTGTTTTTATTTGGGATTTAATTATTTTTCCATTGTTTTTCAACCTGTTCAAACGCAAGACGGTAAATTTCTTCTTCGGAAGTATTTCGATTGGCTAATACATTTGTTAAATAAACTTTACCTTCAAATGTTACCTTTACATTGACTTGGACCATAGAATCACACCTTTCTCTATAAAAGATTTGTTATAATTATTTTATTATTTTTAACCTAGGGGGAAAATACGTGCATTTCGAAGAGATAACGAAAGAAACGCTATATATTGCGCTTGAAATTATAAATTCGAATCCTGGCTTTAATTTACATGAAAATGATAATGCTATTCGGGAACTTGCAGATTTAGAAGAAGAGTTTCTGAATCCTGTAACAACAAGTGAGTTTATCAAGCTGGATGATACCTATATAGGGGTTGTGGATTACTTGTTGGAAAATCCGAAAGATCAATGCCTGTGGCTGGGGCTTTTAGTGATACATAGTGATTATCAAGGTTTTGGTTTCGGTGCACAGGCATATGCACTTATTGAAAGTGATATGCATAAACGAGGTTTAGAACGTATTCGCATTGGAGTCGTTAAAGAAAATGGAAAAGCTAAGAAATTTTGGGAATCATTAGGGTTTCTTTCTATTAAAACAGCTTTAAGCGAAAATGGCAAGGAAATTTATGTTTATGAAAGGTTGTTCTCAAAAGATTGTTCCTAAAAGTAACAAGTAAGAAAAGAGCTTATGAAAGAAAAAAACTTCCCGAAGGAAGCTTAAACCTCTAGTAACAGAAACTCTTCGGCAAATTTCTGTACCTGAAGTTTGTCGAAGTTGTTTTTTCTTAAGGTAGATTCTGCCAGTATGATATAGGCTTGAATGGCAGTGTTTCTTTTTAAATCTCTAATAGATACATCACCATTCAATAATTGAATAGCTTTGTCTTTGATGTCTTGGCTCTTGGAAGACTGATACAGGAGATAAGCAATACAAGTAACTTTATCCACCATCAACACTCCTTAAAACAAGAATCGAACATTTCCTTAACATTTCGACTCACATGATAAATAATCCTGCTAATATTCTGAAAAATCTTAAGATATTAGGAAAATTTGTTGAATATTGCTTATTTGTTGGGAGTTTTATATAATGTTGAAGGGATATAGAAACAATGATAGTGGAAAATTACCTTGCGTCCCATCGGACGGCAGGTTTTTTATTTTACATAAGAGTCGGAGGTTGTACAATATGAAACAAGCCCTAATTAAGGATTTGTACAGAGATACAGAAAGCTACATAGAACAAAAAGTTCAATTATCTGGTTGGATCAGAACAGTACGTGATTCAAAAACTTTTGGTTTCATTGAATTGAATGATGGCAGCTTTTTTAAAGGTGTTCAAATTGTATTTGATGAGCAATTGGAGAATTTCAAAGAAATTGCTAAGCTTCCAATTAGTTCATCTATTAAAGTAGAAGGAGATTTTATTCATACTCCTCAAGCAAAACAACCATTTGAGATCAAAGCGACAAACATTACCGTTGAAGGACTTTCAAATGCTGACTTTCCTTTACAAAAGAAGAAACATTCATTTGAATATTTAAGAACAATTGCACATTTAAGGCCGCGAACTAACACTTTTTCAGCCGTTTTTCGTGTTAGGTCTTTAGCTTCTTATGCGATCCATAAATTCTTTCAAGACAAAGGATTTGTTTATGTACATTCTCCTATCATTACAGGTAGTGATACCGAAGGTGCAGGTGAAATGTTTAGAGTTACAACACTTGATATCGATAATCCTCCTAAAAACGATGAGGGTAAAACAGATTTAACAAAGGATTTCTTCAATAAAGAAACCAATCTGACAGTAAGTGGACAATTATCTGCAGAGGCATTTGCGCTAGCTTTCCGTAATGTTTATACCTTTGGTCCTACTTTTAGAGCGGAGAACTCCAATACCGCAAGACACGCTGCTGAATTCTGGATGATTGAACCGGAATTGGCATTTGCGGAACTTCCGGAAATCATGGACCTTGCAGAAGAAATGGTTAAGTATGTAATCGGCTATGTTCTTGAACAAGCTCCAGAAGAGATGAACTTCTTTAACAGCTTTATTGAAAAAGGATTAGTAGATCGCCTAAATCATGCACATACATCTGATTTCGGCCGCGTGACATATACAGAAGCCATTGAAATTTTAAAAGAATCTGGTGAAAGTTTTGCCTATCCTGTTGAGTGGGGGCTTGACCTACAAACAGAGCATGAGCGCTTCCTATGTGAAAAAGTGTTCAAAAAACCTGTATTTGTTACGGATTATCCGAAGGAAATTAAAGCATTCTATATGAGGTTAAATGAAGATAATAAGACAGTTGCGGCAACGGATCTGCTTGTACCAGGGATTGGAGAATTAATTGGTGGAAGTCAGCGTGAAGAGCGCGAGGACATCCTAGCCGGAAAAATTAATGACCTTGGCATGAATGAAGAAGATTATTGGTGGTACCTAGAGTTAAGAAAATATGGCGGTACAAAACATGCTGGCTATGGCCTAGGCTTTGAACGTTTAATCATGTATCTAACTGGAATGTCTAATATTAGAGATGTTATTCCTTTTCCAAGGACAACAGGCAGCGCAGAATTTTAATATATGTCATTGCGAAAACAGCCATAATAAAAGAAGACCAATCCACTGGATTTGGTCTTTTTTATTGTCTAATCATTTTTAAA
Organism: Neobacillus niacini; assembly: GCF_036961885.1. Taxonomy (GTDB): domain Bacteria; phylum Bacillota; class Bacilli; order Bacillales; family Cytobacillaceae; genus Neobacillus; species Neobacillus niacini_H. The sequence continues at coordinate 15,079 of NZ_JBALNQ010000058.1, read as the reverse complement.
TTCTTCTTCGAAAAAAAATGTACTGGGATGCTCCTTAACGATGTAAGAATACCTTTTCATATTTTTTACATATTGCCATTTTAAAATGGTAACTTCCTCGCCAGTGTCCTTTAGTTTCACAGTCTGCCCGCTATTGAATCTGTTATTGGAATTTCTCAATTCAACACCCCTTTTTTCATCAATTTAATTATAGCACATTTTTTGTTTAGTCGCATGTTACCAACTTTTGAAGCTTTTTAGCACATTAGATTATGGTGAAATAGCCCGGTTTCTTTCATTTACATTTTCATTGTGTTACACTAATTTAAAAGCGAGGTGTCATTTTGACTAATTATAAAGCGAAAAAGAGTAACCTCAAAGCCTTATTAAATAAAAATAGTATGAACCTTGAAGGCTTAGAAAAGAACACCAACATCCCTTTAGATCAGCTTAACGGCTACATGTCAAAGAAAGTGATGAACCTAAGTACAGCTATGACGATTTCTAAAGAGCTAAATTGCCAAATTGAGGATTTGTACGATTGGGAATTAGAAAAAAAAATCTAATATCAGGTATTCATGTCACTAGGATAATCCTAGTGACATTTTTAATAAGTTGACCATTCACTAATATGTTTATTCAGGTATTAGGAGGAAGTCATAGACGAGGACTTGCTTAATTTTTCTTTATCTGGTATGATTATGTAGAATTATTTTTGTTCGACAGTTATAGGAAGAATAAGTTATTGCTTTTCGCCTGGAACACAAAGAGCAAGAATAGTAATACAATTGTGTGGATTACACACTAGGAGGCAACAAATATGGAAAACGGTAAAGTAAAATGGTTTAATGCAGAAAAAGGATTCGGTTTCATCGAGCGTGAAGGCGGAGAAGATGTATTCGTTCATTTCTCAGCTATCCAAGGCGAAGGCTTCAAAACTCTTGAAGAAGGTCAATCAGTAACTTTTGATGTTGAAAAAGGCGCTCGTGGACCTCAAGCAGCTAACGTACACAAAGCTTAATAACATAGCATGTGGAAAACAGACCCAATTTGGGTCTGTTTTTATATTGTATCAAGAAAAATACCTCTAAAATTAGAGGTATTTTTTTATTAGCCACTTTTCCAAATATATATTCACCTTCACTTGAATTTAAATAACAAATAATTCAGACATTTGGTATAATAAAAAAATGTATCCATCAACTTACGCTTTGAATGAAAATTTAAGTAAGAAGGGGAAATAGAGAAAAATGCGTCCAATCATCCTCGGAGTTTTTGCTGCATTCTTTTTTGCATTTACGTTTATCATTAACCGATCCATGGAGTTGGAAGGGGGGAACTGGATATGGAGTGCTTCACTACGCTATTTCTTTATGGTTCCTTTTCTGCTTCTCCTTGTTATGGGAAGAAAGAAACTTAAGCCATTAATTTATGAAATGAGAAACAATCCTAAAGCTTGGCTTTTATGGAGCACAGTAGGCTTTGGACTTTTTTATGGCCCGATTTGTTTTTCAGCCGCATATGCACCTGGGTGGCTAATCGCTTCAACATGGCAAATCACGATTATTTCAGGTTCCTTATTGGCCCCGCTTTTTCTTGAAACCGTCATGACCGAAAAGGGTCCAGTGCAGGTTAAAGGAAAAGTTCCTTTAAAGGGAATGGCCTTGTCGATGATTATTATACTGGGGATTATTTTTATGCAGGTAGAGCATGCTGCTACTCTTTCACTTAATGAAATGATTTTAGGAGTAGTACCTGTAATCATTGCTTCGTTTGCTTACCCTTTAGGAAATAGAAAAATGATGGATGTGTGTGGGGGAAGGATTGATGTTTTTCAACGTGTTTTAGGAATGACGATTGCAAGCTTGCCGTTGTGGATTGTACTAGCTATTTATGGATTGTTCACCGTTGGCCCTCCAAGTATTGGACAATCTGTCCAATCGGGGTTAGTCGCGGTCACATCAGGAGTAATTGCGACAATTTTATTTTTTCAAGCTACCGATTTGGTTAGAGGAAATATGCAAAAATTAGGGACTGTTGAAGCAACCCAATCGCTGGAAGTCTTATTCGCTGTCTCTGGAGAGCTGCTGTTGTTGAAAGCAGCATTTCCAACCGTAATTTCATGGACAGGAATGTTCTTTGTAATGGCGGGGATGGTCCTACATAGCTATACGTCTCACAAAGGGGATATACCTAACAGGAAAAATGTAAGTGCATAATTTAATGAAGGACAAATCTCGGTGGTGAACCAGGAGATTTGTCTTTCATTAAGGTTAATTGCTCAAATAAGGTGTCAATTTATCAATTGCTTGTTGAACTATTTTTGCATTTTTCTTATACATCTCTTTTGCTTGTACGTCTTCCGTTTCGAGTGAAAAAATCTCTAAATCAGCCTGTGTTTTTTTTAGCGTCGCTAACAAAAGCGGGCGTTGAGAGGGGGATGGAACTTGGATTTTGTCATCATATAAATCTAATGTTAATTCCCCATATGAATCCACTTGACCTAAAAACACATTATCAAGAGTAACCTCTAGCTTTTCCAATTCTGTACTAAGCCAACCTCTACTCTTGCCAGCAGACCTTAAAGCCTCATCCATGATGCTTCCATCCATGATGATGGTTTGTGGTTCTTTTTCCGCGGGCATCTTCATATTCAAGTCTTTGGGCGTTAATGGACGATTTTCCCTTTTTAATAATGCACTTATTGTTCCTCTTGGTTCAAGTACGGCAAATTCAACATCAGCAAACCGAAAGATATCTTTTTGGCGAAGCAGGGAAGATAATTCATCAATGGTGTATTTTTCTTTTTTTAAATTTTCCTCTAATACCTTACCATCTTTAATAAAGACAGTTGCTCTTCCTTCAACCATGTCCCGTAACGATTTACTTTTTAATGTTATAATGTCAGCAAAGAGTGTAACAAGACCAAAAATAGCGATTGCCAGCATCCCATGAAACATATTTTTTTCAAGCCCTGTTATTGCTTCTCCAGCTACACTGCCGATTGTAATCCCAGAAACATATTCAAAGAATGAGAGCTCAGAAATCTGCTTCTTTCCCAGTATTTTCGTAATAAAAAATAGAAGTGCTAAGAAGACAAAAGAACGAACCAGGACATCGACCCAGTCCACCATGCTTATTCACCTCAATTCAGGAACTTTTATATTGTGGCTCAAGTCGTTCAAGTTCTAAAACACGTGTCTGGAGATCCTTTTTAACATCAACAATGGTTAACATTGTTGTGTGGAATACGTCTTTGGCACCTTCGTCCACTGAGTTTAATGCAAGTGATGATAATTGTGCCTCAATCCCTTTTATCGTTGAAAGGCATTGCTTTACGTTTGCAGCAATGGTCATGAATGATCTTCCTTTCCTAAATGGATATAGTTTTCAAAGAGAAAAGGGCTGGCAAAAATTGCCAACCTATTTCCTGTTATTGATTGTATTGAGGCTCTTCTGCTAAGATTTCTTGAAGACGTGGTTCAAGACTATCTAAGACTGTTTGAGTTTGTTGAGCCGCATCCTGATAGAGTTTTTTAGCGTTTTGATTATCTGTTGCCAGTGCAAAACCTTCAAAACTCGCTTGTGCACTTTTTAATCCTGCTAATGCTTGTTTAACTTGTGTTCCAACTGTCATTAGGTAATCCTTCTTTCTCTTTTTAAAATTTAATTACAAATGTATTTTGCCGATTTATCAAGTAATTATGTAAGCCATTTTTTTCAGTGAACAAGGCTTTCCTTTGCTAGTGGATGAAGGGCATGAGTTTTATCGACAAAAATGAAACCGTCATAACGGCTGCTCATAATCGATGGTACGTAGTTCCCATATTGTTCCTGCTCTGGTCGATATACAACACCAATTGCACGATGTCCCACTGTTTTGCTGAATTTTTCCCGATTTTCATCAGTAAACAAAAGATATTGATTCCTTGCTCCGGCTTTATGCATCAAATCCTCCCAGCTCCCTGGTTGAGCAGCAGGGACATTGGTAACGAGATAATCTACTCCCCATTCTGTGGAAGCGATCACAGTACCGCTATGTGTTCCGAAGCCCACAATGTAAACATCTTCTGGATAATTCTGTTGTCGAATTAATTGACCAACATTCACCATTCCAGCATTTTTCATATCAGTAGCTCGGGCATCACCCACATGGGTATTGTGTTCCCAAATAATTACTTTTGCATCATCACCATAAAACTTCATCACTGCATTCAAAGCTTCTACCATATGAATATCTCTCACGTTCCAAGATTTAGAATCACTTAACACCATCGTACGGTAATATTCTTCCGCGTTGACAGTTACTAGCGAGTTGACCTCCATGTTTAAACTGTTTTCATCATCATCATCATATTTCCACTTGTTTTTTCGTATGACAGTGAGTAATTCAAGTGCTTCTTTAATACAGTTTTCTGATAAATATCCTGCAGAAACAGCATAGGATTCATTATTTCTATTGTAGGGTTCAAAGCAGGAGAAGGCAGTCCTAGCCTCTTTTAGACCGGAATTACCTGTGCGGTCAAGGTATTTTATAATCTCATCCATACTCTCCCAAAGGCTATAGACATCCAGTCCGTAAAACCCCACCTTATTTGTTTTTTTGGATTGTTGATTAAAATTTTTTAACCACTTCACCAATTCATAAATTTCTTCATTTGCCCACATCCACGTTGGCCAACGATTAAAGGTTTGAAGTACCTCATTTTCATATCTATTGGGTGAGCCAATATTCTTTATATACCTGTTAATGTTTTGGCAGGAAGGCCAGTCTCCTTCAACAGCAATAAAGGAAAATCCTTTTTCCACAATTAATCTTTTAGTAAGTTCAGCGCGAAGAGTATAAAATTCAGATGTACCATGAGAAGATTCACCAAGAAGGACATACTTAGCATCACCGATTGATTCAATTAGAGGATCAAGATCATTTATGGAATCAAAGGGTTTAGCATATTTTTTTATGGACTCTAACATTAGCAGACATCCTTTCAATACAAAGCTTTATTAACTATCTTCTCTAAGTTGCGAATTGTTAATCCATAATTTAAAAAACTCCAAATCTTGGGGGTTAAGGATTTTGCTAGAATATAAGTTTTTTTAATAGTCTAGTAATTTTGAAAAGTTCACCAATTTGTCACAACAGTCTGCGATAAGACGCGTTAATGGTGATATACTATAAGTGTAAAAGATAAATAAAAAAATTAACTTCTTAGGAGACTCAACCATCCGTGTTCGTTCCGTTTGTGAACGAGTAGTAAAGGTTTTCCCTTTGCAATATTTGGCAGGTGGAGCGATGTAGCTTTGAATTGGAAAGGTGCAAGTACTAACGATACTTACTTTTTAGTGTGAAAGAGGAAATCACTTCATTCAAATGAAAGGGACATAAGTTATTGGAAATTGGGAGTAAAGTCAAATTTATCTACCTATGTAAAAAGTACGTAGATAAATTCCTCAAACCAAAATGATCATTCTTAAAATTATTATGGAAGCTTCCATTAGTGAAGAAACCTAAAGTAATGAAGAAAAGAAGGGATCAAAATCTAATAACTGAAACAAATAGAAGTAGTCAACTATTTGGTCATGAAATTTTGAATAAAGTTGCTTACCTAAAAAGTAAACTATTTGTTAACAGATAAGAATATATGATAAATGAATCAACTTTATCGATATTCTATCTAAACCTTAAACCAATACAAAAACCTTACATTGCCAAGAAGCTGGTCCAAAAAAAGGATATGAGTCCATCGATAATCTATTGGTAAATTGTTTCTTTAAGGAAATTTGAATTCCATTAAATTTCATGTGAATTAATTTCTTCAACGGAACAACACCCATTGGCTAAATATTTTACCTTCTAAATTAGATCATTAAATGACTAAAAGGAAGCTAAGAAACTATTTTGGCTGATGTAATGGTTGGGTCCCCTAAGAGGTTAAAATTCCCAAGAAGCTGTCTCTAATTTGAGGCGGCTTTTTTACTTTTTTGTAATGAAAGTGACTGTTAAGAAAATTTGGGAAATAAGGTGCATAAAAATTCAAAAAACTATAAATTTCCTGTTATAATGGGATTAAAATTATGATTCGAAAGGGGCAAGATAATGTCAGGAATTCCGGAAATTGGAATAATAGAGGAACCGAATGTGCTGATTGAAAAAGTTCAACATAAAGGATTGCCAACCAGAAAAATTATTCAAAGAATTATGCTTATTACTTTTGGAGCTGCATTAATGGCGGTTGGATTAGAAATTTTCCTCGTACCCAATCATGTTATTGATGGGGGCATTATAGGAATATCGATCATGCTTTCTTACTTGACCGGCTGGAGACTAGGAATTTTTATCTTTCTACTCAATGTTCCTTTTTTCTTTATCGGTTATAAACAAATGGGAAAGACCTTCGCATTATCCACTCTTTATGGAATTATCATTCTTTCAATTGGGACAACAATTCTTCATCCAGTACCAGCATTTACACAAGATATTTTACTTGCAACCGTTTTTGGGGGGATCGTACTCGGAATTGGTGTAGGGATGGTTATACGCTTCGGTGGATCATTAGATGGTACAGAAATTCTTGCCATACTTTTTAACAAGAAGCTTCCATTCTCTGTTGGTGAAATTATTATGTTTTTCAATTTATTTATCCTCGGATGTGCAGGTTTTGTTTTTTCCTGGGACCGAGCCATGTATTCTCTAATAGCCTATTTTGTTGCTTATAAAACCATAGATATTACCATTACTGGCCTTGATGAGTCAAAGTCGGTATGGATTATTAGTGACAATTCACAAGAAATTGGTGAAGCGATAATGAATCGACTTGGTCGTGGTGTTACGTATTTACATGGAGAAGGTGCCTACTCTGGTGATCAAAAAAAAGTAATATTCTGTGTCATTACTCGTCTTGAAGAGGCAAAATTGAAGGAAATCGTTACAGAAAGTGACGAAAATGCATTCCTCGCAGTAGCTGATATTGCTGAGGTTCGAGGAGGCAGGTTTAAGAAAAAGGATATTCACTAAAAGCTTGCCGCAGGCGGCTTTTTATTTTGCATTTTTAATATTAAAGTGATATCATTATGATAGTAGATAGATATTATTTTTTAGGGAGTGATTGAATTGAAGGAAAAAGAAATGTTCAAAATGAATGGTTTCTTAGGTGGGGTTATTTTTCTCATATTTGCAGCGATTGCCGTATTTAGTATTAGACAATTTATTTTCACTGAAAACATCATTATGATCATTGTTTTTGCGATATTCGTTTTTGCAGCACTACTCCTACTAACGGGTTTTACGATTATTCAACCTAATCAAGCAAAGGTCTTTACGTTATTTGGCAGCTATCTAGGGGTTATCAAGCACGAAGGATTCTGGTTATCGGCTCCACTAACCGTTAGAAAAAACGTGTCACTTAGAGTAATAAATTTCAACAGTGATAAGTTAAAGGTAAATGATCTGGAAGGAAATCCTATCGAAATTGCAGCTGTGGTGGTTTATAAGGTGTTTGACTCTGCAAAAGCCGTTTTTGACGTTGAAGACTATAAAGAATTCGTACATACACAAAGTGAAACAGGGCTGCGCCATATTGCAAGTCAGTATCCTTATGATAATTTTAATAATGATTATGAAATCTCTTTACGCCAACATTCCGATGAAGTTGCAGATGAACTTACAAAGGATCTTCAAAAAAGACTTGTACTTGCAGGGGTTGAAATAATCGAAGCAAGAATTATGCATTTAGCTTATTCTAGTGAAATCGCTCATGCGATGCTGCAAAGACAACAAGCTAAAGCGGTATTGGCTGCTAGAAAAGTAATCGTGGAGGGTGCAGTTTCCATGGTTAAATCAGCGATTGACCAATTAAGCACAGAAGGTATCGTAGAGCTAGACGAAGAAAAGAAAGCACAAATGGTGAATAATTTAATGGTAGCTTTGGTATCAGAGAAGGGTAGCCAACCGATAATCAATACAGGAAGTATCCATTAAGGTTGTGACAAAGTGGCTGAGAAAAAAAGATTCTTACTTCGAATTGATCAGGAAATTTATGACTCGCTAGAGAAATGGGCTGAGGATGAATTCAGAAGTGTAAATGCGCAAATAGAAATAATTATTAAAAAGGGGTTAAAAGATTCAGGAAGACTTAAAAAATCTAAAAACTCTGCTCCAAAAAAAGAGGAATAAGTAATTAAAGTATTGTGATTTATTTATGGGATAGAAAATTCTGAAAATTGACTCATTTCCTGTCGTTTAATGAAGAATTAGGCTGCATGCAGACTCGTCTTTTGTCGTAGTGTGCGCTTGCCTCGGAAATAATTCTCCTTTATTCTTCATATTTCCCAAAAAAGAGATGTCAGATATTTTTGAACATCTCTTTTTTATGTATCTTCTTTTCTAAAATAACAGTTCAAATACTTCGTTTAATTCATGAGCTCTTTTTTCATCCTGTTCTTCTTTGGCATAATTAATTTCATTCGGGAGAATTTCATTCAAAAAGTTGATTTCCTTTTGGTTTAACTGCCGAACAAAGTCTCCCTCTGTATTGAATTTACCTTCAGATAACTTGCGATATACTTGTTTACCCTCATTATGTCCATCGCTGTAATTTGATAAGATTTCACGTAAATACCCCAATGTTTTATCCACTTTTTTAACCATCCTTTCATTTTATTTTTTGAAGAAATGTTATTTCTATACCTTGATGATAAACCAGATTCACTTTTTAAAATTGGAGCAGAATAAAGAAGAAGTAAATTGAGTGAAAGGATTGGTCACAAAGGGGGGGATCTGCTTGATAAACCAAGTGGTGAAAGCAGTACCAAATTTATTTACTATTGGAAATTTATTATCTGGTGTCTTTTCGATTACTTTCAATATGAATGGATATTTCCAACAAGCGGCTATGTTTATTTTCTTATCGGTGATATTTGATTTTTTTGATGGCCGATTGGCAAGGAGGTTAAAGGTTAACAGTGAATTGGGAGTTGAACTTGATTCGTTAGCAGATATTGTCAGCCTTGGTGTTGCTCCAGCACTATTATTTTACTCTATAGAACCTTCGTCACTAATAACAACATTTGCATTTATGCTTTATCCAACGATGGGTGCATTACGGTTGGCAAAATTTAATATTAAACCAACTAGAGGATTTTTTATAGGGCTGCCGATTACGGCAGCGGGGCTCATAATATCCTGTATGGCAATATTTCTTTATAGCAATGCGTTGATTACGATACTATTGTCAATTCTTATGGTTAGCCCAATCAAAATAAAAAAGCTATAATAACGTTATGTCAACTTGTTTTATTCTGTAAACAAATTACTTTTTAACGGATGTTTCCCAAACATATTCTCACCTAAAATGTAAAGATTAAGCTAATGGAAGGGTCATCTCCCTTTCTATTCTAGTGTTTGATGAAGGAGTGTTTTGGATGAGAAACATGGTAAAGCCGCTTTTCAATATGTTTGGAAAGAAACGGAAAAATAGAGGAGCTATGTGGGCATCTCTTATTGGACTCGGAATAAGTGCCGCTGTTTTTGGACTAACAAAAGGAAAACGAAAAATTAGTGCGCAGCCTTTTCAAAATTTAAAACAAAGTTTCCAAAGCTTTACACCCAAAACGAACTTAAATCAAATGAATAACACAGCACTTGCAGAGTTTTCTGAAGAGTTATTGGCGAGTGCATTAAGAAATGAAAGAAATCATTAAAAAAAGTCCGCATTTTTATGCGGGCTTTTTTATAAAACTGTTCATAACGATTGTTGTTTTATAATGGTGGGAAAGGGATTTTCTTGGGCTGGTATTCAATGACATCGGAAGAATAAAGTTTAATGACCAAGTGATTTCCAAGTGTTCTAGCTTGAATGATAACAGGTTGATTGTACATATTCTTAAATTCAAAGTCTGGTCCATGCCAACTTACCGTTGCATCACGTCCTGGTGGAATATACGATACATGCCTGCTGTGAGAAAATCGCTGGACAACTTTTAGTCCGGCACTGTCGACGGCATTGAATAATGTTGAGGAAACCTGACAAATACCGCCGCCTATGTCTTCTGCATATTCTCCCCTCACAATCACTTTTGCCTTTTCATATCCTTTTTCGACAGTTCTCTTACCCACTACCCGATTAAAAGAAAAAGTTTCTCCCGGAAAGACGACATGATTATTTATGGCTTCGGCTGCCAGTTCAATATTGGTGGTACGTTTTTTATTACCAGGATTGAAAGAAGTAATGTAACGCCCAATTCGTACGCTGCGTATAGCTGATAGTAATTCACTATCTACCTTAGGGTATACAGGGTACATTGGAATTTCTATTGTAGCGTATCTATGCTCGAAAAAATAGGAAAAGAACCTTTCAGTAAATAACTGTTTATTAATCCTTTCTCCGACTTGTTCGGGAATAATATTTTCATGCCGATCTAATTTTGCATCGATAGGGGTTACTGAAAATTGTTTTTCTAATTGGTCTAACAGGAGATCATATTTTTTGGTATCCAAAATTAAATAATGTGGGTCCCCGATAAAATATTCACTTTTATTGATAGTGGAAACGGGTTTCCCATCTTTTGTAATCTCCACACTAGATTGAGGTATTGCTGCTTGTTGAATCAAAAGTAGTCCAGTAAATAACCATGCTAAAGACATAACGTACAAACCTCCTCACGATAATTTGAGGCAAATTTTGTTTTTTTATGTAAAAAGGTTATTAAAAATAAATGAATTAAAAAATTTATATGGTAGGGTTACATGAAAACCAAGGCACGTTCTCTTTTTTTAGCTTTTGTTGAAAAAAATGAAGAATAGTAGTATATAATCAAATAATAATAGGAATTACGCAAGGTGCTAGCAGTTTGCTATATAAATGATAGGAGTGTTCCCCTTGGCCGAAAATGGAAGAATTCAATTAAATGTAAGGATTACAAAAGAAACATCCGATAAACTTGATGAGATTGTTGAGTACTATCAAGAAAACCTCAAATTAGGTCGAGTATATAAAGGTGATGTTCTAACGGATATTATCGAAAAATCATATGAAGTGATGAATAAACAAAAAAGGGGAATAAAGAGATATTAATTTACCCTTTATTTCAAACTTATTAGAATATTTAGAAATTAATTTGAATATTTACTGTTTGGATATATAATAAGAACTACAGCATACCAACTGGTTAGTATGTAGAAAGGGTGAAGTTTATGGATTTTTTATATTCTGCTAAAGTGAAAGAATTACAGACTAAGCTGACTAACTTCATGGAAGAACATGTATATCCGAATGAAAAAGTATATGAACAACAATTAAACGAACAGGAAAACAGGTGGAGTGAAGTACCACGGGTGATGGAGGACCTGAAGGAAAAAGCAAAGGCTGCTGAACTCTGGAACTTATTTTTACCAGATAGTGAGTATGGTGCAGGTTTAACCAATTTAGAATATGCGCCGTTATGCGAAATTATGGGGCGCTCGCTGATTGGACCAGAAGTGTTTAACTGCGGCGCACCTGATACCGGTAATATGGAAGTAATCGTTCGCTACGGTACTAATGAGCAAAAAGAGAAATGGCTAAAACCTTTACTTGAAGGAGATATTCGCTCTTGCTTTTCGATGACAGAACCTGAGGTTGCTTCTTCCGATGCCACAAACATCGAAGCGAGCATTGTTAGAGATGGTGATAAATATGTCATTAATGGCCGGAAGTGGTGGTCATCCGGGGCTGGTGATCCTCGATGTAAAATTGCCATTGTCATGGGAAAAACAGATCTTAACGCAAATCGACACGAGCAGCAGTCGATGATTCTTGTTCCTATGGATACTCATGGGGTAACCATTGAAAGGATGCTGCCTGTTTTCGGTTATGATCATGCCCCACATGGACACGCAGAAATTACCTTTGAAGATGTTCGGGTCCCGGTGGAAAACATTCTGTGGGGAGAAGGAAAAGGATTTGCAATTGCGCAGGGGCGATTAGGTCCAGGAAGAATTCATCACTGTATGAGGTTAATTGGAGCTGCGGAACGAGCGCTTGAACTGTTATGTAAGCGTGTTCAAGAACGCAAAGCATTTGGAAGACCACTGTCAAGCCAAGGAGTTATTCAAGAGTGGATTGCCGATTCAAGAATTGAAATTGAACAAGCAAGACTGTTGACCTTAAAGGCTGCATTTATGATGGATACAGTCGGAAATAAAGAAGCGAAGACGGAAATTGCGATGATCAAAGTAGTGGCACCAAACATGGCATTACGAGTCATTGATAGAGCGATTCAAGCATTCGGGGGGGCAGGAGTATCCGATGATTTCCCACTGGCTGCGTTGTGGGCAAATTCTAGGACCTTACGACTTGCGGATGGACCCGATGAAGTGCATAGAGCTCAAATTGCTAAGCTAGAATTAAGGAAATATCAAAATCGTTGATACTTACTATAAAAAGTTACAAATTAAAATAATTTAACAGATTGAAAAAGGAATATCGGATTAATTTCAAACATAGTAAAGATTGCGAGGACATAAGCGGTGAAGGACAAAATTACAGAACACAGTATCCGTTTGTTTGAGAAAAAGGGTTTTAAGGAAACATCGATTCAAGATATCGTGGATTCGATGGGTGTAACGAAAGGGACCTTTTACTATTATTTTTCTAGTAAAGAAGAGCTCTTAATGGACATACATCTCGGATACATTGATAACTTACTTGAAAAACAAAGACATATAGTAGAGACCAACAGCAGCTATAAGGAGAAGCTTTTTGAGACGGTATTCTTGCTTATCAGTAATATAAAAGTCCAAGGATCTGCAGCAAAAATTTTCTTTAGGGAAATGAAAAACTTAAATGAAAAACGGCTCGCGTTGATTGTGCCAAAGCGGAACGAATTCCGTTTTACTATTGAGAATCTCCTTAAGGAAGGAATTGAAAAGGGGGAGTTCCGAGCGAACTTAAATATCTCAATCATTACTTTTGGTATTCTTGGTGCAGCTAACTGGAGCTATCAGTGGTTTAATCCAAATGGTACATTGACAGACCGTGAAGTTGCAGAAGTTTTTGTCGAGATGATTTTAGAGGGTATTCAGTCAGTTTGAGATAAAGTGAAAGAGGGTCTGTGGAGAGCAATAACCCTCTTTCATTTTTCCAGTTGGTACGTGAAATTGAGTCTGAATTTTTCAAATTGTGTGGAGGGATAATATGGCTCAAAAACTAAGTAATGATACAATGGCAGTCCGAAAAGGGGAAGAATTGAATTTAGCTGTATTAGAACAATTCTTGCGCAGTCAGATTGAAAACCTGCCAGATAAACCGCTTGAACTTCTACAATTTCCCGCCGGGCATTCGAATTTAACGTATCAATTAAAAATTGGTAATTGGGAAGCAGTTTTACGCCGTCCTCCTATAGGACCTGTAGCACCGAGAGCGCATGATATGGAGAGGGAATTTAACATTCTGACAGAACTTCACCCGCACTTTTCCGTTACCCCGAAGCCAATCCTGTTTTCCAATCAACAGGAGATTGTTGGAACTCCATTCTTAATTATGGAGCGCAAAAATGGTGTTGTCATTGACACTTCATTTCCAAAGGAAATCACTGTTACGAAACAGCTCTGTCAACAACTATCAGAAGAAATGGTCAATAAATTAGTGGAGCTTCATGGGATCAGCTATAAAGAGACGAATCTTGAAGCCATTAGTAAGCCCGAGGGTTTCACCGAAAGACAAGTGCATAGCTGGATTGGACGGTATGAACGTGCCAAAACCGATGAAAATGCTGCTGTTGATTCCTTGACATTCTGGCTGGCGGACAATATTCCCTTGCAGCAAAATGCCGTGATCATTCACTATGACTATAAATTTAATAATGCGATGTTTAATGAAAGCTTATCAGAAATGGTCGGACTTTTTGATTGGGAAATGACAACCGTGGGGGATCCGCTTGCAGATCTTGGTGTAGCTATGAGCTATTGGAATCAAGCAGATGACCCAGAAGATTTAAAAAGGGGATTAGGCAAAGCACCTGTAACTGTAATAGATGGATTTTTCACAAGAAAACAATTTATTGAGCTTTATGCTAAGAAAAGCGGCCGGGATGTTAGCAATATGAATTTTTATCTTACCTTTGCTTACTTTAAACTAGCCGTCATCTGTCAACAAATTTATTATCGATATAAAAATGGGCAAACAAATGATTCAAGGTTTGCGAATTTCAATGATAAAGCAAAAATGCTAATTGCGCATGCTGCTAGTGTTGCAGCGGGTGACTTGTAAAAGGCGGGAGGTAAACAATGAGATTCCAAGAAAAAGTCGCATTGGTAACAGGAGCTGGTAGTGGAATTGGGAAGGCAACAGCCACTCGGCTTGCTAGTGAAGGGGCGAAGGTGATACTCGTCGGCAGGACCAAAGCCAAGCTTGAGGTAACAGCGAATGAAATTAACCAAGCCCACAAACTTCCTCGTGCGGAAATTTTTGTGGCAGATGTAACAGATTCAGAGGATGTCAGGGAACTTGCAGACTATGTAAATGAGCAATATGGGGATTTGCATGTTTTAGTGAATAATGCTGGCGGATCCACAAATACGAGCATTTTAGGGATGACGGAAAATGAATGGGATTATGTAATCGACGTTAATCTAAAAAGTATATTTCTTGTCTCACAGGCTCTCGGAAAAATAATGATCGAGGGGGCAAAACGAGAAGATCGTGCACGTGCCATTGTGAATGTTGCGTCACTTTCGGCCTATCAAGCTGGGGCGGAACTTCCTCATTATAGTGCAGCAAAAGCGGGTGTTGTTAATTTTACAAGGTCACTTGCATTGGAATTATCATCGTATGGAATTCGTGTGAATTCCGTTTCACCTGGTTTTGCAGAAACACCATTAATTGAACAGGGGCTTCAAAACGAAAAATTTGTTCGTGCGGTACAAAGGAATACCGCCTTGCAAAGAATTGGAAGACCAGAAGAGATAGCCAATGTAATCGTTTTTGCAGCTTCACGCGAGGCTTCGTATATGACAGGGGCTGATTTGTTAGTTGACGGCGGATGGTTAATTAAATAAACGGGAAATAGTTGCGGATAACGGGAATTAGTTGCGTATGGCTGGATTTAGTTGCGTATGGCTGGA
>NZ_JBALNQ010000057.1:0-45265 GCF_036961885.1 Neobacillus niacini | reverse complement strand
AATCCTTATTTATTACTCGGTAGTTTAATTTTTGGAATCAAATTCTATTCTCTATTTTTCTCCTCTTTCAAATACCTTCTCATCTTCATCTACATAATACAGTATTTTCGGTATTAATTTGATTCATCAAATAAAAAAGGTGTTTGTCCCTCAGTAATTTGTCCATTCCTTAATGCATTTGAAGAATAAACTGTTTAACAGGTAAAGGAAAAGGGGTGGATAAATTTGAATATGCGACAATTTAATAATCAAGGAAATCAGTGTGGGTTTAGAAGTTCTAATAAAAAGAACAACAATAATAACAATAACAATAACAATAATATAGATATTGATGTAGATACTGATTTTGAAAACGATGTTCGCAACCGTTCAGAATCAGATGCAGATGCGGAAGTAGTTAATACTGACCGAAATACCAACGTTGCAAGAGCAACTGTCAACGATTCAGGAAATGCTGTTGTCAATGTTGTATTAAACAGCCGTAGCAATGCTCGTGCTAGAACTGATCAAGAGCAAGACAATGAGCAAGACCAAAATACGGATGTGGATGTTGATGTTGATTGATTTTCAAGAGATATTCTAATCGATATTTCTTAAACTCTATAAATTAATCTAAAATTTTTTGGGGGTTACAGAATGGCAAGAAGAGAAAATAATAATAATATAGCCCGTACAGGAAGAAACCGCAGTAATAACACCGACACAAACGTAAATGTAGATGTAAATAATGATTTTGAAAACGATATTCGCAATCAATCTAATTCCGATGCTGATGCCGAAGTACGTAATACTGACAATAATAATAATGTTGCGAGAGCGACAATCAATAACTCAGGAAATTCTCGGGTAGATATTTCACTAAATAGCAGAAGTAATGCGCGGGTAAGATCGGATCAAGACCAAGAAAATGATCAAGAACAAAATACCAATGTGGATGTTGATTTTTAAGATATTTTATTTCTTTTTCTTAAACTCTATTAATAAATTTTTAAAAAATTAGGGGGACTACAAAAATGTCAAGAGGAAATTCAGATAGAAACCGAAACCGCCGTAATAACTCAAACACAAACGTTAATGTTGATGTAAATACTGATTTTGAAAACGATGTTCGTAACCGATCAGAATCAGATGCTGATGCCGAAGTACGTAATACTGATAGAAACACAAATGTTGCGAGAGCCACAATCAATAACTCAGGAAATTCTCGCGTAGATATTACACTTAATAGCAGAAGTAATGCGCGGGTAAGATCGGATCAAGAGCAAGATAGCGAACAAGATCAAAATACAAATGTGGACGTTGATTTATAATTAACAATTAAGGGTGGGATAAATATATTCCACCCTTAATAAGGATAGGTGGAATGAATGGAAAAATACAGAGGTAGAAACAGGTATATCCCTTCTCGTTGGCAAAACTCAAGGATGAATAATAACACCTCTGAATCTGTTGCTATCGAAAAAGATGATGTAAGGATAAAAAGTGAAAATATAAACACGATAGGCCAAAGTGGCAATTCTGATGTGGATGTACAAGTTGAGGTATTTGTTGACACGACTCCAATTGCGTTTGCCATCCTTACTTCCTTGCTCGCAACTAAACAACTGAGTGTGGAAGAGTTTAACGAAGCAGTAAGGAGACTTGAAAATCTTACCCAAGATAGGGATTTTAATGGTACTTCATTTTTACCAAATAATGTTTCAGATGTAAAATTATTCACAAGAAATAATAGAAGAGCGGATTAATCTTTTAACGGGTTCCGTTTCCTATCGCAAAACGTGAATAAAAAAAAGACGTATGCCAAATTCATACGTCTTTTCTTGTCTTTTAATAAGAAAGCACGCACACGAATACGGAATCCATTGCTAATTTGAGTGTACAGCTTTTCTTTTATGCTTGGAGATCCAATAATCTTTCCTTCACTTCTTCTTCCGTTAAACCGTGTTGTACGATATAGCGATTTCTTGGGTGTGTTCTGCATTCAGGTGAACAACTTCTTAAATGACGGTGTTCGTTTTCTTCAGAACAGAGAATTTTTTTATTACACTCTGGATTTGCACAGTTTACATAACGTTCACATGGTTCCCCGGTAAAGTAATCCTTCCCTACTACCACATGCTCTTTTTGATTTACAGGCACGCTAATACGTTCGTCAAATACGTAAAGCTGACCATCCCATAAATCACCTTGTACTTCTGGGTCCTTTCCGTAGGTAACAATTCCACCTTCTAATTGTGATACATCTTCGAATCCTTCATTAAGAAGCCATCCTGAAAACTTTTCGCAGCGAATGCCGCCTGTACAATAAGTAAGAATCTTTTTACCTTCGAAATCTTGCTTATTTTCCCTAATCCAATCTGGTAAATCACGGAAATTTAGGATATCAGGTCGAACAGCACCTCTAAAATGCCCTAAATCATATTCATAATCATTTCGCGCATCGATGACAACTGTATCTTCTCTTTGCATCGCTTCAAAAAACTCTTTTGGTTTTAAATGTTTTCCAGTAATGACATGAGGGTCGACATCGTCTTCTAGACGTAAAGTAACTAGTTCTGGTCTAAGTCGAACGCGCATTTTTTTGAAGGCATGTTCCGTTGCCTCGTCAATTTTAAAAATCGTACCTGCAAAAAGCGGGTGCGCATCCATATATTTCATATAGGCATTCGTTTGTTCCACCGAACCTGACACAGTTCCGTTTATTCCTTCTGCAGCTATGATGATTCGGCCTTTTAAGCCTAATTCATTACAAAACTGTAGATGTTCTTGTTGTACTTCTTCTGGATTTTCTATTGTGACATATTTATAATATAATAAAACTCGATAATTTTGACTCATACTTACCACCTTATTAACTTTTATACACTCTTTATAGTAATAACTGAATTATTATATCAAAAAACACAGATACATTTCAATTGTAACGAACTTATAGAAAAAAAACACTAACGATGAGTTAGTGTTTTTTTATGATCACCCAAATTGCCAAACGCTATGACTTAAGTTGCCATATCGGTAGCTTCGATGGATTAAAGCAGCTTTTCGGCTATCATCGGCTGCGCCCATAGCGTAAAAAATTGGAATAAAGTGCTCATTTCCAAACTTCGGTACGGCAATTTCAGCATTGGGGGCAAGGGTATCATATTTAAACAATGAATCGGTATCCCATGTATGGAGATGATGAGCAATCCAATCATCAAACTCGATGGCCCATTGATGAATATTTTTGCCATCGTCCCCCCAGCTAACAGCTCCTAAATTATGAACGGTTCCACCGCTGCCAATAATTAATACATCGTTAGCACGTAAAGCAGTAAGGGTTTTTCCTATTTTATACTGTTCTTCCGGAGTAAGAGTAGGATTTACCGACATCGCAATGACAGGAACATCGGCATTTGGGTAAAGCAAACGAAGTACCACCCATGCACCATGATCCAAACCGCGTTTCATTTCTACATCAAAAGGAATATCATTTTCTTTGAACAATTGCTTTATTTCGTTAGAAATTTCCATAGCACCTTGTGCTGGATATTTAATGGTATAAAGTTCAGGCGGGAATCCACCAAAGTCATAAATCGTTTCATAATGATCTACTTCGCTTACTTTTTGTGCTTTAGATTCCCAATGAGCCGAAAATAAAACAATCGCTTTTGGACGTGGCAATGACTGACCTAGTTGTTGTAAAAATTGAGTATACTCATTATTTTCAATGGCTAGCAGCGGTGCACCATGTGCGATAAAGAATGATGGCATCATTATATTTACCCCTCCTATATTATAGTGATTGTGTTTGGTTATTTTGTCCTTTGAAAAAAACTTTATCTAGAGCAAACATCTTGCTGTCGTTGATAGCAATAAATAATGCGATAACAAGTAAGGCTAAATCTAATTCCCAACCTGCACCTTGACCATTACCTAAAAAGCCGCCTGCTAATTTTGCTGTTACAGTAGCTCCTAGCATTAATAAAACAAATAATGCAGATACAATTCTGCTTCCTAAACCAACAAATAAAGCAATTCCGCCCACCATTTCTAACAATGCAACACCATAAGCAAGGCCACCTGGTAATCCGATCGAATCAAACCAGCCTACGATATTTTCAATTCCACCTTGGAATTTCACTAACCCATGGACAAAAAATGTAACCCCTAATACTAAACGTAAAATTAATGTACTTACTTCTATTTTTTTCATCATTTTCTTCCTCTCCATTTTTAAATTATTTTTTTATTTGCTGTAATAGCCAAGTTGTAAAATCCTGCAGATTCTTTACTGAAACACTATGTCCTTCTTGATAGGTGTTAAAAGTTACTTTAGCACCTAAATGCCCAAAATATTCGTTATTAGCTAAACCCCACTCAAATGGGAGAACCTGGTCCATCTCACCATGTGAGATAAATACTGATACTTCATCAACAGGTTTAATATCGTATTCTTCTTTTACAAAGGCAGGAATGTAACCACTTAGAGCAATAATACCTTTTATTTTATTTCCTAAGGTTAACCCAAGAGTCATCGCTAAAATAGCTCCTTGGCTAAAACCTAGCAAGTATAATTGAGATAAATCTAACGGATACTGTTCGCAAGCATAGTCAATAAAGCTTGTAAGTTTATTTACGCCTTCATCGAACACTGCCCGATGTGGTTTGCCGTACCCTTCTATAGTGAAAAAGGCAAAGCCGGGTGGCTGTGTAAGGTGACCACGAATACTGAAAATGTAAAACTGTTCCTCTAAGCCGTTTACCAATGACAGCATATTTTGTTCATTACTGCCTATTCCATGCATAATAAACAAGGCAGGATATTTTTTATCAGGATTGATATCCCGTGGACGGCGTAGTTCATAAATCATCGGTGCATTCATGTCTATCCTCCCTTCTGTATTTTGTTTCTAAAGATCCATAGTAAGAAACACTCTCAAAAGTTTCTCAATATGAATATTTGTTGTTCATAGGATAACAGGAAATCTTGTGGATTGTCAATGGAATTTTTGCTAATATATAAATATGTTCTATATTAGGAAACTAAAAAGGGTGATTACACTGGATATCGGCGCAAAAATTCGTACAATCAGAAACCGAAAAAAAATTACAATCGCACAAATGTGTGAAGGGACCGGACTTTCAAAAGGATTTATTAGTAATGTTGAAAACAATAACACCTCACCATCGATTAGTACGCTGCAAACCATTGCAAATTACTTAGAGATTCCACTACCTTACTTATTATTAGAAAAAAAACAACATTTACGCGTGGTTAGAAAAGATAATAGAACAATGACAGCGCTTAATCAGCTGAAAATTGAGCATATATCTTCTATGGGTGGCTTAAGTTTGAGAAGTGTGGAGTTTCCACCGGGTGCTTCAATTGGGGATGCACATGCACATGAAGGGGAAGAATGCCATTTAGTGCTAGAGGGAAAAGTCCTTGCAGAACAAGGTGAGGATTCTGTTATTTTAGAAGAAGGTGATTCCTTCAGTTGGAATGCAAGTGTTCCTCATACGGTGAAAAATATTGGGGATTGTAAAGCTGTTGTATTAATTGCGGTATATACGAATAAAGAACTTTGAAAAGTAAGGAGGGGTTATCCATAATGGAACCCCTTCTTGCCTAAATGCCTTTGTAATACCATGTTCCATCCTGAAGAAATTTTTTACATTGGTTATTAAAATGTAAATACTCCAAATGGGCGATTGTTTCTCCCACAGCAAAGCGTGTTTCATGGATATTTAAATTTCTAAACATCTGTTGAGTGACTTCAAAGATGGTTGCTGGTCGTTTAATAGAATCATATGTTACCTCTAATCGTTTCTGATGATGTGCCAATAATTCTTCAATTCTCTGGTTGGCATTTCTGAACGGCTTTCCGTGTGATGGAATGACTACGTCCACATCCAATAATTTAATTTTTTCCAATGAAGTAAAAAATGCTTGTAGCGGATTACGAATACCACGGAACCAGTATGAAATATTAGGACTAATTCTTGGTAGAATATGATCCGTTGAAAATAAAATACTATTCTCTTTGTTAAATAAGGTGATTAGTCCATCTGAATGGCCTGGTGTAAACACAACCTCATATTCGTATTTTCCTAATACGATTTTCATTCCTTCTTCAAGGTAATGTTGAATGGTTGGGTATGGTTTTACCTGCGGGTTAAAGCCTTGTTCATCTGTTGTTAACACCTGGGATAAATTATCAGTCAGGCCGCATGTATCGTAGTTCTGATTTACAGTTTCTAATGAGTCTGGCTCCCAATAGGTTAATCCTGCGTCTGCGTCTATCTCAGACATCCATACGTCTGCTTTTGTGAGCTGCTGCAGGGTTCCAGCATAGCCAAAATGGTCGGGATGATAGTGTGTAAGAATAATGTCTTTAACCTCATGTTTTTCGATGATTGGTCTCCAAATGTCTCTAGATACTTCATTGTTCAATCCTGTATCAATAATTGTCCAACCTCTGACCCCTTCAGCTAAAAAGCAATGAACGTGATTTAGCCGAAAAGGCAGTGGAATCGTTACTTGTGTTACACCAATTTCTTTAAGCAATTATTTCTACTCCTCACTCTATTAATCTTTTATAAAGGCTGTGTTAAACTTGGCTGTTGATTTGCGCTACAGGCGCTACGCTTTCCGCGGGCTCACCCGTGAGCCTCCTCGCAGCTTCGCACCTGCGGGGTCTCACTCAGCTCGTGCATCCCGCAGGAGTCGAGCGCCTTTCGCTCCAATCAACAGGTTCTAAAATCAACTCATCCATTAACACAGCCTTTTAAAAAGAATTAGCTGCAAATTGTTATTGCGTATTCCCTCTTATTCACTAATTCTCTCTATAATCGTTCCGTTTGCCATTCCGCCGCCTTCACAAATGGCCTGTAATCCATATAGTCCGCCCGTTCTTTCTAACTCATGCATCATTGAAATCATTAATTTTGCACCAGTTGCACCAAGAGGATGCCCAAGAGCAATCGCTCCACCATTCGGATTCAGTTTCTTTGGATCTGCTTTAGTTTCCTCTAACCAGCACATTGGAACGGGAGCGAAGGCTTCGTTTACTTCATATGTGTCGATATCATCAATTGTAAGTCCAGCTTTGGCTAGAACCTGCTTGGTTGCTTCGATTGGGCCAGTTAACATTAATGTTGGATCAGAACCCACCACAGAACGGGCAACAATCCTGAATCTTGGTTTAAGCCCTAGTTCTTCCGCTTTATCTCTAGACATCAAGAGTACAGCTGCAGCACCGTCACTCATTTGACTAGCATTTCCTGCATGGATTTTTCCGTCTTCCTTAAAAACGGTCTTAAGAGCAGCCAATTTTTCAATGGTAGAACCTTTTCTTGGACCTTCATCCTGGTTCACAACAACTGAAGTCCCATCCTCCAATGTTACCTCAATCGGCATGATTTCCTTGTCAAATCTACCTTCTTCTTGTGCTTTAAGTGCACGATTATGACTTTCGATTGAAAATTCATCTAACTGCGTGCGTGTAAATCCCCATAAATCAGCAATTCGCTCAGCTGATAAGCCTTGATGAATTATTTCATATTTGGAAGTAAGAGTTTCACTCCAATCCGATTTCTGGCGGGATGAACCTAGTGGGACACGTGTCATACTTTCAACTCCGCCGGCAATCACAATATCCATGTCCCCGCTAAGAATCGCTTGGGATGCAAAATGAATCGCTTGCTGACCAGAACCGCATTGACGGTCTAAGGTCGTTCCCGGTACATGGATAGGGAAATCTGCCATTAAGGCTGCAGTCCGAGCAATATTCAGACCTTGTTCTTCTACTTGTGATACACAGCCAAGAATGACATCTTGGACTATTCCTGGAGAAATCCCAGCACGATTCACTAATTCTTTTAGGACTTTTGCAGCTAATTCATCAGGACGGACAGAGCTCAACAACCCTTTTCTTTTTCCAACCGGTGTCCGAACTGCCTCTACAATTACCACTTCACGCATATTTTCTTCCTCCCTATTATAGAAACCGTTTTCATCTATGTTTAAATAATAGCAATTTTCAAATAATTATACAAATAACTAATTTACTAACTTCTAATTTTGAAATAAGAAAGTCAAAAAAATAAGAGAAAAAGCCATGAGTTTAAACTCATGACCCGTTTTCTTTACCCAATTTTCTCTTCAGTTTCAGAGCTTAAAAGCACTCTTTTATTTGGCGTGATTGGTGAAAGGTTAGATCTCTTAAGTAGGTAGTTTAAATGGTCAAGTGGCATTGAGCCATAGCCCTTACCATCTTCAAGTGTGAATTGCACAGTAACCCCATTGTTTGTGGTAACCGTTAAAGAGTCTGCGGAGTTAAAATTCCCCTTAATACCCTGAGAAATTTGATATTTCATTCCTGCTTCGATTTGCATTTAGTTTCTCCTTCGGAAGTATTTAGTAATAGTATTCTCCGATTATTTTTATTCATACAAAAATATTCCATTTTGGCATAAATCAAATTCTAGCTATTAAAATAAGATATGATAAAATATCATTAACTACGGGAGGTGTAAAAATGGAAAGTTTTAGTGAACTTCTTAAAGTGCAGCGTGATTTCTTTCAATCCGGTAAATCGAAAGAGCTATCTTTTAGAATTAAAGCATTAACATCGTTAGGGAACTTGATTCGTTCGCATGAAACAGAGCTGATGGCTGCGCTTAAAAAGGATTTGAATAAGAGTAATTTTGACACGTATATTACCGAAATGGGGATTTTGTTAGAGGAAATCCGGTTTACACTCAAGCATATTAAAGATTGGACACAACCCCGTAAAGTAAAGACAACCTTCACCCAAATGGGTTCGAAAAGCTATATTTATTCTGAGCCTTATGGGGTGGTATTGATCATTTCTCCATGGAATTATCCCTTACAATTAGCCATTGCTCCACTTATTGGTGCGATTGCTGCGGGTAATTGTGCCATTCTTAAACCTTCAGAACTAACACCAGAAACGTCTAAACTCATGGCGGAACTTATCAGTAAAACCTTTCCTCCCGAATATATTTCCGTTGTCCAAGGAGATGCTGAAATAACTCAAGGTCTATTGGAAGAAAAATTCGATTACATCTTTTTTACCGGAAGTGTCGCAGTCGGAAAAGTAATTATGGAAGCAGCTGCCAAGCATTTAACTCCTATTACCCTTGAATTAGGCGGAAAAAGCCCTTGTATTGTTCATCATGACGCCAATCTTAAATTCGCTGCAAAACGGATTGCTTGGGGCAAGTTTATTAATGCAGGACAAACATGTGTAGCACCTGATTATTTATATGTTCATCGGGATATTAAGGATGAATTTTTAAGAGTGTTAATAGAGAGTATCAAGGAACTATATGCGGAAATTGTTAAAAATGGAGAATTTACGAGAATTGTGAGTGAACGTCATTTTAATCGTGTTGCCAGCTTGCTAACTAGCGGTGAAATCCTTCACGGCGGCAAAAATTCTATTGATAACTTAACGATTGAGCCGACGCTCCTTGGTGGGATTACTTGGGATGATGCTATTATGAAGGAAGAAATTTTCGGCCCTATCCTCCCTATCCTTGATTATAATGATGAAAGAACAATGATAAATAAAATAAACGAACATCCAAAGCCTTTGGCGCTATATATTTTCTCTGAAAATAAAGAGTTCCAAGCAACTATTTTAAATTCTGTCTCTTTTGGTGGTGGTTGCATAAATGATACTGTCATGCACCTTAGTTCCCCCTACCTTCCCTTTGGCGGCGTTGGTGAAAGTGGTATTGGTGCCTATCATGGCAGAGGCAGCTTTGATGTCTTTTCCCACCAAAAGAGTATTTTAAAGCAAACGACGACCTTCGATTTACCTTTTAGGTATCCTAATCGGAAAGATGCATTAAAACAAATCAAATTCTTCATTAAATAACAGAAAAGCCTTGCAGAGAGTTCCTGCAAGGCTCCAATTTGATGTTAAGCTAACACTTTTTTAATTTTCTCAACTGCCCAATCAATTTCTTCCTTTGTTATGATTAGTGGCGGCGCAAAGCGAATAACTGTATCATGTGTTTCCTTACATAACAAGCCTTCTTCCTTTAATTGCTCGCAAAATGGTCTTGCTTCTTCTGTTAGTTCCAATCCTATAAATAAACCTCTGCCTCTTATTTCTTTAATGACAGGATTATTGATCATTTTAAGTTGCTCTAAGAAATAGCCTCCTAATTCAAGCGAACGTTCAGCTAATTTTTCTTCCTCAATTACTTCCAATGCTGCTATTGAAACCGCACAGGCAAGTGGATTACCTCCAAAAGTAGAACCATGTGAACCGGGATTAAATACCCCCAATACATCGGAGTTTGCAACGACACAAGAAATCGGAAATACTCCGCCACCAAGTGCCTTTCCTAAAATTAACATATCAGGATTGACGCCTTCCCATTCAGTTGCAAACATTTTTCCTGTACGTGCTAAGCCAACTTGAATTTCATCAGCAATAAACAGTACATTGTTTTCTTTACATAGGTCAGACGCTGCTTTTAAGAATCCTTCAGGAGGTAAAATAATTCCTGCCTCACCTTGAATAGGCTCAATTAAAAATGCAGCTGTATTTGGTGTAATGGAAGCTTTTAATGCTTCAAGATCACCGTAAGGAATTAAGTTAATTCCTGGCAGCATTGGTCCGAAACCACGCTTATATTCTGGGTCGGATGATAAAGAAACAGCACCCATTGTACGTCCATGGAAGTTACCTGTACAAGCAATGATTTCAGCTTGATTCTCAGCTATTCCCTTTACATCATATCCCCAGCGGCGAGCAGCTTTAATGGCTGTTTCAACTGCTTCAGCGCCTGTATTCATTGGCAGTGCCATTTCTTTATTGGTTAATTTGCAAATTTTCTCATACCACGGACCAAGTTGGTCATTATGGAAAGCACGTGATGTTAATGTTACTTTGTCTGCTTGGTCTTTTAATGCTTGAATGATTTTTGGATGACGGTGTCCCTGGTTTACTGCAGAGTATGCACTTAGCATATCCATGTAGCGGTTTCCTTCTGGACTTTCAACCCAAACACCTTCTGCCTTCGAAACTACGATTGGCAGTGGATGATAGTTATTGGCACCGAATTTTTGTGTTTGTTCAATGATTTTAGTTGTTTTATTTATCGTTGTATTCATTCTATTGCCTCCTATAGTGTTTCAGATGTTGTTTTTGCCTGCATATGGAGAAGTAAATAATCAGGTCCACCTGCTTTTGAATCAGTACCAGACATATTGAATCCGCCAAATGGCTGATACCCAACGATCGCCCCCGTACAAACACGGTTAAAGTACAGATTTCCTACATGGAATTCCTCACGTGCACGTTCAATGTGTTCACGGTTATTGGAAATGAGGGCACCTGTTAGACCGTAATCAGTGTTGTTCGCAATTTTCATCATATGATCAAAATCACGCGCCTTAGAAAAACCAACAACTGGGCCAAAAATCTCTTCTTGCATAAGGCGTGCATTTTCGTCTAGGTCAGCAATAATAGTAGGCTGAATGAAGAAACCTTTTGAACCATCGCCTTCTCCGCCAGTCATCAGTCTGCCTTCTTCTTTTCCAACTTCAATATAATTCATGATTTTCTTAAAGGATTTTTCATCGATTACTGGACCCATATAGTTGTTTAAATCTTCTGGGTTTCCGATCGTAAGTGTTTTTGTTAAGGATACTGCTTTGTCTAGCACTTCATCATAAACATCTTGATGAACTACAGCTCGAGAGCCTGCTGAACATTTTTGTCCAGAAAAACCAAATGCAGAGTAAACAATGCTAGCTGCTGCTAAATCTAAGTCTGCATCCTTATCAACTACCACTGTATCTTTTCCGCCCATTTCAGCAATTACACGTTTAATCCAAATTTGTCCTGGGTTTACCTTTGCAGCCCGTTCATTGATCCGGCATCCTACTTCTCGGGAACCAGTGAAGGATACAAATCGAGTTTTTGGATGATCTACTAAATAATCTCCGATTTGAGCTCCGCTGCCAGGTACGTAGTTTAAGACGCCATTTGGTAAACCTGCCTCATGCATAAGCTCTACAAATTTAGCAGCAACAATTGGTGTGGAGTTTGCAGGCTTTAGTAGGACAGTATTACCAGCAACAATAGCAGCAACAGTTGTTCCAGCCATGATTGCTAATGGAAAGTTAAACGGCGAAATAATAATTCCGACACCTAGTGGGATGTAGTGATATTGATTGAATTCACCATCACGGCTTTGTACGGGAAAACCTTCTTTAATCCGCAGCATCTGACGACCATAATACTCGATGAAATCAATCGCTTCTGCTGTATCAGCATCCGCTTCCTTCCATGGTTTTCCTGCTTCTTTCACTAGATAAGCTGAAAATTCATGTTTCCTGCGGCGCATGATTGCGGCAGCACGGAATAAAATATTGGCACGATGCTCTGGCTTCCATCTTTTCCATGATTCAAACGTGGTCAATGCAGTCTGCATTGCCTTTTCTGCAAGGTCTTTGTCTGCCATGGAAACACTGCCAATAACCTCTGTCTTATTTGCTGGATTAATTGAATGGATCTTATGATCAGTCGTTATAGACTCCCCGCCAATTACAACAGGATATTCTTTGCCTAGCTGGGATTGAACATACAACAATGCTTGTTGAAACGCTTGTTTATTTGCCTCATCTGCAAAATTTGTAAATGGTTCATGTGTATATGGTTTCATTACTAATCCCCCTTGTTGTGTATATACAATACATAATGCAAGTTCCGTGCCAATTACAAAATCCTATATAATTAAGGGATTTATATTAGTAACAGCAAAATAATTTTGCGCAAAATATTTAATTATTTTCTTTGTGCAAAATTATTTTGCACTCTTTTAAGTTATTTGTTTTAATAGAAGGATAAACATTAAGGGGATTACGCTCATGGATCAAAGTAATGGTCAATATTTGCAGGTTCTTAACACAATCTATAAACAGATTTTAGACGAAGTGGATGTCGGGGTCCATGCTGTAGATGATTCAGGAAATACGATTGTCTATAATAAGAAAATGTCCCAGATAGAGTCTATGGATATTCAAGATGTCATCAATAAAAAACTGTTAGATGTTTTTATGTTTAAAGAAAATCAATCTAGTACACTTGTAAAAGCCTTACAGGAGAAAAAAGAAACAAAGAATGTGAAACAAACCTATTTTAATAACAAGGGACGAGAAATTACCACCAATAATAATACCATTCCCATTTATGAGAATGACAAACTCATTGGTGCTGTTGAAATTGCCAATGACGTTACCAAACTCGAACGGTTAATAAAAGGGAATATATCCGGAAAAGGGACAACCAGGTATACATTTGAAAGTATTATCGGAAACAGTTCTGCTATCAAGGAAGTAATCGAAGGAGCTAAGCGGGCAGCACGTACATCTTCCTATGTCTTAATTGTGGGTGAAACAGGGACTGGAAAAGAGCTATTTGCACAGAGTATCCATAATGCCAGCAATCGATTTTCTAGTCCGTTTATCTCACAAAACTGTGCTGCATTGCCAGATAATTTAATTGAAAGTCTTCTTTTCGGAACAAAACGAGGAGCATTTACTGGTGCAAATGACCAGCCTGGACTATTTGAACAAGCAAATGGCGGTACCTTGTTATTGGATGAAATTAATTCACTAAATTTAAATCTCCAAGCGAAACTGCTTCGTGTTCTTCAAGAAAAAACCATCCGCCGCCTTGGAGATACTAAGGACACTCCTGTTGATGTACGTGTAATAGCAAATATTAATGAAGACCCGATTGATGCCGTTACGAAAAAACATTTACGAAAAGACTTATATTATCGACTTGGGGTAGTTTCTGTGTTCATTCCGCCTTTAAGAGAGCGTAAAGAGGATATTCCACTCCTCGTCCAATCTTTTATTAAGAAATACAATGAGCGCTTTCAAATGAATGTGAAGGGTTTATCAAAAGAAGTAAAGCAATCTTTTCTAGATTACGACTGGCATGGGAACGTCCGGGAATTAGAACATATCATTGAAGCAGCAATGAATATATTGATGGATGAGGATGAAATCATTGGCTATTCCCACCTTCCGTATCAATACCGAAGCAAATTACATGTAAAAGGAAGAGTCTCTCCTCCTCTCTCAGTTGATACTTTTTTGAAAGAAAGGACAGATACAACAGCTTCATTGAAAGATCAAATCGAATACTTTGAAAAATCCTATATTGAACATGTTTGGAAAAACTATGATTACAATATTTCAAAAACAGCAAATGTGCTAGGATTAAGCCGTCAAAGCCTTCAATATCGCATGAAAAAGCTAAAAATAAAACAAGATTAGCAAGATTTTCTAAAATTGTCGTAAATTATTCAAAAATTTCGCAGGATTTTGTCGAGAAATAAAGGAATATATAAGTAGACCATAAAAAGGAGGAACATAAATGAAGAAGGTTTTAACATTACTTTTTACTAGTTTACTTGTTTTCTTAATGTTTGTAGGACCTGGGAATGTGGCATTGGCACATGAGGGTGACAGTGGTTGTGGTTGTGTAGTAGAGGAAATTTCAGGTGCAGAGAAGAATAAAATTGTTTCAAATTTGTTGAAATCGGATGAATTTAAAATTGAAAGAAAAGGATTTAAGGAAGTAGGCTTTAAATGGAACGGAGTCAATGCAGTTGAAGTTATCTATAATCATTCTTTTGAAACAATGATGATAGGACTACCAGTTTATAATGTTGATGATACTATTTGGACAGCTGTGTTTTTTGATGGAGTATTGGTGGGTATTTCTCCACCAGAAACTCATTAATTATTTTTTGATATAAAAAAGCTGGCAAATGCCAGCTTTTTCCCACTCTATTGACTATTCCTCTTCCTCATCCATAATCTCCTCAAAAGCAGCAGAAACTTTATCAAATTCCTCGTCGCTTTCGATGGCTGTCAAATCTCCATCTTCGTCCACTTTTAAGAAGAAGATATCAATATCATCTTCGGTTTCCTCTTGAATATCTTCAACAAAACCTACCGCCACATAATTGGTACCTTCTATATTAATGGAAGCCAGTACTTCTACTTCCTGCTCTTGCTCTGTCTCATCACTAATCGTAAAAACTTCGCCTACTTCAATATTCGCCACGTTGCATTCTCCCTTTCATTTTAAGAATAAGCGTTTCATTCAATAAGTATCTCTTTAATAGCTGTAAATCATGCTTTAAGACACTTATTTTTGTTCGATGACTTTAATAAATTCACGTAAATAATCCGGTAGATCTGGCGGGCGTCTGCTAGAAACTAAATGTCCATCAACCACAACCGGTTCATCAAACCAGGTTGCACCGGCATTTTCCATATCATCCCTAATTCCAGGTGTACTAGTCACCTTCTTACCCTGCAAAATCTTTGCAGAAATTAACACCCAGCCAGCATGACAAATTTGTCCAATCGGCTTTTTGTTTTCTTCGAAATGCTGAAGCAGTGAAATGACTTCAGGAAAGCGGCGAATCTTATCTGGCGCCCATCCGCCTGGAACCAAAATGGCATCGTAATCTTCTCCTTTAATATCACTATAAGAGAAATCCGATTTCGCCGGCACACCATATTTCCCTATGTACTCTTCCTTAGCCTTCTCGCCTGCTAAGTGAACAACCGCACCCTCTTCTCTTAATCTGAGAATCGGATACCATAGCTCAAGGTCTTCGAAATCATGATGGACAAGACTAACCACTTTCTTACCTTCTAAACGCATACTATTCCCACCCCCTTCTTGTTATTATGACATACAAAATACAAACCTACAAAAAGACACCACTTTTGATCTCATCAGTGGTGTCTTTATTATTTATATCCAACCAAAGATTCTAACGGTTTGGGTAATAACTAAAGGAACAAGTATAGCAATAACAGTAGGTATAAGGAAGGCTAGGAAGGTCCATTTTTTACTTTTTGTTTCTTTATAAATATTCAGCAGCGTTGTCCCGCACGGATAATGAAGCAGTGAAAACAACATCATATTTAGTGCTGTCAGCCACGTCCAGCCATGATCAAGGAAAATTTGTTTTAAATCAATCAAACTATCAACCTCTGTTAACGAACCCGTCGATAAATAACCCATTAAAAGGATTGGTAGGACTATTTCATTGGCAGGTAATCCTAAAATAAAGGCCAACATGATATAACCATCCAGTCCAAGTAATTTTCCGAACGGATCCAAAAACTCAACTGCATACATCAAAATACTTGTATCACCAATAAATATATTTGCGACTATCCAAGTCAAAATGGCTGCTGGTGCGGCGACTTTTACGGCCCGCATTAATACCGACCATGATTTTGTTAAGGAAGATCGAATCACGGTATCAATTATTTTCGGTTTCCGGTATGGAGGCAATTCCAACGTATAGTGAGTTGGAATTCCTTTTAGTGCCGTTTTTGAAAGAACCCAGGAGACAAAAAAGGTAACAATGATTCCAAACATAACGATCCCGACTATAACTCCAGTAGTAACGAACGATTTTAATCCGCCGGTAAAGTTTGCTGCCATGAACAAAGAGGCTAATACAATTAATGTTCCCCAGCGGCCATTACATGGCACAAAATTGTTTGTCAAAATCGCAAGCATTCTTTCCCTCGGCGATTCGATAATCCTAGTAGAGATGACTGCAGCCGCATTACAACCAAAGCCCATCGCCATCGTTAATGATTGCTTACCATGAGCACCTACCCTTTTAAATAATCGATCCATATTAAAAGCTACCCGTGGCAAATACCCGTAATTTTCCAAAAGGGCAAAGGAAGGAAAAAATATCGCCATCGGTGGCAGCATGACGCTAATAACCCAAGTTGTCCCCCGATATAAGCCAAGTATCAGTACTCCATGGACCCATTCTGGGGCATTAATAAATGTAAAAAAGGATGTTAAGTACTTCTCCAACGAACCGAAAAACTCTGCTAACATCGACGATGGCACATTGGCACCAGCAATCGTTAAATAGAACAATACACCTAACAGGGTAAGCATAATCGGAAAACCAAAAATCGGTGAAGTGAAGATCGCATCTAGCTTTTCGGACCTAGTGTCTATTTTAGATTTTGTATAGTTAATTCCTTCCTTACACAGTTGATGGCTTCGTTCATAGAGCTGGTGGACAATGTCATCTCTCAACTGAGCAGTAGAAAGCTGCTGTGCCTCTATATAGAGATTTTGAATACTCATCGTCCTGCCTCCTGTTGTTCAAATCGCTTATTGAGTTCACCTAATAATTTTTCATCCCCATCCAGTAATCTTAAGGAAACCCAACGTGAAGAGAGATGATTTCCAACTAACTGACTTACTTTTGGTTCAATTTTTTTAATTTGTTCTTCAATTTCATCAGCATAGGTTGTTTGAACGGGGTGACATTCAATCGCACCTGTTATGATACGGTCAATTGTATCAAGCAGCATCGGGAACCCTTTTTTGTTTCGGGCTGATATTTTTAGAACTGGAACACCCAACCGATTCGTCAATATCCGATCATTAATATGAATCCCTTGTTTTTCAGCAACATCAATTAAATTAATGCAAAGAATCACATTT
The DNA here is from genome assembly GCF_036961885.1 of Neobacillus niacini. GTDB lineage: Bacteria > Bacillota > Bacilli > Bacillales > Cytobacillaceae > Neobacillus > Neobacillus niacini_H. Next base: position 27,713 of record NZ_JBALNQ010000057.1, on the reverse strand, counting down.
TTGGTCATTTCTAATACCTGCAAGGCTAAATTAAAGTTTCGTTCCAGGGATGTAGCATCAAGCACCACCACTGTTACATCAGGCTTTTCAAAAACAATGTAATTCCTAGCAACCTCTTCGTCGTTTGAATTTGAAAAGAGTGAATAGGTACCCGGGAGATCGATTAAATTAAATGTTTTATCGTTATAATGAACGTTTCCTTGAGCAAGTGATACTGTTTTTCCTGCCCAGTTTCCAGTGTGTTGTTTAAGTCCAGTTAGGGCATTAAATAAGGTGCTTTTTCCTGTATTCGGATTTCCCGCCAAGGCAATTCGATAACTATTCTCCATCTGTTATCAACATCCCTTCTATTTTTGAACTTTCCTCTTTTCTCAACGCGATCGTCGTTTGGCTAACCCGGAAGGCGATTGGGTCGCCTAAAGGACTTTTTCTAATAACCTCAACGATTGCACCGGCCACAAATCCTAAATCCAATAATCTTCTTCTCATCACACCGTCCAGATTCAAAGAAGTAATGCGGATGAGATTCCCTTTTTCTCCATTCACCAGCTTCATTATTTTTGGTATAGTCATATATCTTTCCTCCTTGTTAAAGTTTTTCCCTCATGCAACTTTTTCTTAATTATATGATAAAATGTCCATTTTGTGACCATTTTCAAAAAAAAAAAATTAGCTGCCTACAAAAGGCAGCTAATTAAATTCCTCCTCACCCTACATCAACACTTCCCTTAGGATGATTCCGAGCGTAATTCCTATGAACATAGATGATAATGTACCTAACAGAAAATACTCCGCCCAGTCGCGATCATCCATTTGTTTGAAACGGGCAATCGACTTTGCGGCAACAATAAATCCAATGGCTGGATAGGCACTATAATAGGTTAAGACTAAAACTAACAATCTCTCAATATAGCCAATTAATTTTCCTCTAGAGAGATCATGCTTGCTAAAAATCGTGTAGTTATATTCCTCGGTCAAGGCTCTATTTCCATTTGTTCTTTTCGCTGTATAATCCTCGTGTTGTTCATTTTTAAACACGAATTTACCTTCAAAGGTTAATAGCTGATTAGGAAATGAACCCAGAAGAATTTTTATCATGTGTCCGCCTACACTAGTCGCAAGAATAAAAATAATTAAAATAAACAATCCTGAATTTAAGGTGCTTAATCCTCCGTCATGCAGGATAAGTTTATGTATAATCGAAATATCAATTCCTAAAAAAAGTTTGGAGGCAAGAAGGATCGATACCATATGGAGCACCTGATCTAATAGGAAGAAGCCCAGTCGTTTAAGATTTTCTTCTTTATTCATTTTAATTGTATCAAGGAGCTTTATTTTTAGTATATCGATGACTACATGACTACCCACGATAAAAAGCAAGGATAAGGTAAGATTTTTTATTACAGCCACATCTTTAAAATAAAACAGAAAAAAAACCACTAAAACGAGTCCATTCACGAGAAAGTGATGACCGATATGCTTTTTTATATTTTTAATTTTATCCCTTACCATTTCATCGGTCTGCAAATAAAAATCTGCAATCAGATGGGCAAGAACAAGGCTTAATAGCAGCATGGAGTCTCCTCTCTATTGGAAATTTACTTTCACTGCATTTTCTTTTAGATGGTTTCTAATTGATGCTTTTAATATATCACTACGAACAATTCCTTGATCATTTAAATAAGACTTTCCCTGCAACGAATTAAGGATTGTGATCACTTCACCAAACACATTTAGTATTTCTTCGGCTTTCCCCTTTTTAAAGTGGCTTGAAATCGTTGGTGCTGTTTTACCAAGCAATGTTGCTACTGCTTTTTGCTGCTGTAGAATTAGATACAACGTACAAACCTGCTCCTGAATATGTGTCTGCTCCTTCAACATCGTCATTTGGAGACGCAGTATAGAATTGATTAATATCTCAAACTCATGTCGAAATAGATTATAAGGAGATAAGGTATTATTTTCATAAAATTGATCAAGTTTAAATTTAAATAGCGGTCTTACTTGTTCCTTTTTCAATAAATCATTGGCATACCTTGCTTGTTTAATTAAGGGATGAATCCACTTCTCTATGTCTAGTTCCTCTAATTCTTTATCAATATCTCCAAAGGACAAACCAAAATAAGGAGCATGATCTTTATATTTCCATATTCGGCTAATAAAAAATGCAAGAATATAGGCCGTTGAATATCCATATCCGACAAAGATTATTTCATCACCTGCTCTGTGTTTCATCTTGCAAGGTACTACTTCCTCAGTCCAAATGGTAACCCAGTTTACTAAATCATCTAAGTAGTTCGTCAATCTATCACCCATGGCAGGTGACGAAGAATTACTGACATCTAGAATAAAAATAGAAATAGGACGGTTCATCGTTTACTCCTTATCAAAAATAAGATTATTTAATCTAATTTTAATAATTTTAGAGTAAATAGTCAAACTTTACTCTAATTAGATTAAATAATCTAATTAAATAACAATAAAATTCCGCCATTCTAGTGGAAGCAGGCTTTGATAATGCTTTTGCAGGAATCTGTCGTCAACAAGGACGATGGTCCCATAATCCTCTTCTGACCGGATTAACCGACCTCCTGCTTGAAGTACTTTATTCATACCTGGATATACATAGGCGTAATCATAGCCGTTTTTTTTCTTCCTATTAAAATGTTCCTTGATAAGATTACGTTCATAACAAAGCTGTGGGAGCCCTACTCCGATTACAACTACCCCATTTAATCGATCACCTTTTAAATCAACACCCTCAGAAAAAACTCCACCAAGTACAGCAAAACCTATCAGTGTATCCGATTGGTTCGGTTTGAATTGTTCCAAGAAAGCCGCTCTTTCCTCTTCAGACATTCCTGAATCCTGAAGTATGGTATTGATCTCCGGAAAATCGTTTACAAACTGTTCATATACCGACAGTAAATAGTGATAGGATGGAAAAAAGATTAAATAATTCCCTGGACGATTTTGAATCAAAGAATAGATCATTGAAATGATGTTCTCCTTCGTCCTCTCGCGATCACGGTATCTGGTGGATAATGGCTTAATAAAAATATCTGTCTGCTCTTCATTAAATGGTGAAGGAACAGACAGCGAATAATCCTCAACCTGTCCACCGAGAATATCCTGATAGTAAGGTAGTGGTGATAGCGTGGCAGAAAAAAACACTTTTGAACGGTAACCTTTACCCATTTTTTTAAGCAGCTTTGATGGGTCGATACAAAACAGCTTTAATGTAACATCGTTCTTAACTTTCTCCCCATAAATTACATAATGGTCATCAAGTAATTCAACAATTTTCAAGAAAGCATTAGCATTGAAGTAAAGTTCGAGAAGATTTGGAGAAGTTTCCAATTGTAGAACGGGCTGGGCCGCTTCTACAAATTGATTTAAGAGCACAATTAATCCTTCATCAAGCTCATCGATGGTAAATTCATTCTGGTCATCAGAGTTTTTTTTCAAGGAAATAAACCAAGAGTTTATTTTATTTGCACAATCATAAATCACTTTATTTATCGTCTTAAACTCCTTTTTCAATTGAAGAAAGTGCTCTTTAGTAAGCGAAGCAGAGAACATTTCTCTCCCGCGATCCACAAGATTATGAGCTTCATCAACTAATAAGAGTGTAGACTTTTTCTGCTCCTCCAACAATCGTTTTAGTGATACACGTGGATCAAATATATAATTGTAATCACAAATGATTGCGTCTGCAACATATGCAAGGTCAAGGGAGAATTCAAAAGGACAAACCGTATGTTTACGAGCATACTCCTCAAGGACATCACGGTTCATCAAACTTTCATTTGCCACGATATCCAAAATGGCTTCATTGATTCGATTATAGTAACCATCGGCAAACTCACAATAATCCTTTTGACATTTCGTCTCATCCTTAAAACAGACCTTGTCTTTTGCGGTAATCGTAACCGATTTCATACAAAGTCCACAGGAACGCATCCGGCTGGCCGCCTCTTCTGCAGTTGTCCTTGTAATCGTTTTAGCTGTTAGATAAAAAATACGGTTTATGTCTCCTTCCCCAAAAGCTTTTACAGCTGGGAAGAAAGTTGATATCGTTTTACCAATTCCAGTTGGTGCTTTTACAAACAAACTCTTTTTCTCTGAAATGGTCTTAAAAACGGCACCGGCAAGCTTACGCTGCCCAGACCGGTACGATTCAAATGGAAAAACCAACTGTTTACTACTTTCATTTCGTTCTTGCCGATGGTCATCAAGTAATTTTGCAAAGGGATAATAATTTTCTACTACCTCGTAAGCAAAACCTTCAAGTTCCTTAAACGTAAAACATTTGTTTAAATATTTCCTATCATCACTTTCAGTCTGTACATAAGTCAGCTGGACATTGATTTTCTCCAAATCATGATCCTTACTATAGATGTATGCATACATTTTTGCTTGTGCCCAATGTACAGGTAAACCATCACCTTCAAGCTGGTCTAATGGCAGGGAAGTAGACTTAATTTCATCAATCGTCACTTCATCCTTCCAAAACAATAACCCATCACATCTTCCATCAATTGTAAAAATAAGGTCTTTAAAAACAAGGTCAGTTCGTAGGTATACTTCTTTTTGATCAGATTCTTTATATGTACTTTGGATTTGTTGGTGAATTCTCGTTCCTTCTAATAGTGTGGATTGAGATCGAAACCTGTTGTCAATACTTCCACTGCTATAAACATGTTCCACCAACGATCTAACCGCTATTTGTAAAGTATTGGTCAAGAATATCACCTTCTCCTAAATGGGAATGTACGTTTGTATATATAGTATACCAGAAACCATGGTATTTTGGGACACTCACTCGTAAATCTACAATCGCATAATCTATTGTGGAGAGGAGAATGGTTAATGAGTATCGTTACAAATGAAAACATCCACCAAATGTACTTAAAGGCATGGCAAAAAGATGCGCTGGAAAGGTTCCATGAGAAAATAACGAATAAAGAATTTCTCTTCCCATGTATTCCAGCTACCATTGGTTATCACCTGAATAGGTTTTCTTTTGGATTTGCTTCAAATTTACAAAATCCTAGTTCCTCAAGAGAATTGGCACAATTGCTAAAGGATTATACTTCCATTTATAAATCCCTAGGCATGTATACATCCCTCATCATTTTTTATGAACCATTTCCTGATATAGAAAATCCATTTTCGGTAGAACAATATGAACAGTTGTTTTGGGAACAGCTTAATCAGATTAGCAGTTTTGATGAACAGAAGTGGCCTAATCATATTCCATCAGATCCAATCCAGCACATGTGGGAGTTTTGTTTTCATGGAGAACAATATTTTATGTACTGTGCCACTCCTGCCCATATTAATAGAAAAAGCAGGCAGTTTCCCTATTTCATGCTTGCCATTACTCCAAGATGGGTTTTAGAACAATTTAATACTACCTCATTTCATGCTGAAAAGGTAAAAGAGAAAATTCGTGAACGACTAGCAGAATATGATACCATTTCCATTCATCCCAATTTAAATACCTATGGAAAAAATGATAATTTTGAATGGAAACAATACTTCTTACGTGATGATAACACCTCGATATCAAAATGTCCCTTCCACAAAAAATAGAGAACAAGAGTCATCTTGTTCTCTGCCATTTTTTATAATTAAGATCGAATCTGTCCAGTTCCTTTTACAATTGCTTTAGAAGTAGTTATTGCCTTTAAACCCATTGGACCACGTGCATGCAATTTTTGGGTGCTAATTCCGATCTCAGCACCATACCCAAATTGTTCTCCGTCCGTAAAACGGGTAGAGGCGTTATGGTAAACAACAGCAGCATCTATAGACTGAAAGAATAACCGAACATTTTCATCGTTCTCACTAATAATAGCTTCAGAATGCTTCGTCCCATATTGGTCAATATGTTCAATTGCTTCATTCACATCGTTCACCAGTTTTACCGATAAAATTGGTGCTAAAAATTCCGTGTACCAATCTTTTTCAGTAGCTATTTTCACAAACGAATATTCCAAAGCAAGCCATTCATCGCCTCTTAGTTCTACACCATTATCTCTTAGTGAATGTAGTACCTCCGATACATATGGCCAATCCTTATGAATCAGCAAGGTTTCAGCGGCATTACATACAGAAGGTCGGTGCAATTTTGCATTTATTGCAATATCAATCCCCATCTGCTTTTGAGCTGTTTCATCTATAAATACATGACAATTACCAACACCAGTCTCCAATACAGGTACGGTTGCAGTTTCAATTACAGATTGGATTAAACCAGCACCCCCGCGTGGAATCAATACATCTAGGTATTGATTTAATTTAAACATTTGTGAAGCGGTCTCCCTGCTCGTATCCTCAAGAAGTTGAACCGCATCAGCAGGAATTTTACTTTCAGCAAGAGCCTGACGCATTACGTGAACAAGTGCTTTATTAGAATGAAGTGCAGAGGTACTTCCTCTTAATAAAACAGCATTACCTGCCTTTAAACACAAACTTCCCGCATCAACGGTTACATTTGGACGGGCCTCATAAACCATGCCAATAACCCCTAGAGGAACACGAACAGTTTGAATCTGTAAACCATTCGGACGCTCCCATGATTCGATGATTTCACCAATTGGATCATCTAGCTTAATTAACTGATGTATTCCTTCAACGATCTGTTCGACTCTTTCATCTGTAAGTAATAACCGATCCAATAAGGAAGGTGTGAAACCTTTTTCTTCACCTGCATGAATATCTTTCGCATTTTCATTTACGATATAATCTTTTTCATTTAATAAAGCATCTGCCATCATCGCTAAGGCTTGATTTTTCTCTTCAGTTGTAAGGACAGCAAGTACCTTTGATGCCGACTTCAGTTTTTGCGCTTTTTCTAGTAATTCACTCATTTTCTCTTCACTCCCCTGGCAGACTGACCCAATTATTACGATGGATCACTTCTGCACGTTTATTAATTGAAAAATTTTTCGTCTTCTCACCTGGCATCCCTTTGACCATTTGAAGATTCTTTGAAGAATAATAGATCTGTCCCTTACCAATTAGTTCTCCTCTTTGATTGTGAACTTCAACAACATCCATTGCGTTAAAATTACCTTTCACGTTTGTTACACCAACTGGGAGCAAGCTTTTTCCATTTGTAAGAATCGCATCTTCTGCTCCTTCATCGATTTCAACTACTCCAGCAGGTTGAGAATGAAAAGCAATCCATTGCTTTTTCATTTGCATCTGGGTTTGAAAAGAACCGCCTATATAGGTTCCATCCCCTTTTCCCTCTAGAATCGTCGACAGTTTCTCCTTCCCCTTACCGGTTCCAACAAACACGCTGACACCGAAGGAAAGTGCTTTTTTAGCTGCCAAAAGCTTTGATTTCATTCCCCCAGTTCCAACGGAAGAACCACTGTCTCCTGCGGCTGAAAGGAATTCATCTGTAACCCTTGGGATATAATCAATCCTCTTTGCTGACTTTAACACTTTTGGATTGCCGTTATAGAACCCATTTATATCTGTTAAAATAATTAAGGCATTCGCATGCAGGAAACCACTCACGAGGGCAGACAACAAATCATTGTCACCAAAGGTCAATTCCTCAATCGACACCGAATCGTTCTCATTAATGATGGGAATAACACCCCTTTGAATCAATTCAGAGATTGTACTGTAAAGATTGTGGAACCGTTCAAGGCTATAAAAATCCTCCCTTGTTAATAAAATTTGGGCGGGTACAATAGCAAACTCTTTGAATTGTAAAATATAATGCTGCATCAATAATCCCTGTCCTACCGCAGCAGCAGCCTGCTTTCCGGCAACAGTTTTAGGTCTAGCAGGATAACCCAGTGCACCGAATCCTGCAGCTACCGCACCTGAAGTAATCAGAATGACATCATGACCTAATTGTTTTATATAGGCAATTGCCTCGACATGATCACGAATTTTCTCTTCAGATATGGTACCTGAAGCTGTGGTTAACGAGCTGCTCCCAATTTTTACTACCACAAGTTGTTTCTTCATCCGATCCGTACTCCTGTCTTTGAAAAATAAAAAAAACGACTCTTCTGTCCTAAAAAAGGACGGAAAGTTCGTTTTCCGCGGTACCACCTTTATTGATGCTTAAAGCATCCTCTTCAATCCGTAACGTGGAAATACGGCTTATGTTTGCATAAGCGGCTTAATGGGGCAGGTTCAATCTTTTTCCCGTGAGAAACCTTCCAGCCCGTGGGTTTCACTCTCTTTCACGTTTCCAAGTTTACTAATCCCATACCATTTTTAATTTGTAATTTTATTTGATTATCTACAGAAAAGCGTGAAATGTCAAGAGAGTTTTTTGAAAATTAGGTTATTAGCTGGCCAAATAAATATTCACAGACTTTTTCTGACTCTAACCTGGCAGCGATAAAAGGGGGCTGAATCCCTTTTCCCCTATCTAAAGGCAGTCCAAGCCACAAAATTTGCAGGTCGATTATGATAAAGGGGAAAGTATAGCCTTCCTCTTGCCAGTAGTTGTCAGGCTGTAATTCAGGCCAAGACATTTCAGAAATGATAGTTAATTCTGTAGATTGATTACGATTTACGATCGCACTTTTCCATTGATCTGTTAATACCATATGTGGTGGTAAGGAAATTACGATGGAGGAATGGGCATGTTTTAGATCATTAAAAACCTTGTCTAATTGCAGTGCATGGATCCACTGTAATCTAGGAAGATGATTTTTTATCCACATACCAATATCCTTCGTCCTTACACTTTGTTGATGTTTTTCTTGATGTTCAGCAAGCTGTCTAATTGTTTTCCGATTAAAGGCATGTTTACGGAAAAAGGAGAGATTGCAAACATGGATGAATTTCCCCTTTGTTCTAGTAATCGCTACATTAATAAGTCGCTCGCTTTCTTTACCCGTTAACAGCATCCCAGCACGTTCCTGTGGGTCGGAATCAACTGTATCGAAAACCATCACATCCCTCTCACTGCCTTGAAAACGGTGAACAGTTGCAGAAACAATATCTGAGCTAGAACGTTCCTGTTCATATAATTCCTGTAGGAGGATATCCATTAAATTAGCTTGTGCTCGGTAGGGTGTTACAAACCCGATAGAACGGGAACCGCCCAGATAGGATTCATGTATTAATTGAAAAGAAATCAGAAGCTGCCAAAGATTGATCCTTGAATTAGATGTTTTTTCATTTAAGCAAAAAGCACCCATATAGCTTGTATCTAAAAGAATGGCAGCACGTCCTGGAAATGGACCATGCTCTACTATCTCGTTCCTGCTATTCAGCACACTTACATGGTCACCAACAAGAGAATGATAGATGTACTTATTGGTAAATGCTGATATATCGGGGTGCATCCTTCGTTGTTCCTTTAATAAAAATAAATGTGGATGTAGTTTACCAGACTCAACCCAATCTACCACACCTGATTGATGAAAAATATCTTCCTTAAGCCATTTATTTACAAGTGAGTCTCTGGAGGAGGCAATCGGAGGCAATTGTTTAAAATCTCCACAAATAATAACTCTTTTTCCAAGCGTTGCTGCGAATGCCACCTGTGGTACATATGCCATACTTGCTTCATCAAGTATAACTACGTCAAATTCTTTTCCATAAATAGCGGGATCACTTGCTGCTTTGGCAAGGGTAGAGCCTACTATGAACGCCTCCTTGACAAATTCAATTTCCTTTTGCCGAATTTTTTCAAGCACTTTCGCAATCTTTTTCTCAAGTTCCAAAAGTTGATTGGAATCTCTTTTGCTAAAAGAATCGGCTAAATCTTGTTTTAAATTTTTTCTTTCTTCTATTAAGTTATCTTTGTCTTCAACAAGACTTGGTTCCTGCTTTAGTAAAAGCTGACTAGTCGTAAGTGCCTCTTGGGTATCCTCTGCCACTGCCGTATTGAATCCATACCTAAGAACATCTCCCTCACGAAAGCGGGCCTTCTTTTTAATAAAAGCTGAGATTTCAGTTATTAGTACGTCAACCGCTTGATTACTATGAGAAAGGATAAGTACTGATTTTTCCTGAAAATATTTATTAGCGGCAACCCGTGCTAATGTGTACGTTTTCCCTGTTCCTGGCGGGCCCCACACAAAGGTAACTGGATTGTACTTTGACCGTAGAACTACTTCATGAACATTGTTTTTTATTTTTTCTTCCGGATGTTTAGCAGGCATCGAAGGGTTCATTAAGCGATTGACTCTTACCCGTTTTTGTTTACTTTTTTTAATCTCATCCAGCCTTTCAATTAGCTGTTCAAGCAATTCCCAAGGATCATGATATATAAAGGCTTCGGGAATTAAATCACCTAAGGATTGCTCTAATTGAACGATGATTCCCTTCCCCTCCGATGATAATGTTCTACCTTGCTGCTTAAATCCTCCCCATACAAGAGTTATGGAGGAACCAACTGGAATTTTTAATGGCAAGGTTGTGTCAAAATAATAAGGATAGGTACCATCGCTTGAAAGTAATCTTCCATTTATTACTTTATATTTACTACTGCCGAATTTTTTTAAGAAAAAAATTTCATTTTGAAGTGCTTGCTGCCATTCTTTAATATAGGAAACGGTATTTGTCATTATTTTCATCCTTCTGAAAAAGCTTCTTATGTATATAACCAAATATGGTGAATCAACTATAGCATGAATCCCTGTTAAACAAAATAAATTGCCCAAAGTGTTAAACACTTTGGACCTTTTTATGTTATTATTTAATTTTTTTTATTGAATTACTAACCGTCTTGATGATGAAATTTATATCTTCCTGGTCAATCGTTAATGGCGGCGATAACGTTAAGACATTATTATATCCTGCTACCGTGGCACCATTTTTTCCAATTAATAACCCTTCGTGCTTACAGGCCGCAATTACTTGATTAACGAGTGACACATCTAGCGGTTCCTTTGTCTGCTTATCTTTAACTAATTCGATTCCAAGTAATAATCCTTTTCCGCGAACATCACCAACAAACGGATGATCTCCGAGAAGAGTTGTCAATTCATTTACCAACTGTTTACCTAGATCGCAAGACCGGTCAAATAAGTTTTCATTTTCCATAATTTCTAGGTTCTTTAAAGCTAAGGCACAAGCGGCAGGATTACCGCCAAAGGTATTTACATGACGGAAGTAATCATATTCTTCAGTCCCTTTAAAAGTATCATAGATTTCTTTCCGAACAGCAGTAGCAGAAAGAGGTAAATATGCACTTGTAATCCCTTTTGCCATGGTAATAATATCGGGCTTAACATCATAGTGCATGAAACCAAAAGGCTTCCCAGTACGCCCAAATCCACAAATAACCTCATCGACAATCATTAATGCTCCATGTTTTTCACAAACTTCTTTAGCTGCTTTCATATAGCCTTCTGGGGGAACTAAGATGCCTCCTCCCGTGATAATCGGTTCCATGATCATCGCTGCTATCGTTTCACTCAACTCCCATGTCATCGTTCGATCAATTTCCTTCACAGAAGACAATTCCTTTGGATTGGTTACGTTTGTCTCATCTCGATAGGAATCTGGTGGAGCTACATGAATAAAGCCTGGCGCCAAAGGCTCGTATTTATATTTTCTTTGTGCCTGCCCAGTTGCTGCAAGTGCGGCCATAGAATTGCCATGATAGCTTCGATAGCGTGAGAGAATTTTGTAGCGATTATGTTCCCCTTTTTGCTGATGGTATTGTCGAACGATTTTAAAAGCTGTTTCATTGGCCTCTGATCCGCTATTTGAGAAGAAGATAACGTATTCATCACCAAGCATTTCATTTAATTTTGCTGCAAGCTTGATAGCTGGTATATGGCTTTGAGTTAGTGGGAAATAGGCCATTTCCTTTAGCTGTTCATAGGCTGCTTCTGCAAGTTCCTGTCTGCCGTAGCCTATATTCACGCACCATAATCCTGCCATAGCATCTAAATAACGCTTGCCATCTACATCTGTTACCCAAGACCCCTCTGCCTTAGCGGCGACGATCGTTGCATTGGGATTATATGGCTTCATTGAGTGCCAGATATATTTATCATCCTGTTGAAGTAATTCTTCTTGTGAGCGATCTGTTTGAACCATTTACCATCCCTCCCCATCTAACCATCATAACGCGATGTAATCATTTTTTTTCGCGTATAGAAGTTTAAGCCATCCTTTCCATTCACATGCAAATCTCCATAGAAAGAATCCTTCCAGCCTGAAAATGGAAAAAAGGCCATTGTTGCTGGAACACCAACATTGATACCCAGCATCCCTGCATCAGCTTCTTCACGAAATTGCCGGATTGCTTTTGCATTATTTGTATAAATCGTTGCACCATTTCCATATCGTGATTTTCGAATATACTCCAATCCTTCGTCTAAATCTTGAGCCCTTAGAAGACTGAGAACAGGTGCAAAAATTTCTTCCTTAGCAATGGTCATTTCTGGGGTGACATGATCAAAAATGGTTGGCCCGAGAAAATTCCCTTGTGAGTGTTCACTTATTTCTTTGCGTCCATCAAGAAGTAAGTCAGCACCCTCTGCGATTCCCTTGTCAATGTACCCTAAAGCTTTATCCCGTTGTTCCTTTCTTATAAGAGGAGTTAATAACACCTCGTCATCCATGCCATTTCCGATAATTAACTCATCTGCTTTTTTCGTTAATGCCTTAACGAAACGTTCATTGTCATCCACAACAACGACCGCGCTACAAGCCATGCAGCGTTGTCCAGCACTTCCAAACGTAGAACTGATGATATGCTGCACCGCCTTATCGATGTCAGCATCAGGCATGACAATATGATGGTTTTTTGCACCAGAAAGAGCTTGAACTCTTTTCCCTTTGCTCGCAGCCCGTTCGTATACATACTTCGCAACCGGCTGGGAACCAACAAAGGATATGGCTGCAATGTCTTCATGATCAAGTAGACCATTTACTACATCATGTGCACCATGGACGACATTTAATACTCCAGGAGGAGCACCAGCATCAGCGAATAACTCTGCTAATCTATTAGCCAAAATGGGCGTACGTTCTGAAGGTTTTAACACAAAGGTATTTCCACATGCGATGGCTAAGGGAAACATCCAGAGAGGTACCATCATTGGAAAGTTAAACGGAGTAATTCCGCCGACAACCCCTAGTGGATAACGGAACATTTCAGAATCAATCTCTTCTGCAATACCTGATAAAGTTTCACCCATCATTAAGGTGGGAACTCCTGAAGCAAACTCAACACACTCGATGCCACGTTGTACTTCCCCATATGCCTCTTTGTACGCTTTACCATTTTCATGGACGATTAGTCTTGCTAACTCTTCATGGTTATCGGTTAATAGGCTGTGATATTTAAAAAGAATTCGTGCACGTTTCGGAACAGGAATTTTTTTCCACCTTTTAAAAGCTTCTTTTGCAGAAGTTACAGCTGCATTTACATCTTCTTTTGAAGAAACAGGAACTTTCGTCAGTAACTCATCGGTTGCTGGATTTGGAACATTTAGTGTTTGGCTGCTGATTGAATTCACCCAAACACCATTTATAAAGTTTTTTAGAATGGTTGTATCTTTTTTTATTAAGCTCACATACTCCCCTACTTTATCCCTAAATTTTGTTTTATTAGTAAACTAGCAAAATACTTTCTTGCATTGGCGGTGCCAATCAGTAAAATTTCTTTTTCCTTACTGCTTGGATGGTAAAACTCTACAGAAGCACCGTCTAAATGTTCATGGACAGCATTAATCCGATAACCTTTTTGGATGAGAAAATCAAGTTTATCTCTTTCATTTAGATATTGTTGATAATCTGACATCGTATCCTCCCTGCAAATAATTAAATTTCTAATTAAGGAAGCTTTATTTCGTTTAAACCAATTTTTTTCAATCACAGGAGCTTTTATACAGCATGATATTGAAGGGGAATACATCCAAATCGAGTGTAAAATTATGTTAGGATCTGCTTAATGGAAAAGGTTTCATCTTGGATAAATGGCATATTGACATTGTATTTGGCTCTTTTCAAATACCTTCCAGAACCCGGTTTACCAACAAATTGCTTGTCACGGACGACAAATTCTCCCCTGGATAAAACAGAAACTGGCTCACCTGTTACTTTCATCCCTTCGAAGGCATTATAATCTACTGCCATATGGTGTGTTTCGACAGAGATTATACGCTCGCTATTCGGATCAAAAATCACAATATCTGCGTCAGAACCCACTGCAATGGTGCCTTTTTTGGGGAATAAACCGAATAATTTTGCTGCTCGTGTGGATGTAAGATCAACAAATTGATTTAAACTAATGCGTCCCTTCCTCACCCCCTCAGAAAATAGAATGGACAGACGATCTTCGATGATTGGACCGCCATTTGGAATTTTAGTAAAATCATCCCTGCCTAAATCCTTCTGCCCTTTAAAATCAAATGAACATTGATCAGATCCGAGAGTTTGGAGCTGACCACTCTTTAAAGCATTCCAGAGCACCTCTTGGTTCCATTTTTCTCGTAAAGGCGGGGACCATACATATTTGGCGCCTTCAAAATTTGGTCTTTCTAAGTAACTTTGGTCTAACACTAAATATTGCGGACAAGTTTCACCCCAAACATTAAATCCCTTGCTGCGTGCTTCGGTAATTTTTTCAACCGCTTCCGCACAAGTAACATGCACCACATATAATTGTGAGTTTGCCAGCCCTGTCAGTTTTGCTGCTCTTCCAGTTGCTTCTCCCTCTAATTCCGGTGGTCTGGTTAGGGCGTGATAAATGGGAGCAGTGTTTCCTTCTGCTACAGCTTTTTTCGTTAAGTAATCGATGACATCGCCATTTTCTGCATGCACCATGACAAGGGCACCGTGCTCTTTAGCTGAAATCAATGTCCGGAAAAGCGTTTCATCGTCCGCTTGAAATACGTTTTTGTAGGCCATAAACACTTTAAAAGAAGTTATTCCTTCTTCGTTAATTACATAGGGAAGTTCATTCAAGACATTTTCATTGATTTCCGCAATCATTAAATGAAAACCATAGTCAATTACCGCTTTTTCTTTTGACTTAGCATGCCAGGTTTGGATGGCGTTTTTTAATGGTTCACCTTTATTGGTTAAACAAAAATCAATAATCGTTGTTGTTCCGCCAAAGGCAGCAGCCATCGTTCCCGTTTCGAAATCATCTTTTGTGACCGTACCACCAAATGGCATATCTAAATGGGTATGTGGGTCAATGCCGCCAGGGAACACAAGGCAGCCATTAGCGTCAATTACCTCTGCACCATGAGCAGAAAGATTCGTACCAATTTGAGAAACTTTTCCGTTTTCAATTACTATTTCTGCTGTAAAGGTATCTGCAGCTGTGACAATTGTTCCATTTTTAATCAGTTTTTTCATTCAAGTTCTCCCTTCTCATTGTTTACTATCAATCTTACATGCTGTCGTAACACTCAAAGCTGCCTGTCTTTCGTTCCATGTCATCGGTGGTAGTTCATTGGTTGCTTCGACCATATCGATTGCGCCATCGACTGGGCAGACAATCGAACAAAGATTACAACCGACACAATCCTCTTCCCGAACTTTAAGATAGCCTTTACCGTTTTCGTCTGTAAGCATATCGATACATTGATGCGAAGTATCCTCACAGGCAATATGGCACTTATTACAATTGATACAGACATCCGTATTAATTTTTGCGACGATATTGTAGTTGAGATCCAAATTACCCCAATCCGCATACCTCGGAACTGATTTGCCAATGATGTCGGAAACGGACTTAATTCCCTTTTCATCTAAATAATGGTTGAGTCCTTCAATCATGTCTTCCACAATACGAAATCCGTGATGCATGGCAGCTGTACAGATCTGGACACCCGTTGCCCCCATTAACATGAATTCTACTGCATCCTGCCAGTTTGAGATTCCTCCGATACCCGAAATTGGGACAGTAATATTTGCATGTCGGGCACATTCTGCGACCATGTTAAGGGCTATAGGCTTTACTGCAGGTCCACAATACCCGCCATGTGCACCTTTACCTGCGACATGGGGGATTGTATTCCATGTATCTAGGTCAACTCCCATCAAACTATTAATGGTGTTGATCATACTAATTGCATCTGCCCCACCTTGGCATGCGGCTTCAGCAGTAGCGGTAATATCGGTAATATTCGGTGTTAGTTTTACGATGACAGGAGTTTTAGCCACCTCCTTTACCCAATAGGTCTGGCGTTCAACCAGTGATGGGACTTGCCCTGAGGCTGATCCCATTCCCCGTTCAGCCATACCGTGCGGACAGCCGAAATTTAATTCGAGACCGTCTACACCGACATCCTCCACACGCTTTACGAGTTCGTGCCATTTTTCCTGGGTTGGTTCCACCATTAACGAAGCTATAATGGCATGTTTGGGAAATCTCTTTTTCGTTTCATAGATTTCTTTTAGATTTACAGCTAGCGGTCTATCCGTTATCAATTCAATATTATTAAACCCTGCAACTCGCTTTCCATTAAAACTAATGGCGGCAAACCTAGAGGAAACATTTAATATCGGGCCCCCTAAGGTCTTCCAAACAGCTCCTCCCCAACCAGCTTCAAAGGCTCTCTGAACCTGATAACCTGAATTGGTCGGGGGTGCTGATGCAAGCCAAAATGGGTTTGGAGATTTTATCCCTGCAAGATTAATACTTAAATCAGCCATCTCTTATTCACCCCTAATTAGTAGAACTTACTTTAGCAGCGGAAAGCGCTTACATATTAATATCCTCTTTATATTTAAGTTATTGTGCTTTTCCGAAAGCGGCAGCGGTATATTGTTTGTGAATGTTATAGGCTGCTAGTTTCCCTTGTTGGGCTGCAGTAACAACCATGGCGTCACCTTTACCCTTTCCAAATACAACATCACCACATGCATAGATTTTTGGATTGGAAGTTTGATAGGTATCTTTATTAACGTGGACCACCCCACTGTTATGCTGCAAACCAAGAGCTTCTATTAAGTCTAGGTGTCTTGTTTGGCCAATCGCTTTAATAACAGCATCCACTGGAATAACATATTCAGAGCCCTCAATCGGAATTGGTTTTTTGCGTCCATCTTGATCGGGGTCACCGAGATCCATCTTGATGCACTCAATACCCGTTACTTTTCCTTGTTCATCACCTGTAATTCTTTTCGGGGCCGTTAACCAGCGGAATTCAACACCATCTTGTTTAGCAAATTCATATTCAAAATCATAGGCTGTCATTTCTTCCTCTGTTCTGCGATATAAGATTTTTACATTTTCAGCCCCTAACCTAACTGAACAGGTTGCACCATCTATGGCAGTGTTTCCTGCACCAATGACAACGGCACGCTTACCTACAAACTCCGTTGATAACCTGCCACTCTTTGTTTCCTTTACAAACTCAATGGCATCGTAAACTCCCTCTAAGTTTTCTCCTTCGATACCTAAATCAGGAACTTGTGCCATACCAACCGCAAGCACCAGGCAATCAAAGTTTTTTAGTAATTGCTCTACTGAAATATCTCTTCCAACCCTTGTGTTTGTTTTGATGGATACATTTAGTTTTTCAACTTGTTCCACTTCCCAATATGAAATCGACTGAGGCAGTCGGAAAGAGACAATTCCATAAGTATTTAACCCTCCAGCTTTTTCAGCTGCCTCAAATATCGTTACTTCATACCCTAAACGGGCTAGTTCTCTAGCCGCTGAAAGTCCAGCGGGTCCCCCACCAACAACAGCAACAGATATACCAATGGGATTTCCCGGATTGAAAAGGGATTGGTCATTTTTAATTGCCCAATCTGTGGCATATCTCTGTAAATTACCAATCATAATCGGTTTCGTTGAATGATTTAAAACACATGCGCCTTCACACAATTCCTCTGTTGGACACACCCTAGAACAGCTTGCACCGACCGGATTGGCAGCCATAATTGTTTTTGCTGATCCTAGTAAATTTCCTGAAGAGATTTTTTTTATAAAGGCGGGGATGTCAATGCCAGTTGGACATGCCTGGATACATGGGGCATCGTAACAATAAAGGCAGCGGTTTGATTCTTCCAGTGCTTCTTGATTTGTAAGTGGCCGATCTACTTCTTGAAAATTAAATTCCAAATTGAGATTAGATATCCGTTGTTTTTTTATCAATAAAATTCCTCCTTTTTGATGGTTATTTTACTGAAATTTGCATGTAGACAGACATAAAAAAGACTTCATATGTATGCCCATATAAGATGATACTCGTATTCTACTTCCTAGTTGGAAAACTTGAATATATTACACATGTATGCGGTTCATTTATACTTAATGATGGTTGAAGGGAAAAATCGATGATAAATTAGTAGATAAATGAGAGTTGTTGTTGTACATTCCTTGTCTGTTCTCAATTTATCACATGTGATCAAAAAAATTTGTAAAATTACATCGAAGATAATTAAATAGGGTTCTTTGTTTAAAAAAGGATAAAAACCAATGTTAATACTAGAAAAATAGCGTTATGTTAGTTGAAGATGTTCCGTAATTGCAAGATCTTCTTCCAAATAAATTCTCGACAATCACAAATAAATTGACGAATTTAAATCACAAAAATAAAGCATACCGAAAGGCATACTTTAGTTCGTTGTCATCTTGTCAATCTCATGAGAAAGATAAATAGCCGCACCCCTTTTATTTGCTTGAGCAATATTTGCCATAGCTTCTGCCACCTTTTGGGCATGTATTCCTTTATAAGGAAGTAATGGTCCAATCATAATAAAGTTTAAGAAACTACTTGCCTTCTCTGCTATCTTTTCTCCTAAACGAAACTCATCTCTGTTTCCCAATAACAAAGAAGGTCGAAAGATATGTAGAGATGGCAGATCCATCTTCTTAAGAGAATCCTCCACTTCGCCCTTTACTCGATTGTAAAAAAAACGAGAATTTACATCTGCCCCCATTGCAGAAACGATTAGGAAGGTCTCCACGCCATTATCCTTTGCAAGTTTGGCTGCCTCAATGGGATATTCGTAGTCTACCCTCCGAAAAGCCTCTTTTGTTTTTGCTTTTTTTATCGTGGTACCCAAACAGCAATATACATCATCCACCTGAAATAGCGCTGAATATTTATGCAGTTCATCAAAATTCACAATATGTGTTTTACATCTCTCATTATTAATTTCAATTGATCTACGAACCAATAAATGTATTTTTTCATATTGCTCATTCTCAGATATTATTTTTACTAACTCCTTGCCAATTAGGCCTGTGGCACCCAGAACAAGAGCCGTTTTTTTCTGATTACTCATATACTATATAAATCCCCTCTCTATAGTATGGTTAGTAAATATCTACTATTTCAAATCCTTCAATTAGACAAAAACCAACCAGTTATTCAGCTGGTTGGTTTCTTAACTGTGCCCACTAAATTCGATAAAAACTGTTGAATAAGCTGAAAGGCATCACTAATAGACAGATCCTCTTTGTATCCAGCAACATAATTTAAGGCGAAATTTAAATCCCATAAGCCATCATCATGACTAAACATGAGATCGAATTTTGAAGGTTCACCATCTAAGTTGCTATTTAGATACTCCCTTAATAAAGGGTCAAACTTCTTTTGCAGCTTTAAGCCAAGCATAACATCATATGTACCAAAAACATCATCAGCTTCAAGTGAAATACCTTCAACACCAATTTCTTCAAACAAAATGGACTCTAGATAAATAAATTCATTTTTATGTTCTTTTAAGTATTTGATTGGCTGATTTAAGAAACTAGTTGATTCAATTGAGATCATCGTTTCCGTTTCTTTGCTGCAGCGTTCAATATAAGCATTAGAAAAATTTGCTTCCAATCCTGTAAGCCTCCCATTTAACAATTCTTATCTTTACTATAGAGTTTTTCTTTATAAAAAAGCAAATATCTTTTATTTGTAAGGCTTTGTTAAACTTGACTGTTGATTTGGACTCCAGGCGCTACGCTTTCCGCGGGCGGTCCGGGAAGCCTCCTCGGCGCTGAAGCGCCTGCGGGGTCTCCCCTGCCCCGTCCTCCCGCAGGAGTCGAGCGCCTTCCGCTCAAATCAACAGGTTTATAAAATCAACAGTGTTCTTTAACAAAGCCATTTGTAAAAAAAAAGCAGCGCAAACTGCTTTTTTACTTAGTTTTCAACTAGTTTCGTTACGACTTTTTTTTCAACTGGGTTTTCATCGATTTTATCGGCAGCTTGTGTTACACGTTTCATAAAGAATGCTAAGAAAAGTGCTACTCCGGCAATAAAGGTGGAAACTAAAAAGGCAAAATTTATCCCATCCAACATTGCATTCGTCATGATCTGCTGCTGCATTTCTGCCATTGCTGCTTGGGTTGGCTGTTCTGTTAAGGCAGCCTTTGCAGCCTCACCTAGTTCAATCGCTTTCGACTCAGTGCGATTAGACATGATTGTCACCAATAACGCTGTTCCAATGGCACCAGAAACTTGCTGCAGCGTATTGTTCATAGCAGTCCCATGTGGATAAAAACGTGCAGGTAATTGATTTAAACCATTTGTAGACACAGGCATCATTACCATAGACATCCCAAACATTCGAACCGAGAATAAAAGCAGTAATTGAGTATACGTTGTCTCGAGCGTTAATTGGCTGAAAAGATAACTAGTTACCACCGTGATGACTAAGCCAACTATGGCTAAACTGCGTCCGCCAAATTTGTCAAATAGTTTACCAGTAATTGGTGACATTAGCGCCATAATGAGTGCTCCTGGAAGCATCATTAGACCAGCATCCATCGGGGAGATACCGCGTAATGTTTGAACATAAATCGGTAGCAAGAGCATTCCCGAAAACATTGCCATCGTTAGTACCATTGAGATAACAGACGATAAAGCAAACATAGGGAACTTGAAAATCCGATAATTTAGCATAGGTTTATCCTGTTTTAGTTGGCGTAAAATGGAAACAAGCAATGATAGTGTTCCAATAGCTATCGTCAAATATACTTGGGGACTGTCCCAGCCCTGCTTTCCCGCTGAACTGAACCCATATAACAAACCGCCAAAGCCCACACTTGTAAGTAATACAGATAAAGAATCAAGTCTAATATCCACTTTTTCTTTTTTATCTTTTAATAGGAAGAAACCGATTAATAGAACAATGGCTGCAATCGGTGTTACGAAGTGGAACAACATTCTCCAGTCGTAATGTTCAATTAACCAACCAGATAAAGTTGGACCAATTGCCGGTGCCCCCATTAATACTAATCCAAATATCCCCATAGCTGCCCCTCTTTTTTCAATTGGGAAGCTAACTAGCATGACATTCATTAACAGTGGCATCATAATCGCAGAACCTGCCGCTTGAGTCATTCTGCCTGCAAGTAAAACAGGAAAAACATGGGCAAAACCAGCGATAATGGTTCCCGCTGTGAACAAGCCCATCGCTACTAAGAAAAGCTTTCGTACTGAATATTTTTGAATTAAAAATGCTGTTGTTGGAATTAATACGCCGTTTACTAACATAAAGCCTGTTGTCAACCATTGAACGACCGAGGCGTCAACTTTTAAATCCGCCATTATCGAAGGAAGTGCTATATTAAGTAATGTATTGTTTAAAAAAGCAATAAAAGCCCCAATCATTAGGATCGAAATAATCCCGTATGGGGGACGCTTTGTTTCATTTTTTTCATTTCCCATGTTTAATACCCCCTAGTAAACTCATTG
The DNA here is from genome assembly GCF_036961885.1 of Neobacillus niacini. Lineage (GTDB taxonomy): Bacteria > Bacillota > Bacilli > Bacillales > Cytobacillaceae > Neobacillus > Neobacillus niacini_H. The sequence continues at coordinate 6,096 of NZ_JBALNQ010000057.1, read as the reverse complement.
TACATTTTTTTATACCCCTGTTTCACGCTTTATTAATAATATACCGTCAGTTCATTTTTTGCAATCAAAAAACACTATAAAATAATGGGTTTGTAATCTCCATATTTATCATGTAGTATAATTTTATACTGTTAGTATAATTCAGATTATAGGTGATAACATGAATGAGCGGAAACAGCATGTCATTAATAAAGCCCATCAATTATTTATCGAAAAAGGATATCAAGCAACATCCATTCAGGATATATTAGATTTTAGCTGCATTTCAAAAGGAACTTTTTACAAATACTTTTCTTCCAAAAGCGAACTTTTAATTGCGATTTATAAGACCGTTTATAAAAAGCTAGAAAAAGACCGGAATGAATTGTTAATTGGTAAAAATCCTTCTGATCTAGAAATTTTTGTCAGACAATTGGAAATGCAAATGATTACAAATAGGAAAAATAAGTTAATTGCTCTTTACGAAGAAGTTATGGCTTCAAATGACGTCGATCTTAAACAATACATCCGTCACAGTCGGTTACGGTCACTTCGGTGGATGTTTGGGCGGTTTATCGATATCTTCGGTGAAAAAAATAAACCATACTTATTAGATTGTGCGATTATGTTTACTGGGATGCTACAGCATAATCTTCAATATAATCGGATAGCAACTGACTCTAATGAAAAAATCAGTGATGTTGTCAGATATAGTGTGAATCGTTTAGTAAACATGGTTAACGAAGTAGCTGAGACTGGTGAGCAATTACACGCTCCCGAACTTTTAGAAGTATGGCTTCCTGGTATTCGGAAGAAGAATCATGAATTGATTGATTCATTCTGCAAAATCACAGGACATTTGCGGAATTCTATTTCAAAACAATTTTCTGATACAAAAGAACAAGAAAAGTACTATGAACTAATTGATTTTATCCAAGAAGAGGTCATCCATACGCGGTCACCAAGGAAATTCTTAATTGAAAGCTCCCTGCAAACATTAGAAAACAATTCAGCAAAACTCTGGAAAAAAGAACTTGATCAAATAAACCAAATCATTGCCTCCTTCTATCAACACATCGAAGAAAGCGAAGAAAATTAACAACCCCCGTCCGCAACCTAGGACGAGGGTTTTTTACTATACATTTTCCTTATTGAGGTTCTACATGAATATGTACGTCATATACTTTATGTTTTTCGATTAATTCATTCTCGACCTCCGTAGCAATATCATGCGCACGCTTTACATCTAAAGTAGAATTGACAAAAATTACGACATCGACAACGACGTTATTACCATAATTCCTTGCCTTTATTTCTTTCACACCCTTCACACCGTCACAGTGGTGTATGGTTTCTTTAAATAATTCAATTTCTTTTTCATCAAATCCATCTGTCAAATAGAGTGATGCTTCTTTAAAAATGTCCCAAGCTGTTTTACAAATTAGGAATCCGACAAGAACGGCTGCTAATGGGTCCAGCCACGGAAGTCCGAATTGGGCACCGATAATCCCAATGAAAGTTCCTACGCTGACCCAGGCATCAGAGAGATTATCCTTAGCGGCAGCCATGACTGATTGGCTGTTTATTTCAGAAGCCAGTTTCTTATTATAACGATAAACAAAATACATCACGAAGGCACAAAATAACCCTGTCCATGCAGAAATTACGTCTGGTGATTCACTTGGCGAATAGAAAATATTAATAATCGCTTCGTATGCAACTTTTAGACCAACTGCCATCATGATAAAAGACGCAACCATAGACGCTACTGTCTCTGCTTTCCAATGGCCATAAGGATGATCATCATCAGCAGGCCTTTGGGATAATTTAAGACCAATCAATACTGCAACTGAAGCTATAATATCTGTGACATTGTTAAGCCCATCAGCCTTTAATGCCTCGGAATTTGCTAAATATCCTACTCCCAGTTTTACTGCTGATAAACAAATATAAGCAATAATACTGATAATAGCTCCTCGTTCTCCTCTTTTTAAATCTATAAATCCTTGTTCTTCGATCACTGTATCACCCACTTCTTTTCCCTACCTATATTATTGAACATAACCATCTAGTGGGTCTAGAGAAACCTTTTTCCCCTATTCTAAAATAGTATTAGATACGAAAAAAAGTTGACGATGGGAAACAACAATTAAAACTTAACCTTGAAATTATCCTATTAGTTCAGTATTCTAAAAACATAATTTAACCAAATAAGGAAGTGTTTAACCTGCGATTAAATAAATTTATTTCCGAGTCTGGAAAAACATCAAGGCGCGGTGCAGATAAATGGATTGAAGAAGGTAGAGTAACAATTAACGGAAAGTTGGCAAAAGTGGGCAGCCAAGTTGAGCCTGGGGACGTGGTTCGGGTAAATGGAGAAACCATCAAGGTTGCCAAAAATAATGTCTATATTGCATTAAATAAGCCCGTTGGGATCACAAGTACCACTGAAAAACACATCAAAGGAAATATTGTAGACCTAGTTAATCACCCACTGCGAATTTTTAATATTGGCAGGCTTGATAAAGATTCGGATGGATTAATTCTTCTAACAAATGACGGAGACATCGTTAATGAAATCCTGCGTGCCGAAAAAAAACATGAAAAGGAATATATTGTTACCGTTGATACCCCGATAACATCGGAGTTTTTAAAAAAAATGTCTGAAGGAGTTCGAATCTTAGATACAAAAACACTTCCCTGTAAGGTGGAACAATTATCTAAATATGTTTTTAACATTACCTTAACACAAGGGTTAAACCGTCAAATAAGACGAATGTGCTCCGCCCTTGGTTATTCTGTTGTTCGACTCCAGCGTGTTAGAATTATGAATATTCATTTAGGCAACCTCCCTGTTGGTCAATGGAGAGACCTAACGAAGAAAGAAAAAAACCAATTATTCAGTGATCTCAATTATGAACCTAGAGAGTGGTAAGAACAGTGCCAAGTACCTCCCAATTTTACTAGGAGGAGCCTGGCACTTTACTATAGACCTTACTTAATTGAAACTTTTTCCCTATATAATCGTAAATATATAGACTCAGTAAGAAGATAAATAATAAAGGGGAATTGGTTATGGGAAATATGTTTTTGTTTGCTTTGATAGTTGGTATTGCTTCTGCTCTTATACTTATCCCGGTTTATGGGAATAACAAATCTACTGATAAAAAAAGTCATAATAAAAGTACAAAAGAAGATAGAAAGTTTATTCCGGGAGCAATTATTGCTGTTTTAGTCATCTTAATCCCGTCTGTTTATGCTTTCTACTATTTTACTAATTACGATAGAAACCTATCATCTTTATGGGTGCTAGCGATAGTAGTGACTGCGATTGGGGCAGTATTTTCTACAGGCCTCGAACGAAAAGTGAAAGCATTGCTTTTTGTTGCAAGTTTAGTTCTTGGCGTCTACTTTCTTACAGCCTTTTTATTTAATTCAGATGAAAAATATGAAATTGCAAAGATGGACCAAAAAGTGGAAATTAAGACATTTGATGAAAAAGAAACACCTGCGAGCGTTCCACCAGAATTTGCTCGAAATAAAATGAAAAAAGCTTTCGGTCAAGTCCCGAATACAAGTTATTATGAACTTGGCAACCTCCAAATTCAAAAAGTAGATAATGAATATGTCTACATTGCACCTGTTGAATTTTCTGGTTTTTTTAAATGGTGGAAAGGAAAGGAAACACCTGGTTATTTCACATTAAGTGCAACTGATTCGTCAGATAATCCAAAGTTTATTCAATCGACAATGATCTATACGCCTTCTTCCTTTTTTAACAAATCGATTGAGCGCCATATTCGAATGCAATTCCCTAAACATATTTTCTATGGCGATGTCCAACTAGAAATTGATGATGAAGGAAAACCATATTATATTCGTTCTTTCGGTGAATACATATCGGCCCGTAATGGTTTTGATGTTAAAGGTGTTGTGGTAGTGAATTCTAAGAATGGCAGCACAAAGTCTTATGCTTTATCAGATGTTCCGGAATTTATTGATGGTGCGGTTTCTCCGGAGATTGTCAGCTTACAAAACAGCTATTTCGGAAACTATATACACGGCTATTGGAATAGTCTTTTCGGAAAATCTGACGTAAAACTCCCTTCAGACGAAGGAACAGAGGCAAATGTTAGTCCAATTTTTGATCAAAACGGTGATATGTATTACTTTACAGACTTCACCAGCCCAAAAGAAGGTGTGGACTCCATGCTGGGTTATTCATTGACAAACTCTCGTTCCGGTGAAGCGACCTACTATACTGGAAACCCTGAGGATTCATATATGGATTCACAAGGTGCATTACAAATAATTGAAAAGAAATTTATTGAAAAGAAATGGCATGGTGAAATGCCAGTGATTTATAATTTCTATGGCGAAGCAAGCTGGCTGACACCTGTTTTAGATTCGAATGGCTTCTTACAGAATTACTTTATTGTCTCAGCAGCAAATCCAGAAATATCCGTTTTTGGGGTAACACCAAATGAGGCGTTAAAGCAGTATAAAACAGCCCTGCAGCGAGGCGGCGGTTCCGTTGACGGCAGCTCAAACGCCGATGAAAAACAGACAACAGGTACAGTCCTACGTGTTTACAAAGAAAAATCAGGTGATTTTACCATTGTTTCTTTCCTTCTGGACAACAAGAAAAGCTATATCATATCCTCTGAAAAAGAACAATTGGTTATTTATCTAAAAGAAGGAGATCAAGTAAACATTACCTACTTGGATACAGCTGAAGACTTCTTGCCTGCAAAAGAGATTGAAATTGAAGGCCTACAATAGTCAAATGAAAACACGATGAAGGGATGACTTCATCGTGTTTTTATTTATCTTTTTTGAAGTAAGCTTTGAAAGGCTGCGGAGGTTCTCACTTCAACAGTAAAGGTTCCATTGCTATTATAAATGGTCTTTATTAGGAATGGAACACCTGCGGTATTCTTAAATTGAAAATCCTTGCCACCATATGAAACCGTTGCATCCCTTCCTGTAGGTACGTACCCTACTGTCAGAGAATGATGGTGCCATTCTACATAATCGATAGCCAATTGATCAACTGCATTAAATAAGGTAGAAGATGTTTGACAAATACCTCCGCCAATACCCATGACCAATTCCTTATTAACAATTTCTTGAGCAGGCTGATAACCATGTGCAGCATCACTTGGTCCCACTGTATGATTAAAGGAGAAGATATCCCCTATTCCAACAATGACATTATCTATAGCCTGTGCGGATAATTCGATGTTTTTATTTCTCCCTGTTATGCTAGGATTAAATTTAGTACTGTAAGTTGCAACTACAACTTCAGATAAATAGGCTGCATCCTCTGGCTTATAGCCACTTTCATTGACATAGATTGGCAGAAAAACTTCCCCACCATTAGCAGAAGCCTCGATTACGTTTGTTACTAGCTCTGCTTCTTCAAGAATCACCCTTGGTTTCCCTTTTGTGACCTGCCCATTTGCGTCTATTTTGTCTAGAACCATCTTTGTATCATAACCAGGAGTCGTATCCGTACCCCTAGCTAATTCTCTTGCCCATTTCTCTAGCTCCTGCCGATATCTTTCATTATCCGTTCCAAACCCCATCTCAACGGGAATGAAGCTTTTAACAATATTTTTGGTGCTTGGGTCGACTACATTGATCACTTTCGGCTTTTTAGCCTCTTCTTCTGCAATTCTTTTTGCTTCGGCTTCAGCAGCAGCTTTCTTTGCTGCTTCAGAGGCTTTTTGCTCCTCAAGCTTCTTTTCTTGTTCAGTCACCCTATTTTTTTGTTCGGATTCCTTACCAGCGGTTGTTTTCTCGGTACAACCTACTAAACCTAGTAAACTGCCAATTAAAATAAGGAAAACTATCCATTTCCGCATTTGCTTTTCTCCTCTTTTCCCAAAATCTAGCCAAAACACTTCCGAATATTCAGAAATTCGAATATAAAGCCATTCACTTATTCTATTCCGTATTAAAATCTCATATTCCCGATAATTTCCCCAAATTTATCGTATTTTTTTAAAAAACTCCCTTTTTTTGGATATACTTATTAGACGAATTTGCACATTTTTAGTTTCATTATTTAGTAATTTATTTGTTTGTTATTAAGAACAATATAATATAGAATGA
>NZ_JBALNQ010000056.1:0-58451 GCF_036961885.1 Neobacillus niacini | reverse complement strand
GTTTAACACAGCCTAAAATAAAAATATTTGTAAAACGAACTATTTTTAGCTAATGTATTTTATAGATGGTTTGCAATTTAAAATGAGGTGAATGTATTTGGTCAATGGGAAATCAATCAAAGACCTGCAAAATGAAGTAGATACATACATAAGTCAATTTAAAGAGGGATATTTTAGTCCATTAGCAATGGTAGCACGGCTAACAGAAGAGCTTGGGGAGCTTGCTAGAGAAGTTAATCATTATTATGGTGAGAAACCTAAAAAATCTACTGAAACCGAAAAAGCAATTGAGGAGGAACTGGGAGACCTTCTTTTTGTCATTATTTGCTTGGCCAATTCATTAAATATCGATTTGGAAGAGTCACATGACTATGTTATGAATAAATTTAATACTAGGGACAAGGATCGTTGGACGAGACTAGAAAATCAGAATGAGGAGTGAGTATTAGTGTCAACGGTGAAAATAATCATTGCGGGACCACGGGGACGGATGGGAAGTGAAGCCGTCAAAATGGTTACCAATACTAAACATTTTGAGTTAAAGGCTGTCATTGATTATAAATATGACGGCCATATGTTAAGTGATCTAGAGGGGTTTCATGCTATAAAGAATGTACCAATTTTTACAACCATCGAGACGTGTCTTCAAAATGTAGAATGTGATGTATTAATTGATCTAACAACACCAGAGGTGGGGATGCACCATGCCAAAACGGCACTTCTTCATAATGTCAGACCTGTTGTCGGAACCACTGGATTTACAAAAGATGACTTAGAAGAGCTAGAAGGTATTTGCAGGGAAAAGAAACTAGGCTGTATTATTGCGCCTAATTTTGCCCTCGGTGCTGTTCTAATGATGAAGTTTTCACAAATGGCTGCAAAATATTTTTCTGATGTCGAAATCATTGAACTTCATCATGACAAAAAACTCGATGCTCCTTCAGGTACAGCTGTGAAGACTGCTGAAATGATTACCGCTGTAAGGGAAACCAAACATCAGGGTCATCCGGATGAGAAAGAAACAATAAGCGGTGCCAGAGGTGCTGAGCTTGATGGAATGCATATTCATTCTGTGAGATTGCCAGGTCTAGTGGCGCATCAACAGGTGTTATTTGGAGCAGATGGTCAAACCTTATCGATTCGTCATGATTCCTATAATCGGGCATCGTTTATGTCTGGAGTACAAATTGCAGTAGACACAGTAATGAAACAAGATCTTTTTGTCTATGGTCTTGAAAATATTATAGAATAGGAGCACTACCATGAATATAGCTTTAATCGCACATGATAATAAAAAGAATGACCTTGTTCAATTTGCAACAGCATACCAAACAATTTTTTCACAACATAGCCTTTTTGCAACGGGAACGACAGGGCTGAGAATCCAAGAGGCAACTGGTTTACCGATTACCAGATTTCAATCCGGTCCGTTAGGCGGAGATCAAGAAATCGGTGCGATGATCGCAAAAAATAAAATGGATGCTATTTTCTTTTTTAGGGATCCGCTTACAGCGCAACCGCATGAACCAGATGTAACTGCACTCGTTCGCCTTTGTGATGTTTATTCAATTCCTCTCGCTACTAACATGGGAACAGCAGAATTGTTGATAAGAGGGTTAGCCGAAGGCTTCCTAGAGTGGAGAAATATTGTCCACGAGAACGGTGAAAGTGATGAACGATAAGCCCTTACATATTTTAGCTTTCGGCGCCCATGCTGATGATGTGGAAATCGGCATGGGAGGCAGTATCGCAAAATGGACAGCAGTTGGTAAAAGGATAGGTATTTGTGATTTGACGGAAGCCGGCCTATCTTCAAACGGGACCATCGAGATGAGGAAAGAAGAGGCTGAACATGCTGCTAATATCTTAGGAGTCACAGATAGATTGTCACTTTCATTTCCTGATAGAGGACTGTTTCTTCAAGCGGAATTTATTAGGAAGATTGCAGCAGTAATTAGAAAGTATCAGCCAAAAATCGTCTTTGCCCCCTACTTTGATGACCGTCATCCAGATCATGGAAACTGTGCCCGCCTTGTAGAAGAGGCGGTCTTTTCTGCGGGGATACGAAAATACCATACAGAGAATTCGCAGGAATACCATAAGGTTGAAAGAGTATATTTTTATATGATTAATGGCTTTCATAAGCCTGATTTTGCAATCGATGTCTCCGCTGAAATGGAGCAAAAAATTGCAGCATTGAGAGCGTATCAGAGTCAATTTGAACAAACAGAAAACAGTGTCGAAACACCACTTATAAATGGGTATATCGAAACCGTTAAGGCAAGAGAAAGACTATTTGGCCAGCAGGTTGGGGTACAATTTGCAGAAGGCTTTAAAACAAAGGTTCCTATTCTCTTGAATTGTGACTTGATAGGAGATTAACAATGAAGAAACTTAAAATTGGAATTACCTGTTATCCTACGGTTGGCGGCTCAGGTGTGGTGGCTACGGAATTAGGTAAAATGCTAGCTGAAAAAGGACATGAGATCCATTTTATCTCATCAAGCATTCCTTTTAGATTAAATAAAATTTATCATAATATTTATTATCATCAGGTTGAAGTGAATCAATATTCTCTTTTTCAGTATCCACCCTATGATATTGCTTTAGCTAGTAAAATGGCGGAGGTTGCAAATCGAGAGAACCTCGACATTCTCCATGTTCATTATGCTATTCCTCATGCAGTTTGTGCGATCTTAGCTAAACAAATGAGCAAAGTTGATGTAAAGATTGTCACCACGCTTCACGGGACGGACATCACGGTCCTTGGGTACGACCCATCCCTTACTGAGGCCATTAAGTTTGGAATTGAAAAATCTGACACCGTAACGGCTGTTTCAAAATCTTTGATTGAGCAAACTCACGAACTTATTCAGCCAGACAAACAAATTGAAACCGTATATAACTTTATTGATGCTCGAATTTATCAAAAACGAGATGCAAAACATTTAAAGAAAGAATTCGGCATCAAAGAAGACGAAAAGGTTGTTATCCATGTTTCAAATTTCCGACCAGTTAAACGTGTTCAGGATGTTGTAAAAACGTTCGCAAGAATTTCCGAAGCGATGCCAGCGAAACTTTTGCTGGTCGGAGATGGTCCAGAAATGACACCGGTTTGCAGGCTAGTAAAAAAATTGGGATTGACAGAAAAAGTTCATCTCCTCGGCAAACAGGAAAACCTGGATGAATTATACTCAATAAGTGATTTAAAGCTGTTATTATCGGAAAAAGAGAGCTTTGGGCTAGTTGCTCTTGAGGCAATGGCATGTGGTGTTCCATGCATTGGAACAAATGTCGGAGGCTTGCCTGAAGTCATCCAACATGGAAGTACAGGCTACATTTGTGAATTAGGAGATATTGATGATATTTCCACGAAAGCAATTTACTTATTGAGAAATAAACAAATTCATCAACAATTTGCTAGTAATGGAGTTTCTTTAGTAAATACAAAATTTAGAGCCGAACAAATTGTCGGGCAATATGAGCAATTATATTTTAAGCTCTTACAATAAGGGTGATAAGTATGAAAGAGCCTTTTTTATCAGCTGTTCCAGTTATCCAAAAGCTAGAGTCTGCAGGTTTTGAGGCTTATTTTGTTGGCGGTTCTGTCAGAGATTTGCTTTTAAATAAACCAATTAACGATGTTGATATTGCCACTTCAGCAACACCAGAGGAAGTAAAACAATGTTTTTCAAAAACAGTTGATGTAGGTATTGAGCATGGAACTGTTCTAGTTTTATATCAAAATAAATCGTATGAGATTACTACCTTTCGCACGGAGGCTGAATACGAGGATTACCGTAGACCGAAAGAAGTCTCTTTTATTCGAAACCTCCGCGAGGATTTACAACGGAGAGATTTTACCATGAATGCAATGGCTATGGATAAAGACGGAAATCTAATTGATCCCTTTGATGGACAAGTAGCAATAAAGAATAAAGTTATTCAAACAGTTGGAAAAGCAATAGATCGCTTTCAAGAGGATGCATTAAGAATGATGCGGGCAGTGCGTTTTGTGAGTCAGCTGTCTTTCCGAATTGAAAAAGAAACACTAAATGCGTTGTTAGATTTAGGGCACTTACTTGATAAAATTGCGGTTGAACGCAAACAAGCTGAGTTTGACAAATTGCTTTTTGGTATTAATCGAAAACAAGCTATACAACTAATTTTACAAACCAATTTATATTCTTATTTACCAGGGTTAGCGGACAAAGAGAACAACCTAAAATTAATGTTGGAGTACAGGCTAGACCGATTAAATACTCGCGAAATGTGGGCATTGCTAGGATACTGTTTGAAAATAGAAAAAAAGGAAATGGAAGAATTTCTAAAAGGCTGGCGATTCCCATCTAAGGAAATAAGGGAAATTCTGAATATTTTACATTATTTAAATAAAAGATTCAAAGCTAGCTGGTCGTCGTATGATTTGTATGCGGCAAGGAAGAAAACCTTCGTTTCTGCTGAGATGCTATATCTCGTAATTAGCGGAATTGAGTCTGTTGATTCGATACAAGACTATATTGATTTATATGAACGACTACCCATAAAAGAACGGTCAGAAATGGATCTGACAGGGAATGACTTAATTGGCTGGTTTAACAAAAGCGGCGGACCATGGGTGAAGGAACTCCTGATAAAAGTGGAAGAGGCTATTGTAGAAGGAACCGTTGGCAATAATAAAAAAATCATAAAGGAGTGGCTGATGGAGTGCAATCACAATTAAGGAAAGATTTGCTTGATGCCTTTACTAATGCTGGTGAAGATTTTCTATCGGGACAGCATATAGCAGAGGTAATCGGCTGCTCTAGAACGGCGGTGTGGAAGCATATTGAAGGGCTCCGGAAAGAAGGGTTCGAATTAGAAGCAGTACGTCGAAAAGGCTATCGGATTGTTAAGACGCCTGAAATGATAACTGCTGACGAATTAAGACTAGGTTTAACAACAGGATTCATTGGTAAAAACCTTCATTATGAAGAAACTGTGGATTCTACCCAAAAGATTGCTCATCGTTTAGCATATGAAAATGCACCTGAAGGAACGGTAATCATTGCTGAAGAACAGGTATCTGGTCGAGGCAGAATGGATCGAAAATGGCACTCTCCTAAGTATACGGGCATCTGGATGAGTATCATTCTTAGACCCAATATTCCACTGCCAAAAGCTCCACAATTAACGCTTTTGGCCGCGGTGGCAATTGTACAGGCGATAGAGGAACGGACTGGTCTGCTTCCAGAGATAAAATGGCCAAATGATATTCTTTTAAATGGAAAAAAGGTAACAGGAATCCTTACTGAACTTGAAGCAGAAGCAGATCGAATTAATTCAATCATAATTGGTATGGGAATAAATGTTAATCAAACAAACGAAGACTTTCCTAACGAGCTAAAAGGGATCGCTACATCAATCTTGATTGAAAAGGGAGAAAAAGTATCACGAGCAGACTTAATAAAGGGTATCTTTGTGAAGTTGGAAAAATTGTATTTACTTTATTTAGCTGAGGGCTTCTTTCCTATTAAGCTCCTTTGGGAAAGTTATGCAATAAGTATTGGCAGAAATATTACCGCACGTACACTCTCACATTCTATTATTGGTAAAGCACTAGGGATAACAGATGATGGAGTATTAATGATCGAAGATGAACACGGAAAAATACATCATGTTTATTCTGCGGATATAGAGTTATAAGATATAGTTTTTGTTATTTGAAAAGAATGCTTGCGGTTTTTTTGTTTTTTTCTTATAATTCAGATAATGGGCGGTATCATTGTGAGCTGCACCTGAAACTAGTTTTTTACAATTTAAAAGGGTTCTGCCTAGATCCGGATAACGGACCGGGACAGAGGGATAGAAAATGTAAAAGAGTCCAAGATCCTCTGCCTTCAGATGGATCTTTTTATTTGTGCTCTTTTTGACCCCTCTTCCTACAAAAAAGGAGGGAATGTTAATGAAGCAAAGTACTGATTTTTTTAAAATGAAAGAAAGTAATGAAAAAATTGTTATGCTTACTGCCTATGATTATCCTTCTGCAAAGCAAGCAGAGCAGGCAGGTGTAGATCTAATTTTAGTAGGAGACTCGCTTGGAATGGTGGTACTTGGTTACGATTCAACAGTACCAGTGACAATGGATGATATGATTCATCATTCAAGAGCGGTAAAACGTGGAGCTAAGGATACGTTTATTGTTGTGGATATGCCGTTCTTAACCTATCATCTATCGGTTAAGGATACATTACAAAATGCGGGTAGATTAATTCAAGAAACAGGTGCACATGCAGTGAAGCTTGAGGGTGCCGATGAGGTAATTGAAAAAATTTCAGCGCTTACAAAAGCTGGAATTCCAGTTTGTGGACATCTTGGCTTGACCCCTCAATCCGTTGGCGTATTAGGTGGGTATAAAGTTCAAGGGAAAGACGCCAAAGCTGCAATGAAATTGCTGGAGGACGCTAAAAAGTGTGAAGAAGCAGGGGCATTTGCGATTGTCTTAGAGTGTGTACCGAAGCAGCTAGCCGATGAAGTTTCCAAAGCTGTATCCATTCCTATAATTGGTATTGGAGCAGGAGTTGATGTAGATGGGCAAGTACTAGTCTATCATGACATTTTAGGATATGGTGTGGAGCGTGTACCAAAGTTTGTAAAGCAATATTACTCTTTAAACCCGTTTATTGTTGAATCGATACAGGCATATGTGAAGGAAGTTAAATCACAACAATTTCCTGAAGATAAGCATTCCTTTACGATGAAGGAACGGGAGCTTAGTGGACTTTACGGAGGAATAAAATGAGAGTCATTACCACCATTCAGGAAATGCGTAAGGAAATAAGTAAACAGAAATCTCATTCCAAATCAATCGGCTTTGTGCCAACAATGGGTTTTTTACATGAAGGTCATTTAACTCTATTAAAAAAAGCGAGAATAGAAAATGATATTGTTGTTTTAAGTATATTCGTAAATCCATTGCAGTTTGGTCCAAAAGAGGATTTTTCAACCTATCCACGAGACTTTGCAAGAGACCAATCATTGGCTGAATGTGAAGGGGTAGACCTCATTTTTTATCCTAGTGTGGAAGAAATGTATCCACATAAAACATCCGCAAGGGTAATCATTCAAGACCGTACGGATGTTTTATGTGGAAAATCGAGACCTGGTCATTTTGACGGGGTGGCTACTGTCTTAACGAAGTTATTTAATATTGTTTTGCCAACAAGAGCTTACTTTGGCACAAAGGATGCGCAACAAGTCGCGGTCGTAGAAGGCTTAATTTCGGATCTTAATTTTCCAATTGAACTAATACCTGTAGAGATTGTACGTGAAGAAGATGGTCTAGCAAAAAGTTCTCGTAATGTTAATCTTCTGCCCGAGGAGAGGGCTAAAGCAAGCGTCCTTTATAAAAGCTTAACTGCTGCCAAGGAGGCGATTGATAAAGGAGTTCGGGATCCTGAAGCCATAAAGACATTGGTATCAACAATGATACGCTCCGAGTCCAACGGGAAAATTGATTATGTTGAGATCTATTCATATCCCCAATTAAAATCTGTAGAGTATTTAGCAGATATTTTTATCATTGCTCTAGCCGTGCAGTTTTCTAGGGTTCGTTTAATTGATAATATTATCCTAGACTTAGGGCAGGAAATTGGAGGAGAAAACGAATGTTTCGACACATGATGAATGGGAAAATCCACCGTGCTACAGTAACGGAAGCGAATCTTAATTATGTTGGCAGTATTACGATTGATGAAGATTTACTTGACGCTGTTGGTATGGTTGCAAATGAGAAGGTTCAAATTGTAAATAACAATAACGGGGCAAGACTTGAAACCTATATCATTCCTGGTGAAAGAGGCAGTGGTATCGTTTGCTTGAATGGAGCTGCCGCTCGACTAGTTCAAACAGGTGATGTTGTTATTATCATCTCATATTGCTTGGTATCCGAAGAAAAAGTCCAAAGCCATCAGCCTAAAGTGGCAATTATGGATGAAGATAACAGAATAAAAGAACTTATTTATGCAGAGCCAGCCTTAACGATCATGTAGAGAATCCCCGCTTTTTCGGGGATTTTTCTTTTTTGCTGTTAATTTTATATACTGTAGAGTAAGGTATACTTTTTCTTTTACCTTTTTTATGATACCGTTTGAATGAAGGTTTGAGGTGTTATGTAGAATGTTAAATAAATTTGTTGTTGTAGACTTAGAAACGACAGGAAATAACCCCAAAAAAGGGGATAAAATAATCCAATTTGCCGCTGTGGTTATTGAAGATGGAAAAATCACGGAAAGTTTCTCATCACTCATCAACCCTAAAAGGTCCATACCTGCATTTATTGAGGAATTGACTGGCTTAGAGGATGGGATGGTAAAGGACGCACCATTATTTATGGAGATTGCCCCAAAGGTAATTGCTTTATTAGAAGGTGCTTATTTTGTTGCTCACAATGTATTATTTGATTTGTCCTTTTTACAGGAAGAATTAATTCAAGCAGGATTTGAAGGTTTTTACGGGTCAGTTCTAGATACAGTAGAAATGGCGAGAATCATATTTCCTACCGCAGATGGCTATAAGCTATCAGATCTAGCATTCCGAGAGGATCTCAACCATGATCGGCCACATCAGGCAGATAGTGACGCTCAAGTGACTGCAGAGCTTTTCCTAATCCTTGTAAACCGCTTATCACAATTGCCGAAAATGACCCTTCGTCAGCTTTCTCAGCTTTCTGGAGGATTAAAAAGCGATTTACAACAATTAATTGATGAAATCATTTTAGAAATAGATCAAAGTACTGAGACTTGGGATGAGACACTTGAAATGTACAACACGCTTGCCTTGAAAAAGTTTGCTAGCAGCCCAACGTCAACGAGTGGGCAGAATGACGAACATTTTCACTATCCAATCAGTGAAGAAGATAAAATAGATATGGTGACTAAGGGTTTTTCGTCTTATGAAAAAAGAATGGGTCAATTTCAAATGATGGATGGGGTTTACGAAGCATTTATGTCCGGAAAGCATACCCTTATAGAGGCAGGAACAGGAGTAGGTAAATCTTTGGCATACCTTTTGCCGGTTGCTTATTTTGCAAAACAAAACAAGCTCAGGGTAATAGTAAGTACACATACTATCCAATTGCAAGAGCAGCTCATTCATAATGAAATTCCCTTATTAGCAAAAATTCTTCCTCTTGAGGTGAAAACCGTATTGTTAAAAGGAAGAAATCATTATATTAGTTTAGAAAAATTCGCCTTATCTTTACTAGAAGAAAATGATAATTACGATACAACACTAACAAAAATGCAAATTTTAGTTTGGTTAACAGAAACAAAAACGGGCGATCGAGACGAGTTGAACCTCTCAAGCGGTGGCAATCTCTTTTGGAATAAAATTAAAAATGAACAGACGATCTTTGCAATGAATAAAGTTTGGCAGGAGAAGGATTTTTATTTACGGGCAAAGAATGAGGCATATCAGGCAGATATTATTATTACTAATCATTCACTGCTATTAAGTAATCTATCTGCTGAGACATCATTTTTGCCAGATTTTGATTATGCAATCATCGACGAAGGACATCATTTTGAAAAAGTTGCAAGTCAATACTTTGGTCGTTCCTTAGATTACTTATCAACCCGGTTGCTTTTAAGTCAATTTGGTCAATATGACCAACATCTTCTTTTTTATGAGCTAGATTCAATAGTGGAATCGATAAAATCCAAAAAGGAAAATGTAACTCCACCTGAAAAAATTAATAAACTAACTTCAGACCTTTCATATGAAATGGATGAGTTTTTTAAGCTGACTGCCCTATATGCAAAATCAAATTCTGCCGAAAGAAGAGGCTTAAATCGGGCAAAAGTTCGTTTTTCCCATGATAAGGGTGGAAAAGAAAAAAATGCTCTCGTACATAGTGCAGAGAGATTTGCCTTCTTATTGAAAGACTTACAAACCGTAATAACTGCTCGATTAAATGTAATTAAGGAAAATAATAATTCTTTATCAAGCAGACATAAAGGAAAACTGGAGGAAATCATATCCTTTAGAAACGATCTAGAAGACTTGAGAAATACCGTACAAGATTGCTTTATTAAAGAATCTAACGATGTAAAGTGGATTGAAGTTGACTTCCGCTCCCAACAGAATATAACTACCTTTTATGCTCAGCCGGCATTTGTAGCAGCTTCTCTTAAGGAAAAATTCTTTAATTGTAAAAAGGGTATTGTGTTAACTTCAGCTACTCTTACGGTTAATCATTCTTTTGATTACATGATCAAGGAAATTGGGCTTAGCAAAGACACCACGCTGACAATGTCAATCTCATCTCCATTTGATTACCAAAGTCAGGTGCAACTATTAATACCCGAGGATTTGCCTGAGATTAACGCAACAAGTCTAGATGATTACGTCATTGCGATTACGGAACATATTATTACAATTGCGGAAGCTACAAAGGGGAGGATGCTGATTCTCTTTACAGCTCATGACATGTTAAAGAAAACCTATGAGCTAATAAAGGAAAGTGGGTTTCTAAATGACTATGCGATCATCGCCCAGGGGATTACCAGCGGCAGTCGTTCGAGACTAACAAGAAATTTCCAGAGATATGATAAAGCCATTTTGCTGGGAACAAGCAGCTTCTGGGAAGGCATAGACATCCCTGGGGAGGATTTATCCTGTTTGATTATGGTCAGATTACCTTTTAGTCCGCCTGATGAACCTTTGACAGAAGCAAAGTGTCAAGTGATTAAGCAAAAGGGTGGAAATGCCTTTACTGAGTATTCTTTACCTGAGGCGGTTCTTAGATTTAAACAGGGCTTCGGTCGACTTATACGAACAGAAAAAGACCGCGGAATTATGATGGTTTTTGATAAAAGGATCATTACGACTAAATATGGTAAGGCATTTTTGCAATCTATTCCATCCGTACCGATGAAAAAGGGGAATATTGACGAATTAGTTGAAATTATTGACAAATGGTTATAATGAATTAATGAAAAGTTACACACCCTATTAATAAGGGAGGTATGTGTATGAGAGTGTTACTATTAATGACAGCTATCTTTTTTCAAATGATTTCTATTGGAAGTGCCTCTCCAATAGAGAAGGTTGAAAATATTCATTTAAATTTAAAAGATCACGAGATTGCTGTCACATTTTTAGGATTAGACGATGGTGAAGCAACCCTAATTCAAGGGTCCAATGGGGAAAATATCATGGTTAATATGGGTGGAAAAGAAACAAGCCCGGAATTAAGAGAGATGCTCAAAACATACGGGGTTAAAGAAATTTCAACACTAGTTATTACCAACCGTCAAAATCTCTTTCTAGATCAACTTACTCAATTTATTTCTAAATATAAGGTAAAGCAATTGATTTCTACACCTGAAATAGTGAATGAATTAATAAATATGGCGTCTCCATTTGCCGAGGTTGAAGTGATACCTTGGAAAGAAGGGACAAGACAAATACTGTTACCGGATCTTGCTGCTGAAGTTCTATTTTCAGGAAAAGGTGAGACGGAAGGGTTAGATTTTACGTTGCAGTTCTTTAAGCATCGTCTATTTCTAATGACTTCATCTAGTGATGATGCGGAAGAGCATTTAATGAAGAAAAATTTAGATGACGTCACTATTTTTAAGGTACCTAACTGGGCGATGGAAAATTCGTTATCGGAGAAATTGATTCAAAATGTTAATCCACAGATATCTATTTTATTCGAGTCAGAACAACATCAACCTGACCCTGAGATTATTTATGACCTGCAGGATACTTGGTCAGAAGTTCTTTATACTAAGAAACATGGTACGATTACAATAAAATTTACCGAAAATAACTATGAAGTCTTCACTTTTCCAGTAGAAAATGAAGACTATAGCTGATATTATTGCTTTAGAGGGATAAAGGTTTACCATTTATCGTACATAAAGAAGTGGAGTATTATGAAAAAAATAATTTTATTTTTAGTACTGTTCTTTGTCATTGGTGTTGGGGTTTTTATTAAAGTATATGTAAGTGCACAGGAACCTTTAAATGCTGCGGAAGAAAAAGCTGTTTCCTTGGCCAAAGACAAGGTCGAGTTAAGTGAAGTGGAGGATTTTCACATCTATCATGGAGCAGAAACCGTTAGTATTATTGAGGGGGAAAATAAAAAAGGTGAGAATATCATCGTCTGGATTCCAGAAAAAAGTAAGAAGGTAATGGTTGATAAACCGAAAAACGGAATATCAAAAGAGGATGCAGTACAAAGACTATTAGCTGAAAAAAGTCCGAAAGAAATTATTTCTGTGAGATTAGGAATGGAAAATAATATCCCTTTATGGGAAATTCATTACCGTTCTGAAAATAATTTAATAAATTATTACTATGTACACTTTAAAACAGGAGAATGGCTAAAGAAAATTGAAAATCTTTAGTTTGGATGAAGTAGGAGGAATTGGAATGGCAGTAAAATTAGCAAATAGGGTAATGGCACTCACACCATCAACAACATTAGCAATTACAGCAAAGGCGAAAGAATTAAAGGAAAAAGGGGTAGATGTAATTGGCTTAGGAGCAGGTGAACCTGATTATAATACTCCACAACATATTTTGGATGCCGCAGCACGGTCAATGAATGAAGGACATACGAAGTATACCCCTTCAGCAGGCTTACCAGCTTTAAAAAAGGCGATTATTGAGAAATTTGAGAGAGACCAGGGGCTTACTTATAAACCCAATGAAATTATTGTTGCAAACGGGGCAAAGCATGCATTGTATACACTTTTTCAAGTGCTCTTAAATGAGGGTGATGAGGTAATCATTCCAACGCCTTATTGGGTTAGCTACCCTGAACAAGTTAAATTAGCCGGTGGTGTACCAATTTACGTTGATGGATTAGAGTCCCAACAATTTAAGATTACTCCACAACAATTAGAAACAGCTATTACCGAAAAAACGAAAGCAGTTATTATCAATTCTCCTAGTAACCCAACTGGTGTTATCTATACAGCAGATGAACTGCAGGCATTAGGTGAAATATGCCAAGAAAGAAATATATTAATCGTGTCAGATGAAATTTACGAAAAGCTCATATATGGCACTCATAAACATGTATCAATCGCTCAGCTTTCTCCAGAACTAAAGGAACAAACCATCGTGATCAATGGTGTATCCAAATCACACTCCATGACAGGTTGGAGAATTGGTTATGCGGCTGGTAACAGGGAGATTATAGAAGCCATGACAAACCTTGCGAGTCATAGCACATCTAATCCAACCACAACTGCTCAGTATGCTTCCATTGCTGCTTATAATGGTCCGCAAGAGCCGGTTGAAGAAATGCGTCAGGCATTTGAACATCGTTTAGAAGTAATTTATGATAAATTAGTTTCGATTCCAGGATTTACCTGTGTGAAACCTCAGGGTGCATTCTATTTATATCCAAATGTTAAGGCAGCTGCTGAAATAACGGGATATCAAGATGTTGACGCCTTTGTTGAAGCATTGCTTGTTGAAGCCAAAGTAGCAGTAATCCCAGGCTCCGGGTTCGGTACCCCTGAAAATATCCGTCTATCTTATGCAACCTCTTTAGACCTATTGGAAGAAGCTGTTGTGAGAATGAAGGATTTTGTTGAATCAAAACACAAAGCATAAAATAATCGTTTTCAATTAACATGCGCAACGTTATTAAAAAGCCATTCTCTCAGACATTATTTAGGGAGAATGTCTTTTTTGAATCTAAAAAATGAATTTTCGGAAAATGGTTGACTCCTATGATTGAAAAGTGATATAAACACAGTAAGGATTTTAGGGCTTTAAAGCAAAGACTAATAAATAATATAAAAATATGATTTACAGGAGGCATTACTTTCATGGGACAAGGCAGCAAAATTTTAGACTGCACGATTCGAGATGGGGGCTTGGTTAACAATTGGGATTTCAGTGTGGAATTTGTTCAAGACTTGTATAATAGCTTAAGTGCGGCTGGTGTTGAATACATGGAGATTGGTTACAAAAACTCCCCAAAACTACTCAATGCAACTGAGCCAAATCCATGGAGATTTCTAGACGATAATTTCTTGAAAGAAATTTTCCCTGAGAAAAAATTCACGAAGTTTTCTGCTCTTGTGGATATTGGCCGTGTAGACCCAAATGACATTTTACCACGTGAACAAAGTGTTTTAGATATGATTCGGGTGGCATGCTATATCCGTGAAGTTGATAAAGGATTAGAGCTTGTACAAATGTTTCATGATTTGGGTTATGAAACTTCACTTAATATTATGGCTTTATCGAGTGTGCCTGAAAAGCAGTTAACAAAAGCATTTGATATGGTGAGGGAAAGTCCTGTCGATGTTGTATATATCGTCGATTCTTTCGGGAGCTTGGATCCTTCAGATATTGAGCACCAAGTGAAAAAGTTCCAAGAGTTGATTCCTAACAAGCAGCTTGGAATCCATACACATAACAACATGCAGTTAGCGTTTGCTAATACGTTAGCGGCACTGCAAAATGGGGTTACATATCTAGATTCATCTGTATTTGGCATGGGCCGCGCAGCAGGTAATTGTAATACAGAACTGCTGGTTAGCTACATCCAAAAGCCAAGCTACGAACTGAAGCCAGTGCTTGAAATGATAGAAAAGCATATGCTTGAAATGCGCCAAAAATGGGAGTGGGGCTATATCATTCCATATATGATTTCTGGTGTCCTTAATGAACATCCGCGTGTCGCCATGGCTTACCGTGATAGCGCCGACCGTGATAAATTCGTAGATTTTTATGATAAGGTCACTTCACCCGAAGCCAATCTTGCTCCAGTAATGAAATAGGGTAAATGTCAATTTATTTATAGTTAAGTGTACCGCACGGTGAATTTTTTCACTGATGCGGTTTTTATTTTTTAATTTTCCAGTCTATTATTATTCTAAAAAAATTTCGTTTACCAACAGTAACATAACTAGTTTATAATATAAGGATGTCCTAAATGGGAATAAGAAGTATATTCATGACTTTAAGGAATTTAAGTAGGTGAGTACAATCGACATCATTGAAACAAGGGTGAGAGGTTTTATTGAAGATATTCAACACCCAAATCAGAAAAAGAAAATAAATATAAACGATTTAGAATTTCAGCTGCGAAAGCTATTAGAAGATTATTTTGAGATGGACGGTTATTCATTATTTTATCAGGCAATCGTAACACTGGAGGCAGAAGGTCGGCTTACCCCGATTCAGAATAATCAGTACAACGGCAGAACACCAGCGCTCGCCTTGTATTACTGGGTAAATATAAAAGTTCAGGCAGCCAAATGGGATCGACTCGAGATGATGAAATTAAGTGATCAATTCGACTTTTCCTACTATGAACGGCACCCCGAATGGCAAACGATTGATGAATGGAACCGTATCCGGAAAATATATGATTTTCTAAAGACAAGTCATGAACGGGAAATTGTGTCATTAGAAGAAAGAAGCATGGAGCTTTTTGGCCATGAAAAGTTTTTGCTGGATAGTGATAGTTTTCCAGATGGTAAAGGTTTTTTTATGAGACTTGGGATATCAGAAGACCAGCTTAAAATGGTGGCCTATGGTGAGCCATTTGTATTTTGGATGAAACAAGGGAAACAAATGAAAGATATTCAGAGAATACTAATCGTCGAAAATCTATCTTTTTTTCATACTTCTATAAAGTTATTGGAAGGGAACAAATTGGATTATGAGCCTGAACTGATCATTTATGGGGAAGGCACTAAAATCGAACAGAGCTTTTCCTTTTTCTATCGGATGTTTCCGAAAAAAAACTACCTTTTCTATTATGCAGGAGATCTTGATGCCGCCGGATATGGGATTATCATTCGTCTTATAGAAAAATATCCGGATTGCTGTATTCAGCCTGCCTTGCTCATATATCGCAAAATGCTCGAATGTCTAGAACAAAGGAACGATCAAAAACAAGGCCAAACAATAAATCTCAAATACCGCGATACCTTCATGCAATGGTTTACCGAAGAAGAGCAAAACGTATTAATGAAATTATGGCTAGAAAATAAGCGAATCCCACAAGAAGTGTTAACAATTGAAACATGGAGGAGATGGACGTGAACGAATCATGGGAGGGTTTCGCTCAGCGAATGCAACGATTAAATCCCCTGTTTGAGCTAGGGAGGGGAATGGAGGTAGGAGAGCTGAAGCCTCATATTCAAACGATCCTCATGCACGTGCTGCTCACGATTTTTTATCGAGAATTAAATGATGATGATAGTCGGCGTAAATCAGATATCAAACATATGGTAGAAGATACCATAAAACAAATGAAGCTTTTAGCGGACGATAAGCAAGTTGAACGGATTACAAGCGGTCTCTTGTATCAAGGAAAAGAGGAATATAGTAAACCTTTTGAAGCGTTATATTACGATGAGATTAGACAATCATGGGAAACACAGGTGTTCCGATACGTCACAATGGATGAATTATATACGAACCTAGAAATTGGTGGATCCATTGTATATAAACTCACGGATGTCTCTCAGGAAATGATTTTTATGAGTAGGGAGATGGCTGAGGAATTCTCGATCACGATAGAACAACTCTATAGTATGCAGTTGATTAAAAACGGTAATTTTAGCAAAGCTACTCGAAACCTCGATCACCTCATTTCACGCGTAAACCGCTTAATGGCAACAGAATTCGCCTTTCAAAAGGAAATGATCAACAATCCCAAAATCTTATTGATTGAAGAAGAACGGCAAAGGGTTGACAATCGTGTTGAAATTGAAATGCAATTCGAAGAAGAAAAAAATCATTTCCGTACGATTACTAGCATGATAGAAAAAACGAAACGAAGAAATGAAGAAGATGATTATATTCAGAAGGAGTTGATTCTTCTCCACGAAAAAATTGGTCATACAAGACAATTGCATGACCGTTTTGCCAAGCTAGTTATTCAAAATATCTCTTATGAAATAAAATTAAAAGCAGAAAACCCTTCATTGTTTTGGGAAACAAGCTTAGTTTCATTTCGCGAACATATTTATGAAAATGGGTTCATGAAGGACGGGGTCAAAAGTTTTGATACGATAGAAAAAGTCCTTTCTTCTTTATTTTCACCAAAAAATGAATTTATTTTGCCGCTAGATTGGATATGGGGAGAACAAGAATTTGATGAAAAACAAGTAACAGAAGTTGTAATCGAAGAGGAGCCAGAAGAAAGTAGTACCCTTTTGCGAGTAACGAATTGGGGCTCTGTTGTTAAAGCATGGAGTTATGTTTTTCAACATTTACAAACGCACAGAGAGTTTTCATTCACTGATTTAAAGACTATGCCATTAGAAGTGCAGGATTTATGGTTTGAAGAATCTGAATCGATTGATTTATGGATGATGTTTGACAAAAAACCGCTGAAGGTTCAAGTACTGCACCGGAAGGTAGAAACCTTAAGTGATGAGAGGGAAATTCTTCTATATAAACTAATGGAGGAGTACCCGCAATTTCAAACTTTTGAAGGCTTGAAAATCTTTACCATGTTTGATCATCGAGCTGAGCCTCATCATTGGTATCAAATGAAAATGACCCCGTTTAAGATATGTATACAGGAGGATAAATGATGAATGCAGAAGCAATAAAAAAAGCATCAGCTGTCTATTTTACTCTATTAAAAGATAAAGTAATCGACGAAAGCAGCGAACACTTCCAGACATATTTTGATCCAGAAGTGAGACAGACCGTTCTTTTATTAGCAGACGAATCTGGTACATATATCATTGAATCGCCTAAACGAATCCATATAGTTGTCCATCCGACCGGTTCTGTCTTTGCAACGAATTTTACACATATGAAAGAGAAGCATAAGCAAATCGAAACAAAGAAACACTTTCATCTTATTAGTATTGTCATCATGTCTTTTTTAGCGAGCATCGACCGCAACCAGGCTGCAAAAATCCGTACGAAGCGAGAAGGGATTAGTTACTATTCATTAGAACGCCAAGTCAATGATCTAGTGATGAATTGGGATAGCATTCTTAAAGCGAAACCAACCTTCGGTGAAGAAGAACGAATCGATATGAAGGACGTTGTAACAACGTGGAAGTACATGGAAGTGGACAGTGATGATTATGGGGCTAAAAAAGCCAATAGACGAACGAGGATTGGTTTAATCGCTGGTGCAATGCGCCTATTAGAGACGGAGGGGTTGATCGTCGTCCTGGATCGGGACGATATTCCCAAGGCGATTCCAAAACAAGAACTTTTTGAGCGAATTGAATACCTGTATCATGATTATGATCGATATGAATTATTTAAAAAATTAATGACTACAGAGGAGG
Source organism: Neobacillus niacini (assembly GCF_036961885.1). GTDB lineage: Bacteria > Bacillota > Bacilli > Bacillales > Cytobacillaceae > Neobacillus > Neobacillus niacini_H. Next base: position 40,167 of record NZ_JBALNQ010000056.1, on the reverse strand, counting down.
GTGAGCATGCCGAAAATCCATCGAATTAGAATTGTTGGCCTGAAGTATGATGGCATGCAAAAGCAATATAAAGATACCACTTTTAACTTCCATAATGAGGAAACATCAACAAATGGTCTGATTGCGATGATGAATGGCGGCGGTAAGGGTGTATTCCTGCAAACCATCTTCCAAATACTTAAACCGGGTACCTCATGGGGAAAACAAAACAATCGGTATTATCAGCAGTTCTTTTTTAATAATAAAGAGCAATTTATTCCCTATACCTTCCATGTGCTCATTCAATGGGAATTGGACGGTTCTGACCACCGGCACCTAGTAACGGGAGGAATGTTCTCTGCAGAACAGCGGATTTCGCTTAGTGAAGAGAGCGGAAATGAAAGCAAAACTTTAGAGCAGGAGGCAAAGATCCTCCCCAATATTACCTTTTATACAAGAGAATTTGAACGAAAAGAAGAGGCATCACTTGAGCATATTCCACTTTTTGAAGATGATGAGGTTGCAGATACTGAAAGCTTGAAGGATTATTTAAAATGGAATGGATACGACGTTTACCGCGATACGAAGAAGCACTATCGTATTCTAGATACATACGGAATTAACCGTAAAGACTGGGATATTATGAAAGAGATTAACAAAGATGAAGGCGGCGTTGGAAAATACTTTGAGGGAGCAGAAGATGATCATTCCTTGTTCCAAAAACGAATTATTCCTACTGTTAGTCAAGTCTTGCATCGGACAGAACTTCAAAAGAACGATCTTGTCGAGATTTTCAAAAGTCAGGCAAGTATTGCCAAGGACCTGCCTGTTCTTTTAAAAAGAGAGCAAGCGCATAAGGAATTTTTAGAAGACATTGTCCCTTTTGAAGAAAATCTAGCAAAAGGTATTGAGCATAAAGAAATTGTACTTAGTAGTATAAAGGAAGGAAGACAACTACTTGGTGCGATAGAGCATTTAAAGAAATCTGAAGAGGAAAGTTTGCTTACGTTAGAGAAAGACATCGAAAAATTAATGATTAGGCAAGCAGAGCTACGCTTTCAAAAAGACAATTTAGAGTATGCAAAAGCTCATAGCGAGGTACGAGATTGGGAGAAGAAATTAGTAGAAGAAAGGAAAGAGCATTCTTCCTTACAAGAGATTGTTAAGGAAAAACAGGAACGAAAAGAACAGCTAGCCTTCCAGGTTTTATTGAAAGAGTGGAGTGAAAACGAACAAACGATTCGCTCTCTTTCACAGCAAATCGCGACATTAGAACAAAATAGCGGTTTAGAGCAAGTGAATCAACGCATGGATGAAATCAAAATAGAGGCTAGAAAGCAATGGGAAGATTCTTCTTTATCGATTCAAGAAGCAGGTAAGCAGTATTTCGGTTATCAAAGGTTTTTAAAGAAAAAAGGAAATGATTTATCACAGCAGGATAAACAAAAGACAAGAGAGATTGTGCAGCTTGGTTCTGAAATTGACTTGCTTTATAAGCATATTCATACATTTGAGTCGAAGGAAGAGGGTCTCATCAAAGAGTTTGGCGACCGCTTAACCTATGACTTAAAGGGCTATGTTGAGTTTCTTTCTAAACAAGTTGCAGATAAAAAGGCTATGGTAGAAGAGCTGCATGCAAGTGTTATCAAATCAAGTGAAGTGCAAAATAAATTAGCCACTTCACAAGGGACACTCGTCCAATCGATTCAGTTTTCAGAAGAGAAATCGGAACAGTTAAGGGCAGCCAATGAAGAGCAAATGCAAATAGAAGCAAAACTAATTGATCGGCTTCACGGGTTATTAGATAATGTCACTGCCCCATTATCCCACGCGCAACTTTCGAAATATGCGATACAAATAGATGAAATTCTAGGTAATAATCGCGAACAAGGTGAACAAATAAAAAAGGACCTATGGGAAATACAATTGGATCATTCCTTAAATGACGAACACTTCTGGATTCCGAATAAAGATGTGAAAGAATTAAAGGAATGGATTGATGAAAAGACGGGCATTGATGTGTTTTATGGATCGCAGTTTCTCCAATCTTTAAGTAAAGAGGAACTCGCAAACTATTCTTTAACATATCCACTCCTGCCATATGGATTAGTCGTAAACGGGCAGCAATGGCAAAAAATTAATCAGCAGGTTCTTTCTGGAAGAATGTTTAAAAGTCCGGTCCCAATTTTCTTGCGGGAAGAAATGAACAGTGATAATCACCAGCCAAGCTTTGTGATTATTAACGGCACAGAAAAAGAACTAGTAACGAATAAAAATCAATTTACCGACTGGAAAATAAAGATTGCTAAACAAATAGAAGAAAAGAAAGAAACTTTAATTGAGATTGAAAAAACAGAAACTTCCTTACGTCGAATCTTAAAAGAAATTGATCGATTTGGATCACGTGAGCTTGCGGTTGATATTGAGAGAGCTTTCAATCAGGAACAGAACTCCCTTTTTTCCAAGAAGGCTCAATTTCAGGAAATCACAACCCAACAGCAAAAGGAAAAAGAAATACAGCAAGAGTTAAAAGAAAAGTTGGATACTACAAATGTAAAGATTGAAAAGCTTACTAGAGACATAGAAGCAATAGAGGAATATGAACGTGAAAAGCTTATTTATCAAGAAAATAAACGTGTGAAAGTAGAGAAAGAGAAACAAAAGGAAGCCTTAGGTATAGTTCAGCAAGAAATAGTGATAGAGCACCAAAATATAGCTGAGCTGCAAAATAAGTGGTATCAAACGTATTTAGAATGGAAGGTTATAACTGAACAAACGATTAAGGAGATCGCCCTCTTTATTGAAACTGCGGCTTATCCTGCGGATGAAAAAACAGAAGCTTGTGAAGAAGTCCCTCGTTTATCACCACATTTGCTAGAGGAGATAAATGGCAGCATAGAAGAGCTGAAACAGCTCCAAAAAACGAAAGAAGAACAGGCTAGAGAATTACTCGTTATTCAAGCCAAAAAAGAAACAGAACAAAAGCAGCAAAAGAAATTAGAGAAAAAACTTGATACTCATAACAAGGAGTGGAGGGAAGTTCCGGAACCCAATGAACCTCTCAGTATTTTAGAAAATATGCTGCAAACTGCCCAGAAGGAAGCGAAGGCTGCAGATAAAGAAGAACGGGAACAAGGAACAGCTGTCACCGTCGCGGAAACTTCCCTAAAGCATGCAAACGAACAGCGTGATAAGTCTGCTAAGAAAATAACAAAGCATGAAAAACAGCCTGAAGAATGGGAAGACTTTGACTTAGAAGTAAAGGCAGTAGAAATAAAAGATCAAACGAAACAATCGAAAGAGGAAGAAAAGCAGGCGGAACATCGTAAAAAAGAAACAGAAACCAACATTGCCGGTTATGAAGGGGATTTGTTAACATTATCCGTTATCCTTAAGGAGGAAGCATCAGCATTTACAGATCATGATATAGAAAAAATTAAAAGACAAGGAAAAGCATGTATCTTATCCTGGTGTGAAAAACATCAAAACATTCAAGAAGATGGCAAAGAGAAGCATGCAAAAATCGAACAATCGTTGCGTAATTTAAAACTGACGATTGAAGGCAAAGATTGGGAGATACGTTTTAAAAATGAAGTCTTAACGACATTAGATCATATGGATACGAGACATTATTCGCATGTCCAAAGTGTAGTTAAAAATATGAAACGATTCTCGCAAAGTGGATTGGAGCAGTTGGAACGTGACAAAGAAAGAGCAGAGAATGCTCAAAACTTCTGGGCAAGCCGTGCCAGCATGAAGGTCATGAGTATTTCAGAGGCCATTCGTTCCATGATTGCAAAAATGAAGCTGAAAAATGAACGAGGTTCCTTCCCACTCGTGCAGCTTAAGGAGGACATCTTACCTAAAAAGCCTGAGGATGTCGAGCCGCTTCTGAAACAGCATTTTGTAGCTGCTATAAACAAAATTACCAAACAATTTGATACAATTGATCATACGAATTTAGCAGTAGACCAAGAAATAAAACAACTCATTAGTGATGAGCAGATTTTATTTGTATCGCTGCGAAATCGATATCCTGAACTTTTGGTTTACAACATGCGAACGGATAATGCCTTTATGTACGGGAAACCGCAAAAAGACCATTATTCAACCTGGCAAACGATTAATCAAGGTTCAAGGACGAAATCTGATGGCAGCGGCGGACAAAAGCTATCAGCCCGAATGGTGATGATGATGATGTTACTATCGGTTAAAAGCGAAACCGATCAAAGCTGGGTTCCGTTAGTCTGTGATAATCCGTTCGGACAAGCTGCTTCAGCACATGTTCTGGATCCGATTTTCGCAGTCGCCGAAAAACTGAAGTTCCAATTCATCGTAGTGACTCCGCCTGAGTTGGTGAAGACGGAAATCAGCCAGAGATTTGAAGCCTATTATAAATTAGATTTTATTCGAGAAAAAGGAAGAGAAATTGTTTCCGACACGATTGTTCCGGCATTTCGGATATACCAGGGTGCTGAAGTGAGTCAATGATGTAAAAATGAAATCGAAGATTAATGTAAAAATCCCACTTTCTGTATGGAAGGTGGGATTTATTATTAAAATAAGAAGAACAAAGTCCTAATGTACGATTAGGCATTTGGACTAACATTTATTCATATACATAGGAGGGAGTGGATATTAAAGGAGGGACAACATGGCAACTGATTCAATAGTTTCAAGGTCATTAGATGAAATTAAATTTTGGTCTAGGATCATGAAAGAACATGCTTTATTTTTAAGCTTAGGTTTCACCTATGAGCAAAAGCAATTGATTGAAGAAGCACAGCAATTTATGGCTTTATTCGAGAGGATTGAGGAGAAGCTTTCTAGATTTTCGGTGAATTCGGATCCACGACAAGTTCAAGCTTTTAATACCGAGGTTTATCAAGCAGCAGCATCCATCTATGGATATAAAAGGAAGATATTGGATTTAACACTTCGTTGTCAAATCAGGCACAATAATTTCCCCTTACTAGTTGACCATATTAGCAGGGAAGCAGCCTATTTTGCAAATCGTTTAAAAGAACTAAATGAAGGAAAGCTCGCCCCAACCCCAGATACGGTTATAGAAGAAAACGTGTTCTTCTTAAAAATTATGGCTGATCATGCAAAGTTTATAGGACACCTTTTAGATCCATCGGAAAGAAAATTGGTTGACCAGGCCAGAGAGTTTAGTCATGATTTTGACCAGCTCCTTTTTCAAGCAGTTGATTTGGATTATATGCGACCACAATCGGAAACGAAACCGCTCCTAAGTCAATTTTTAAACCAGAATAAAGTATCAGTGGCTTCTTTAAGAGACTTCAAGAAAACAGCAAGAGATTTAATTGAGGCTTGTCGAATAAAAAGCAATATTCACCCACTTCTGGCAGACCATACATTCAGAGAAGCAGAACGATTCTTGGAAATTATTGATATGTTTGAAGCCAATTTGAGTAGAACATAGTGAACTAGGTAGTGGAATGGGGTTAATGGCTGCATCTCCTTGAGTTAGGAGACTACTAATGGAAATGAAAAAAAGACTTAACTCTTGGGTTAAGTCTTTTAAAGAACTTATTTTTGTGTATTTCTTTTAATAGTGGCGCTCCTTTCCTTTTAAAAACATATTTATTCAATCGAGTAGGATTATCCATTTAATCCTCTTTTCGATAAGGCTCTATATGAAATTGTCTATAACTTAATAAATATTGTCCATCACCATCCCCTCGTATTAAAATAGTTGGTTAGAATCACCTGGACCGATAAAGTCTAACGCGGCAGGAGAAAATACCGTAAATTTTCTTTTAACATCCTCCGCAAGTATTCGGATTGGCTCTAAAACTCTATCATCCTGAAAGGCACTGCCTCCCATGTTTCGCTTCTGCTTGGACCTCTTTCCAAAGTTTTCTTTAACTTTCATACTTATCCTGTTAATTACTACAACCTCTTTTTCTTTTTCTTCAAACGGCAATGATACCTTCTCTGTAGGTAGCACTTCTTCTTCAATTGAAGCGATCATTCCAAATTCACATTTATTTACCTCCAAGACGAAGTGATATCCTGCTTTGGATTTCTTTTGTACAATAGCTACTTCTTCCGAAATAAACGTGACAACATCTTCGATTTCTTTAATAAGTGAGTCAGGTGATGAGTCCTTTTTCTTGATGACTCGGAAAAATGCTTTTGCCCCAATTGCTTCATCTGTAAAATCAAAAGGTTTTATACTCTGTGTGGGTACAAAAAATAAATCTTTAACCTTTTCTTTGCTGTTTAATTGGATACATAGGGCAACTTCTTCATCCACATGCTTAGGAACATTCATTTTCATTCCTGGAAATTGAATGAAGATGTAGCTGAAGTTTTTCTTAGGTTGTACATCTAGAAGCCTCATAAACTCACAACCTTTCCGATATAATACAAGATTATTTTCCTTGTAGGACTAGTAATTCAATATTTTCCCTTCCTTTCCTTTATAAGTATGAAGACTTTTCATCGTCACTTTCTTATGAAATGCGAGAGTTCATGCCTTTTATTGAGCAATTATGAGTAAATCTACTATCGAAAAACAAAGATTGGAAGGTTTTTGTCGGAGTCTTCTCAAGTTAAGATCTACTACATAGTCAAACTGGTAACTTCTGTGAGAATCATTTTTTGCATAAGTTCTATATAAATGTTTAACTTTTATTATAAAGACGAGTGAAAATTGTAAGGACTTGGAGGAGGAAATGAAATGGAAAAATATATAATGTCTTTAGATCAGGGAACGACTAGTTCTAGAGCCATTTTATTTAATAAGAAAGGAGAAATTGTCCATTCTGCTCATAAAGAATTTACGCAATATTTTCCTAAACCAGGCTGGGTAGAACATAATGCCAATGAGATATGGGGTTCTGTATTGGCTGTTATTGCAGGTGTTTTAACAGAATCAGGTATTAAACCCCAACAGATTTCTGGAATTGGAATTACGAATCAGCGAGAAACGACAGTGGTATGGGACCGAGAAACAGGGGAGCCAGTCTATCATGCAGTTGTGTGGCAGTCCAGACAAACTAGCGGAATTTGTGAGGAGTTAATGGAAAAAGGGTATAGTAATCTTTTTAAAGAAAAAACGGGATTATTAATCGATGCCTACTTCTCAGGGACCAAAGTAAAATGGATACTAGACAATGTTGAGGGGGCAAGGGAGAAAGCCGAACAAGGAAATTTATTATTTGGAACCATTGACACATGGCTAATTTGGAAGCTGTCTGGTGGTAAAGCCCACGTCACTGACTATAGTAATGCATCCCGTACATTAATGTTCAATATATATGACTTAAAATGGGATGAGGAATTGTTAACTATTTTGGAAGTCCCAAAATCGATGCTTCCAGAAGTGAAATCTTCATCTGAAATTTATGCAAAAACAGTAGGTTATCACTTTTTTGGACAGGAAATTCCGATTGCAGGTGCTGCTGGTGACCAGCAAGCTGCTTTATTCGGCCAGGCTTGTTTCGAAAAAGGAATGGCCAAAAACACTTATGGAACTGGCTGTTTTATGCTAATGAATACGGGCGAAAATGCTGTCCGTTCTGAGCATGGGCTCCTCACTACTATTGCCTGGGGGGTAAATGGTAAGGTTGAGTATGCTCTTGAAGGCAGTATTTTCGTGGCAGGTTCAGCGGTACAGTGGCTTCGTGATGGACTGAGGATGTTAAAAAGTACAAAAGACAGTGAAAATTACGCTAGTAAAGTAGAATCCACAGAAGGAGTTTATGTTGTTCCTGCATTTGTTGGTCTGGGAACTCCTTACTGGGATAGTGATGTACGGGGAGCTGTTTTTGGACTTACCAGAGGAACAAATAAGGAACATTTTGTAAGGGCAACATTAGAATCACTTGCCTATCAGACGAAGGATGTTTTATCTGCCATGGAGGCAGAATCCAAAATTCATTTAAAGACCCTGCGTGTGGATGGCGGTGCTGTCATAAATAATTTTTTAATGCAGTTCCAGAGTGACCTCTTAAACGTTCCTGTTGAAAGATCGATTGTAAACGAAACGACAGCACTTGGAGCAGCATATCTTGCCGGTCTCTCGACTGGATTTTGGAACAGCAAAGAGGAGATTTCAAATCAGTGGGCCATTGACAGATGCTTCAAGCCACAGATGGCAGTTGAAAACCGAGAACTACTCTACAATGGGTGGATAAAGGCAGTAAAAGCAGCAATGGCATTTAAATAAACCGTGTCCATAATGAATTTATGAGAGGTAAAAAAATGAACAGATCATTTTCATCTCTAAATAGAGAAGACTTCCTTAAAACCATGTCGAAAGTACACTATGACCTACTTATTATTGGTGGCGGGATTACTGGTGCGGGGATCGCTTTGGACGCAGTCCTTCGTGGGATGAAAGTTGCTTTAGTAGAAATGCAAGACTTCGCGGCAGGTACATCTAGTCGTTCAACAAAGCTCGTACATGGCGGACTGCGTTACTTAAAGCAATTTCAAGTTGGAATGGTTGCAGAAGTAGGAAAAGAGCGGGCAGTTGTCTATGAAAATGGTCCCCACGTCACCACTCCTGAATGGATGCTTCTTCCGATGTATAAAGGAGGAACATTCGGTCCCTTAAGTACATCTATCGGGTTACGAGTATATGATTTTTTAGCAGGAGTGAAAAAGGCTGAGCGCCGGAGTATGCTCTCTCGTACCGAAACCATTTCAAAAGAACCGCTTGTAAAAAAGGATGGTCTAAAGGGTGGAGGGTACTATGTTGAATACCGCACCGATGATGCTCGATTGACAATTGAAGTCATTAAGGCAGCCTTTGAAAATGGCGCAGATTTGTTGAACTATGTAAAGGCAGAGGAATTTATCTACCAAAATAAACAGATAACCGGTGTTAGGGTCAACGATATGCTTTCAAACCAGAGGTTAAACATATACGCAAAAAAAGTGGTGAATGCGGGTGGTCCTTGGGTTGATGACATACGTAAGAGAGATTACTCCAGGAATAACAAACAGTTACGGTTAACAAAAGGTGTTCACCTAGTCATCGACCAGTCTGTTTTTCCCCTGAGCCAAGCTGTATATTTCGACACTCCAGATGGACGGATGGTATTTGCGATACCCCGTGACGGGAAAACCTATGTGGGAACAACCGACACATTTTATGATGGTGAAATTATCCATCCGAAAATGCTTGCAAAAGATCGTGAATATATAGTAAATGCAATCCAATTTATGTTTCCAGATGCAAAAGTTACACAAGATGACATAGAATCCAGCTGGGCCGGTGTGCGTCCATTAATTTATGAAGAAGGTAAGGACGCTTCAGAAATATCCCGAAAAGATGAAATTTGGGAAGCTGAAAGCGGCTTGATAACGATTGCGGGTGGAAAACTAACCGGATATCGCAAGATGGCAGAGTCGGTCGTGGATTTGATTGTTAAAAGGCTTGGGGAGACAGGGGGAGATTTTAAAGGTTCGCAAACAAAGTCATATCCAATATCAGGCGGGAACGTTGGAGGTTCTAACGGGTTTAAAGAGTATACTTCAATTAAAGAACTGGAAGCTGTAGAATATGGGTTCACAATCGAGCAAGGACGCCGGTTTGTTCAGATGTATGGTTCCAATGTGAATGAAATTTTCCATTACGCTAGAAGATTTGATGAAATAGAAGAGCTCCAGTTAACAAAACCTGTGTATGCGCAACTAATGTACTCCCTTGAGCATGAAATGGTTACAGCTCCTGCAGACTTCTTTATTCGCCGTACAGGTGCTTTATTTTTCAACATCAACTGGGTCCGGACCTGGAAGGATGACGTAATTGCTTTAATGGCGGACCATTTAGGCTGGAGTATGGAACAAACAGCACATTATAAAGAGGAATTGGAAAAAGAGCTAAGAGATGCAGTTACGCCTGTAGATTTATAGTAAGGACATTTCATAAGAAATGTCCTTTAATACACCGATGAAATTCAAAACTATACGTTACTGAAGATTTTCTTAGTAAAGCACTCGCCATAAATAAAACGTGGCATATGCTTGCCAGTTCTCCCACCTTACAGATAGGTTTATGAGCTCTTCCTTCGCAGGCTTTTTCGCTGCTCCGGTTAGATGTTTGATGGCGTTATGCAGTCCGACATCATCAATAGGATAGGCTGAAATGTACCGTAAGCAGCGCATTAGTACATAATTCGCAGTCCATGGACCAATTCCGCGAATCTTTACTAAACTTTTTTCAGCTTCTTTATGGCTGTCCAGTCTCACTAATTTTTCCTTTGTTAATTCCCCACTAGCCATCAATTTGGCTACGCCGATTATATACTCACTTTTCTTTAAGGTCATTTTAATATCTGCTAGGTCTTCAGGTGTTAGTTGGGCAATTTGGTCAAAGGTAGGGAAGATCCAAAATTCCTTGCCATTCCACTCGATTGATTCACCAAACTTTTCAACAAATTGCCTTTTTAATGTGTAGGCAAATGCTAAATTGATCTGCTGCCCTAAAATCCCCCAGCAGAGGGCCTCAAATAAATCAGGAACGCCAATTACACGTAATCCGTAAAATTCCTGAACGGGCCCATTTAGAAGTGGGTCTGCGCTTGCCATTTCATAAAACGGTGTTAAATCACGATCCAGATCGAACCATTCACGAATGTAAAGGACAACAGCTGCACGTTCCAACTGATTTTGAGGTCTAGAGCCATTTAAAAACTGCACAATCATTTGATTAAATTCATTGACCCGTATTTGTACTAAGGTTCGGATAGCGCCAACCACAATCACTATGGTAATGATTTCATTTTCAACTTCAAACATACATTCATTTTTATTTCGCGCTAAATAGCCGAGATTTGACTTTATATTAAAATCTTCTGGCAAGTTAATGACGATTTCCCCATTTACATCTTGCCAACTTTCCATTTTGTTTTGTCTAGGAACCACAATCAATCCTCCACAACTTTTACTTTTATTTCACAAATATTAATTTCATTATCTTACTTTTTTATCAAAGAAAACATAAGATTTGAAGTTATAATAATAGTAAAGGGTATTACACCCGCTCATTTCCGTCAATCACATAAAATGGAGGATACAAAATGAAATCTCAAAATAATAAAACAACTATTTATTGGTCGCTGTTGAGTTATAAAGATTGGAATCTATATATTGCTGCAACTGATAAGGGTCTTTGCTATGTAGGGTCGCAAAATAAATCATTTAAAGAATTGTCTGATTGGGCAGAAAAAAAATTCCCTGGCAGCCCACTTGAAGAAGACGCCGAGAAACTAGTACATTATGCAGCCGAAATAATGGAATACTTTGAGGGAAAACGAAAGAATTTCACTGTTCCATTTGATTATCATGGGACAGAGTTCCAGGTTGAGGTATGGAATGCGCTTTGTGAGATTCCGTTTGGTGAGACAAAATCCTACTCTGACATTGCAAATTATATCAACAAACCTGCTGCAGTTCGAGCGGTAGGGGCAGCAATTGGTGCTAATCCAGTGTTAATTACTGTACCGTGCCACCGTGTTGTTGGGAAAAATGGATCATTGACCGGCTACCGTGGCGGATTAGAGATGAAGATACAACTCCTTGATTTAGAGTCCAAAATTTAGTAATCGTTACCTGCGAGAAATAACGGACAATTATACATTTACAAAAAGCCTTGGAAATTAATATATATTATCTGAGTAACTAGTTTCCATTTATTTAAATGGAAACTTTTTTATTTCATGTTAAAATGTGAAAATTTAGTGAAATTGTCACCTTTTGTTGGATTTGAAATGTAAATGTAATAATTTTAATACAAAAATGACAAAATACGGTGTTATACTTCAAAATGTACATATCTGATGAAAATGCTTTCAAACATTAATTCAATTGATAAAATAGTAGACCGAGAACGATAAAGAAAGCGGGAACAAATAGATGAAAAAGAAGCTTGTAGTAATCAACATTACAATGATGCTTGGACTGGGAAGTGTTTTTGCGCTTCCAACTGCTAAGGCTGAATCAATTTCTAACATTCAATCTCAGCGTTCTAGTATTCAAGCCAATCTTAAGCAGGCAAATCAAGAACTTCTTTTGGTTCAGGATGAACTTTCAACGTTAAATGAACAATTAAAACGTGCTGAACAAGCAATGATTGATAATCAAAATATGATAGTTAAAACGGAGAACGATATCGCTGAAGCAAATCTTGAAACTCAAAAACTGGAAAAAGAGGTTGCTAGTTTACAAGAATCAATTGCAAAGCGTAACGAGATTTTAAAAGAACGAGTTCGTTCTTACCAAGTAACGGGCGGAGAAGTTCGTTATCTGGATGTCGTACTCGGATCAAAAAGTTTTAGTGATTTTGTCGACCGAGTTGGGGCTGTCGTTACCTTTATGAATGCGGATAAGGATCTTCTAGAAAAGTTTGATGCTGATAAGAAAGATGTGGAAGAGAAGCAGGTTTCTATACAAACAAAACTAGTAGAATTAACAAATATGAAATTGGAACTAGATGGAATGCGTGCTCATATTATCGAGCAACAGCAACAAAACGAGTTACTAAAAGAAGAGCTAAAGCAGAAAGAAGAAGTTAGCCTTGCTTCCAAAACAGATCTGCAACAACAAGACCAAAAACTTGCAACACAAGAAGCACAATTGGCTGCAAAACCTGCCCCACGAGTAACGACAAATACTGGTATGAATTTATCAAGTCACATTCCTGTTTCATTAGCCCAAGGAACAAGCGGTTTAATTAACATAGTCACTACGGTTGGGGATAGATATATCGGAAATTCTGTCTATGTATTTAGTGGTGGAAGAACGGATTATGATGTAGCGAATGGAAGGTTTGATTGCTCTGGATTTGTTCATTGGGCTTTTGCCCAAGCAGGAATTAGTGTTGGAGCAAGTACTGATTCATTGAAAAATGCTGGTCGAAAGGTTTCAACAAGTGAAATGCGCCCTGGTGACTTAGTATTCTTTAATACTTATAAAACAGATGGTCATGTTGGAGTTTATTTAGGCGGTGGAAGGTTCATCGGATCTCAAAATTCAACAGGTGTTGCTGTAGCAAATATGTCTAGCGGTTATTGGGCAGACCATTTTTCTGGCAAGGTGGTCCGAATTATTGAATAACATTGAACACTTAATTTAATTTAATTATCAACCAATACTCCTATATGCATAACGCGTATAGGAGTATTTTTTTTCATAGAAATCATAGAATTGGGGGCTAGCGCACCTTATTCTATTTAACTAGACATTTGATGTGGTGAAGATAACAACTTCGCTGAAACAAGTCTTTTATAAACGGTTATCCCAATCCATGATGCTAAAAATGCTTTGATTAAACCAACAATAATAAATGGTAAAAATCCTGATCCAAATGCAGTCGTCCAATTCAGACCAGCGGCAAATTTGAGCCAAACGGTCCCAATGGATAAGGTTACAAGCATACCGATTGTATTGGCAATCATACCGTTTATGACAGTAAAGCTTGTTTTTTCTAAATAAAGACCTGTTAAAAAGGCAGCAGGAATAAATCCAATGATAAAGCCGCCAGTAGGACCAAAAATGACCCCGATTCCACCAGACATGGCACTAAAAACGGGAATGCCAATAGCGCCAATTAAGGCATATAAAATAACAGAAAGAGTGCCATATCTAGAGCCTAAAATAGTCGCTGCTAAACCAACTGCAAGTGTTTGTCCTGTGATTGGAACAAGTGGTAATGGGATTGTAACCTGAGCTAAAATGCCGATGATTGCAGCAAATAAGGCACTCAGGATCCACATTTTTAATTGATTGTGTGATTGAAGCAAAATGATTCCCCCTTAATACGTTTGGTTAACTAAGTTTATATAATGGTTAACAATTAAAGTATAAAAGGTTCATTAAAGTTTTGTCAATCAGAATTTTCAGATAAGAATTATATTATATCTTTCTTGTTCCTTCCACTTGACAAAATAGGTTAATAAGGAATAAATTGTCTAATAGTATTAGATAATTTCAGAAAGAGGTTAGTGATGGATTATAAAGTGTTGGCGCATGAACTTGTTAGTAATATGACGAAATCACCTAAAATGCCGTTTCAGAAAAAAGTTAATGACCTATCTCAGGGTGAGCGAAGAATATTAGGATACTTAACTTTTTTTAAAAATGGAGGTGCGTCATCTGGTGAACTTAGTGAAAAATTGTTCCTCACCACGCCTCGAGTTGCATCTGCCCTAAAAAGTTTATCCAAAAAAGGATTTATTGAACGAAATCGGGATGAGAATGACAAACGCATTGTCATCGTGACGATAACGGATGCTGGTAAAAACTTTGTGATGGAAGAACATGAAGAAGCGATATCCATGCTTGAAAAAACACTGCAAAAACTAGGCGAAAAAGATGCAAAGGAATTTGTTCGAATTATAAATAGGATTATTGAAAATACAACGGAAGATGAATGAGATATTTTTGCAGGCTTAAATGAGAGGCTGCTTTATTTTGAAAAAGTATCTAACACTATTAGATTGTTATTAGTGGAACATAGGAGGTATATACATGCTGAGAATTTTTAAATATCTGCAGAAAAAAGATTACCTGTTAATTATGTTCAGTTTGGTATTCATTGTGACACAGGTGTATCTTGACTTAAAGCTCCCTGATTACATGCGTGAAATTACCATTCTTGTTCAGACAGAAGGAAGTAAGATGAGCGATGTGCTCATTCAAGGCGGTTATATGATTTTGTGCGCGGTTGGCAGTATGATCGCTTCAATCATTGTTGGCTTTTTTGCAGCCAAAGTTGCAGCGGGCTATTCTGTTCGTCTGCGGGGAATGGTGTTTGAGAAAACAATGTCTTTTTCCATTGAAGAAATCAATGGTTTTTCAACAGCTAGCCTGATAACACGATCCACAAATGATATTACTCAAATACAAATGCTTATCGCAATGGTACTTCAAGCTATGGTGAAGGCGCCGATTTTAGCCGTTTGGGCAATTTTAAAAATTATGGGAAAGAGCTGGCAATGGACGGCAGCTACCGGATTTGCGGTTTTATTCCTGCTAATCATGCTGTCTATTCTTATTTTAGTTGCTCTTCCAAAATTCAGAATCATCCAGAGTTTAACAGATAACTTGAATCGGGTAACAAGAGAAAACCTGACAGGTATTCGTGTTGTTCATGCCTACAACGCAGGAAGATACCAGGAAGAGAAATTTGAAGAAGCGAACAGCGCCCTTACAAAAACAAATCTTTTTACCAGCCGAATGATGGCGATTATGATGCCGACGATGGGAATCATAATGTCAGGTATGGGTCTAGCAATCTATTGGATTGGTGCTTTTATAATTAATGGTGCTGCACTGCAGGATAAATTATCCTTGTTCTCTGACATGGTGGTATTCTCGTCTTATGCCATGCAAGTGATTATGGCCTTTATGATGCTTTCATTCGTGTTTATCATGCTACCTCGTGCCTCCGTTTCTGCTAAACGAATTACAGAGGTACTTGATACTGAAGCAAAAATCATTGATGGCAACGAGACAAAAGGGGAAAATGGCCTTTCTGGAGAAGTTGAATTCCGAAATGTAAGTTTTAAATATCCTGATGCTGCCGAGTATATCCTTCATAATGTTAGTTTTTCTGCAAGTAAAGGTGAAACAGTGGCGTTTATTGGCTCAACTGGCAGTGGTAAAAGTACACTTCTCAATCTTATTCCTCGCTATTATGATGCAACAAAAGGGGAAGTTTTGGTTGATGGTGTCAATGTGAAAAATTATACCCAGCAGTCGTTACGCAATAAACTTGGTTATGTATCCCAAAAAGCAGTTTTGTTTAGTGGTACCGTTACTTCGAATGTCGCTTATGGGGACAATGGAAAGATGTCATCAGGTGAATCGGCGGTCAAGAA
This sequence comes from Neobacillus niacini, assembly GCF_036961885.1. Lineage (GTDB taxonomy): Bacteria > Bacillota > Bacilli > Bacillales > Cytobacillaceae > Neobacillus > Neobacillus niacini_H. The sequence goes on along the minus strand of NZ_JBALNQ010000056.1, from coordinate 24,328 downwards.
GGCAGTTGAGATTTCACAAGGCAAAGAATTTGTTGAAAAAATGGAAGATCAATATCATGCAGTGATTGCACAAGGAGGTACCAATATCTCTGGAGGACAGAAACAAAGACTATCCATCGCACGTGCAGTATATAAACAACCGGAAATCTATATTTTCGATGACTCTTTTTCAGCACTAGATTACAAGACGGATCGAGTATTGCGCACGGAACTTAAAAAAGAAACAAAAGATGCAACTACACTAATTGTGGCACAGCGGATCGGTACCATTAAGGATGCAGATCGAATCGTTGTGTTGGAAGCTGGCGAAGTTGTGGGTATTGGTACACATCATGAGCTAATGAGAAATTGTGAGGTTTACCAGGAAATTGCCTATTCTCAGTTATCAAAGGAGGAGCTTGAAATTGGCTAAAAAAATTAGTCTCCATAATAGAAATACACCTCCGGAAGGAATGGGAGGCCGCGGCGCGAAAGCCAAAGATTTTAAGAAAACGTTCAAACAGCTTATCTCCTATTGTAAATTATATTTACCGATTATTATTATTGCTTTGGTCCTTGCGATGGCAGGTGCAATTTTCAATATTATTGGTCCAGAAATGCTTAAAGACATAACAGATTTGATAACCGAGGGATTGATGACAGGCATCGATCTTGATGCGGTGGTCAGCGTGGCAAGTATTCTTGCTTTCCTATATGGCTTAGGATTTTTGTTTAACTATATTCAAGGCTTCATTATGGCCACAGTCACACAGCGAGTTTCAAAAAAATTACGAACGGATATTTCAACGAAAATTAATCGTCTCCCTTTAAAGTACTTTGACTCTACTAGTACAGGGGATATACTAAGTCGTGTTACGAATGATGTTGATATGATCGGTCAAACGATGAACCAGAGCATAAGTACACTTGTTTCAGCGATCACCATGTTCGTTGGCTCACTCATCATGATGTTTTACACAAACTGGATTATGGCCATTTCAGCAATCGTTTCTACCATATTAGGGTTTGCTTTAATGACCTTTATCATTTCAAAATCTCAAAAATATTTCGCCGAACAGCAAAAAGAGCTCGGCTTACTGAACGGGCACATTGAAGAAACATATTCAGGTCATAATGTTGTCAAGGTGTATAACGCAGAAACAGAAGCAAGAGACACCTTTCATGAGATTAACACCAGACTATATAATAGTGCATGGAAATCACAATTCATGTCAGGGCTGATGATGCCCTTAATGATGTTTATTGGGAATTTTGGCTATGTGGTGGTGAGTATTGTTGGAGCTGCGCTTGCCGTGAATGGTATGATTTCATTTGGTGTTATTGTTGCCTTTATGATTTATATTCGATTATTTACTCAGCCACTCACTCAGATGGCCCAGGCAGCTACAAATCTCCAGGCAACCGCTGCTGCAAGTGAACGAGTTTTTGAATTTCTTGCTGAAGAAGAGCTCGCCAATGAAAGTGAAAAAAGAAAAAAGCTTGAAACAGCAACAGGTGATGTTGAATTCAAGAATGTCCGCTTCGGATATAGCGAAGAAAAGATGGTTATTAAAAACTTTTCGGCTGTTGCAAAATCAGGACAGAAAGTCGCGATTGTCGGTCCTACTGGTGCCGGTAAGACAACTTTAGTTAATCTGCTGATGCGTTTTTATGAAATTAATGGCGGAGAGATTTTGATTGACGGAGTTCCGATCCATGAACTCACTCGGGGAAATATTCACGATTTATTTAGCATGGTTCTTCAAGACACTTGGCTGTTTGAAGGAACGATTCTAGAAAATATCGTCTATTCTAGAAAGGGAGTTACCGATGAAGAAGTAAAGGCTGCCTGTAGAGCTGTTGGTCTCCATCACTTTATTAAAACTCTTCCGAAAGGTTATGACACGATCTTGGATGATAAAGCCAATCTATCTTCTGGTCAAAAACAGCTTATAACGATTGCTCGGGCGATGGTTGATAATAAACCATTACTGATTTTGGATGAGGCAACAAGTTCGGTTGATACCCGTACGGAAGTTTTGATTCAACAGGCAATGGACAATTTGACAGTTGGCAAAACTTCATTTGTCATTGCGCACAGACTTTCAACGATCAAAAATGCCGACTTAATCCTTGTTATGAAGGATGGAGACATTATTGAAAGTGGAAATCACGAGGAATTACTATCGAAAAATGGATTCTATGCTGAGCTTTATAATAGTCAGTTTGAACATGTTTCGTAATATAAAATGAATAGTAATAGAATATAATCCTGAGAAAAATTTATCCTCAGGATTATTTATTTTTGTTCATTTTTATTTTCCAACCAGACGTAAATAACTTGAAACTTAATTCTTCTTTAATCTGATCTCTTTTAACTTCTGATACTGTTCATCGGGCCACCATGCTCCGCAATCATCCGATACCACACATGCAGCACATTTCTCTAGGTCATAAACGATCATCCCGGTAATGGGTGGAGAATAAAGATGGAGAGTAACCATATCTGTATTGTTGGAAGCTTGCATTTTATGGATCGCCTTTTTGGGGGCGAAAAAATAATTTCCTTGATGATGATACTGATGAAACAATTCTGTGGGTAACCCATTCCCTCTTACCTCAAAGACCGAGTTAAGGGAAGTACCGTAGACAACTTGTATCCAGCCATGCGAATGGCCATGATCGTGCGGAGCACATTCTAACTGCGACCAATTCATCACAAGCAGTTCAACTTCTTCATTTTTATAAAGAAGCTTTCGATTGTACGGTTTTCCTTCTGATGGTTCTGGCAAGTCATAAAGATCATCTAGGTTTATATTCAGCTGTAATAGGGCGTTTTTTAGCTCTGCTTTAGAAGGGCTTTTTAATGGGTCCAAGACCTTCTTAATCCTTCCTAATAATGTCATAAAGCTGTCCTCCTATGGTCGTTTTTTCTTGAGGGAACTGAACAACATAGGCACAAGCTGACCGTTAACAATAATCACTCCAATAATAATTATGATTCCTCCCACAACACTTATGAGAAAAACTTTTTCATTTAAAAGCAAAACTGCGGCAATTAAGGTTGCGATTGGCTCCAAATATAGAAACATCGACACTTTTGAGGCTTCTAAAATTTCAAGTGCTTTCGCCCAATACCAATAGGCGATACCTGATACAAAGACACCAAGGAATAACAAATGAGCCCACTCTAAATGGTTCAACAGAGAAAGGGTCTCCCAGCCTCTGTTTCGGATAATTAAAGGTGTAGTAAGTATCAAGCCTAGTAAACACATATAAAATGTCACGACAATCGGGGGATAGGGAATTTTTAAGCTTTTTAATAGGACCGAATAAACAGCCCAATTTAATGTGCTCAAAATCATAAGAAGGAAACCTATGTTCATAGAGAGTTGGAAGGATTGTCCACTTCTTGTCGTTGTGACTAGTATCACCCCTGTAATAGCCAGCACCATTCCAATAGACTTCATAATACTCATTTTTTCATGCAAAAAAAGAATTGAAAGAATAACTGTAAAGATAGGGGAAAATGAAATGAGCCATCCCGCTGAAGAAGCATCGATCGTCAATAATGCAGTTGCCTGGAGCAACTGATGAACGAATACCCCTAGAATGCCAAGAATCATTAAATGTGGGATATATTTTATGGAGACAAGTAGACTATAACGCTGCATAAGTAATAACAAGAACAAAAATAAGGCTCCAATTCCAAAGCGAATAACGAGTAACGAATAGGGATCAAGTATTCCTAGTACGGCCTTTGTTGAAACAAAAGAAACTCCCCAAAAACTTATCGACATCATCGCATACATCGATGCAGTAAACTTCAACCTATTAGAAGTCATCAATAGCAACCCCTTCAGAACAAAAAGATCGTTAATCAATCTTATGCTTGTCCAGTAAGAAGATGATTGTATTAGACAAAAAAGCTATGTTTTCCACATATACGGCATGTATAATATAAGAAACATTACTATTTTTACATAAATACAAATAGCTATGTATTAGGGAGGAAACACCTTTGAATTTTGAAAATGTCCGGTGGGGAATAATTGGCTGCGGTGATGTAACAGAAGTTAAAAGTGGACCAGCATTCCAAAAGGTTGAAAACTCTAAATTGGTTGCTGTTATGCGAAGAACAGGAGAACTTGCTAAGGATTATGCACAACGGCACAAAGTTCCTAAATGGTACGATGATGCCGAGGCGCTTATAAATGATCCTGATGTCAATATTATCTATATTGCAACACCACCAGGAGCACATAAGGAATACACCATTTTGGCAGCACAGGCGGGGAAACCGGTTTACGTAGAAAAGCCGATGGCAAGGAATTTTGCAGAATGCCAAGATATGATTTCTGCATGCAAGAATGCTGGAGTGCCTCTATATGTAGCCTACTATCGGAGAGGGCAAGCCCGTTTTCTAAAAATAAAAGAGCTCTTAGAACATAATGTTATTGGAGACATACGGTATGTCTCTACAACCCAGTATCAACCGGCTTCTGAAGAGATAGTAAATTCAAAACAAATTCCTTGGAGAGTTCAGCCTGAATTGGCTGGAGGAGGGCTGTTTTTTGATTTAGGAAGCCATACATTAGACATATTAGACTACTTATTGGGTCCAATAAAATCTGTTCAAGGGTTTGCATCCAATCAAGCCGGACATTATCATGCGGAGGATATCGTATCAGCTACCTATCGTTTTGAATCAGGGGTCCACGGAATCGGTAATTGGTGTTTTACTGCTTTTGAACATGTGGATGTAAATGAAATTATCGGTAGTAAGGGGAAAATAACCTTTTCAACCTTTGGCAATGATCCGGTTGTTTTGATAACAGATAAAGGAAGAGAAGAGTTTAGCTTCGAACCGCCGCAGCATGTCCATCAACCTCTAGTGGAAACCATTGTGAAAGAGTTAACCGGAGATGGTTGTCATTGTCCTAGCACAGGAGTGTCAGGTGCGAGAACGAGCTGGGTCATGGATGAAATAGTAAAGAACTTTTATCGGAAAGAGGTAAAGTAGATGAGCATAGTTAAAGTTGGTTTAATTGGGATAGGAATTATGGGTAAGGTTTATGCACATCAGTTGGATAAAGCACAAGTTAATGGAGCCATGTTAACTGCGGTTTGTGGACGGGAGAAACAGTCAGAATGGGTTAAAGACAATTTGTCTGCAAACGTAAAATTTTATACGGATGAAGATACTTTTTTTAACGATTCAGAATTGGATGCTGTTATTATTGCTACACCCCATTTCAGTCACCCGGATTTAGCAATTAAAGCCTTTGCTAAAGGAATCCATGTTCTTTTGGAAAAACCGGCGGGAGTATTTACGAAAAATGTATTAGAAATGAACGAGGCAGCGGTAGCATCTGGCAAAACATTTGCAATGATGTACAACCAAAGAACAAACCCAATGTTTCAAAAATTACGCAGTCTTATACAATCTGGAGAACTGGGTGAAATTAAGCGGACAAATTGGATTAGTACAGATAACTACCGCTCACAAAGTTATTACGATTCCAGCAGCTGGAGAGCAACATGGAGCGGTGAAGGCGGCGGGGTTTTATTAAATCAAGCACCTCACCAATTAGACTTAATGCAATGGACCACAGGGATGGAATTAAAGAATGTACATGCTTTTTGTCATTCCGGCAAGTACCACAATATAGAGGTAGAAGACGATGTTACCGCTTATTTTCAATATGAAAATGGTGCAACAGGAGTATTTATTTCTTCAACCGGTGAAGCCCCTGGAACAAATCGCTTTGAAGTGGTTGGGGATCGCGGGAAACTGGTAATTGAAAATAATAAACTTACTTTCTTCCGTTTAACACAGTCAGAAAGAGAGTTTAATGCCACCTATAAAGGTGGCTTTGGGGAACCTGAGGCCTGGAAAATTGATATACCTGTGAAAGGTGAATATTTAAATCATATAGGTATTATTCAAAACTGGATCGATGCAATCTTGAAAGACACACCATTGCTTTCACCTGGCGATGAAGGATTAAAGGTTGTTGAGATGGTCAATGCCATTTATTTATCTTCTTGGTTGAAACAGACAGTGGAAATTCCTGTTGATCCAGATGAATATCTTAAATTATTACACGAAAAAATGGATTCCTAATATCCGTGAAGCTGTTCAAATTTTTGAACAGCTTCTTTTTTTTAATGGGCGGTGTCATAAAATCCTCAATACACATACACTTTTCATAAAAGAGATATTGAGGGGATGGGAAAATGAAATTTGAAATGCAAAAGGCAATTTTCTTAGCACAAAACATTAAAGGTTTTATAAAATTTATTCAAGATCAAAAAAATAAAAACAATTTCAGAATTGATCACAATAAACTTCACCAAATCAAACTTATTATTGAAGAGTATAAGTTTCAAATACTCGCAGATGAACTATTACGAATAAATCAGTTTGATGGGGATGAAAAGTATACTTATTATCTAGTGAATCAATTTAACCAAGGGATTAATATTATTGATGAATACGTAAAGAAGAATCATAATGAACTATTTATTATATCTGCAAGAGTATATACCCTTAAGAACCTTAGCAGTTCTTTTAGTAAAATAGCATAAAGTGCCGTTATTCATTTAGTAAAAACAGGTAAGTGAGCGTATGTTTTGAAAAAGTATTGCTATTAGGTGAAAATAATAATTGGGTAAATGAAAATGACAACATTGATTAAGAAAAAAGGTGGTCTTTTATATGTTTAAAAACTTTTTCAAAAGTAAAAAGGTTGAAAATGATCCTTCCATTTTACAGCCATTAGAAGGCGAAATTGTACCACTAGAAGATGTTCCAGATCCCGTATTTTCACAAAGAATGATTGGCGATGGTTTTGCAATTAAGCCAACAAATCGGACGGTCGTTTCTCCAGTTGATGGAGAAGTAATCAGTGTATTTCCTACCAAACATGCAGTTAGCCTAAAGTCCACAAATGGCAGAGAAATTCTAATCCACGTTGGACTTGAAACAGTAGGCCTTAATGGTGAAGGATTTACCTCATTTGTCAGTGATGGTCAGTCGGTCAAAAAGGGACAAAAGCTCCTTGAAGTAGACTTTGAATTGATTAAAGACAAAGTACCTTCAATTATTACCCCAGTGATTTTTACCAACTTGGCTGAAAATGAAAAAGTAGTAATTGAAGATTCAGAAGTAAAGATAAAATAAAGACAGAAAGAGCAAACTTTATAAGAGTTTGCTCTTTTTTTAGGCTCGTTTCTTAACCTTTTTTGCTGTGTTTTCGCAGAAATGAAAGATATTTATTTCAACATTTGATAAGGCATACTAATTTGTTATAATGAAATAATATTTTTACATCTAAGGAGAATACAATGAATTTTTCTGCAAAGCAAGTTGTCTTTATTAGTTTTATGTTATTTTCTATGTTTTTCGGTGCAGGTAATCTCATTTTCCCCCCTTTCCTCGGCCATTCAGCTGGGGATCAACTTTGGATTGCTCTCGCTGGTTTTATCGTTTCTGCAGTTGGACTTCCTATTTTAGGTGTTATTGCAGTAGCTAAGGCAGGGAGTTTTAACGAATTAAATTTAAGAGTTCACCCTATTTTTGCATTACTATTTCCATTTTTTATTTATATCGCAATCGGTCCGGGACTAGCGATTCCTCGTGCAGGAAGCCTTGCTTTTGAAATGGGCGCTGCTCCCTTTTTGCCAGAAAATTTAGTTGATAACCCCGTCTCTTTATTCGTTTATTCAATTGTGTTTTTTGGATTAGCCGCGTGGTTAAGTATGTATCCCTCAAAACTAATTAATTTATTTGGGAAATTTTTGACTCCAATTCTTTTAGCGCTTATTACTATTATTTTTGTTAAGAGCTTAATCGACCCTATCGGTTCATTTGAATCACCAACAGGGAATTATCGTGATAATCCTTTATTCCAAGGAATAGTAGAAGGATATCTGACCATGGATGCCTTAGCTGCTCTTGCATTTGGGATTGTAATCGCCAATACACTGACAGCACAAGGGGTTGTTGATTCAAAAAATAAGTCACGCTACATGATGTACGCAGGTTTGGGCGCAGGATTTTTATTAGCAGTAATTTATCTAATTTTAGGATATTTAGGAGCGGCTAACTCTTCCTTAGGGCAGGCAGAAAATGGAGCCATTATCCTGTCCAACATCATGACGTACCTGTTTGGACAAAGCGGAACATTTCTTTTAGGGATCGTTTTTACATTAGCATGTTTCTGTGTGTCAATTGGTTTAATAACTTCATGCAGCCAATTTTTCTCTAACGTGATTACAAAGGTGAGTTATAAAACTTGGGTCATCATTTTAGCAGTTATCAGTACTGCAATAGCAAATTTAGGATTAACACAGATCCTGCAGATTTCTGTACCAATTCTAGGAATGGTTTATCCAATTGCAATCGTCCTCATCATTTTAGGTCTATTGGATGATTTGATTAATCAAAATCGATATATTTATATCTCTGTTATTGGATTTGTTGCAGTATTTAGTATTATAGATACGATTAATAATGTATTCCTCGAAAATACCTTAAGTGGTGTTTTGGATATTTTACCATTTTATATCGAAGGAATTGGGTGGATTAGCCCTGCACTCATTGGTTTAATTGTTGGGTACAGTTTAAGTTGGGTAAGACGACTTAGATAAATTGGCTACTTGTGGAACTATGGACTAGGCCTCTTACATAAACTATAGTACCAAAAAGTGAGGGTGTAACAATGTGAGAAGGATTAGACAAGTACAACCAATGATAGGTCAAGCTTGGACTGGCAGGCATGTGATTTTGCTTCATTGCACGACAAATAATCAGCTTATAAACATATTTAAAAGCTACCATGCACCAATCGAGCCACCTCGAGATAATTGTGCTGAAACGTTATCACAACTACTAAGTATCGGTTATAAGATACAAACCATTACTCCGATTTCGCCTAATCAAATTCAATATTTTTTGGTCCTTGAGTAAGGAAATATATTCAATGCAGAAAACAGCCGCTTCCCTTCCAGGAGGAGGCTGTTTTCTATATTTGGAAAAATCAGTTTTGCTGTTCACCAAAATATTTTTTATTTAATAAGAAAATACTGACTGCTAACGTAACCACAGAAATAAACTTACTTGATAGAAGGAGATAGCTAATGGTTACATTATCAATCGGAACATGGGGAAGTTTTATCAAAGTAATCACGATAAGTATTCCAAATAGCAGAATAGAGTAAGCATGTTTATAGGATTTGTTAATAATAAAATAACCACGTTTTTCATCCTTTGCATTGATGAAAATAAGAGTCTGATAGGACATCACTAATAGTAACATGTACGTTAACAAAATTATTGCTAACCCAATACCCACAGTTAAAGCCTCCCTTAACCTTATTTTTTGTATCTTAAGGCCAGAGCTATGATGTTACATAATATTATCTTAACACGGTATTATGTAACATTCAAATTTTCTGTCTGAATGCTTTATTTTTTATGGTAGGAAGGTGAATATCCTCAAGTATTTGTATGTTTTTGGTTTTTATTACTATATAATTAAATTTGTTGAAATTAGGAAATGGGGTTATAACATTGAAGTCAAAAGTTATCATATATAAAAAGGTAGATAAAAAAGTATTAGAATTTATTGAAGATACTTGCGATGTTATTTATTTTGAGAAACTTGATTCAGATACATATCCTATATTTCTTGAAGAACTAAAGGACGCAGAAGGGTTAATCGGTTCTGGTTTGAAAGTAGATGCTGAGTTATTAGACCAAGCACCACTTTTGAAAATTGTCTGTAATATTGCTGTTGGTTATGACAATTTTGATTTGTCAGCTTTAGCCGAGCGGGGAATCATGGCGACCAATACACCAGAAGTTTTAAATGACACTGTTGCGGATACGATTATGGGATTAATTCTTTCTACAGCAAGGAGAATGCCTGAATTAGATCATAGGGTTAAAACGGGCCAGTGGAAATCAGGTCTTGAAGAAAAATGGTACGGGGTCGATGTCCATCATAAAGTGTTAGGAATTATCGGTATGGGAGGAATTGGTTCTGATGTCGCTAAAAGAGCCCATTTTGGATTTGATATGGAGATTTTATATCATAACCGATCACGGAACGAAGCGGCAGAAGAAAAGTATGGGGCTACCTATTGTTCACTCGAGGAATTATTAAGGAAGTCTGATTTTGTATGTTTAATGACACCATTAACTCCGAAAACGGTTCATTTAATCGGGAAACGAGAGTTCGAGCTTATGAAGGAGTCGGCGATATTTATTAACGCTTCGAGAGGGAAAACAGTCGATGAAGAAGCTATGATTCACGCACTTCAAACCGGCCAAATATATGGTGCGGGACTCGATGTCTTTGTGCAAGAACCAGTAAAAGAGGACAACCCACTGTTGTCCATGAATAATGTTGTAACGTTGCCCCATATAGGATCGGCAACCTATGAAACTCGATTTAAAATGGCCATGACAGCAGCAACAAACTTAATAACTGGGTTACAAGGAAATATACCGCCCAATTTAATAAAATAAGTATTGAGTAAAAAAAAACTTCGCTTAGTTTACAGGCGAAGTTCTTTTTTTCTCGTTAGTAATAAGGTTATTAATGAACTGGGTGCAATGTTGAGCAATGAACTCCTTATCATTATCCATTGAGGCAACATGAAAAGAATTATATAAAGGAACTACTTCTTTTATTCCAGATTGTATTCCAGATAAAATAAAATTTGTGTTCTCAGGTGGAACGACGTGGTCTTCCTCTGATCGCAATGCCAATACTGGGCAAGAAATACTTGAAAGTTTATTCGTTGTTTCAGCCATTAAATCAAATAATTGATGTATGGACTTTATTGGTGCTTTTGGATAAGTAATTTCATGAATATCTTTTGCTTTAATATCTGGGTCTCCTTCTGGTACAAAACGGGGGGACTGTTTATTTTTAAACTTTTCCATTGGAGGAATGGAGTTAATCGCTGCATTAATTAGCATAATCCCTCTAATATTTTTGTGTTTTTGAGATAGATTTAGTGTTAATGTACCACCCATTGATTGTCCGATAATGAAGATGTCACGGCAATGTTGTTGAAGAAGTGTATAACCATCTTCTAAACTTTGGATCCAATCATGGTAGCTGCACTTTTCCATATCTTCGTAATGTGTCCCATGACCTCTTAATCTAACTCCATGTACTGTAAATCCTTCAGATGCAAGGTATTCGCCTAAATACCTGACACTCTGTGGTGTTCCAACAAAACCGTGTGAAATTAAAATTCCAATGTCATTCCCTTTAAAGAAAAATGATTCTGCACCAGGTAATACAGGGTATTTTTCAACCATGATCAATAACTCCTCTCATTTAGTTATTAAAAAAGCACCTTCTCGCTAGAGAGAGGTGCCTTTTGTTGTCAAACGGGCTTAATATTATTTTGTACCCTTAGAATATGCCAATAATTCCGATGTGTCAAGTCGGCTTAAAAGTGAAAACAAAATATTTAAAAAAGTCATTGACAACAATTGCATTACAAAGTATATTTTAGACTATAGTTTCAATACCAAGTAAACAAGTGGGTAATGTCAGGAAAAATCACAAGTTAATTTTTGCCTATTGGTCAACCAAAGGCTCCTCTAAATTTTGCAAATGCAAAATGGAGGAGCCTTTTTTATTAACTATAAGAAATGGAGAGTTGAAAATGGGGGGATCTCAGGCAAGCTATAAAAAATCGTTTATCATACAATATCAAACTAAGTTGACCAGACCACTGGAGACTTCCATTTTTAATTGGATGTCTCCTTTTTTTATCTTAGATAAAACCAATCAACTGATAAACAGATTACATCAAAAACAAAGGAGCTGATCTATATGGCAATTGAGTTTACTCAGTCTTATAAGCTGGTAAATCAAAAGTATGATTTAAGTTTTAAGGCAGATGTCCTGGTAATTGGAGGGGGTCCGGCAGGAGCGTGGGCTGCTCTAACAGCCAAAGAAAATGGGGCAAATGTAATTTTAGTAGATAAAGGCTATTGCGGTACAAGTGGAGCGACTGCTCCATCAGGAAGTGGTGTTTGGTACATCCCACCTGAAATAGAAAAAAGAGAAGAAGCGATGAAAAGTCGTGAAGCATTAGGAGGCTATCTTTCAGAACGTAAATGGATGAAACGAGTGCTGGACCGCACCTATGAAAATATGAATCAATTAGAAAAGTGGGGTTATCCATTTCCAGTAGATGAAAATGGGGTTGCACATAAGAGAAGTCTGCAAGGACCTGAATATATGAGATTAATTAGAAGGAAATTGAACAAAGCAAAAGTGACAATCCTTGATCACAGCCCTGCACTTGAGCTTTTGTATGATAGTCATGGTGTTGCAGGTGCAGCAGGCATCAATAATCAAACATTACAGACATGGTCTATCCAGGCGAGTTCGATTGTCATTGCTTCTGGGGGATGTGCCTTTCTAAGCAAGGCTCTAGGCTGCAATGTTTTAACGGGTGATGGGTACCTGTTAGCTTCTGAAGCTGGAGCAGATTTTTCTGGAATGGAGTTTTCGAACGCATATGCAATTACACCTAAATTCTCATCGATCACAAAAACAGCATTCTATAATTGGGCTTCTTTTACCTATGAGGATGGATCGATTATAGAAGGGGCTGGCTCCCAAAGGGGTCGATCGGTTATTGCGAGAAAATTGCATGAGGGTCAAAAGGTATTTGCGCAGTTAGATAAGGCTAAGAATGATCTTGATTTACAAAAATGGATGCGAATTGCTCAACCAAATTTCTTCGTGCAATTTGATCGAATGGGCATAAACCCTTTCGAGGATCGGTTCGAAGTAACGTTACGACTTGAAGGGACCGTACGAGGGACTGGGGGGATTCGAATTGTGGATGAGACATGTGCCACATCGGTTCCTGGTTTATATGCTGCCGGTGATGCAGCTACTAGGGAATTGATTTGCGGCGGCTTTACTGGAGGAGGAAGCTACAATGCAGCTTGGGCAATTTCTTCTGGTTACTGGTCAGGTGAAGCGGCTGCGAAGTATGCATTTTCCTTCAACAGAAATAGTCAGGATCGAACGTTAATAAGAAAACAGGTTATTGGGATCAATGAACATTCTAGCACTAAAAATTTTCTCGCTGCTTCGGAAGTAACGAAAATGGTTCAATCAGAAGTTACTCCTTTTGACAAAAATCTGTTTCGAACAGAAGAGAAACTAACTCCTGCTTTACTCCGCCTTAACCAATTATGGGACGAAGCGAAAACAAGTTTACAAGAAAACCATGGGAATATAGTACGAGTGAGAGAATCTGCTGCTATGTTAGCGACATCAAGGTGGATGTACACAACAGCGTTGCAGAGAAAAGAGACTCGTGGGATGCATAAAAGACTAGACTTTCCTAAACTAGATGAAAACCAACATTATCGACTAATTACCAGTGGTTTAGATGAGATAAAAGTAAATCGGTCTACCCTTTTTCAAAACACATAAGGAGGAAAAATTTTGATAGAGATTTTATTAGAAGACCAATGTGTCGAATGCGATTTGTGCGTAAAAGTTTGTCCCACTAATGTTTTTGAAAGAAGGGAGGGGAGAGCACCCGTAATAGCCCGGCAGTTTGATTGTCAGACCTGCTATATGTGTGAACTTTATTGTCCGGCTAAAGCGCTTTATGTATCTCCAAACGCTGATGAGATTGTTGGGATTTCTGAGCAAGAAATTAGAGCAACAGGTTTAATAGGTAGTTACCGTAACAGCATTGGTTGGGAGAAGGGACAAAAATCTACAGCTAATCAAGATCTAGCATATAAATTTTATCTTAAATAATTGGAGTGTGGAAAGAATTGAAGAAGATGGTTGATAACAAATATTTAGTTTTGGTTGTACTACTATTTGCCCTCCTTTTAACAGCATGTACTTCTAATGGTGGTGCCTCAAGCGCTGGGGCTAAAAAAGAAGACAGCCAGGGTCCAAAAACCGAGGAGGATGGAAAAACGCTTAGACTTGGTTATATTAACTCGACCGGAACGACGAGTAAAGGAAAACCAGCTGTTTCAGGAGCTGAAGGCTGGTCCATCGAAAAGGGTTTTTTACAAGAGGATTTAAAAAAGATCGGGATAACGGATATTGAATATTTTGCTTTTCCCAATGGTCCAAACTTAAATGAAGCAATGGCCGCTGGAGAAATAGATTTAGGAATATTTGGTGATACTCCAGGATTATTGGCTAGGGGTGCAGGTCAAAAAACGAAATTAATTGGCTTAGCAAACATTTATCAAGATATTTGGCTAGTAACGAATAAGAAAAATGGAATTTCCAAACTAGAAGATTTAAAAGGAAAAACAGTAGCGACTGCAAATGGCTCCTATATGTTTCGCTTTTTACAAGGTTTACTAAAAGAAAAGGGTTTATTAGATGATGTGAAATTTGTCTCATTATTCCCACCAGATGCACTTGCATCTCTGGAACGGGGTGATATTCAAGCCTATGCCTTTCCTACTTATATGGGTCCAAAACATGTGAAACTCGGTTTTCCTCTTGTATTACAAGCAAGTAAAACTACACCAGAATTAACGGGGACCTCTGTCATCGTCGCCACGGAAAAATTCCTAGACGATAATCCCAAATTCCTATCGGTTTGGAATTCTACCCGGACGAAAGCGGTAAAAGATTTAAAGGATCATGAGGAAGAATATTATCAGTATGCTGCTAAAGTTTCGTCCCAGGAGTTAGATGTTGTAAAGGAAAGTATTCCGCTTGAAAATATCAGGGAAGAGAGTTTCCCTAAAGAAGGGATCGAACTATTAGAAGGAACCAAACAATTTTTAGTAGACCAAAAATTAATAAAACAAGACTTTGAAATAGAAGATTGGATTTTAAGTGAATAATAGCGGCGAGAAATGGTTTTGTTAAAACCTTTCTCACTCAAGATTAGAGGTGCTTATGTGAAAAAATCGCTGGTGCGGCTTATTTTGCCCATTGTTCTTCCATTATTAATTGTTCTGGTATGGGTTTATGTTACTGAAAAAGAATTTATCGGTGCTTACCTAATTCCTTCCCCACTGGCAGTTTTTAATACGATTGTTTTATTTATAGGCGATGGAACCCTTTTAGGGGATACCTGGAATAGTTTAAGTAGAATGCTTCAAGGATTTTTTTTAGCTGTATTCTTTGGTTTGATTTTTGGTGTAGTGATGGGTTTATTTACTCGCTTTGATAGATTTTTTGCAGGTGTTTTTAATGCGATTAGGGTGATTCCGCCGTTGGCCTGGATCCCCATTATTATTCTTTGGTTCGGAATTGGCGAGACCTCCAAGGTTATTATTATTTTTAAAAGTGCTTTTTTTCCGATACTATTAAACACCATACAAGGAATAGAAGGAGTGCCTAAAGGTTATTTTGAAGTATCTAAACTAATGGGTGTCAGTAAAAGGAAAGTGTTATTTAGTGTGATTTTCCCTGCCGCGCTGCCTTCCATATTTGTTGGTCTCAGATTAGGACTTGGAGCAGCTTGGATGGCGGTTGTAGCTGCAGAATTAATTGCCTCTGATTCAGGTTTAGGGTATCGGATTACGCAAGGTCGGGAACTATCTCAGCCTGATGTCATGGTGATTGGTATGGCGATGATAGGTTTGATTGGTGTTTCAATGGATACCTTCATAACATTCATCAAAAAACGTGTCCTTTCATGGCAGCCAGGGATAAAATCATAGGGGGAAGGAAAATGCTCACGCAAGCGAGAGTTCAATACGAAGCATATAAACCGAAGATTAAAATATCCAATTTGTCGAAGTCATTTCAACAAAGGGGTAACAAACTAGAGGTCTTAAATAATGTTGATTTAGAAGTTCAGGAAGGAGAGTTTTTGACGATTGTCGGCTCTAGTGGATGTGGGAAGAGTACTCTTTTACGCTTGATAGCTGGGCTCGATAGCTCATTTAATGGTTCTATAACCATTGATGATCAAATCATTAATGGAATCGGTACTGATAGAGGGATGGTATTTCAGGATCATCGACTTTTTCCTTGGATGAATGTGGAGCAAAATATTGGTTTTGGTTTGGAACATTTCCCTGTAAAGCAACGAAATAGTTTAGTAGCAGAGCACATTGAATTAGTTGGGTTAAAAGGTTTTGAAAAAGCAAAACCAGGGGAGCTTTCGGGAGGTATGTCACAACGAGTTGCTATTGCACGGACATTAGTAAAAAAACCAGATATTATTTTACTTGATGAACCTTTTGGTGCACTAGATGCACTAACAAGGATTCAAATGCAGCATGAAATTTTGCGAATTCGTGAACAATCAACTATCACGATGATATTGGTTACGCATGATATTGATGAAGCTGTTTTATTAGGTGACCGGGTTATTGTAATGTCTAAGAAACCAGGTCGTATACAAAAGACAATTCCTATCTTTTTGCCAAGGCCTCGGGACCGAAATAGTCATGATTTTATAAAAATTCGCGAACAAATATTTTATCTATTCTTCGAAAACGAAAAAGGAAAAATTCCAGAAGACTACTCAATTTAATGGTAAAGTTGCTCATATTAATGGGCAGCTTCTTTTTTATGGGAATTCTTATTTCTTTTAAAGCAAACAATAATAGTTAGATGTATTAAGTGACTTTGTGGAGGTATTCAGCATGGGTCGACTAGACAGGCTCAAGATGGGGAATGTGGAGACGAAGCATTTTCAACAGTTCAACCAATTATTACGTTATGTGTTTCAAGTTACAAAAAAGGATTTACAAATGGTTGGGTGGGAAGAGCGTGAAATAGCGCTAGCCAAAAAACCAGTTTTGGACAAAGCAGATGTGCTTGGCTGGTTTGATGGGGATAAGTTGGTTTCACAGTTAGCTGTTTACCCATTTAAAGTGAATATTTATGGAAGAACCTTTGAGATGGGAGGATTGACAGGAGTCGGAACCTATCCCGAATACGCAAACATGGGGCTGATGTACAAGTTGATGCGGCAAGCCCTTTCTGATATGCAGCAAAGAAAGCAATCCATTTCCTACTTGTTTCCTTATTCAATTCCTTATTACCGCCGAAGAGGGTGGGAGATTATTTCAGATAAGATGACCTTCGAGGTTAGAGACGTTCAATTACCAAAGATCAAGAAGGTGCCGGGATATGTGGAAAGGCTGAATATAGAGCATCCAGACGTCAGGACCGTTTACACACTTTTCTCTAGCAAAATGCATGCCGCGATGATGCGAAATGATTTGGCCTGGGATGAGTATTGGAGATGGGACGTAGATGAATTAACGGCGGCTGTTTATTTTGATGCTTCTCACCAGCCACAAGGGTATCTACTGTACTGGATTTCTGAGGATGTGCTTCATATAAAAGAAATGATTCATATAAATCAGGAGGCAAGGATTGGACTTTGGAATTTCATTAGTGCCCATTTTTCTATGGTATCAAAGGTTGTCGGGAACATATTTATGAATGAACCTTTAGCATTTTGGCTAGAGGAGGGTGACATAAAAGAAACTATTTCTCCATATTTTATGGCACGAATTGTAGACGTCAAGCAGTTTATTTCACAATATCCATTTAGGGCATTAGGTACCGATATACAATTAACATTTAGGCTAGATGATCCAATGCTCGAATGGAATCAGGGAATATTTACATTACATGTTTCCGCCGAAGGTAGAGGGGAGTTAAAACAGAGCAGCATTGATCCAACAGCTTCTATAGATATACAGACATTGACGACCATGTTACTTAGTTACAAAAGACCTGCCTATTTAGCTGCCATTTCAAGACTGAATAGCGATGAAAAGACAGTTGAGCTATTAGAAAAAATAATAGAGAGGCAGACGCCCTACTTTTCGGATTACTTTTGAAGCAGTGTGAAAATTGATCAACTTTTGGAAAGAGGTGAGATGATGAAAGAAGAAAACAAAGAAAGAAAAATTAATAGTGAACAGAAAGCAAATAAGCTTTTTGAAGGCTTATATGGAATGGATCCTGAGATGAGTTTATTATCTGCTAATTTTGCTCCACCCGAAAATACTTACTTAAAGGAACATTATCAAGATGACCATAACGAAAATGAATAAATAAAAAAGGATGAGACACATTGTGTCCATCCTTTTTTAGTCAAATTAACAATCTCCATGCTTATTAAGATGTAATGGAGGAGGGATCAGCCACCCTTTTTCTTTATTTAAACGGAGTACCTTTGCCCCTAGTGCTGCCTTTTGTAAATGGACTTGTCCATATAACATCGCAACATCTTCCCTGATGGATTTACCAATGATTTGACTGCATAAAACAAGTCCAGCAGCAATATCAGCTGAAAGCCCAGCTGCTATTGCAGGGTCTGGAATTCGTGCCCCAACGGGGATATCCTCCAAACATGCTTCAGGCGGTTCAGGCTGACCTGGAGGTAAGCCAATACCGTTTTCTTTTAATATTTCCTCAACTTGTTTCTTTTCCTGCTGGCAAATTTCAATTGCTTCTCCTAGTAATTTTTTTAAGTCACTATCACCAGCATGATTAATCATGGTTTGATACCCTGCAATCATCCCATTGCCCGCTAATACTGAAGACCATAAATCAAACACTTCGCCATAGTGTAGAGGCTCTTCTTTAGGATTGCCGCTTAAAATTCCCATCATTGCCCTCCTTAGTGTGTATGAAAATTTATTCATTTAAAGTGCCACCTTTCTTGAAGCACAATAATAGGGTTTCCATTAAGCTAAAACATCATTAAAAAAATTTTGGACATGTCTCATAATTTTTTTCATAAAATGTACAAGTTGAGACTATGGTAGGAGTGGAGTGTTTTTTTTTGAGTATTAGCATTTTAGTGAGCTACATCATTTTGGGCTTTACACTGGCAGCACAAATAGGTCCAGTAAATTCTGCACGATTAGATAAAGGAATAAAGAATGGCTTTTGGCATGCGTGGCTTGTAGGGGCTGGCTCGATGGTTGCAGATGGATTCTTTATGTTGCTTGTATATTTAGGTATGGTCCAATTTTTGGGGATACCCATTATTCAAATATTTCTATGGCTATTTGGCGGATTTATCCTCATTTATTCAGGATTGGAAAGTATTAAAAATGCAAATACTATAACCCTTACATATAGCAGAAATAAGGAGTCGTTAGTAAAATGTTTTTTTACAGGGTTTATTATGTCAATCACTAGTCCCTTATCCGTTTTATTTTGGTTAGGGATATATGGCTCGGTTTTAGCAAAGACAGCTCAAACGTATGGAACAGAATCATTGTTAATTTATAGCAGTATGATATTTCTTGGTTTAACCATATGGGATGTATTTGTTGCAGCCCTTACCACTGGCTTTCGTAAACTGTTGACGATTAAAAGCCTAATCGCTATAGCAATGATCTCAGGGGCTTCGCTGATTTTGTTTGGACTTTATTTTGGATATCAGGGGATTTATACTCTCTTTGGTTAAACCAGTAAAGGGAGAAGCTGATATTAAAAAAAAAACTGACATGTTCATCCACATGTCAGTTTTTGTATTGATTAAATAAACATCGTTCCAGCTACAAGAAAGCTATAGAGTGAACCGAGTATTATCCCGACTGCCGCAAAAAACATTAAGATAATGCCTTGGAATTCACTACGCTTAAGAAAAGTCAGATAGCCCATTATTAATGCCCCTGCGCCAAATAGAATCGGGATAAACAAAAGGGAAATGGCAAAAAATACCCATCCTGCAATTACATAAACTATTCCATCCTTCTTAGTTGGTACTGCGTTTTCATTGGCCATGTTTCCTAGATGTAAGGTTCCGCTTTGTGTAGAATTCATTTAACTCACTCCTTTTATCATTATAAAAACGTTCTCCTGTGTTAATTTAGAATATACCGAATATTATAAAAATTAAGTCAATGATAACATATAATAAAAAAAATTCAACAAAAATGCATTGTTTACTAGCAAGAAAAACTAAGTTGACATTTTGAAAAAACTCCGTATAATATTGTTCTTGTGTTGCTTTTATATTTTTACTCTTCGTTTTCATATATTGTTCATAGATTTTTAATATTTAACTGATAAAATATAAGATGGATTTACTAACTACTAAACTAAACTCAACTAACATACTAATTATTTACTAAAAGGCAGGTGTAAGAAATGAATAACTTTACTCAAAAGGGTCGGGGTATTTTAAATAAATATATTGGCTTTTTCTTTTTGGCTGTATTCTTCCTTTGGATGAAAACATATATAGCTCAATTAACGCAATTCGATTTAGGTATTGAAAATACGTTACAAAAATTCCTTTTATTCATTAATCCATTAGGATCGTCTTTATTATTTTTAGGACTAGCTTTTCTATTTAAAGGTCGTAAAAAATATATTGCACTACTTGTAATAGATTTCTTTTTATCCTTTCTATTATTTGCGAATGTCGTATATTACAGGTTCTTTAATGACTTTATTACGTTACCGACTTTAACTCAGACCCAAAACTTTGGCGATGTAAGCGGCAGTGTGATTAGTCTTTTAAGACCATATGATTTCCTTTTCTTTATCGACATCGTTTTATTGATTGCTTTACTTGCTTTTCGCTTTGTGAAAATTGAATTCAAAGATATGAACCGTAGGAAGGTAGCGGCTTTATTCTCATTATCACTGGCTATTTCGTTTGGAAATCTTGGGATAGCTGAAACAGATCGTCCACAATTGTTAACAAGAGGATTTGACCGTAACTATATTGTCAAATACCTAGGAATGTACAACTACACTATTTATGATGCGGTTAAAAGTACAAAGGCATCTGCACAAAGAGTTATGGCCAATAGTGACGATATGACAGAAGTAATTAACTATACCAAAGCTAACTACGCAGAGCCCAATCCAGCTTACTTTGGTGCTGGAAAAGGGATGAATGTAATTTATTTACATCTTGAATCGATGCAAAACTTTCTTATTGATTACAAGCTGCATGGAGAAGAAGTAACTCCGTTTCTAAATTCATTAACAAAGGATCAAAATACACTTTATTTTGATAACTTCTTCCATCAGACTGCCCAAGGTAAAACAGCTGACGCCGAATTTATTCTTGAAAATTCATTATATGGATTACCACAGGGTTCTGCTTTTACAACGAAAGGTTTAAATACGTATCAATCGGCACCAGCGATTTTAGGTCAGCAGGGTTATTCTTCTGCTGTGTTCCACGGGAACTCAGGAAGCTTCTGGAACCGTGATGAAATTTATAAATCATTTGGGTATAATCACTTTTTTGATGAAAAATCTTATAGTATGAATCCAGAGGACCTAGCCGAGTATGGGCTTATGGATAAGCCATTCTTTGAGGAATCTATTCCGATGTTGGAATCATTACCTCAGCCTTTTTATACAAAATTTATTACTGTTTCAAATCATTATCCTTACCCGCTTGCTGAAGAAGAAGCGACCATTGCACCACATACGACTGGTGATAAGTCTGTAGACACGTACTTTCAAACAGCTCGATATGCAGATGAAGCATTAAAGCAATTCTTTGATTACCTAAAAGAATCAGGTCTATATGATAATTCAGTCATCGTCATGTACGGTGATCACTATGGAATTTCAGAAAATCATAATAAAGCAATGGAAAAAGTTCTAGGGAAAGAAATTACTGATTTTGATAGTGCTGGTTTACAGCGTGTGCCATTCTTTATTCGTGTACCTGGGATGGAAGGCGGCGTTAACCACGAATATGGCGGACAAATTGATATTCTCCCTACCCTGCTTCACTTGTTAGGAACAGATACCAAGGATTTTGTACAATTTGGTACTGACCTATTATCTGAACAGCATGATGATCTTGTTCCTTTCCGTGATGGCAGCTTTATGAGTCCAACCATTTCAGCTGTAAATGGTAAATATTACGACTCAGCTACTGGAGTGGTAATTGATGAAACTAGGATGGAAGAGGCAATCAATCTCCAAAATATCGTCGAAAATAAATTAGCACTTTCTGATAAAGTAGTTAATGGTGACTTATTACGTTTCTACACACCTGAAAACTTTACACCAATTGACCGTACACAATATAACTATAATCCATCTCAAGATGGTGAAGAAACAAACGAATAACCAAAAAGTAATCAGGCTGTTTAGGGAATTTCCTAAGCAGCCTTTTTATATTTTTTTGTTGTAAACTTGTGATATAGTTAAGGTCTAGAACCTAAAAATGAAGAATGAAACTAACTGCGATTATCTATTTAGGAGGGGTAACGATGTCTACCTATACTTCCAGAAATGAAGTGCCAGAAAATGAAAAATGGAACCTAGAAGATATATATTCTGATTTAAGCAAATGGGAGCGCGATCTTCAAAACGTTGAACAAATGGCTGCTAAACTAAAGCAATTTGACGGAGCCATTCATGATGGTAAGAGTCTTTATCAATACTTAAAACAAAGAGAAGAATTGTCATATATATTCAGCCATGTATATGCCTATAGTATGCTGAAAGTAGACGAAGATACAAGAAATGCAAATTCACAATCATTATTAGACCGTGCAAAAGGACTAAGTGTGAAGGTGAGTGCCTCAACTTCTTTTTTCATGCCATACTTATTAGGTCTAGATACGGAAATCTTAAGCTGCTATATAGCTAAAGAGGAGGGACTAAAGTACTTTGAGGAGGATTTATTCGAAGCGTTCCGCTACAAAGAACATGTGCTTAGTAAAGACCAGGAAGAAGTGTTATCACAATTAGGTGAAGCGTTGGCTGCACCAAGTACAACCTTTGGCATGATCAATAATGCAGATATTAAGTTTGGTGAAGTTACAAATGACAATGGAGAAAAGCTTCCGTTAACTAGAGGGATGTACTCAAAATTAATCGAGGATGAAGACAGGGATAAGCGTAGGGAAGCGTATAAAGCGTATTATAAGCCTTATGTAGAATTAAAGAATTCAATTGCGAGTACACTGTCTGCAGCCATCAAAAATAACGTGACCCTAGCAAAAATAAGGAAATATCCATCGGCATTAGAAAAAGCGCTCTTCGGCGATATGGTGCCAAAGGAAGTATACGAAAACCTGATTAGTGCCACAAAAGAAAATATTGCACCGCTTCACAGGTACTCTGAAATCCGTAAGAAGAAACTTAAACTAGATGAACTTAGGCAATATGATATGTCTGTTCCGTTGGTACACGGAGTGAAACAGGAAATTTCATACGAGAAAGCTTATGAAATAATGATTAAGGCTTTGTCACCTCTTGGAGAAGAGTATGTATCTATTCTAAAAGAATTTAAAGACTTAAGGTATATCGATGTCCGCGAGACCCCAGGCAAGCGTTCAGGTGCCTATAACTTAGGAATATATGGAGTACACCCATTTATTTTATTAAATCATCAAGATGATTTGGACAGTTTATTTACGCTTGCACATGAATGTGGTCATGGAGTCCATAGTAAATTAAGCTCGCAGCATCAGCCGCAGATAACAGCCCGTTATAGTATTTTTGTTGCAGAGGTAGCTTCAACTGTTAATGAAATTTTATTGATCAACTATTTGTTGAATAGCGAAAAAGAACTTGAGGTTCGAAAGCATTTATTGAACCATTTTATTGACCAATTTAAGGGTACTTTCTTTACTCAAGTCATGTTCGCTGAATTTGAGAAAATTACTCATGAGTTGGCAGAAAACGGTACACCATTAAATGTGGAGATATTCAATCAAACCTATGAAGCTTTGTTTAGAGAATATAATGGAGATGTAGTCGTATTTGATGATGAAGTAAAATTTGGCTGGTCAAGAATTCCTCACTTTTATCGACCATTTTATGTCTATAAGTACGCAACAGGCTTCGCATCAGCCATCCATTTAGCAACTAAAATACTCGAAGGTGATCAAGAAACGTTACAGTCCTATCTACAATTTTTAAAAAGCGGCAGCAGCGATTACCCGCTTGAATTGTTAAAAAAGACCGGTGTAGATTTAACTTCCCCAGTACCGATAGAAAATGCAATGAAAAAGTTTGGTGAACTAGTAGAAGAGTTTGCAGTTATATAAATGTAATAAGGTGTCACGAAATATTTGTGGCATCTTATTATATTATCACTAAATAAATTGCATGGTATGATGGAAATAGGAATATATTTACTCTTATCAGATTACCTTAATTTGAAATAGGTGATAAATATTTGGAAAAAATTCATATCTTTTATTGGTATAATAATTTTTATCTTTTTAGTTATTCACAATACTGAGATATTTCAATTACTTAGAGATGGTGAATTTGATTCCATTACAGAATCATTAAAAGAAGACACCTTTTCAAAATTTTTCTTCACATTTATGATCATGGTTATTCAAAATTCCTTTACGATTATTCCTCTTATTATTATC
>NZ_JBALNQ010000055.1:9407-88344 GCF_036961885.1 Neobacillus niacini | reverse complement strand
TCGACGTTTGTATAAATAAATTTTTTCAGAAATAAAACTTATCACCAAGCCAATCAGAATCGGAACCAATGAACCAATTGAAATAAAATATCCATTTACATTATTTGTATATTCATATTGAAACATGAACAAAGGGATAGTGAATATATAGCCAATTAAATAAAGGATGGTAGTCGTCAAAACGAATGCCCCAAAAGAAACGATGAAACTTTTTAATTTCATATAACCACCTCCAACTTAACTTTCATAATTTTCTTTTTTTATCATTATTATACAGATAAATATTCCTTAAGTAACGGAATTTACAAAAAAACAACATTCCTTACAAGGTGTAAGAAATGTTGTTTTTTCGAATTTTTTTTAAGCCATTTTTATTCCTCATGGAGTACCATTGCAAGGTATATTATTCTGTTTTTTCCTTCCATTACATCACAATTCTTATCTTTTAAACTCAATTGGACCAACATCCATTTTAGGAACCGACTATAAAACATTTGCGAGTGTTTCATCTTTTATCTAAAGGTATCCAAGAGTGAGGGTAGAAGTCCCCTTTTCTCTTACGGCATCCTATATTCATATTGATCAACAATCGATTGTGGAAATTCCATTCTTGCAGTCATTAACGGATCAACTACTTGGCAAATTCTTAGTTCCCCCACAAGCGATAACAGCATTCCCGCTTCATCAATCTCTAATCCCATATTCTCTACTATGAAGGTATGCATATGAATGGTTGCTAACTTTGCAGCCTCATCTAATGTCTCGGCAGACGCAATGGTAATGACCTTATCTTCACTTTGCAACATGGGTAAAGGTAGGGAGGTGTTTTTTATCACACTTACTTTAACCGTTACCTTACCAGGTATTTCAAGACCGCAAATAACAATTTCACCATCTGCCATTACTGCGTGTAAGTCACCCATTGATAATAGCGCACCTGGAACATTAACAGGAAGATATAGTGTTGAACCTTTAATAATTTTTTTGCAATCCATGTTTCCTCCGTGTGAACCAGGTGTCCCGGTTGGAATATCCTCTGTTGCTGGAGATGTCCCGATCACACCAATCATTGGTTTTATCGGAATATGAATTTTTTCATTAAAGATTGCTTTGCCATCTTGGATTGGAATAATTTTAGTTGTTTCTCCCGTAACAATATTACCTAATACACCTAAATTTGGTGCCGTTGTCATAACACCCTTGCTATCAATCTCAATATCTAGTATTTCGACCTTTAAAGTGTCTCCCTTTACAGCATCTTCAATATATAGTGGTCCTGTTGCAGGATTGATTTTATCCCACCCTACTGAACTGAATGGCTGGTCTTCCTTCTGGATAAAATTGCTAAAACAATCCAATGTTTCAAAGACAACCGTACTACCTGATTCTACTTTTTTTACTGGTGTATTTTTGGGAGACATCATTAAGACTGAATGTACTTTAGATATAAACTCCATTCCGTTATTCTCCTTCGAAGTATATTTTTAGCCAGCTGTTAGGGTGTATGAGACCGTTCCATCACTATTAATATCAATTAACGCCCCTCTTAACATACCTTGGTCATAGTCCGTTCCAGCATTAATACAAATTGTCCGTCCAATTGTTGCAACACCTCGACTTTCATGTACATGACCATGTAAAGAAAGGAGTGGTTGATACTTTTCAATCGCTTCGCGAACGGCTTTACTACCAGTAGGACCTGTTGCTAGTGAGTCACCATCTAGCACTGGCTTTAAATCACTGTCATACTGTGTTCCTTGGTCTAAGTCCGTATCATATGGTGGGATATGGATATTAAAGATACACTTACTCATATCTTTCACCTGTGATGCTAATGTATTAATTTTCTCTGCTAGCTCCTCCTCTGTAAATTCACGAGGATAATTAAATACACTCGGTTTTCCTCCTCCAATTGAGAGGATTTCAATTCCATTATAGTCTATGATTCTTCCATCCCCATTTTGTACAAAACTACCTGAATTAAGGATTTCATCAATAAAAAAATCATCCACACTTCCAGGTATCATAATGCAAGGAATATTGTCTGCTTTAAATCTTTCATCCGCTAATGCAACCCATTGCCTCAGAACCTCAATTTGCTTTTCCATAATAATTCTTTCTGCATCTTGTTCGTTTAATTGATTTAACTCATTTTCGGTTATCAAAAGCGGATAAAACCCGGCGTCCCGTAAATTTCTTTCTAAGTCTGGGAGTTCTTTGATATTTTTCACCTTAACTTTAGATCCATAGTATTTACACGTAAATACTCCTGATTTTTCAACGATTGGGACTACCATTTTTCCGGTAAAATCACCACCGTATATCATTAATTGTGCATGATAAAATTTCCCAGCGTTTGTAAATTTACGAAAGGCTGTTTCACCACCATGTATATCTCCAGCGTAAAATATTTTCACTGCCCTCACCCCACTCTTTTATTTTTTATAAAATGGAAACTGAGCATATCAATCAGAAGGTATTTCTTGGAATTGGATATCGATATCGATTCCTTTTTTTGCATTCGAACGCTTCATGACAAAATAGATAAGGATTGGAATACACATTAACAATAGTGAAACGACAATCATTGTAAATGGTAGATCTCCTCTAAAGAATGGAATCAAGAGATAGTAACAAATGGAAATGCTAATTGCTAATGTTAACCAACCTAAAATGGTTATCAAATGAACACCTAAGAACTTCGTTTTCACGATTGGAGGTGAAGAATTAAATAAAATTTTCTTCCTAGTTGAAAATAATATTCCTGCAATCCCTAAGAAAATCCAAGCCAAGAACCAGGTAAAGATCGTGTACGCAATATTTGCCGTCCAAGAAGGAATAAAAATATCAAGCATTAGGAAAACCCAAGCACCGATAATAACTGTCCTTAAAGCATAGGTTGGTGAATTTGTTTTTGGATTAAGTTCCATAAACTTCTTTGGAATTAGTCGATCGAATGACCAGGCAACGAAGTTTCTTGATGGACCAAACCCTAATCCCGCTGCTGAACCGAACGTTGCAATGGCGAAGCAAATCGCAATTAAGAACACAAAAATTGGACTTTTCGTCATAATTCCAATCATGATTGTGATAAACGGATCATAGCCTTCAAATGGATAGGCCTCATGTCCTGCATTGTATAGATAATATAAGCTGTTTGACCAAACGTCTCCAAAATTCACATATGTCATCCCATAGAAAACTGCCCAAATGACCATTAGAATTGTAAGTGAGCCAAATAATGCTAGTAATTGAGACTTTTGAACATTACGTACTTCCCCTGCTAGATTCGCCCCAAAGGTTGAACCTAGTGTATTCAAGATGATATAAGTGGACCCCGCCATAATCGTGGCACCTACGAGAAATTCAGTCGTATACCCATCTTGTGCAGCGATTTTGATAACGTCGTCATAATTTAAGCCGGTAAGTTCCGTAAAGTTGACAGCAAAGGTTCCTTGCCCTGTTATTAGGTTTGCAATAATAAAGACTACTGCTCCCAAAAGAGTTGCCCCTAACGTTAAATAAGCAAGCCGGACCATCCACTTTGTTCCCTTGTAGTATATAAAATAGATGAATAATAGTAGGGCAGTTCCGATGATTGCATGCATAAAGTTGCTGTTAAAAAATTCGGCATACCCCAACCAGGTTGGATCATTTCCTTTGATAACGGCCATTGAATAGAAGAACTCAACGATTGACCATTTAATAATCCAATTTAACAAAATCCCTGTCCAGGAGATAGATGTAAACGTTATCATAAAACTCGCCATTAATCCTAATGAAGGATGAAGAATACGGCTAATATAAATGTATTCACCTCCAGATCTAGGCATCGCAACGGACATTAGCCAATAGAGTCCTGCAATAATAAACATTTGTGCTACTGTTAAAATCGCCCATACCATGTGTGCCCCAGGATATAAAAATGGTGCCCACATAATATATACAAGAGCAAACATAAGACCTGGATTAGCTGCTGAGTAGATCATCGTATCAATTGGACTAATCTGCCGTGCAATACCGCCAGTTGATTTCTGTTCAAACAACGCAAGACCAGTTTTTGACATTTTCTCACCATTCTTTCCTTTAGGTTTATTTCATACTACCCAAGAATACTTACATCACTAGAACAACTTAGGAAGTTTTACGTTTTTTATTTCGATATATTCACCTCCTTTATATGAATAAGGAAGGAAGAAGAATTTATTGAAAATTCTAAAAACAATAACTAAAAAAATATGCTTTTTATAATAATTTTAAAAGGTCGACCACGGATTGTGCTGAAATGTCTAGGGCTACTTTTTCTTCTTCTGTAAGTGGTAATTCTATAATACTCTCAATTCCATTTCCTCCTAGAATGGTTGGGACTCCAAGGTATATTCCTTCATATCCATACTCACCCTCTAAATAAGCAATGGAAGGGAGGATTCGTCTTTTATCGTTCACGATTGCATCCATCATTTGAACAATAGATGCTGCAGGTGCATAATAGGCACTTCCATTCCCCAGTAATTTCACAACCTCTCCTCCACCATTACGTGTTCGATCCACAATTGCAGAAATTTTTTCTTCTGGGAGGATTTTTTCCAATGGTATTCCACCTGCATACGAGTACCTAATTAAAGGAACCATGGTGTCCCCATGGCCACCAAGCACAAAACCAGATACATCTTCCACTGAAATATTTAACTCTTGGGCAACAAATGTATTAAACCTGGCCGTATCAAGGACACCTGACTGACCGATTACTCTATTTTTTGGAAAACCAGTTGTTTGATAGCACACATAGGCCATTACATCAACCGGGTTACTTAATACTAAAATATAACTATTTGGAGCATACTTCTTAATTTGTTCAGAGACTTCGTTAATGATTTTAGCGTTTATGGTGACAAGGTCATCTCTCGACATTCCAGGCTTCCGTGCAATACCGGCCGTTACAATCACAAGGTCAGAATTGGCGATGTCTTCAAAATGACTGCTTCCGATTATGGAAGAGGTGAATTTTTGAACTGGACCCGCTTCTTGGATGTCCAATGCCTTTCCTTTTGTTGGGTTTTGCATGGAAGGAATATCAAGAAGGACAATGTCGCCTAGATCCTTTTGCGCAATCATAAGTGCAATTGTAGTTCCCGTATTTCCTGCTCCAATTACTGCAAATTTTTTTCGCTTGAAGGACACGACACTAGCCTCCTCCCTTAATAGTCTTATTCGGCATTGTTAGGTTTATCATTTATTAATTCTTCGTTAACATCCTTCTCGACCTGTTTGTCTATCTTTTCAACTAATGATCGAATACTGCTATCAGGGTGTGGAATCACATTATAAGAAATCAGTGCACCGACTCGTTCTGCGATTTTTGTACCTGTTTCAACAGCCGCCTGTACGGCACTGACATCACCCTCTACTACTATCGTAACGAGCGCTGCATCAACCATAGATTGATTGACAAGTTGAACATTTGCATTTTTTAACATAGCATCTGCAACCTCAATGGATGTTGCTAATCCCCGTGTTTCAATCATTCCTAATGCTTTAGTAATCTTCCTCACCTCTTCCTTTTTCAATGGCATCGATTATTCCGATAATTAGTGCGTCAATTGGAATGTTTGCATCCTCAAAATAAGAAGCTGGTGTACCTTTTGTCACCATCACTCGATCGCCTAACCCTGCTCCAATTCGATCAACTGCAATAAATGCTGGTTGCAGGGGGTTGTTTTTTTCTAATTGTTCAGGCTGTACCACTAAGAATTTTAGACCTGTCAAGTTTTCCTCCTTTCGCGTTGCCCATAGGTTACCAATCACTGTACCAATGACCATGAATCATCCCTCATTTTGGTTCATTAATTTAATTGAAATTCCCTTTTCTTTTGCGATATCCCTTGCAAGAGGCGTGATGATTGTCTTTGGGTGAATGTGGATACTTTTTATCTTCCATTTCTCAACGATTTCTTTTGTAATAAGCTTGTCGTGAAATGTATGGCTACCCTGAATGGTTGCTGATGGAGCTGAAATTGAGATGTTTTCATTTGGATTAATGGAAGATAGTGGATAAAAGTGAACGCCATATTCAAGTAATTGAAATTTATATTGTAATAGTTTCCTTACGTACATATTCTCACTATTACTATTTTTCTCTGGTTCAATTATCCAAGATAAGTCGTCACATGGGATAAAATCGATACGATAGTCTCGATACATTAACTTTGAAAAAAGGATACTTTCAGGTGAATCAGCTAACCCAAGGGCAGCCTTCACTAGAAGATCCTGCCCTACTTCTAAAAAGACGGCATGATGAAAGTCACTAGGAATTTCATGACATGAATAGGGAATTTGTTTAATATCCCAATTCCTTTTTAATCTCTCAATCTGCTGTAAGCTTTTTTCAGACTCATGGTGAAGCACGAGAAGCTTTGGCTTTTTATGTTGCTTCTCGAAATCAATTAATCGGAGAACCTCGCGTACAATTTTTTCGATTTCATGTTGATGGATCATTTACAATTACCCACTTTAATTAATTTTCCAAACTGACCATTCGTAATGAGGCCAGCATTTGCTTCGTCTGTATCAATGTGCATTTCCAAAGCGTATTTGGTTGAGATTCGAATCTTTACTTTTTCAAATCGAATGGGCCGAATACATTCAGAAATCTCAACTTGCACATAGTCACCATCTTGAATATTTGTTTGACGGGCTATTTCTAGAGGCATATGGATATGTGCTTGTGCCAGAATTAATCCCTCTTTTAGATAGATACTTCCTTTTGGCCCAACGATTGTGACGGGGGAAGATCCTTCAATATTTCCAGACTCCCTAACAGGTGGGCGTAATCCCAATTTCATTGAATCTGTGAAACTTACTTCGACCTGGGTTAACTTACGTACCGGGCCCAGAATTCTTACATTTTCAATACTACCTCGTGGTCCAACGATGGATACCGATTCATTCGCTGCATATTGTCCAGGCTGCTTTAAATCTGTTCTTTTGGTTAGTTGATACCCTTTACCAAAGAGTGTATCTAAATCTTTCTCACACAAATGGCAGTGACGGGCAGAAACACCAATTGGTACTTCCACCGAACGAGTTTGAGTACTATCATTTAATTGTTTTAGTACATTAGTGATTATCTGTCTTGTGTTAATCTCATTCATTAAGAACACATCCTTTCAATAGTGAAAGGTTTCTACCTATCTGAATTTATTTTTTTATGATTCTATTTTAGGTAATATGATTTGTAACTCATTATGAGGTCGAGGGATAACGTGTACAGAAATGAGCTCACCCACACGTTGGGCTGCTGCACTCCCTGCATCTGTTGCTGCTTTCACGGCTCCAACATCCCCTGTTACTAGAACGGTCACAATTCCTCCTCCTACATGCACTTTCCCTACTAAGTTAACATTTGCGGCCTTTACCATTGCATCTGCAGCCTCTAATGAAGCAACCAAACCTCTTGTTTCAATCATTCCAAGTGCACCATTTATCTCTCTTAACATCATTCATTCCTCCTAGTTACTGGTTTGATATTGCTTCACAATGCTTAATACAAGATTTGAAACGAATTCTGGGTCAATCGCGTCTGAGTTGATATTTTTTTCTCTTATGACATTCGTGACGATTTGCTTAATTTGATCTGTTTTTTCTATTTCTTGTCTATTGTTTGAAGGATATTTAGACGTTTTGGGAATAGTAACATCTCTAATCCCATGAGCAATCCGTTTGATGTTTAGTAGATGTCGAGCGGTAATGTTATCTGACGTAATATTTCCACCATATGAGCCACAGCCTAATGTGAAGGATGGGGTAATTCCTGTTGTTGCTCCTGCAGCACCAATTGAAGCCAAGGTATTCACCAAGATTCGAGAAACAGGCATTTCCATCCCAAACATATGAATGACTGCTTCATCACTTGTATGAAGGGAGAGACTATGACCCCTTCCACCAATATTCAATAATGAATGACACATCTCTTTTGCTTCTTCTACATCGTTTACCGTATAAAAAGCGAAAATCGGGGATAGCTTTTCAATCGAGAATGGAACATTCTTGCCGACAAGGTTTTCTTCTGCAATTAGCACCCTTGTTCCTTTAGGCACAGAAACCCCCGCCATCTCTGCAATATGTTCAGCAGAACGGCCAACGATTGCTGGATTTAATTTCCCTTTTATTGGTGATATGATGTTTTCTAGTTTTTCCTTTTCCTTTTTATCTAGGAAATAACAATCATTATTTTTTAACTCCCTGATTGTCATTTCTTTAACATTTTTGTGAACCACCATGGCTTGTTCAGTGGCACAGATGGTACCATTATCAAATGATTTACTATCGACAATCTTTCTTACTGCTTCCTTGATATGAGCAGATTTATCAATATAGACAGGCACATTTCCAGGACCCACACCATATGCAGGTTTCCCGGAACTATAGGCGGCACGAACGAGCCCCCCTCCACCTGTTGCTAGAATCAAATGAATATCTTTATGTTTCATTAATTCTGTTGTTGCAGGCATTGTAGGTCGAGTAATCCATCCTATCAATCCAGAAGGAGCCCCCGCTTTCATTGCTGCTTCACTACATATTTCCAATGCTTTCACTGTACAAGATACCGCGGAAGGATGTGGACTAACAACAATCCCGTTTCGAGCTTTTAAGGAAATGAGTGTCTTAAATATTGCGGTTGAAGTTGGGTTTGTTGTCGGAATAATACCCGCAATTACACCAAATGGATAGGCAATTTCGGTTACCTTTTTTACTGGATCCGTATGAATGACACCAACCGTTTTCACATTTTTGATTGATTCATATATTCCAAGTGAACCCAGTTCATTTTTTATTTTTTTATGCTCAACAATTCCCATTTTTGTTTCTTCAACTGCTAATTGAGCTAAATAGTTGGATGCTTCAAATGCTGCTTCAGCCATACTTTTAATAATGTAGTCCACTTTTTCTTGTGAAAATCTCTCAAACTCTTGTTGTGCCTTATTTGCATGTTTTACGGCCTCTCGCATTTCATTTATGGATAACAAGTCATTGTCAAGTTCAACGATATAAATCACCCCTTTCACTTTTGACAAGGCTCTTTTCTTAAACATTGTTGCTTTTAGGTGAAAAAATTAATATTTGTGCTGTGTTTTCGCAGAAAATAGCATAAATTCGATAAGAAAAGAGCCGGCAAACTAAATTCAAAGGCGCAAAAATAACTATTGCCACGTTAAAGTCGGCTTTAAGACTTTAACAACAATCGTTACGAAAACAGTCTTTGACAATTAATGATGAGGGAAGAATTTAACCCTTTCTGGAGTAGTATTATGAAGATTATCTTTGCTTTTGGAAAGTATGATTGATGAAATGCGCTGCCATGTTTGTATCTCTTCTTCATTCAAAGGATTTACATATGATGTTCTCTCATTCATTTGATTTCCTAATTTCGTTGAGATTGCCTTCCACTCATCCACTTCTGCCTTACTCAGTGGATGATAACTAGGTCTTTCATCAACTGATAAAAAATGATGGTATGGTTTGTTTATAGATTTCTCTTTTATTGTATGGGAATTCGTGTACTCTTCTAAATTCGCTAATACGAGTCGAGTAATTTTTTCGACTAAAGTCGCATCCATACTTTCAGCTCCAATTTGTAGATTTAATAATGAAAAGGCTTTCAATAGTGTTCTATATTTTCGTGTATGTTAAATACTTCTTAGCTATTTCGACTGTTTCCTCTGAAAAATGACTACCCAGTTCTCTTGTGGTTTCGTTATCCCGACTCCCCACCCACGCAATTAATTGCAATCTACGCATCATGATAAATGTCGGGATTTCATTCACTTCATCCTCTGTTAAATGGCGAACCTTTCGATAACCAGTAATCCAGGCGCTTATTAAGTGAGGAACATATGGCTTGTGTTCAATAAAACTTACTGAAGTTGCAAAATCATATAGGTACCAACCAAATCCACAATCATCAAAATCGATTACTTTGATTCGGTTCCCCTCAACAAGTAAATTTGCAAGTCGGAGGTCGGAATGGATTAAACCATATCGATCTGGAGCTTTACCGAAAGCTTCAAGTCGCTTTTTAATTTTTTTGGATACCTGTTGAAACAATTCTTTCTTTTCAGGTGTTATCCCGAGTCCATTTTCCCAGCGTCCCCATTTTGGAGAGTGTCCTAGAATTGATTCATAATCCCAAGTCAGTCTTGTAATGTGTGCTAGATTTTTCCTATTACGTATTGAATGTTCGTGAAGTTGAGCCGTAACTTCACCTAGCGTTTCAAACTCTTTAATCAGCTCACCTTCATTCTCCTCGTCAGGCGCACTTCCTTCTAAAAACGAAAATAACGTACAATAATAAGTTTTATTTTCATGGACAACCTCTTGAACATATTCAACATTACCTCCGGCTATTGGTAATGACACATTGATCGATGAATCTTGATCAATAGAGATTAACCATTCCAGTTCACTTTGAACTTCTGTTTTCGAATGATATCCCGGACGCCCGACTCGCAAAATATACTTTTCACTTGTTGAATTGTCTTTTACTAGATACGTAGCATTTTCTGAGTAATTTAAGAGTTTAATAGTAGAATTAGTCAAAAAAGGGTACTCGTTAACAGCTTGATTTGCTATTATTAAGAACTTGTTTAACGAATTTTGTAAAGGGTCTGTAGCAGAATGGTCCATGGACACGGCTCCCTTCCATCATGGATTAGGCATAACTAAAAGCTTGTTGTGCAGCTTGTTTAATACTTAGTTCACAACGGGAAAGTAAATCATCACAATACTCTTTATTACATAACAATCCTGGTTTGAACTGGAGGACTTTATTATCCAGCATCGAGTAAATGGCCCAAACTCCATTCTTGTATAAAGACTGCATGACATAAATTGCCCCTTTTGGATGACTAAATTCTAGCCCCATCACAACACCTGATTGCCGAATGCCTACAAAAAAGTCAGGATATTGATTTTTAATAGTTTCAAGCCCATTCCGTAAATAGCGAGAAACAAACTCAACATTTTGTTTTACTTCTTTTCTTTGGGTGATCTCTAATACCTTCATGGCTACAATACACCCTAACTCTGACCCACCAAAGGTTGAGATATGGGCGAACCCATCCTCATTCATCCAGTTTCCGGCCTCTTTGTTCACAACTGTTGCAGCAATCGGGTAAATCCCCCCACCAAATCCTTTTGAAGTCACCAATATATCAGGTTTCACTCCATAATGTTCTATTCCCCATAATTTTCCTGTCCGCAATAAACCTGTTTGTACCTCATCCGCAATATACAAGGTGCCATATCTTTCACATAATCCTTTTACCGCTGCTAGATATCCCCTTTCTGGCAAAGGAAAACCATATGTAGCAGGAATGGTTTCGATAATGACACACGCAACATCCTCCTGAATAAGGGCCAGTTCCATTGCATCTATATCGTTAAAGGGGACATGTACGAACTCTGAAGGATCTCCCTCACTTAAGAATGGCCGAGAATACCTCTCATTCCCAAGTGATACTGCTAAGCCTGAATGGCCATGATACCCATACAATATCGAAACGATTTTTTTTCGTTTTGTTGCATAGCGAGCACATTTTAGCGCTACATCAATTGCCTCACTTCCCCCAGCTGAAAAGATTGAATAATGTAAGCTATCTGGGGTACATTTATATAATTCTTCAGCAAGCTGTGCACGTGTAATGGATGGAAAATGATGATTTCCGATATCGAATTCATTTAACGCCTCTTTTAAGGTGGCTATAATCTCTTGATTTCGATGGCCAAGATTATAGGTTCCTCCATTTAAATGGACATCCATTAACCTTTTACCATCCATATCGTAGAAATAATACCCTTCCCTTTTTCCCATTACTAAATCAATACCATCTTCTTGCCATTGTTTTGTTTTTCCTGGATTCCACCAGTTGATTGATTGGGAAAGAACAGATTCCTTTTTACTATGTTTCAACATCTTCTTCGCCTCACTTATTAAAACTAAATTTGGAAATTTTTTTGAGTCTAATGTTCTGACGCAATCACAAGTTCAATTTGTTTATCAGATAATACTTTTTTCCACTCCTGTGGACAACTTTTATCGGTAATCACCATTGAAGCGCGCTCTAATGAACACATATGTGCAAATGTGGTATTTCCAAATTTCGAATAATCAGCTAGTATGATGACATCTTCCGCTCTTTCAATCATCTTTCTCGAAATACTTGATCCACTAATATCATAATCGGTGATGCCACTAGTAATCGAAATTCCACCCGCTGATATAAATGCTTTGTTCGCTTTTAACATATCAAGCATTACATTTGTAAGTGGACCACTTGTATACTTCTGATTTCTTTCAAATTCTCCGCCTGTAAAAATCACCCTTCCCCTAAATACCTCCATCGCAAGGAGCATGACAGGGATAGAGTGGGTAATGATAGTGACATCTTCTTTATCTTCTAAATATCGAACGATATCTAAAGGAGTGGTTCCATTCCCAATCATGATAATGTCACCATTTTCTACTAGACTTGCAGCCGCCTTACAGATTGCCCTCTTTTCCAAGCGATTTATCGTTGTTTTTTCATCAAATGGGAGCTCCCAACTATGGATTTTGGTTTTGACAGCACCACCGTATACTTTTTTAAGGATTCCTTCTTTTTCTAATCGATCCAAATCACGTCGTATCGTTTCATCGGACACTTGTAAGTGAGAGGCTAATTCACGTACCTGTACCTTCTCTTCCCTATCTAATGCTTCTATTATTGTTATTTTTCTTTCCTCAAAGGATAATGACATAGTTTGGTTCACCTACTATAACAAGGAATTGAAATGCGTATTAATTTTCAGGTAGGATTTGTCCACCATCGACAATGATTGTTTGACCCGTAATAAATCCTGCTTCTTTAGATGCAAGAAATAATGCAGCATAACCAATATCTTCGACTGTTCCTAGTTTCTTCATTGGTATCTTCAAAGCCATTTCCTCCAAATACTCTTGACCCATACCTTCTAATCCCTCTGTAATGATATTTCCAGGCATTACAGAATTGACGGTTATATTATTGGCAGCTAATTCTAATGCGGCCGTTCTCATGAAACCTAGCTGTGCTGCCTTACTTGCAGCGTAATGGGACCATCCAGGATAGCCTGTAACAGGACCCGTTATGGAGGAAGTGATTACTATCCGGCCATTTTCGGCACTTTTCAAGTATGGCAAACAAGCCTGTACGGCATGAAATGTCCCCTTTGCATTTGTATTTAAGACCGTATCCCAATCATCATTTGTCATATCTTCAAGTTTAGCTGATGGAAAAATACCAGCATTTGCACATAAAACATCAATACTTCCAAAATTCTCAAATACTTCTTTTGCTACATTCTGCATGGAAGTACGATCCGTAACGTCTCCTTGAAATGCTCGTACCTTCCCATCACCCGCCTCATTAAGTTCTGCTGCACATGCTTTGGCATCTGAAAGATTACGAGCAATAACCGCAACATTGGCTCCTTGATTTGCAAATACACGGGCAATCCCTTTTCCAATTCCCTTACTGCCTCCAGTAATGAGGACAGATTTACCTTGTACAGAATGACTCATTTCAACATCTCCTTTTTATTAAAAAGTCAAAGTATCTTGAAAAACCACAAAAAGCTTCAGGAATTCAGATTGTTTTATATTGAAGTTTTGTTTATTTCTGTGGATTCTTTTGATAGTATATGTATGTTTACTGTTTATTTAATATTCGGACAATATATACAAAAAATAAAAAACCGGCGCTTTTATCTGAAATCAAAAAAAGTGCCAGGCACCTTCCAATAGAATGGATGGTTCCTGACACTTCATGTTTTTTAGCGTGACGCTTTTGGCGGTTCGCACACGTCACATTTCCGTTGGTTATTGTTTTTAAACTTCGTAAAGGTTTTTTCAAAATTGCTGCCACACGCACATTTGAATAGTAACTTTTGAGAAAAACCGTGATATTCTGTCGTTAACAATTTACTTTCTGAATTTTTCTCAACAAATTCATTAATTTTACCAATCGTCCATCGTTTATTCATTTTCTAACACCCCCATCTTTTATTGCTAGCGGAGGCTTGTCGAGGCATCCGTTCCATTCCGAGTAAAAATCGTCATTATCCTAAGTTTCTTATTATAGCATGAGCTTACCCGCAATTAAACCAATTGAATAAAATGTATTTGCTCCCTCTAGGATCCAGTACTTATTCAAGCTCCTAAATGATTTAGGCAAACAAGCCCAGTTAATGTCTTACTAATGAATGAACCATCGCATCCATTCGTGTAGGTTTAACTACATTCTTACTTTCGAAAAGTATCAGCCACTAAATTACTAAATTCTCTTAAATAGTAAAGGTAATTGTCCCCACCATAGTTGTATCGCTTGTTATACATTTTAGCTACAACAACATTGTATTCAGGAATCACTAGAAGCGTTGGTCCCGTTATTCCTAGAATTTGATAAGAGCCTACTGGAACTCTCTCTCCAATCTCACTGTGAACAGCAGGAGTACCTTGTACATACCAAAATAAGCCATTAAGTGGAAGTTTATTATCTTTATAAATCGGGCTTTGAATTTGTGTTGCCATTTCTATCACTTCTTTTGGAACAATTTGTTTCCCATTCATAACACCTTTGTTTAAATGGAGACTTCCCCATTGTGCAAACTCTCGTGCCGTCGTATGAAGATTTGACTCAGTTCCATCATTAAAACGGCCCAATTTATATGTTCCCTCCCCATCTGGATTAATAATTTCTTTTACTAACGCCTCATTTTCCTTCGTCTGCCAAGCAGTTTCCTTTAAACCCATAGGTAAAAAAACTCTTTCTACTAAAAATTCTGGAAAACTCTTATTAAAAAGTCTATTAACTAAACGGGTCATCATTAATACATTTATTCCTCTATAAGCCCAACCTCGACCTGGTTCAAACTCTCTAAAAATAGTACCATCCTCTTTTTTGTGTAAACCGTGTGAATGAGTTACTAAATGGCGAATGGTTGTTTTTCCAAGTAATTGTTTATCTATTTCTTCAAAATAATCACCTGCATTGTCATCAAGGCTTTTGATTTTCCTTTCATAAAGAGCAAAAGCAATTGCTAAACCAAGATAGCTTTTTCTTGCAGAAGCAACATTGTATTGAGAAGATGAAGTAATTGGAGTTCCATCATTAGAATTTGAATGATGACCATTATAGTGTTCAAGTATTACTTGGTTATCTTTTAGAATATATAATGATGAAGCACTACTCTTATTCTTTTCTTTTATATCATCGACCCAAGAAATTAGTTTTTCAAGTTTCTCCAATTTAGTTTCTCCTTATTTCCAATTTAAAAACCTGGAACAAAGAGGACAGAAAGGTTCATTTATTTCTTCGTTCCTTTAACCGCAACGGTATGATACCCTCTTGAATCTGGACCTCTGAATAATGAAACGTCCCTAAATCCTGTATTCTTCATATAGGGAATTACTTGATTTTCAGTAATACCTTTTATACCTTCCCATGTTTCATCTTCTTTCCCGTCAGAAAAAGTAAGGATTACAACTCCTTCTGGCTTTAGAACCCTAAAGATTTCTGATAGTGTCGCAGCTATATCATTCCAAAAATAAATAGTTTGAATACTGAAGACCGTGTTAAAATCTTCATTTTGAAAGGGCAATTTATTGAGATTTGCTTGCACTAGTTTTGCTCTCTTTTGGTTAATTGCCTTTTTGTTTCTAATTCTTGCTGATCGAATTATTGTGGGTGAAATGTCCAAACCGACTATTTCTTCGGCTAAACTCTTTTCTGAAATTAATTTCAGTGCATACCCTGCCCCACACCCCAACTCTAAAATCCTGTCACCTTGTTGGATGTTCATTAGCTCTAATGACCATTTTGTTTCAGTCTTGTGTTGCCTTACCATTTTTTCACCAATAAATGCCCCTATTATTCCTTTTGGCGTTTTATTCTGATGATCAATAATTTCTCTAGTTTTTTTTAAGAAAACCATCGATACCTCCTTAAGATATATCTATTATTTAATTAATGAAATGAATAAATAGATCGCTGTTCCCCACATAATTAGAGCCGATACCTTATTTAAAATGGCAATAAATCCTCCTGAGTTGTTTAACCTTCCAACTTGTCTTCCAGCTAATGCGAGAGAAAAAAACCATATCCAGGATGTGATAATACAGGCTAACGTAAATCCCATTTTTTCTATCCCTATGTATGAAATTGAACTTGTTCCTATTACTCCAATCGTATCCATAATGGCGTGGGGATTTAACAAGGAGACCGAAGCAGCAAAAGCAATTTGCTTTTTTGGAGTAAGTGCCTTATCCTCCGAAAAATTTGTTTTTGGCTTACTTTTCCAAGTAACATAGCCCATATATGCTAAAAAAATAATTCCAACCGTTAATAGAACCACCTTTATCCAGTAAACACTTAGAACAATGACTGATATACCCAAAATGGCTAAAGAGATAAGGAGTGTATCACAAAGCGATGCTGTAAAAATAACTGGAAGGGCTCTTCTAAATTTTGGTTGAGTTGCACCTTGATTGAAAACAAAAACATTTTGAACGCCTAATGGAAGAATAAGTCCAAAAGCCAAAATAAAACCATGAATCATCGCACTTATCATTTGATGTCTACAATCCTTTCTAGCTATTATAAATATTAATTGTAATATACTAGGTATTTTATTCAATTAAAATGCGTTAGTACAATAACTTCAATTAAAATATGCGTTAATCCTTCTTAACCTTAATTTTGATATAATAAAAAAATGCCTAATCCTATATGTACCAGGGGTCATCACCGCTTAAGATTTCATCACGGTGAAGATTTTTAACTGTCACCTCGGCGGTTGGGATTAAATTGTTTGTATTTTTCAGATGTATTTCATTACAAAATTAATAAGGGGGTAATGCCCTCTCCAATTTGGGGGAATTTCACCAAAATAAACTAATCTCTAATATAGTATGATCAGTTAAATGGGATTTTTATAGAATTGTTCAAAAATATGACTCAATGCCTTACTAGCCTCATTAACAAGGATGTGCCGTATCGGGTGAATTTGTAATAACATTACCTTACATACAAAATTAGTGTATTTTTTGATTGGGACTTTTCGAGCCAGCAAGAAAGTTGGATTGGCTAGAAGAGCAAGGATTGAGAATTATTTACGATTAATTGAATTTGTTTAAATTGGTCTCCCCAAATAAAAAACACCAACTTTGAAATGAAGTTGGTGTTTTTTATTCATTATTTTGATTTATTTTGTAATTCCTTTAATGCATCACTTAGTTGATTGTTTAAAGTTCCCAATGCCTCATTATCAAGAGTCGCTGCTTCTGAACCAGCAATGGTTGGGTCTAAGTATTTTTCAACTTTTTCGTAAAGATCTTTGTCCTCTTTTTTTACTTCATCCTCAAAAGATGACCATTGATTTTCTAATTTTGGGCCAAGATCTTTTACTTTTGCTTGGTCTCCACTGTCAATTGCTTTTGATAATTGTTCAGTTGTTTCCAACATTTCATTTACACCATCAGAAACCTTATTATCAGATGAATTACAACCTGCTAATACTAATGCACTTCCTAAACCAATTGCTAAAACAAGTGATGTAAACTTTTTCATATCCATATACCTACTTTCTAATTTAGTTATTATTTGCTGTAATAATCTTTTTACTTTTGATATCCTTCGATAAAAAGACAATAGCCGCACCGAGAACGAGAATAACTTGTGGAATTGTACTTTCCCATGATGGATAAATTGCAAAAAATTCAATGCTTGGGATACTTTGTGAATTCGTCGTTTGAACTAGTCCTGCCAACTGAAGGCTGTGAATACCCATTCCCGTAAACTTAATACAAAGATAAAATACGATTATACTAGACACCAAAAAGAATGGACGAAGTGGCAATTTTAAACCTACAAATACCATCAGATAGGCTAAAATTCCAAGTATAGCTGCCCCGATTAGAAAACCAATTAATAAGGACTGAATTTTTATTTGGCTAGCCATACCAATATAAAACAATACTGTTTCTGTTCCTTCTCGGAAAACCGCAAGAAAAGAAAGAACCCCTAACGAAACAAGTTTACCTGTTGATAACGCTGTTTGACTTTTTTCACGAATATATCGATTCCAATCAGCAATGGTGGATTGACTATGAAGCCAATAGCTCATATAAAGTAGCATGACTGCTGCAAAAACACCTGTCCATCCAGCGATAAGAGCATTATTATCACCAAATGCTCCAGATGAAATCACAAATTTCACAATGAGGGCAAGAACCACACTAACGCTTAAACCCGTTAATACTCCAGTCCAAATCCAGCCTTTCCCCTTTCCATCTCCTGATTTTTTCACGAAGGACATGAGAGCAATTACTACAAGCAATGCCTCTAATCCTTCACGGATAAGGATCATCGCGGCATCCCAATAAGTATAGCTAGATTTTTCAGCTAAAGGGGTAAGATATTTAATCATTTTATCAATTGTCTTTTCAGCATCTTTATAATTAGGTGGATTAGCTCCTAGCATAGCTTGAATTGTTACTAAGTCTCTTTCAGAATCACTGTAAACTGAGGCAGACTGTGCAACCACAACCCCTTCTACACTTAACCAGCTGCTGCTTACATTTTTAATACCTTCTAGTGCCTCAGATTGATTTTGCTCTTTAGTTTCCCTTTTTGTTTCTTGAAGAAGTAAAATAAAATCATCCAAGGAATTGTCTTCTATCTTAAAACCTGCTTCTTTTGGGTACCCGCCGCTTGCAAATTTTTGATTAACTGCCTTTAACCCATTTAAGGCTTGTAAAACTTGATCCTGTTTATTAATAGTAAAGGCATAGCCAACCTGGCCCATATTTGATTCAATGTCTCGATAGGCCGTAGCTGAATCAGATTTTATTCCTTCTTCAACTTCTCTCCAGGTTTTATTAAACTTCTCATAAGCCTTTTGTGCTTCTTCAAGATCTCCTTTCGAGGTATATTCAATGGCTTGATCAATTGATAACTCTGCCTTCTTTAGATCCTCAATAGAATTCTCAGCGGCAAAAACTGAATTATGTACGCCAAATCCCAAAATTAATAGAAAGATAGATAATTTGAGTAATAGATTTTTGTACATATGGGCCCCCTTGTGATTTAACTAATTGATAACGAATATCAATCTCAACTAGTTTCATTGTAGTTTCATTGTAGTTTCATTGATAATGATTGTCAATTAGTTTTTTCAGTTTCTATCTTATTTACAGGGACCATTCAATTATTAATTGATATCGGGTGTATCTTTAGGAATTTGGGATTCTTATCAACAGAAAAAGCTATCCTGCAACTGCAAGATAGCTCATACATTCTATAAATTATTCCGATGGACCCCTTTTTCAACATATGAAAATAACATGGTCCGTTCTTAAATTATTGTCTACCTTTATTGCATCCTGGACATGACTCTTTTGTACATTGGATGTGTATTTTGTCTATTGTTATAATTTAAGAGAGATAAATAGCCAATCAGTTATGGCTGCAGCCAAGGAAATCTTTCAGAAAAAAAAGAGCTAATCCCGATGTGGAGGCTCTTTTCACTAGTTCTAATCGATAATATTGTCATTCATACTACCCATACAATTTTTATATGCTGTACCTGTTTCTTGATTCTTAATATTATCTACATTTTCTTCAACTTTTAAGGCACATGGATCTTCAGCCTGTTGTGTTTTTAATAATTTCTTTAAAATTTCAAGACCCTCTTTGCGGTCGTAGTATGCACGATAGCTGTTTTCTAAGATTTGGAACAAACAGTCAAATACTCCGAATCGCCCCAAACCATCTTAACAATTTTAAAGGAAAAATAAAAAAACAACACGGTTGATTTGCATAATAATGTTTTGATCCATTTATTTATTACCTGGAGCAGGCCGGTCAACACCCTTTACATGATGCCTGTGTCCATCATCTACCGTTGTATAAAAATCATAATAATGAACATGCATTCCATTTCCTACTGGAATAGCTGGTCCTGAATAAGCCTTATAATGATGGTTATGCCCGTTTTCATAGACAACATATCCCTCAGTATAGTGAATATGGCTACCATCCTGAGTTGGAATCGGAGGAGAAGTAACATCTAAACACTGATGAACATGCCCCGCCTCCACCGATGTATAATCAACTGAACCATGATTATGGTGTGGTACAAATCCGCTAACAAAATCATCTTTGCCTATTTTAGCCATAACCTCTCTCCTTACATAATTTAGCAGTTTGTTATTATAAACGCTGCTCATTCATCTTTTTTGTATTTAATCTTTCTTCTAAAACGTGATCAGCTAATAATGGATTGATCACGGTCCGAACTTGACAAGATTTAATGAGTTCCAGTCCAGTCTGCTTAAAGGCACGAATTTCTTGAGCTGCACTC
The DNA here is from genome assembly GCF_036961885.1 of Neobacillus niacini. Taxonomy (GTDB): domain Bacteria; phylum Bacillota; class Bacilli; order Bacillales; family Cytobacillaceae; genus Neobacillus; species Neobacillus niacini_H. Next base: position 67,908 of record NZ_JBALNQ010000055.1, on the reverse strand, counting down.
TCACTATCTTTATTCATTTTTCCGATAATTGGGTAGGTAGGTTGTTTGGTATAGTATTGACTCCACATCTCTAGCTTGGTTCAACAGTGTTTCAAAGTCGTCCCCAAATTTTAAAGCCGCATTAACTAAATTTCGCTCTGACTGGTCAAGCAACGATGCAATAAAACGGGAGTGAGGTGGGACTAGCATCTGATTAAACTGATCCAGGCTAATATGACCAGGCAATTGAGGCTGATTTTACATAGTTTCCCCTCCTTTACTCCAACCTTACTACCAATCATATTTAATAAAAATAAAAATATGTCTCACTGTAATCAGACAGCATAGATTTGTATTTCCTATGTCTTTACCCTACTTCTCCACACTCGTTCTTTCATATGATAAACAAATTGAGAAATGGGGAATGTTAAATGGATTATAGCGACATTAAAAATACCTTTGACTATATTGTTATTGGGACTGGACCAGGTGGTGCAGTTATCGCTAAGACACTTTCTGAAGATAAAAAAACCTCAGTTCTGGTCCTAGAGGCAGGAGAAAACGATGATAAAGATCAACCAATTAGGGATTCTAGATTTGCTCTTGAACTGGAGGAACATTTTTCCCCACAATATTTTTGGCAAGGAGAAGGCATACCTCAAGAAGGGGTTGATGACAGGACCATTGAATGGACAACTGGACGCCTATCTGGCGGGGGGTCTTCCATTTATGGTGAACAGTATGTTAGACCTACTCCAGCAGTCTTAAAGGAATGGGAGAATGTCTATGATGTACATGTCCACGTAGAACCTCATTGAGTATTGTAAGAAGAAAGAGCCTTTCGATTCTATGAAATGCTCTTTCTTTAGGATTTAATGATTAAAGTTTTTAATTATCTTTTCCTGGCTCGTAGTAATAAGGATCATTTTTATGATTTTGTAGCTCATTATCGTCTATAAATAACTTTCCATTTTCTGAATAGGTGGCTAACAAAATATTTTCAACATTATTACCTGTTTTTCCCACCTCATTCATGAGCCAGCTTTGCTCTAATTGTAGATATTTTAAATTATGGTAAATGATTTGACCATCCATTATCAGTGGAATTGGAACATATTCTTTCTGTATCCTTAAATTTAAATCATTGGGCTGAACTGGACGATATTCTGACTTGGGGATAACGCTAATACTCCCCGTTTCCTCCATAGTTGCCATGGCAATATTTTGCGTATCTGTAAATCCTTTAACCCTTAAATGTGACAATAATTCATTCATAGGCATCCGCACTTTTTTAAGCCCTTTTCGGTCAATATCCCCATTGCGAATTAACACTGTAGGTCTTTCATATAGAATCCATCTTAATTTATTATGTAAGGATAAACGAATTAAAATTTTATAAAAAATTACAATTATAACAGCATAAGTTAATGCTTTTCCCATTTTACTATCCTCTACGGGCGTACTGATAATATTGGTTAAGACAAATATATACAATAAATCGAAAGAATGCATTTGGGATACAGCCTTTTTTCCTGTTACTCTTAACAACAAATATCCTGCTGTAAAAACAATAAATGGACGATATAACATTTCCAAATTTGCATCTCCCCCTAATAATACATTGTTACTACTGAACTATTCTGTCTTGACGAAACAAATATGAATTAATAACTTATACAAAAGCTGATTACTAGCTAAGACCTTTTTCATCATTTTCACTTAGTTTCTTGTTATTATCCTGCCCCGTTAGCCTAATAAGAATATGCAATAATTCATAATTAATGCAAGTGGTTATACTCATAATCTTACTGAGGGGCTCTTTTTTTTAAAACCTGATATTTAATGATCTACAGGAATGCTAAACTGCTAGGTACTTGAATTAGAAAAACGTTCCTTCCTTATTGAAGAATCGCAATTGCTGGCTGAATAAGGATATTATTTATTATAGAAACCATTCACCCTGAGCAATTTTTTCTACTTTTCCTCCAACAAATACGGTGATTTCCCCGGTATCTTCACTTGCTTTTAAAAACAATAAGGATGGTCTTTTAATTTCATATCCTTGTTCTACACTAATATTTATTTCACTTTTTCCAAAATATCGATATTTAACCAAGTAAGATGCTAAACATCCATTAGAACTACCAGTAGCTGCATCTTCGGGAATACCATAGTACTCTGCAAAGTCTCGAACATTTAAATCATTTTCCGAATTATATACTTCTGGACAAAAAACCAGAATAGCTTTTGCATCCGTATGTTCAATTAACTTAAAATATTTTTCTCTATTTATGTTTACTTTCTTTACAGCCTCTAACGATTTTAAAGGTACAATAATCACCGAAAGTCCAGTTGAAACCTCTTGGATAGGAAATCTATCATCTATGTATTCTTTATCTATATTTAAAACCTCGAAAACCTTATTTGTATCGAAAATCCGACCAAAAGTAGGTTTGTATTGTTTCATCCATAGTATTTCTTCTTGATTATCAAATGAGACCAGAATCTGTCCACCTTTAAAATTTAATTTAAGCTTATCAGATGGTTCGTTTAATATTTCATTTCGAATAATATATGCAGTCCCTAAAGTTGGATGCCCAGCAAAAGGAACTTCTTCGTTAGGTGTAAAGATACGAACGTCGTAACCGCCAGCTTTTTCTTTGTCAGATAAGATAAAAGTGGTCTCTGAGAAATTAATTTCCTTAGCTATTTGTTGCATCTCATTATCAGAAATGTTTCCTGCATTTTTGAAAACAGCAAGTTGATTTCCCGTATATTTACCTTGTGAAAAAACATCAACAATTGAATAATTAATTTTCCCCATAGTTCTCTCCCTATTTATGTTTATAATATTATATATAACATACCATTTATTTCAATTTAACCTGATAACTTTAGTGGAACAATTGTACATTTCTCTTATTTAATAAACGCACCCGTTTTTAAAAATGGATGATTATTAATATAGCATTCTTAAATGGTCGCTTTCATTCAAAAAGCATCAATCTTAAAGAGTAGGTTATATACAACATTTTATTAATAGTTTAAATATAATCCGCATTTTTTAAGCAAAAAACATTGTTCAATCCGAAAAACTTATTTACTATATATCCAAAGGAAGGCAACTCCCCCTGTGTACTGCACCCCCGAAAGTTAGAGTGAAATCTAATCTTTGGGGGTCACCTCCCTGTGGGCGTTGCCTTTTCATGCTTCTTGTTTGGAACGGGTCATACTTCGACAAAGTTGAAGCAATATTAAATGATAGTTTTGGATTTAAACCATTTGCTCTTTCTGTTGGCGAAGTTTCCGTGTAGCTGCCACCATGTTTTTTAGAGATGCAATGGTTTCATCTTCATGACGTGTTTTTAAACCACAGTCCGGATTCACCCAGAATTGGTCCTTTGGAATAATTTCTAAGCAGTCGTTTACTATTTTTTCAATCTCTTCAACACTTGGTACCCGTGGACTATGAATATCATACACACCCAATCCAATACCTAATCCATATGGATGATGTTTTAATGAGTGAATCAATTCCCCATGACTTCTAGACGTTTCAATTGAAATTACATCTGCGTCAAGAGCACTGATTGGATCAATAAAGTCATTAAACTCGCAATAGCACATGTGTGTATGAATTTGTGTTTCATTCTTCACACTGGAAGTGGCTAGTTTGAATGCATTAACGGCCCATGCTAAATAATCATTCCAGTTTTCTTTCCGTAGTGGCAACCCTTCCCGTAATGCTGGTTCATCCACTTGAATAATCGCAATCCCTGCATCTTCTAGTGCCTGAATCTCCTCCCTAAGTGCTAAGGCAATTTGGTTGGCTACTTGTTCACGAGAAAGATCATCACGAACAAAAGACCAATTTAAAATGGTAACAGGACCTGTCAACATCCCTTTAACATATTTTGACGTTAATTGCTGTGCCTCTTCTACTTCCTTCACTGTCATTGGCGATGTCCACTCGACATCACCATAGATAATTGGCGGTTTTACACAGCGTGAACCGTATGATACAACCCATGCTTTTTCTGTGAAGGCAAAACCTTTCAGTTTTTCGCCAAAGTACTCGACCATATCCGTCCGCTCAAATTCACCATGGACGAACACATCAAGGCCAATCTCTTCTTGAATTTGAATCCAGCGGGCTGTTTCATTTTTTACAAATTCAGCATAGGAAGTGTCCGTAATTTCTTTTTTGCGCCATGCTGACCGTGTTCGTTTTACTTTCTCGGATTGAGGGAAGCTGCCAATCGTGGTTGTTGGATAATCCGGTAATTGCAATGCCTCTCGCTGCAAGGATTGACGTTCTTTATAAGCCATTTGGCGTTTGAAATCCTCTGGCTTCATTCGTGATACAAACTCTTTCACACGGGGATTATTCCTCGCCTGATGTTGTGCTAATGCTTGAATCGCCAGCATACTTTGTGACACACTACTATTTCCTGTCCATTTATAGATAGAAAGATAGGATGTTATATGGGTTAACTCGATAATTTTCTCATCGGCAAAAGACAAAGCATTTAATAACGTGGCCTCTAGCTTCGTTTCAGATTTCGTGGTTACAGGTACGTGCTGTAAACTACACGACGACTGAATCCAGGCTTCTTTTACCCCGCTTAAAGAAATAATCGCTTTTGTATTCATAGCTTTTTCTGCCAAATGAGCCCGCCAAACATCACGTCCATTAACGATACCAATCCCTAATACTTTATCTTTTGGGAAACCGAATTTACGAAGTGAGGACATATTCTCTTCTATACCATGGATAAAATCAAGACCAATCCCTGCAACAGGTAATTGTGATAACTCCTCATATGCCGACAATCCGTCAAAATAGGTTTGTAACATGATTTGAGCTGCAGGTACTTCTTCCGCTATTTGTTTATATATTTGTTGTACTAGTTTTACATCTTCTTTGGCAAGTGACAGGACTAATGCTGGTTCTTCCACTTGAATCCACTGTGCCCCTGCATCGACAAGCTGCTGGAATACTTTTACATAAAGCGGTAAAAGTTTTAAAATAAACGATGCTTTCGATATGGCATCATATCCTTTAGATAATTGAACAAAAGTATATGGACCAATAATGGTAGGCTTAGTAATAATACCTAAATCTTCTTTCGCTTCTGTAAAATAATCTAAAATGTAGTTATGAGTTAATTGTAGTGTTTGTCCCTCATACTCCGGTACGATGTAGTGATAGTTTGTGTTAAACCATTTTGTCATCTCACAGGCCACAACATCGTTTGCCCCTCGTGCCATAGTGTAATACGTTTTTAAGTCTACTTTTTTCCCTGACCATTTATAACGAGCTGGAACTAGACCAAACATTGCCGAAAGGTCAAGCATGCGGTCATAAAAAGTAAAATCACCTACCGTTAGTAAGTCTAAGCCTAATGATTGCTGTCGCTTAAGTTGATTCAAGCGATTCGTTTTCATCTCTAAAATAAATGGATCCTCTGATTTTTCACCCTTCCAAAAGGCTTCTACACAACGTTTCCACTCCCGATTATCACCAATGTATGGATAACCGATTGCTGTACTAACTAAATTCATTTATGACTCCTCCTTTTACATTTACATATTTCCAAATACAAAAAGCCACTTCCACATAAGGAAATGGCTTTACAGTCAAGTTAATAGTAATCGAGAATACAAAAGCATTCCTAATTCATAACTCGTCTGTCGTACAAATGATTGTCACCACCTATTTCCACGTAGGTATCTGGTGTGTACTAGAGATTGGCAGGTCTCCTGGCTTATCATCAATGCTCCTCACCCCTTCCCGTCCATGACAGTGGTATTTTGTGATTTGCTCCGATTTACAGTTGCGGGACAGCGACGGAATTGCACCGTCTTCCCTATTAAGCCAAGCCGTAGCTTGGCACCAACTCTTACACGATATGTAATTTCCAACTACTATAGCATATTAAGAATCCGGAGTACATAATTTTCTGAAAAAAATATTATTGCTCATAAAGGGGGGTTGTCAAAATGAATATTGTATATTATATTTTGTGGTATACCATATTTAGTATTTGAATTTATTTAAAAACACTAAATATAGATAACAACCAATAATGATGGTGTCTTAATAGACTTAATAGGGAATCTGGTGAAAATCCAGAACTGTACCCGCAACTGTATGTGCTGACGAAATAAAGGATATCCACTGTCTTTCGGACGGGAAGGGATTAGAGTAGGGAGAAGCACAAGTCAGGAGACCTGCCATTTTTATCGAGTATGTTCTTCTTCGGGAGTTGGGAAGAAATAACGAGGGTATCCTACTATTACAGTAAAAGTGTACTGTTTATTAGATTATTCTACGTTATCAACCCATCTGTGATGATGGGTTTTTTGTTTTTAAAAATTATTCCACTCTCGAAGTTTTGTAAGTTAATTTACTACATTTAGAGGAGAATGAATGATGGGTATTAAACACCACACAGAAATGGATTCCGTTTTAGCAACAATCAAAGCCGCTTCGGAAAAATATAGCTTGGATACAAAAGAATTATTAGAAAAGATAGATAACCTAGAAGAGTTATCAGCATATGAACAATCCCTTTTTTATGCATTAAATCAAATTTCAATGGCTGACCCTGACTGGACCTTTCTGGCAGCAAATCTATATTTACATAAACTTTATCAGAATGCTTCAAATAGCAGAGGGTATGAGCCTGAAAAAAAATACGGAGATTTTTACACTCTTATTACGGAATTGACTAGCATTGGAATCTATTCTCAGGATTTATTACAAAGTTACACAAAAGATGAGATTGATAGATTAGGAGCGGAAATTGATTCTGAACGGGACCATTTGTTTAATTATATAGGGTTATTTTTATTAGCCGATCGTTATTTGGCTAAAGATTTTGAAGGGAATCTTTACGAGCTGCCTCAAGAACGGTTTCTCATCATTGCTATGACATTAATGAGAAATGAACCTAAGGCTACCAGATTGTGCTTTGTAAAAGAAGCATACTGGGCACTAAGCAACTTGTATATGACGGTTGCCACACCGACTTTGTCAAATGCCGGAAAAAGCTTCGGGCAGCTCTCTTCGTGTTTTATTGATACCGTTGAAGATTCTTTGGATGGTATATATTTGAATAATTGGGATATTGCCAGATTGAGTAAAGACGGTGGCGGGATTGGTATTTATCTAGGAAAAGTACGTGCCTTAGGTTCAGATATTAAGAAATTCAAAGGCAATTCATCGGGTGTTGTACCTTGGATTCGTCTTATTAATGATACGGCTGTGAGTGTAGACCAATTAGGCCAAAGACAAGGGGCTGTAGCCGTTTATTTGGATGTATTTCATAAGGATATTATGGATGGCTTTCTAGATTTAAAAACCAATAACGGAGACGAAAGACGGAAGGCTCATGATATTTTTACGGGAGTTTCAATACCTGACTTGTTTATGAAAAAATTACAAGAAGTAGATGAAAACGGTAGAAGTGTTGGAGAGTGGCATACCTTTTGTCCTCATCAAGTAAAACAAATCATGGGCTGGAAGGATGAACATGGATTATCTCTTGGTCTGGAAGATTTTTATGATGAAGACGAGGAAAAGTTTTTTTCTGTAAAGTATGAAGAAGCGGTCAAACATCCTCTTCTCCCTCGTAAAACCTACCGGGCAATGGATATCTTGGCAAGGATTATGATTTCTCAATTGGAAACAGGGACACCTTATATGTTTTATCGAGATGAAGTAAATCGCCAAAATCCTAATAAACACATTAGAGGAAAAGGACACACGTCCATTTATGGCAGTAATTTGTGTACAGAAATTACTCAAAATATGTCAGCGACGACGATTGTGAAAGAATATCAAGATGAAGATGGAAACATTGTCATTGTCCGTAAACCAGGTGAATTTGTTGTCTGTAATTTATCATCGATTAATCTGCCAAAAGCGGTAAGAGGAAATGTTCTAGAACGATTGATCCCGATTCAATTGAGAATGCTAGACAATGTGATTGATTTGAATACCATTTCCGTTGGACAAGCCGAAGTAACAAATAAGAACTATCGGCCAGTAGGATTAGGTACTTTTGGCTGGCACCATCTGCTTGCTTTAGAGGGGATTTTCTGGGAATCGGACCAAGCTGTTTCATTTGCAGATAGACTATATGAAGATATAGCTTATCTTACGATTAAATCGTCGATGGAATTAGCTAAGGAAAAAGGCAGCTATATGAAGTTTGAAGGTTCAGAGTGGCAAACCGGCAGGTATTTTGAGCGCAAGGGATATAAAACAAACCGATGGAACCAATTAATAGAGGATGTTGCAAAGTATGGGGTCCGAAATGGCTGGATGATGGCGATTGCTCCTAACTCATCCACGGCAAAGATTGGCGGGTCGACAGATGGAATTGATCCTTTGTATGCGGTTGAATACGCAGAGGAGAAGAAAAACTTTAAATTCAAAGTAACGGCACCTGATTTGAATCATGTCACGTACAACTATTACCGCCGGGCAAGACATGAGTTGGATCAAGTGTGGAGTATTAAACAGAATGCGGCTAGGCAAAGGCATATCGACCAGGCTATTAGTTTTAATCTCTATGTCAGACACGACATTAAAGCGAAAGACCTGCTTCAGCTCCATATGGAATCATGGAAAAATGGTTTGAAGACAACCTACTATGTTCGCAGTACTTCTCAAGCCGAAATTGCAGATTGCGCAGCGTGTCATAGCTAATGGCTGAAGGCAGCATTTATTTTAAGGAGGGTTTTATCATGGTACAAACATTAAAAAAGACAAAACTACTTGCTCCTGAGCATCCTAATAAATCAACCGGAATTATAAACGGGCAGTTTTCAGGAATCTTAAATTGGAACGATATTGCCTATCCGCAAATGTATGATTTGTATCAAACGCTTTTATCAAACTTTTGGAAAGCACAGGAAATCAATATGCAGGATGATATTAAACAATGGGATTCATTAAGTCCTAGAGAAAAAGATGTTTTCCTTCGCATTAATACACAACTGGCTTCACTCGATAGCCTGCAGACACCGACAATGAGTCAAGTCATGGATTATGTGACTGATTCCAGCTTTAAAGCGATTTTTGCGGTGATATCACAGCAGGAAGCGGTCCATAATGAATCCTATTCCTATATATTGAGTTCCCTCGTTCCTTTAAGTGAACAAAATATGCGCTTTAATCAGGCAAAGAATGACCCGATTGTTCGAAAAAGAAATCAACTTATATTAGATGCTTATGAAAAGTTTCGATATGACCCCTCTCCTCAGCATTTATTTGAGCTTGGTGTTAATTCAATTAACCTAGAAGGAATCTATTTTTATGCAGGTTTTGCCTTTTTCTATAATTTAGCCCGTCAGCAAAAAATGCTGAAAACAAGTACGATGATCAGCTATATCCAACGGGATGAAATGCAGCATGCTTATTTTATTGCCCAGTTTATTCGTATTTTGTTAACGGAGAATCCAGAACTTCGTACAGATGACAATATTAACTATGTGTATCAAACGATTCACGAGGCTGTCACACTGGAAAAAGAATGGGCTCATTATATTTTGAATGATAGTAATGGGATTGATTTAGTTGAGTTTGGAGGGTATGTCGAATATTTGGCAAACAAGCGTTTAAGACAGCTTGGCTTGAATAATCTTTATGAGGAAAGAACCAATCCAATGCCTTGGATTCAGGTATTTGGTGATGAAATGATGAATGAGACAAAGTCTGATTTCTTTGAGCAAAAATCTAGGACCTATTCGAAAGTCTCAAGTTCAAATGGATTTGATGAATTATAAAATGAAAGTGGCCATTTTATACAGTTCCGTAACTGGAAACACGAAAGAACTAGCAGAGGAACTCTATCAAATCTTGCTAGAGGAATTAGCCCACGTTTCCATTTTTAGAATAGAAAAGTTTCCATTGTCTCATTTATGCAAATATGATGTAGTTATGATTGGAACTTACACTTGGGGAAATGGCGAAATTCCAAAGGAAATGTGGGACCTCTATCAAGCATTTGAATTACTAAATACAAAAGACATTACTACTGCAGTTTTTGGAACAGGAGATAGCTTTTATCCAAAGTTTTGTGGAGCAGTTGATCAATTCCGCGATATGCTTTACGTTCACACGAGCTTAGCTGCGACCTTAAAGGTTGAGCTTCTCCCACAAAAACAGGATTTACAGCGTTGTCGAAAGCTTGTTGAAACGCTACTAAGGCGTGCAAGTATTAGAAATCAATAAAAATTGAAAGCTATAGGTGAAAAAAGTTTAATGTTATTAACTCAATCATAACATTAAACTTTAAACACCTGATGAAATCATACTAAAGAAGATAATTACTCCTCCAATAATAATAAAAATGGTTAGAAATAAATTAATTAAACCCCATAATATTAATTTCTTTGAAATTATTAAGTAAATTGAAAAAAGAAAGCCAATTAATAAAAAAACAAGTGAGAACTGGATTGTGTAGGAACCAAAGAAGCCAGTTGTTAAAAAAAGGATTGCTAAAATCGGAAAAATAAATTGAAGAAAACTGGGTAATGCCTTCATAAAATCAACTTCCTTTACTACAGGATTTAATATTATTTTACTTCAAATTCCCTCATTTTCCCATATGATTTTCATATCCTTTTTTAACATACCTCACCCATTGATGGAACAAGAAAATCTCAAAATGACAGCCTCGTACTTAAACTCTTGCACCCGGCGTTCATTATGAATTACAACAAGTAGGGGCACTAGACAAGGTAAAATTGACAATAGATAACTCTGCTGCTATTCCATACCCCAAACCTTCGTATACCCGAACAGCAGGTAAGTTATCTGCCAATACACCCAGATAGACATCAGGGGAAAGTTTTTTACCTAGGTATGTTAATTCACTTGTCAGGTGCTTAGCTAATCCCCTTCCTCTGCAATCTAACCTGGTTACAATGTTACCAAGCTCTACAAGCTTAGAGTCATAAAAATGATAGCCGCCGACAGAAATGAAATTCTCTCCTTCCTTAACTCCCAGAAAAGGACAATTCTCTAACTCACTCTTAGTAAAGAACCTCATCCCACTATTATGTATAAAATCAATTACTGCAGAAAGTCAATTATTCTGACTTTTTCCGTTATATGTGACCTAATAAGTTTTGATTCATCCTGATGCTTCATTGTGAAAAATTGTTTTGGATTTCCTGTGATGAGACCGTAAAATTTAAAAAGTTCAAGATCCTGTTTATTGAGTATGGTGCCACAAACAGCTTTTTGATCAAGTTTTAGAGTGTCTCTTGTGAATGCAACTAGTTCTTGAAAAAAGATGTTCTTTTCTTCAAGTCGGAAAAAGGAGAAGGCGGGGAAGGAAAGTTCGCTAAAGTAAGCTAAAATGGCAGTAAGATTGGCTTCAACGAACTGGCAAATAAATAGAGCTTTTTCTTTTCGTTGAGTTAAATAACTATAAAAAAGCAAATTTTGGTCTGGATTAATGCGAGGCAATAGTTCAATAATTGTCTCGTGTGTAAGTAATTGATGTGAAATCATTTTTAGTCACCTCTTAATCATATATTTCCATTTTAAAGGAATTGATAGGGGTGGCTTGGAGATATTTCAAATGTTTTGTTACAACTTCTTGGTAAACTAACCTCCCCCTTAGTGAATCCTTCCTGGACTACCGCACCTAAAGTTGAATAAAGTATTAAAGTGGAACATTTTTGAAGTGTTCTACTGTTGGTAATGGGTCATAGAAATGATGTAGTTGTTTTTTCCATTCTTGATACTCTTTCGATTGCCTAAATCCAATTGTATGGTCTTCTAATGTTTCCCACTTCACCAACAATAAATATTTTCCCTTAACTTCTATACATCGTTGTAATTCGTGAGTTATATAACCTTTCATTGATGGTATGATTTTTGATGCTTTTCTAAATGCTTCCTCATATTCCTCTTCCATACCTGGTTTAACTTGTAGCATAACTGTTCTATAATCAACTAATCTCCCCATTTTTAAAAGTATTTTATTTTGCTTGTAAACTCAACTGCCCCAATTACTTCAATAAAGTTCAATAAAAAGAAGCGTTAATCCTTGTTGGATCAACGCTCCTGTTCATGTTTTTTCTCACAGGTAACAATCGTTTAATACAAAATTCATATTAATGACTTCACTTGTTCCAAAATCAAAATCGTTTAACCTATGTGATCTAGGATGCTACTTCGACTGTTGTGATCTCCGTATCTCCATTTGACTCTTTCAAATATTCTAGAACACGCTTGGCCATAAGTTTATAACCACTTGTGTTTGGATGGAATTCATCCTCTGCCAATAAATCGATGGTAGATTGACTAAATAGGTCTATTGTTGGGATATAGTTTGCATTCTCATATTCTTCTGTAAGTTCTTTCCCAGCGTTGTTCCAGCTATCAATGATCATACTTAGTTCTTTAATTTCGCCAAAGTGCCGTTCAAACGGATTATAAAAGCCAATTAAATATATTTGGGTATCTGGATTCAAGTCATTAATTTTATCAAAAATAGCGGTTAATCGCTTAATATATTCCACCCGTTCTTCCTGAAAGGGTTCCATTGTCACGTTCATAAAATTTGATTTTAATACTTTCATAATATCGTTCGCACCAATCGTAATGAGAACTATATCAGCTTCTTTAATGGCAGAGGATATGTCGTCTTTTTCTAGCCGTTTTAGTAATTGATCAGACCGATTGCCTTTTTTACCGAAGTTATCTAGCGTAATATTTAGGTTATGGTCTTTAAAGGTGTTATTAAGGATGCCAACGTAGCCGCCATTCTCCGATTCATCTCCAACCCCTTCGGTTAGCGAGTCACCAACAGACACAATTCGTTGATCTTTTTTAAATAAATCTAATGCACCTTCTACGACTTCCCGAACCTTCGCCTTAATTTCTTCGGTTATGGAATGATCATTCTTTTCAACCAATTCTTTTTGTGCCTCGTCTTCAGCTGCTGTTTTTTCTGCACTAGTGCCTTCTTTATGTTCTACTTGTTCATTCTTAATAGAAGCAGTCGTCTCGACACTTTCTAGACTAGCTTGATTACGGTCTGGCAGAAGTAAATATAAAACCACACCGACACATATGATACCAGTAATAATAAATATCGCTGTCTTTATTCTACGCATAATTCCATCACACCTATTATTATTCTAAAATTTTAAACTATAAACAAAACATCTTAGTTCTATAGTTTATTCATTTTACCATGGCGGCGCACATTCTAATAGACAACAAATTTTAGAAAAAACAAAAAAGTGCCCGTGGCACTTCTTCATTACTTATATAAAATATACTTTGTTAAAATAATTCACCTAAGTTTACATAATATAATTATGTATTGAAATGTCCATTTAAGTAGAGTTTACCAGAGAACCGTCACCGTAGGCTCCTTATTTGATAAATCCGTTCAAGTATTGATAAAGTTCTTCTAGTTCTTTCTCTTTTGCCACAATACAATTTGGATACTGTTTGATTTCAGCTACACTCGTTAGCTTAAAATCATTTGGAGTTGGCAGTCCCGATGCACATATAACCATATAATCTGCAAAATAAATCAAACCTGTAACAGCTGACATTTTAATAGTCATTTGACCCATTGCCCTTCCTGCAAACAAACCTTTCATTGCACTTTTACCACCAGATCTTTCAATAACAATCTGAGTCTCACCAACCATTACGATTGTTCCTGATTTCAAATCAAATGTTTTCAAATATAATCGCCTCCCACTAAACTATAATGGTTAGAATTCCCAGTATCAGTGATAATTATCATTCACACAAAAAATGCCACTAATCGGTTATTCCAATGAGATTGTTTCATTTTCTGGTATGATAGAAAAAACACAATCAATGAAAGAAGGAACGAAAATCTATGAAAAAATCTTGCAGTGAATCTAGAACGATTCAAACTGACGGTGTTCTGCCGAATGATACAAATCCTCATCTTACTCTTTTTGGAGGCGCCTTAATGAGCCGGATTGACAGAGTTGCTGGCATAGCGGCAATCAAACACTGTAGAAAACCTACAGTAACAGCGAGCACTGATTCGGTCGATTTTTTGCATCCCATCACTCTTAAAGATGCAGTTACATTAGAAGCGTTTGTAACTTGGACCGGAACTTCCTCAATGGAGGTATTTGTAAAAGTGACTGCAGACAATTTATTTACAGGGGAAAGCCGTGTCGCAGCAACATCATTTTTAACCTTTGTTTCGTTAGATGAAGACGGACGTCCAACTCCTGTTCCCTCTGTTTATCCAGAATCGGAGGAAGAACACTATTTGTTTGATACTGGAGAAACACGGGCTATTGCTCGGAAGCTCAGAAGAGAGCAAAGCAAGCATCTCGCACATACATTTGGCCAGAAATAAAAGAAGGGACCTAGGGGACGTTTCTCTGTTTGTTAATGTCCCCTCTAGTCAGGTCCACTCATCCCATCGAGTAATACAAATAGGAAACTTATTTAATTTTTATCCGTATTACCTTTCATGGAAGTTCACAAATGATGATAACGGAGTGGAAATTTTGACAAATGTAGAATCAACTGAATTTTTAAAGGAAGAATTGAAGAAGATTGAAGCTTGGGAGAATGAGCAAAAGGATTTATGGTTTTGGGAGAAAATTGGCCGATTGCCTTTCCTCCTGCTTGATAAAATAACGCCAAAATTCATTCAAGAGAAAATCGGGATGGCGATTGATGAATTAGGAAATTATATTCAAACAGGTGGGCAATATTTAGTAAACGAGGAAACTATTCTAAAAAAATTTACTCCTGAAGGATCAGAATGGAAACCTGACGAAATTCGTGCTCACCTCCGTGATATCGTTCCAATACGTAAAATGGACGAAGCTGCAAATGAAATAGGAAACTCAAGAACAAAAATGGCCGCCATTCAAGGTGCCACAACAGGGATCGGCGGAATTTTCACACTGGCTGTAGATATCCCTGTTCTTTTAGGATTATCCCTTAAAGTTTTACAGGAAATTGCCTTATGTTATGGGTATGACCCAGAGGAAAAATCAGAAAGAATTTTCATCGTAAAATGTCTGCAATTTACCTCATCTGATATTGTCGGGAAAAAGGCGATTTTAGAGGACCTTGCTTCCTACAATCAAGGCAATCAGAACAATCAGATCGTTTCACAGCTTCAAGGCTGGCGTGAAGTGGTAACAACCTACAGGGATTCGTTTGGGTGGAAAAAACTTTTTCAAATGGTCCCGATTGCCGGCATCATTTTTGGTGCATTGATTAATCGCTCATCGATGAGTGATGTAGCCGATGCAGGAAAAATGTTATATCGAAAACGAAGAATCCTTGAGCGACTCAAGGAACTGGAATCCGTTCAGGAATAAACAAAGAGCCAGGAACCTCCCAAAAAAATTGGATGGTGCCTGGCATTTTTTCTAACTTTTAGCGACCATCTCTATCAATGGTTCACTCGTTTTAATGAGTCTTTCAATCGATTCTTTTATTTTTTCAACAAGATGCCCCTGCTCCTGCCCCGGTGTCAGCTCGATCAAGCCCACCTTATAATCAGGATAATCATAGCTCCTAGCCTGACCATACCGGTTAGGATAGATGGCCCAGACCTCTTGGACGGGGCTGATTCTGCTGATAATGGGATTCTCCCCTCCGCCAAATAGATAAGGAGAATGAATATGATCGCTATAGCTGACCAGCTGCCTCATGACTTCGTTTTGCTTATTCACAAGGATTAAGCTTTCATTCCAAATGGCACTTCTTGGCCGGTATTTAAAATCAAAAATAATGGTTCCGATGAATATTTCATCCTTGTAGACATCAAGCCTGCCATCTGGACAGGTATGAGTTCCCCTTGTATAAAGAGGATTTTTCATAGTAGTCTGCTTGCTCTGTGTCGGTAGCTTTGCTTCATTTACTAAATGAACCCTAAGATTGTCCTTATTGAACACAATTTCTGTGTTTGCTGGCAGGTCAGGAGTTTTTATTTCGGCATCTTGGCTATAGATCCAGCCGCTTTCTGGTACAAAGGATAATTCTTCCCCCATCAAGCACTTAATAAATTGAATATAACCCCATATCTCATAAAGCTTGTCTGATCGTTTCCATTGATATGAGTATGTTTGATGGTTTTGTAAGTGGAACTGCTCCTTGTTGAGTTCTCGGTAAAGCTGGTAGAGAGCTCTGTATCTAGGGTCACTGTTCATCACATGCGGAATACTTGTAGTTTGGTAGACTCCGACACGGCTATACCATGGAGCGGTTTTGATCCATTGAATTGCTCCCCGCATTTTACCGGCTACCATGCTTAGTTTTTCAAGCTCCTTTAAGGTTTTTTCCTTTTCTAAACCACTCGGATTATCCCAACTTTTTTCCAAATCATCTACACGAACAATAAAATCGGTCAGCGTTTTTGAAATCGATTCTATGATTTTCTTTGCCAAGCGGTTTTCAGGCAGGTCATACGTCACTGCACTAATCGGTGCCTTAAACGTATGATTATTCTCTGGATGCTTGGCAGCATGTCTAATGGTTTTCTCATCAATTATTCTCGACTTCTCTTTTGAGACAAATGTATATTCTTTAGTAATTTGCGCGTTTGCCTTTCGATATAAATCACTAATGGCCGCCATTACGGTTGAAAAATGGTTGTTAATCACGTAAAACTGTTCCAAGAGCCCTTGTGAAATTCCTTCCATCCTGGTATTCAGCCCTGTTTTTTTCAAAAGTAAGTCCTTAGCAAGACCCTTTAATTCCCTCTCTACCTCTTGCTTCATCGTTTCCCATTGTGCCACTTCCAGCTGCTTGGGCAGTACCTTTATCAAGCTATAATAGCGCTGTCCATTTATGACAACCATAATACGATATAAATCGGGAATAAGTGGATAGTATTTCTCACTGTGATCAAACAAGGTAATCGGTTCTTCTGCTGGTGATAAATATACTTCACCTTCAACAGGGTCAACAAGCAGCCTCGGCTCTGGCAGGGTTTCGAGACCGTCCATAAAGAACTGGGCATCTGCCCGCGATGAGCGAAAGCAGATCGTTACCCCAAGATTCTCTTTAATTTCCGCAGTCAGATCCTCCTTGTTTTCATAAAAATCCTTTTCATCCGTAACATATCGCTCCACTTTGATCTGTTTTTCTATTTCCCCGAGTTTCTGTGTAAAGATGACTTCAAATCCATTAGAGGGTATAGCCATTTAACTTCAACTCTTTCGCCTTTTGAATCAAGACATTCCTTGTTTCATAAAACTCCGAAACCTCAGCGTATCGATCAAGAATTTCGCCTAATTTACTGTTCTCAATGTTCTCTGTCTTTCGATCAAAGGATCCAATAAACGGTTTCAGTTGGTCTTCTGGCCCTCTTACTTTGGTCAGGATGCGCTGAACGATTTGGATATCAAACGCTTCTTCTCTTGTCAGAAGGCTGTTTTTGGGCAGGTTTTTCAAATACATATCGATTTGGCGAACAATTCTTGGACCGGCTCCTAGGTTTTTATTCACCTTTTGCAGTTCTGTATGGATTTCCCAAAGCAATGCCAACTCACTGTCCTTCATTTGAATAGCTTGGTTCTTTGTTCGAATGCTATCCAACACTTCCATGCTAATTTTTACATTTGTCATTTTTTTGGAACCTACTGTTTGAGACAATTTTTTTAGATTCTCAAATGGCTGCACAGTTGGCGTAAGGACGTTGGCACGGTCAAGGACCTTGTCCGAGAAATGGAATGTAGATTCATCTACGTTCACGGTTCCAACAAAAATGACATTATCCCCGATTGGAATGATAGGTGGATAGATGTCTGAATTTTTCAAGCTGGGTTTTAATTCTTCATTGTATAATCGCAATACCTTATTTGGCCCTGTTTCCAACTCTAAAATAGATAGGAATTGTGAAAAATAATGTTCCACTCTGGCCAAATTCATTTCATCAAAACATATAATATGCAGCTTGTTTTTGTTTTCCTTTGCACTAAGGAGCGCATTGATCACCCCTGAATCACCAGGACGATACACATGGTTCAGTGTATCTGGATAGCCGATGACATCGGCATCATCTGTCCAAGCCGGCCTTACAGGAATGTATGTCATTTGGTATTTATCAGTTAGACCAAGTGAGTCCCCATAGACTTGTACCAGTTTCGACTTTCCAATTCCGCTCATCCCAGCCAAAATCACTAGATTTGAAGACTTCATCGCTGTGTGAAAATTATAAAGATCCTTTTCAGCATATAGTAGACCGTGTTCCGTTGTACGTTGGACAAAATCAGCTAGCAATTGTTCTTCAATGCTTTCATTCCCTATTGGTACTATTTCTGCCGGAACAGATAAGCCAGCTGCTATTTGTTCTTCTGCTTCCAGCAATAATTTAAACGTGTTATGGTCGTTGGTTTCTGGAAATTTGGTTGGTTCCGGTTCCTTTTCTTTCTCATTTTTTAGTTTTGTCATATCTGTATTCAGCTTGAGAACTAGCGCATTCAGCCTTGCAATTTCTGAATTCTTGGTTTTTACTGCTTCCATTTGGTTTTGAAGCCTTTTCTGCAAATTCTCCTTATCGGTCATAAGGGTTGCTATCTTATTATTTATCGAAGTCTGGTCCCCTTTTTGGCCTTGAATGATTTTTTCCAGATTCTTCTTTTCCAATTTCCATTGCTTACGCTCACTTTTTAATGTGGTTTGGATATGTGTTTCCAACGCCTTTAATTCTTCGTTTTTCTGTTCAAATTTCTTAAGCCTTTTATCTTGCCGCTCGATGATTTTTTGTGCATCCTTTACCTCTTTTTTCAGCTGCTTTAAAGTATCCTTTTCGTCCATTTCTTCGGATTCAGGATTATTCCCTTTTTCATCGGCTGTTTTTTCAAGTAAATCAAGTCTGTCATCCTCTTTCAAGGTTGTAAAAATTTTCTCTGCAATCAATTGATCTTCCTCATCCTCACTGGACATTAATATTCCTAGTAACATGGATGGGTGTATTTCCTCTTCCGCCATATGGAATAATTCTTCAAAACTTTTACCCCTGATTTCATCAACTCGTGTTTCTTCTTCTGCGATTGTGTCGTAAAAAAGGACCAGGTTGTGGATGTTTTTTTGATGCAAAACCTCTTGAATAATCCTTTGTCTGAGGATTTTAAATTTCTTATGTTGATGATTAATTTGACGGAATCCCGGAATTTTTATCCCGAAATTAAAAGCCATATTGGCAATTCCTTCATCTGTAAATGTTTCCAGAATCCATTTCCATATTTCCTTATCCATGCTGCAAGCCTCCATATTTCACTCAATTTATATGTAAAAAAGGCACCTTACTTTTGAAAAATGGTGCCTTTTACGTTCCTATTCCGATGATACCCAGGCACTTTGTAGCATGCCTAGGCAATAAAACAACTAGATCTTAATTACTATTTTACTATAAATATATAAAGGTTTTTGTCGATATTTGTCTAAAAACCATTGCTTTTTGTCGTAATTCAAAAAATAACTTCAAAATGGATAGATTGGCAGCATGATCTCATGGATAGAGCCATTTATAAGACCTAAGACGTAGAGAAAATTCAGTCTCCTCAAAACATTAAAAATATGGGATATTTAGGTAGCAGAAACAAGGCTACCGTGCTAGTCAAAAAGCACTAATAATTTTGAGTAAAAAGGCGGTGTTTATTTTCAGATTTTTATTAAGAAATTGTAAAACCTCCGCTATTTTATGGTAAATAATGGTTGTTTTTTCAGAAATATGTTACGATTCAATTTGGTTTTTATATCTAATTCAAAGAGGAGATGTACCTATGTCAATGTTCACGAAATGGGCTTTCCGTAATAAAGCCGCTGTATCGTTAATGACGATATTAATATTAATCATTGGGGTCGTTAGTTATTTTCGATTGCCGATGGAGTTCCTGCCTTCCGCTGATAATCCGCAAGTAACGATTATTACAATGGGTCAGGGAACCGATTCAAAAACGATGGAAAGTGATGTCACTTCTCCAGTTGAACGGGCTGTTACCGGAATTATAGGAAAAAATTCTATTTATTCCACAACAGGAGACGGCTTTTCAAAAGTAGATATATTTTTTGAAGCTGGTTCCGACATGAAACAGGCAAAAGCAGATGTTCAAGAGGCATTATCAAATGTAGCTCTCCCAGGTTACATATCAAAGCCAATCATTTCACAGCTTAATACCTCGATGATTCCCATCTCCAACATCGCTGTAACCTTTACCGATGGCCTGACAACCGAAAACCTTGATTTTGTAAAAGAAAAAATTGAACCGTTATACAAAGACATCGACGGAGTTGCCCAAGTTCAAACCTATGGTTTAGTTGATCCTGTTATTTCAGTGAAAATTGATAATCAAAAGTTAGCCGAAAACCAGGTATCCCTACAGACCGTACTCGGCATTATTCAAGGTCAAAACACCGCTCTTGCCGTCGGCGAAAAGAATATTGATGGAAAAACAAGCAATATTAAGGTGATTGGCGACTTATCAAGTCTAGAAAAACTAAAGAACTTGCCCGTCGCACCAAATGTAACACTTGAGGATATCTCATCGGTTGAGGAAACAACACAATCGAATTTTCTTAATCGGTTCGACGGAAACGAAGCTTTAAGCATCAGTATTACGAAGGACAGCAACTCAAATGCTGTAACCATTAGTAAAGAAATTGAAAAAGTCACAAAGGAAATTAACAAAAAATACGATACACAAAAATCTACGATTTATGTCGCATCAGCTGATATGGTTAAAACATCTGTTGAAACGATGATGAAAGAAGTCCTGCTTGGTGCTTTATTTGCTACAATTGTCATTATGATCTTTTTACGTAATGTCCGAACAACGTTCATTACCATTATTTCCATCCCGCTATCACTCTGTTTTACCTTGTTCTTACTATCACGTTCCGGGGTAACGTTAAACATTTTAACCCTCGGCGGTGTTGCCGTTGCTGTTGGACGGCTTGTGGATGACAGTATCGTTGTCATTGAGAATATTTACCGCAAAATGCAAACAGAGAAATTTTCCGTTCAAATGGTGATTGATGCAACGAAACAAGTGGGTGTTGCGATTACTGCCTCTACGTTAACAACAGTTGCAGTTTTCCTGCCAATGAGTTTATTAAACGGTGGCCTTCGGGAATTCCTTTTACCATTTGCTTTAACGGTTACCTATTCCCTATTAGCTTCTCTTTTGGTTGCATTAACCTTGGTACCGTTAATGAGTGCTGGTTTGTTGAAAAATACCAAACTACCGGAGCATAAACCGGCGGTACGCTTTCCAAAAGCAGTCAAATGGTCTTTAAATCATAAATGGATTGTATTTACGATTTCTATCCTTTTATTTGCCGGATCGATCGGGGCTTATTTTGTTGTACCTAAGGGTGCCGTTGACAATTCTTCAGCCGATTATGTTTCAGCCATCTTGAAATATCCAAATGAAACGCCTTTTGAAACGGTCAAAGAAAAGGCAATACAGCTTGAAAATTCGATCGCTGAAATAGATGAGGTTGAATATGTCTTTAATCAAGTGGGTTCCTCGGCTGAATCTGCACAATTTGGTCAAGTCGGTTCTCCAACCGAAGCGTACATCAGTATTCTTTTAAAAGATAAAAAAGATACCGATAAGGTTTTAAAAGAAATCGAAAAGAAAAAAGATGACTATCATGATGCGGTATTAGAAGTTGCCACTGCTTCGTTTATGATGGGTGGAGCTGGCACCTCTATTACTATCGATGTGATTGGTGAGGATATCAATCAACTGGAAAAAACAGCAAACACGTTAAAAGAAACCGTAGCTGATATTGACGGTGTTGAAAAAGTAACAACGAATCAAGATGAAAAGAAAACCGTCTATTCTCTAGTCGTAGATCCTGCAAAAGGCAATACCCAGCAGATTGCCCAACAGCTTGGTGTCATGTTAAATCAAACACCACTTGGAACCATCATGGTAAATGAAAAACAAACAATGGTTGTTCTAGAACCATTCCTTAACACAGAATCAAAAGACGATTTGAAAAATATTCCGATTATGACCGAAAGTGGAATGGTGCCGGTTTCAGAGGTAGCCTCATTACAAAAGGCTGAAAGCTCGACCAGCCAATTCCATAAGGATGGTGAAACGTACCTCCGGATCACTGCAACAGTAGATCCAGCTAAACTCTCTGACATTTCGACGAAGATGAACCTGGAAATATTTGGTGACAAAAAGAACAATAAAGGAATGGATATTCCTGAAGATGTGGAAGTTCTCGTTGGAGGAGCAAGTGCGCAGCAAATGGAGGATTTCACCGATTTATTCTTAACAATGCTGGTTTCAATTGGAATTGTGTTCTTGATCATGGTCATCACGTTTAAATCGATTAAAGCACCAATCGCGATTTTAACCTCCCTGCCACTTGCAGCTATCGGCGCGATTTTAGGCATCTTAGTTAGCCGGATCTCGGTTGATATCACTGCCCTGCTTGGAGCGCTTATGCTGATTGGAATTGTCGTAACAAATGCAATTGTTCTGATTGACCGCGTTAGACAAAATGAAGAAAAAATGACAATTCGCGAAGCACTTGTGGAGGCAACGGCTACCAGAATGCGTCCGATTATGATGACGGCAATCGCCACGATCTGTGCGATGATCCCACTCTTGTTTAAAGCATCGCAAACTGGCAGCTTGGTTTCGCAAAGCTTGGCAGTCGTCGTTATTGGCGGTCTGGCACTCGCAACACTCTTAACATTGATCGTCATTCCATGTGTATACGAATTATTGTATTTTAAAAAATCAAAGAAACAAAGAATGGCAGAAACTACAGAACAGCCAGTTCAAATGTAGTTTACAAAAAAAAGGCAGGTTGCTTAAACAGCAATCTGCCTTTTACATATTTTCATTTACCAGGTCCAGTTTGTAATGGAGAGTAACATTAAAGCTGCTGCGGCTAATGCCAGATTCTTTAGGAATTGACTCTTCTCGCCTGCCTTTGCATTTTGATCCTCAACCTTCCAGAAATTATGCATCATAAAAGCTGTAACCACCAGGAATACCACTAATAAATAGAGACCCCATTCAACCCAATATGCCGTTAGGATACTTAACCCTCCCGCAAGGAGTATTAATCCAGTAACGACTACAGAAAAACCAGGTGCTGGGATCCCCTTATAAGAGGCATACTGCTTTAAACCTTGAAATTGGATGAAATGATTAAGACCAGAATAAACAAAATAAAGACCAAAAACTGCCCGACCAACCAGCCATAGCCAATCCATACAGACATCATCCTTTCATGAGGTTTGTTACTTCCACTATACATATATACATTTTATTTCAAGAATATTCCGTCTCTTTTAAATGTTTTTTGGGTTTTGTAGAACCTGTATGGTTTTTTGTAGAAGC
This sequence comes from Neobacillus niacini, assembly GCF_036961885.1. Lineage (GTDB taxonomy): Bacteria > Bacillota > Bacilli > Bacillales > Cytobacillaceae > Neobacillus > Neobacillus niacini_H. The sequence continues at coordinate 44,553 of NZ_JBALNQ010000055.1, read as the reverse complement.
TGTACGGTTCTTTGTAGAAGGTGTACGCTTTTTTGTAGAACCTGTACGGTTTTTTGTAGAACCTGTACACTTTCGCTTAGAAACTGTACGCTTTTTCCAATTAATTGTTACAATTACAATATATAAACAGAAATACTCTTCAATTGATTAGGAAGTGTGAACACATATGCCAGAAATTTATTTAGATAATTGTGCAACGACGAAACCATACCCAGATGTAACGAAGAAAATAGTGAAAATGCTTACAGAAGTATACGGTAATCCTTCTTCGTTATACCGTCTAGGTAAGGAGAGTAAGTTGGAGCTTGATCAGGCACGACAAATGATTGCTGATTCACTTAAAGCAGAGTTTGATGAAATCTATTTTACTTCAGGAGGAACTGAGTCTGACAACCTTGCTATCAAGGGAGCTTGCTTAGCTAATTCTATGTATGGAAATCATATAGTGACCACCGTTGCTGAACACGCTGCTGTTACGAAAACAATCAGGGATTTATAAAAACAAGGATGGACTGTAAGCTATATTTCAGCACCTAATGGAGTATTGGACATGGAAGAGTTAAAAAATGCAATTACTGACAAAACAGCCCTGGTAAGCTCGATGCTAGTCAACAATGAAACAGGCTGTATTTTTCCGATCAATGAGATTAAACAAATTATTAGAGAAAAACAATCCCCCGCCCTGCTCCATTGTGATGCGGTCCAGGGGTATGGAAAGGTTCCATTTACCGCAGCGAGTCTTGGTGCTGATTTAATTAGTATTAGTGCCCATAAAATACATGGCCCCAAAGGTGTTGGTGCACTGTACGTGAAAAATGGAACAAAAATGCATTCTTGCATTCTTGGGGGCGGACAGGAAAACGGTTTGCGTTCGGGTACAGAAAATACTCCTTTTATCAGTGCTTTTGGTGAAGCAGTACGAATTAAATTTTCCACTATTCAAAAGGATATTTTGCATATGAAAGAGCTCAGGGATTATTGTATGGAATCGTTAGTAGATCAAATTCCGAAAGCAGTATTAAATTCAAATAAGTTAGGAGCACTACACATTATAAATTTCTCTCTACCAGGGCTACCAAATAGAAAGGTAGTAGAATTCCTTGATTCTAGGGATATCTTTATATCTAGTGCAGCAGCTTGTAAGTCTAAATCTCCTTTTTCCCGTGGACCTTCTGTGCTCGAATCACTAGGAGTTAGTCGTGCTCTTTCAGACAGCGCGCTTCGGATCAGTTTCTCCTACCTAAATACTAAAAGTGAAATTGATACCCTACTGCAAACACTAGTTGAGTGTTGTAGTCTTGAAAATGTTGAGCTTTTAAAAAATAATTAAAAAACTTTTTCCGTTTGCGTGGTACTTAATTGTGTAGCTAACATAAAATTACCATTTATGATAAAAAATAATATAACGAATAAAGCGCCTGACACCAACCACAATGTGGAAGGTAACAAGCGCTTTTTTTTAAAAATAAATTCCAACTTATTGGCGGATGCCATTCAAAGTTCAATTATTCTTTATTCTGCCATTACAAATTCAGAATTTTTCCAACCCTAGCGAATAACCGGTATAAAGTCCTCCACCCGACAAAGAATACACGCCGAAAGCTCATCTGCCAGTTTGATTGCTGCTAGAGGTCTCTCGTTTCTGGATCTAAAAGGGATGTTGTTTCTATAATATGTCCCCAGTAAAGAAGATCTCTTGATAGCTGACGGATTATTTGACGTATATAATCATCGCTTACCTCTTGTCCGCTACCATTCGTAGCTATGTCTTGTAACTCCTTATAAGTCCTAAAACTTTTCGACGTTACGATTCCATACAAAAAGTAGATTTAACGAAATCTGCTCGAAATCTTGAAAAATAATTTCCATTCCTTGGTCTGTCCGTTTTAACAGTACTTGTTTTTTAAGAAGAAAAGATTGGAGAATATGAATTTTTCAACTTTAAACCTGATTAAAGTTTTACTAATGATTTGCAACAATTCAAATTCAAAGAGTCTTTAAACCATTAGCACCGGCCCCGCGGGTTCCCACTCTTATAGAAACATACTTAAATTGATGGTCCCTAATACTGCCTGATCAGGATAGATAATACGTGAGGCAACCTTCCATTCACCATTCTCTTTTCGAATAACATCCTCACGCGCTCCAAATAACTCCTCCGAAGTAAGTGAAGAACCCCGGTTTCGTTTAAAAAGGAAGTTGCTTCGAACGAAATATTCTTCATTTCCGTCATTCATCTTCCCACTTTCAATAAAAACGTTGCTAATAAAATGACGTTGTCGAGGCCCTGAGATTTCTGCCCATGCAGAAGAAGTCGTGTCCAACCTCTTCACTCTTGTAACGAGAGATTGTTTTGTCTCTTCAAAAAATCTTGACTTGTAATCAATATTTGGAGTATCGTGTTTCCCTTCATTGGTAATTCTCGCCGGCATTTGATAGACAATATCCTCTGCTAGTAGGTCCAGCCATCCTCGATAATTTCGGCTGTCCAATAAATGGGCTTCCTTGTATAGAAACTGAGTAATTTCATTTTGAATCTCAATAGTGGTGGTTAAGCCTTTTACAGCTTCCTGTTGTTTCATTATAGCACCTCCTCTTTGACAGCGGTTTCGTTAAGCAGAAGATCGATCCATCTCTTGTGCATACTTCGCGATAACGTATCTAGGAAACAGAGCGGGTATGCCACACCAGGACCAGGAAAGTCTTCATTTGGCTGCACACGATCCATTCCCATCAAGTAATTAAGGAAACTGTTATAACTTAGGTCTTTATCCTGGGCCATGATTCCATTACTTGCTTGAGTTACCCGACTCCAAATTTCAGCGTCATCTTGTTCCAGCAGTCCAGAAGGACCAAAAGTACCTAAAAAGGTCACATATGATTTTTCTTTGTATTCTGGCGGTGCTTCTCTATCAATCATGTGCCAGCTCCAAACCTCTACTTTATCTGGTGCTATTGGTCTCCAAACCCTGAAGTTCAAAAAGTTGTATAAACCGTTATCGGAATCGAGAAGAGGAAGGCTAAATTGCAAAAATCCTAGATTAGGATATACTCCGCCAACAAAAAAGGTATCTTTTACCATATCATTTTGAGCTTTGTTTAAATTCTTTTGAAACATCGGCCACATCGAATCCGGCATTCCTTGGTATGGAATCGGGGATACCCCCGTATCATCGAACTGGACAAGATTAATACCATGACCATTGTCTAAAACGACTTGATGACCATGACCTGGGAAGAAAGGATCATTTGGAGCTAATCCGATTTCTTTCGATGATTTATGGGTAAATTGAACATGGTATGGGTCTGACTCGAAATTCTCGGCTGTAACTTTCCAGTTCGCTTCAACCACATACCTTTGTGGAGATCCCTGTACCTCCATTCCTCCATCACTTCTGCCCAACATCATGTCTAAATACCATTTCATATTTCCAAGATAATCACTGAGAGATTCTGCGTTCGGATCTAAGTTCCCAAAAATCATTCCTTGGTAACTATCAACATTAGGTACTGGACGCAGATTCCAATCCTCCTTGTTCATCTCTTCCCCGTAAACCTTATTTCCAACAGCGATTCCAACAAGATCACCTTCATTATTATACGTCCAACCATGAAATGGACAGGTAAAGGATTTTTGGTTTCCTGAGTCAGCTGTACATAACAGTGTACCTCGGTGAGCACAGGAGTTGAGGAACGCTTTAATTTCACCAGATTTTGTTTTGGTAAGGAGAATAGGGTCGTTGGCAATCCATCGAGTAACGTAGGAACCGGGTTCCTTAAATTCTGATTCATGAGCCAAAAACTGCCACGTTCGACCAAAAATCTGATTTATTTCTAAGTCATACATATCGCGATCAGCTAACACCCACTGCGGCAAGACTCCATCCTTTAGTTTCTCCTTCAAATTCAAGAGAGTTTCCTTTGTGATTCCACTGTATTTTTCCATCCTTCAACCTCCTACTATTTCAATAATTAAGTGATATCTAATCACTTATATCAGCCTGTAAACTCTTTCCCAAATACCTGTCTTGCAATAATGACTTTTTGGATTTCGTTCGTGCCTTCGTAAATCTCAGCAATCTTACTATCTCTATAGATTTCCGCGACTTTGTAGGTAGAGCCATCTGCACCCAGTTCATTCATAAATCCATATCCACCGAATGCCTGAACAGCCTCTCGAGCGATGTCACCAGCAATTTGTGTCGCATAATACTTCGCCATCGCTGATTCTGGTTCAGGAAATTCTAGACCTCCATCTCGTCTGCGAGCTGCTTTATAGGTTAAATTCCGTGCATTTTCAATAGCCGTCATCCAATCTACGATTTTAAACTGCCAATACTGGAATTGACCGAGTTTCTTTCCAAATGCTTCACGCTTTTTGAAGTATTCTACGACTTCATCTAGAGCAGACTGCGCCATTCCAACGCCAGTAGCCGCGATTCCAATTCTGCCAAATGTTAATGTAGCAAGGGCAATTCGCAGTCCACGGCCTTCATCACCTAAGCGGTTTTCATCACCAACTATTACATTGTTAAAGTAAATATCAGCTGTTAGCTGTCCTTTATTCCCTATTTTTTTATCGGGTTCTCCAACTCTAACTCCAGTTGCATCCAAATTTACAACAAATTCAGTTATACTATCGCCTGTTCGACACAATAACACAACGGAGCTGGCTACAGGTGAATTCGAAATAAATCTCTTTCTACCATTGATAATCCATTTGTCTTCGGACTTTTCAGCCGTAGTAGTCACGGTACGAACACTTAAATCTGTGCTAGCATCAGGCTCAGTCGTAGCAAAACTTCCAATTTTTTCTCCTTTAATCAATGGTCTCAAATATGTATCTTTGATGTATTCAGAACCATAAGTAAGTGCATTTCCACATAGCATACACTGAACATCGAAGATAGCAGCTAAACTATTGCTTGCATAAGCTAGTTCTTCCATCGCGACGATTGTCCCACTCACAGGATACTTAAGTCCTCGCCCGCCTACTTCTTTCGCAAATGGGATACCCAAGATTCCACTTTTCCCCATCTTTTCAATCAGCTCAAATGGGAAATTATTTTTGTCTTCTGTTCGAGCCCCAATTTCATGTGCAAGTTGCATGACTTCTTTATTAACAAACTCCCTAACTTCCATCCTTATTTGCTGCGTTTCTTCAGACATAATCATATCATGGTAAATTTTTGGCATTAGCCTTTCGGGCATATCATTTTTAGTTATTAATTTTTCAACCAATGTCCGTTCCTCCTATAATATTTTTTATAAAACAAGAACAAATATATTAATGGAATATACAGAATATTGATAACGTTTTCATTGTATTCGGTATCAAATTCTACATTTGTTAAAAACCTGATGTATACACCTATCTTAAGGGGTTAGTGAGTACCTCACAATAAGAGTGTCCCTTTACGTGGGACATTTTCTAAAAATTTAAATCATCTTCCCAAAAAAAGTCCAGCACGAATTTTCCAATCATGCTTCCAGCCAAATCATTACACTTTAAAAAAACAAGTTTAGGCTGCGTAATTTTTTCCTTTCATCATGTCCGTTTTATAAACAGATGTCCTAAAAAGATCTTGTTACGATTAATAATGACCAGTGAAGAAGGAGACTTCTAAATGGAAATGGATTCATTCATTGCGGATTGATTTGTGACAATATGGCAAATGTTAATCCATGACTGTATTACAGGCGAAAGGGGTTTTTCAAGATGTATGAGCGAAAAAGGACGGAGAGTTTTCTCCAGCAACCAAGGTTCAGATACAATGAAGGGAATTGCTGTCAAGTTTAAGAGAATAACTCGTGCAGAACCAGGTATGATACTAACACCTAATCCGGCTGTAACCATCGTTTGCATTACACCCACATTATCAATTTCCATACACACCTTCATTTCTACGTTATTTGAAGCGAAAATTGAGTTAAGGTCCTGTCTTAAGGAAGCCCTGTCAGTCATAGTTATTAGCGGAACTTCTTGCAGATCTTTTGGAGAGATAATAGAGAGATTCGATAACGGATGGTTATTTGGGCAAATAACCCATAACCGATCTACAAACAAAGTTTGGTTAATTACGAACGGTTCGTTTCTGGGTGATGAAACAAAACCAATATCAATTTTCCCTTCTAACACAAAGTCATAAATATCTTGGCTTAATCCGGTTTGAATTACCAAATCGACATTAGGCATAGTGTTCCGGAAATGCGAAATAGCCTGCTGCAAAAAAAACGAAGATATAGTGGTAAGGCTCGCGCCTATCCTTATGATCGGCTTACTTTTATTTTCGTCCCCAATAATTCTCAGAATATCAACATTTTGGAGTATTACCCTAGCTCGGCTTACAACTTGATGCCCGAATGGGGTTAATTTGAGATATCTTCCTTCCCGAACGAAAATCGGTTGCTTAAGGTCTTGTTCCAGTTTGTTTATTCTGCGGGAAAGGGCAGGCTGCGCAATTAACAATGCTTCTGCGGCTCTAGACAATGTTCCCAGTTCCACAATTTTGACCAAACCCCTTAATGTTTCAATATTCATAGCAAGGCACCCCCCCATTATCAATTACAGTGGATTTTATCAAACCTTGCTTATTTTATCAATAATTTATTAATTATTCAGTCAATTTCTCTTGTTGAAAAAATTTTCACTGTCTGATTAAAAAGAGGAGCAATGAAAAATGCTCCTCATCAATTGGATAATACTTAATTTAAAGATTTTACAGACTCTACGGTTTAATCTAAAGAGATTTGTTTATAGTAGCTTCTTCAATATGTTCGATAGGAGCTTTCTCTTGATAAGTCTTTAGTAGTTTTGTAGCAACAAAACTGATAATTGTCATCAATAAAATATAAAACCCGATTGCATAAATACTGCCAAATTTATAAATCAAGAAAGTACATATCATCGGTGCGATTCCACCGCCAATAAACGTCGAGAGCTGCGAAGATATGCTATAACCGCTATACCTTAATCTTGGAGGGAAACTTAGAGCCATTAACGCCGATTGGCTGGCTTGTTGAATATTATGCGGAAACATTGATAAGATTGTCGCGAGAAAAATAACAATCGGAATTCCGGTAGAAATTAAGGAAACGTATGGAATTGCCCACAAAAACATCAATGTAACACCAATCATGTACAGCTTCTTAATTCCGACTTTATCGGATAAGTATGCAAAAAGAGGAATGTTGATCATCATCAAAACACTGGCTACTGTAGTCGCCAATACTAGAAACTGCTTATCAATATTGAACGTTCCGACGCTATAGCTGATCATAAATGTGATAAAAATGTAAAATGGTACATTTTCAGATAATTTCACTAGTGCGCTTAAAGCCATTTCCTTCGGATGCTTTATAAAAACCTCAACAATTGGCTTTTGAGATACTTGTTTAGTTTCTTTTATTTGGCTAAATTCCGGCGATTCATCGGTTTTTGACCGAATGAACAGTCCGATCACAACCAGTACCAAACTGAGTAAAAATGGTATTCTCCACCCCCATGTAAAAAAAGCATCCCCTGAAAATTTCATAACTAGCGATAGCGTAAGTGAAGATAATAAAAGGCCCATTGAAAATCCGATAACAGGTAAGCCTGCCATAAAACCCTGATTCTTTTTGTGTCCCCATTCCATGGAAAATATCCCAGCTCCGGATTCACCGCCTACTGCAATACCTTGCAAAAAGCGCAACAGAATTAAGCCAATTGGTGCCCAAACTCCAATACTTTCATAACCGGGCATTAATCCAATCGAAAAACTACAAAAACCCATTAATATCAACGTATAAACAAGAGGTGCTTTTCTACCGAAACGATCTCCGAAATGGCTAAAGATGAGCGCGCCGATAGGTCGTGCCAGAAAACCAAACGCAAACGTTGCATAAGATTGAATTTGGCTCACAAATGGATCGTCAGATGGAAAAAAAAGATTAGGAAAAACAATAGCTGCTGCAGTGCTGTACAACAGAAAATCATACCATTCCACTAATGTTCCGATGATCGCGGCAGCTGCCGCTTTTCTGGCCTTCTTTTTATCAGGAATTTGTTCCGGTATATTGTTTTTAGTTACGTCCATATTTGGCTCCCCTACACTGTTTTATTTTTTGCTCCTAACCTATTAATCTAATTCGAAAAAATGCTAGTTCCTATCTATTTTTTCCATATTGACGTATCCTTACGGAAAAGATTCTCCTTCAATCTTTCTTGAAGTTCATTGATGTTAATTTCATGAATGCTTCCAGTACCTGCAAGATCCAATGCATGGGCTGCAGCAGCCCCCATAGCAATACACGGGCCCATTACCCTTACACTTGAAAGAGCGGCAAGATCGCCATCGATACAACGTCCTGCTGCAACCAAATTATCTACATCAGGGGGAGTAAGGCTGGAAAAAGGTACATAATGTACATGATCATTTGAAAACGGTTCCCAAACAAAGCCATTCTTTCGATTGTGCAGTTCAATAGGCCAAGAGGTTCTGGCAATGGCATCGGAAAACTGCGTACCTGTCAAAACTTCCTCTTCCGTTAATTGATGTCGGCCGACGATCCACCGCGTTTGACGAATTCCGGGAAGACCATATGAACGAATTCGCGCATTTTCAAAGGCAGAAGGATACTCTTTCTTTAAGTACTGAAATACTTTATCGGCCTGAATTTTACCTTCCAGAGCTTTTTGAGCTGCAGCCAACGGTTCGAGAGGAGTTTCCACATGAGTCATATTGACCAGCGCTGTATTCCGTCCGGGAAATGCAAAGGCAAAACCATCCTTCCTTACAAGACCGTATTCTTCAGCGCGCTGCTTAAGCCGTTCGCCCACTTCCTCCATACTTGCCGGAGCATAATCCGCATTGACTCCTTCAAGCACGAACATGTGGGTACCATAAACCTTTCCTTCCGCAGGCTCTCGGCAAGGAAGTCCGGCTTCCCAAGCAAGGGCCGCATCTCCTGAGGCATCTACAAAAGAGCTAGCGTTAACCCTTAATTTTCCATAGCGTGTAACTATTTCAATTGACCTAATACGTCTGTCTTCTACTGTTACCCCACTCAAAGATGCCCCTAGTACCAATTTGATGCCGTTTTCATATACGGCATTTTCAATCCAACGGGATAACGCTACCTCATCATACATAACTACGTTATGCTTTTCAGGGCGGAAATAAAGAGCACCCGCTCTCCCTAAATCTCGGAGAATATCATCGGCAATACCGTGGGTAAACTGATAAGGATCGGACCCTTCAGAAAAAAGTCCGCAAAAAATCCCAATAATTGAATTAACCGCCTGTCCTCCTAGCGCGGGGAGGCTATCGATTAAAGTAACATCGCGCCCTAAGCGTGCCGCCTCCAAAGCAGCAGAAACACCCGAAATACCGGCACCGACAACACATATATCCGTATTCACCTCCTGCATTGAAGTTATATTTTCCTTCTGGACAGTACGAGTAATATTTTTAATTTTCACATTATTATTCATTTAACTCTCCTGCCTTTAACTTGAATTTTTTATTTAACGATTACTCCTCCACTTTCGGGTAACGGTCTCACCAAGCGTTGATAAATCTGCAACCATCCACGTTCCTCCGAAACTAAATTGTTATCCAACCGAGAGCGTCTCTCGGTAAGTACGCTTTCTGGGACTTCAAGATTTACAACCCTTTTCTCAACATCAATCGATATGATATCCCCATTTTCTACAAGCCCTAACAGTCCACCATCGGCCGCTTCAGGAGAAACCTCATTAACTACGAGACCCTTATTTGACAATCCCGACTGCTGCCCGTCCGTCACCATTGCAACCTTATCCGATAATTCCGCTCCGTCAAGTGCAAAAACTAGTGGGGTAGCCATACCCATTCCAGGAGTACCCTTCGGTCCTACACCACTTAGAACAACTACCTGTCCGGGTTTAACCTCACCCTTAAGAACGGCACTTACAGCTTCATCACTGGAATTGTAAACATTAGCCGGACCAGAAAACTGTAGATTGCGGTCATCCGCGACTGCGAGCTTAACAATACCAGTAGCTGGAGCCAAGTTTCCACGTACTATAACGATTGAGGGCCTATGAGCAAGTGCACGATTCACCGGCCGTATAATCTCATTATCCGTAACAGTTATATCTTTGAGATTTTCCTCAAGACTCTTTCCGGTCACCGTCTTTGCGCTTGTGTATAGAAACTTTTCTAGTTGCTTCATTAGACCAATGGCTCCCCCTGCGGTATCAAATTCCTCGACCGTATACTCCCCATTTGGACGAACAGCACTTAAAAGTGGAATTTTATCCTGATATTCCTCAAAGAGTTTGTAAACATCCAAATTGCACTGAGATTCTATCGCTACTGCCTGAAGATGCTTAACGGCATTTATGGAACCGCTTACGGACAAAACCGTCATCACTGCGTTAGAGAATGCTTCTGAAGTCAAAATATCGCGAGGCTTCAAATCCTCCCATACCATTTCTACAATTCTTTCACCTGCTTGACGTACTACTTCCCACATTTTTGGGCTGTTTGCCAGTACCGGTGTGCTGCCGGGCAATGACATTCCCAATGCCTCACAAACAACATGCATGGTATTAGCAGTTCCCATACCGGCGCAAGCACCTGGTCCAAGAATCGCATTTTTGCTCATTTCTCTCATATCTGATATAGTAAATGGTTTCTGTCCAGTTTCCCTATGTGCGGCATTTAACCAAAGATCTTCTATATCAATATGTTCACCTCGAAACTTACCGCTAGGTTGATAGCCGCAAGCCATAACGATGGTCGGAATGTTAAGACGTCCGGCAGCCATAAGCATACCCGGTATCGTCTTGTCGCACGATACTAAACATACCATTCCGTCCAGCATCGCTCCTTCAACAGCGACTTCAATATCATTTACAATAAGGTCCCGGGCAGATAAAATATACCCACCACTATGTCCTAGACTAGTAACAAAATCGACGGGTGCAGCAGTTCGCACTTCGAACGGCACACCACCAGCCATCCGAATTGCCTCTTTCATCTTCAATGAGATACCATCGAGATGGGCAAAGCATGCTCCCAGATCAGACGAAGCATTTACTATTGCTATTTTGGGCTTTTCCATATCCTCTTCCGTAATTCCGAGTACTCCCCATTCCGCACGTCTAATTGCCCAAAATACACTGCCTGTTTCAACATTACTCCGAAGTTTCCTTTTAGCCACCTAAACACCCTCCTTTTCAAGATAGAAAAATTTAATAGAGATAATTTTTATAGAAGGCTTAAACACCTGAATAATTTACATAATATTCATAATNNATTCATAATATTAAATGTTTACAGAATGTTCAGGTTCTATTGTTTTAAATTATATTATTTCAGTTTTATTTATACAAATACCATTTTTTATATCCATACATAACAAAAATGTTATATGTTACTTATAAGTAGATGTGTTTCTCACTTTAACGAAGCCAAAACATACAAGAGTAGAATATTGCATGTTTTCGGTTATTTGCACGAATCCACAAAAACAGGACTCCCCAAAGAAGTCCTTAATAACTTAGGCAAGTAACCACCTTCTCCTTATTTTTCCCATGGAGTTGTAGGTAGGGAAATTTATATTTCTAATCACCCACTCCATTGACTTGTTTTAGTATATTATCGGTCTTAACAATGGTCGCAAACTCCTTATGTAATGCAGCAATTTCATGCTTATGTACTGCCTCCGGAGGAAAGAACGTACCCATATGATCAGTGATTTCAAATGCTGCTGTAGCATCTTCAACAAGGAATGTTTCAAACCCTAAATTCTTACTCATCCTTGTAGTGGTGGACACACAATGTTGAGTAGATAGCCCGGTAATTACCACCGAAGTTATCAGCTTATCACGCAAATAGGTTTCTAATTTTGTCCCAATAAATGCGCTATTAACATTTTTTTGAAAAATCACCTCTTGTGGTAAGGGCTTAATGATTTCCTTGAATTCAGTGCCCACTTTATTTTGATAATGAAGAGGTGACTTAGGCAGCAGGGATAGATGCTGTGAATAAATGATTTCCCATCCCCTAGCTCTCCATTCTGTTAAAAGCTTTAAGATATTCAACTCGGCATCTTGGTTGTTCCGCCTCCCCCAAGAGGGATCTTCAAAACCTTTTTGGACATCTAAGATTAGTAGGGCGGGTGGATTTACTAGTGTCTTCATTTTGTTCTCCTAAGTAAGTATTTATTTGCATAGGATATGTAAATTTTTGGTATTTATACAAATAAATACTTCAACAAAAATGCCACCTTCCAAAAAAAAGAGACACATTAAACCGTATCTAATGTGTCTCTTTAGAAATCTATTCGTTCAGATAGACAGACCCTGATTCTACCAATTTCTGAAACTCAATAAAATAGTGTAATGATTTTGGATTTAGTAATGAATCTGTGTTAACAGCCTGATTGATGGGAATGCCCATTAGTATTTTCTTTATTGGTACCTCAATTTTTTTGCCGTTCAACGTTTTAGGCAATTCATTTACTCTAAAAATTTCATTCGGTACATGCCTAGGTGAACAGTTTTGTCGAATTGTTTTGTTAATATGCGTTTTCAATTCATCTGAAAATGGAGTACCCTCTCTCACAACAATAAATAATGGCATGTATGATTGCTCACTATTAATCGGTATGTCCACTATTAAACTATCATGCACCTCTGGAATACTTTCTAAAGCACTGTATATTTCACTGGTCCCCATCCGAATTCCGCCCCGATTAATGGTTGCATCTGACCGGCCGTACATGATACCAGAACCTCTAGAGGTAATCTTTACAAAATCACCGTGCCTCCAAATATCTGGAAAGACATCAAAATAACTATTTTTGTAGCGTTCCCCCGTTTCATCATTCCAAAAATAAATCGGCATGGATGGCATCGGTTTTGTAACTACAAGTTCACCAATTTCATCCACTACTTCTTCTCCTGCATCATTAAAGGATTTAACAGCTACTCCTAAAGTTCGAGCTTGTAGTTCTCCGGAGTAAACGGGTAATAACAGGCTTCCTCCTAGAAAACCAGAACAAATATCCGTTCCACCAGTCGTAGAATAAAGCCAGATATCCCTTTTTACTTGGTTATAAACCCATTCAAACCCACTTTCAGGTAAAGGTGAGCCTGTAGAACCAATGCTTCTTAAGTGTGAGAGATTAAATTCCTTTGGGTTCACATTTGATTTCATATTGGCCACGATAAAGCTTGCACTAGTACCCATCATCGTCATTTTGGTAGATTCCGCAAACCCCCACAAGGTTTCATCATTGGGATAGCTTGGATTTCCATCATATAATAGGACCGTCGCGCCAGTTAGCAAACTACTAACAACAATGTTCCACATCATCCAGCCTGTTGTTGTGTACCAAAAAAATCGATCTTCGTTTGTTAAATCCATTTGAAGTCCAAGGAATTTCAATTGTTCTAGCAGGATTCCACCTTGACTTTGAACAATACCCTTTGGTTTTCCTGTGGTTCCGGATGAATATAAAATCCAAAGCGGATGATTAAATGGAACAGATTCAAAGGTTAATGGTTCATTACTATGGTCAGTTATTACCTGATTCCAAAGAACGGATTTCTTTAAACCTGCCATTTCAGGTTGATCTTGTAAGTATGGAATAATGATTGTTTCTTCCAAAGTAGGTAATTCCGCTTGAATTCTTCCTACTAATTCAAGTCGATCGTATTTCTTTCCACCATATTGGTACCCATCTGTTGCAAACATTACTTTAGGTTCGATTTGTTTAAACCTATCAATCACACTCTGGATGCCAAACTCAGGTGCACAACTTGACCAGACTGCTCCGATACTGGCACATGCCAAAAATGCTGTTACAGTTTCATGTATATTGGGTGCATATGACACAACCCGGTCACCTGGCTTAACCCCTTTAAACTTTAAATATCCTGCAATAGCAGCTGTATTCTTTTTAAGTTCAGCCCATGAAAGCTCCTGTTGTGAACGTATTTCCGATTTATAAATGATAGCAGCTTTTTCTGGAGTTTCATTCCTAAAAATATGTTCTGCATAGTTTAATGTTGCACCAGAAAACCAATTGACTTCTGGCATTTTACTTCCAGACAATACTTCATGGTAATCCGTTTTGGCGATAATCTTATAATAATCCCAAATGGCAGACCAAAATCCCTCAAGGTCTGTAACAGACCATTCCCATAATTGATTGTATTGTTCAAACGTTAGCCCACGCGTTTCATCAAGCCAGGTCATAAACTTCTTTATGTTTGATTTTTCTTGAATTTCACGTGAGGGCTCCCAGAGTAAGTTCCCACTAACATTTGCGGTCTTCAATCCTATCCCCCCTATCAAAATCAATCTAGGCTTAGGTTAAGCCTCATATGCCTAACATTGCAGAATTCATATTCGCGGCAATTAGGTAATTGAATTTGAATTATTTTGATGAAATGGTTTCTTTTAAAAAAACAGCTTCACGTTTTTCTAGAAAGGCGGTAATCCCTTCTTTTCCCTCACTACTGCTTGCCCTCTCAGCAAGGACTAAAGACTCCTTACTCATTTGAGACTCAAGTGTTTCTTGTAGCGAGTGATAAAATAGTTTTTTTGTTTCTCCAAATGCATTCATTGGTCCCTTTGCAAGGTTCTCAGCTAACTCTAGGACAACTTCTAATAATCTTTCATCGGCAACAACATGGTTGATGATCCCCCACTCGCTCGCCTCTTTTGCATCCAATGGCCGATTTGTATACATTAACTCAAGTGCCCGTTTCATCCCGACAAGTCGAGGTAAAAAATAACTCCCTGATCCATCAGGTGTTAATCCAACCCGATTATATGCCATTACAAATTTAGATTTGTCAGAAGCATAGGCCAAATCACAGGCACATACGAGACTCATTCCTGCACCTGCTGCGACTCCATTCACAGCTCCGATAAAAGGTTTATTCATTCTCGTAAAATATGAAATGGCTTGGTGCAAGTAGGCTGTAACACTTTTTAGATGAGAACTAATTTGTTCACCTTCCTCGGCAAAGCTTCTTAAATCTCCACCGACTGAAAACTTATTTCCAGACCCTGTTATAACCACAGCTCTAATTTTTTCGCTCTCCGAACAAATATTTGCAACATCCATAAGTTCCTTTGCCATTTCTAAATTAATAGAATTTCCAGCTTCCGGACGATTTAATCTGACGATACCGACATGATTTTGGATCGTTAACTGAACAAGTTTATTTTCCACAATTCACCCTTCTTTCTTTTTTATAAAAGCTTTATACCGTTTCTAAAATCATGGCAATGCCTTGACCCCCACCAATACATAAAGAGGCTAATCCATATTTTACATTTCGCTTTTTCATTTCAAGTGCTAATGAATATGTAATTCTTGTACCGCTAGCACCAAGAGGATGCCCCAAAGCAATCGCTCCGCCATTGACATTCACTTTTTCCCTATCTACCCCTAACTCTTTCATAACGGCTAGAGATTGTGCAGCAAATGCTTCATTAAACTCAAACAAGTCAATATCACCTAAGGATAATCCAGCATTCTTTAGTGCTTTGATACTTGCTGGAACAGGTCCAATCCCCATAATTTTTGGATCAACCCCTGATACTCCCCAGGAAACAATTTTTGCAAGTGGTTTTAATCCATGTTCAAGGACATACTGTTCTGAAGCTAGTAAAACGGCTGCAGCACCATCGTTGATACCACTTGCATTTCCGGGAGTGACCGTTCCATCTTTCTTAAAAGCTGGCTTTAGCTTGGATAAGTTTTCAACTGTTACACCGTCTCTAATATATTCATCGACCTCAATGACTAACTCTTTTCCTTTTCTATCTTTCCTCACCATAGGGACTATCTCTTCTGCGAAACGTCCGTTATCTCTTGCCTTGATCGCCTTTTCCTGCGAATATACCGAAAATTCATCTTGTTCTTTGCGAGATAGCTCATATTTTGCCGCAAGATTCTCTGCCGTCATTCCCATTCCGCAACCAACATATTGGTCAATGAGTGACTCCCAAAGCATATCTACTACCACAGGTGCCTTATTTGGTGAACCAAAGCGGGTACCCTTTAAAATTTGAGGAGCTAAACTCATATTTTCAGTTCCACCAGCCGCAACGACTCTTGCATCTCCTAAGGCTATTGACTGTGCACCCGTTACGATTGACTGGAGACCTGAACCGCATAAACGATTTAAGGTTAGGGCGGAAGATGACTCTAGCATTCCGCTTTTTAAGCCAATATGTCTTGCCAAATAAGCAGAAGCCTCTCCAGTTTGGATTACGTTACCAAACACAATTTCATCAATATCTGATGCTGGAATCCCACTTCTTTTAATCGCTTCTCTCGTTGCTGCGACACCTAAATCAATATCGCTGACATCCTTTAATGAACCACCGAACAAACCAAAGGCCGTTCTTGCCCCATCTACTATATAAGTTTCCATCTACTCTTCCCCCACAAATTCAGTTTGATATGGATTGATTGACTCTGAAAATATGAATCATCGTTACTAGTTATTTGCTTCTAAACTCTTTACCTACTTATTTGGGACAGAATGAAATTCAGCAGGAATTGGACCAAAATTTCTGCGATGGTAGAGCATTGGTTCTTTTTCATGAACCGTTATATTCGTCACTTCTCCAATTAGTATTGTGTGATCCCCCGCTTCGACTTGCTTATACGTTTTGCACTCTAGAACTGCAAATGTATCTTCGAGAATTGGTAAGTTTTGTGATGAAAGGCTCCACTTACAGTTACTAAATCGATCTGTATTTCTGCTAGCAAATAGTTGACAAAGCTTTTGTTGGTCACCAGCGAGCACATGAACGACAAAACCGTCCGCCTTTTTAAAAGCATTCAAGGAAGAAACACGTTGATCTATCGACCATAAAATTAGCAGCGGATCAAGGGACACGGATGCAAAAGAATTTACTGTAAGTCCGAAGGGATTCCCATCTTCATCGCATGTCGTAACAATCGTTACTCCTGTCGGATAATTTCCCATAACTTCTTTAAAAAGGTTTTGCTGATTTTGTTTTTCCAACTCTTTCACTCCTTCTATATGATCGTTCAGATTTTCCCAACCTATGTTATTACAAAAAATTGAAAAGAAGGATCTGATCTCTACCCTTTCTAGGATATCAGTCAGATCCCAATTGAACAGACGGCTACTTTATGGTACTTGATAACCTAATTTTCAAAGTGATAATACGGTTTCATTTAGTTTAACAACCGTTATACTAGAACCGTATTAGGCTCCTGACCACAAAGAATTCGCCCATATAACTCAAGATTTGTTGAAGGAACAATAACTCCATGATTTGTTGCACCGCGTGCATCACGTATAATTTGTGAGAGAAGATTATTTTCTGCAATCAACGATCCACCACTTTCAGATGCGAGAATATCAATGGCTTCCCAGCATAATCTAACCGCATAGCCAGAATCCATTCGAACACGGGCTCTATTATGAAAATCCATATATTCACCACTAGCTGCCCAGCGGTCAATATCATCAGCAGCTCGGTATACATGCAGAAGTGCGGAGTCAATTTTCATTGCAGCTTCGGCCACCTTTAAATGGGTAACGGTCGCTTCAGCTTGCGAGTTGTGCCATGTATATTGAATTTTCCTATTGGGTAGTTTCTCCAAGAAAATCTCCAACGCAGCACGAGCCATGCCTAGCGGAGGCGATAACAGTACAAGTGCTAAGACTGGTACTATGGCCGAGTGATAAAGAGCTTCTTCCTTGGAATGCCCTGATTGATATTCCCCATTCATTGCCTTGGAAAGAGAAGCTACCCTTCTGTCGGGAACAAAGATATTCCGAACCTCAAGACTATTGCTTCCGGAGCCACGCAGACCCGTAGTGTACCAATCGTCTTTAATCTCAACATCTTTCATTGGAATGAGTGCTAGACCATTGTCAATTATATTGCCATTTTCATCAACGATTGGAATACCTAGACCTGCCCACTGTGCATGTAGTGAGCCAGAACCAAATCCCCAAAAACCATACTCAATGACATAACCGCCATCAACCCTACGAACCTCGCATTTTCTTGGTTCAAGTACCCCACAAGTACGGGCATTTCCATCTCCAAAGACTTCCTGTTGCACATCCTTTGGAAAAAGGGTAGCCACAAGCCAGTTACAAACGTTCGTTAATGTAGTAACCCAGCTGGCAGAACCATTTCCACGAGCTATTTCAGAATTAACATCAATAAATGTCCGAATGTTTACCTGATGTCCACCAAAGATTTTAGGAATAGTCAGATTGAACAATCCCGCATCATTTAGAGCTTCAATTGTCCCTTCTGGAATTCTACGAAGATCATCAATCTCCTTACCTTGTGCACGTAATTGGGGAACAAACTCTGCTGCGCGTTTTACTAGCTCCTCAGCCTCATTGGTTCGTTCTTTTACACTATTTTCATTTGTCACTATACTCAATTCCCTTCAGAATTTATTTATTTTGATAAAAATAATGACATTAATTTTGGTAATGGTTACGTAAGCTGGTCGTTAGTTGTAATCACTCATTTTGATCTATTATACCTTGGCCAAATCTACTACAAATTCTGTTCCCCAAGCACTTAATGATTCCCAAACTTTTGGTTTTAACGGCAGCTCCTCGTGCCATGGGCGTGGTTCGAAAATGCCGAGTTCTGGAATTAATACATCCATGTCTGTATACAATTCAACTACATTTTGGTCTGGGTCATGATGGTAGGTTGCAATATTATGACCAGCCGTATGGCGGGATGGTCCCCAAAGGACTGGATGACCATTCTTTGCTAAAATATCCGAACTTGCAAATTGATGACTGGCATCTTTTAATTGAAAAGCAATGTGGTGTAACCTTGTTTCATCCGATGCCACAATATTTAAAGTATGATGATCTGTATTACAAGATAAGAAATTGGCGAAAGCCTCTCCAATTTTATCTGTAAAATTAAAACCTAAAGCATCTCGGTAAAATTCTATGGTTTTTTGAAAATTCTTCGCATAAAAAGCAACATGTCCTAATTTATGAGGAACAATCCCAGAGGTGCCAAAGCCAACAATTGTTTGGTCCATTTCTGTAAATAATTCCAAGGTATTTCCTGCAGGATCCTGTAATTCTATCAATCTTGAAATACCTGGTTTAGCTTCTCTTTTAATCGTAGAGCTAATACCTTGTACATGTAATTGTTCCTGGACTTCTTCTAAGCTGAGATTTCCATCTAATTGGTATCCATAGCGGCGAATCCCTTTTTTGTCTGAAGGAGTAATGACGATATTGTGATGATCGAGAGCGTTGCTTAAATAAGTAACGCTGTCCACTTCTTCTGAAATACGATACCCCATTGTATTTGTATAATATTCCACCATGCTATCCGCATTTTTTGAATAAAAATCAACATACACTAATCTAAATACTTTTACATTTAACATATCCCATTCCTCCATTTGATTTACTAATAAATACTCAAACCCTTTGTTAAAGGTTTTTTAAAAGAATATGATATAATTCAAATCAAGACTTTCCGAGTCTGATAAAGTCTTACCTGTTTTTAATTTGCCCCCAAGCAAATTAAAAACGAACCATAATGGATGCCAGTCCATTGTCCTCAAGTCAGCAGCTGTATTAAAACAAGCTTTGTTTTATGCAGTTGCTGGAATCAGGAATCTACTCATTTGTTTTGACAAATCTTCAACAAGTAATGGTAAATCAGTTAAACTCTCTATCCCGCCAAAAAGATAGAAATCCGGGCGAACCACAACAGCTTCTAAACCCGTTTCTTTAAAATACTGTTTGTATTTTCCATCGATATCGACAACTATATCAGATCCTGCCTCTTTGGTTTCTGAAGTTTCCGAAATTTCAATAAATTTAACGCCTATCACCTCTAAAAACCCAATCTGTTCTTCACTCAATGCCTTCTTTGGATCATTTACTGGACTCATAATCGTCCAGCCATTTCCTACTACATCATCAAATAATCCTGTTTGCCCTCTATACTCAACCTGACCTTGAAATGAAAGTTTTCCCGTGTATTTATTATCTTTCCCGTCTTCTGATTGGTAAAGTATGCCTTCCGTTAGAAAAGGAAATTCCGGAAATTCAGGGACCCTACCTGTAAAAAATACTTCATCTCTTTTTCTAGCTGCTTCTGGATCTGTTACGCAAATGACATTTCCTAAAAATAAGGCTGCTTCAACAACTTCACGATTATGAGGCTTCCGCTCTGCTGTATACGTCTCTAAAATAGATTCTGCAGCTCTTCCACTTAGAATTAGGTCTAGCTTCCATGCTACATTCATCGAATCACGAAGACCAGAGCACATACCTTGACCCATGAATGGTGGCGTTAAGTGAGCTGCATCCCCTGCTAAAATGAGCCGTCCTTTTTGCCACTCATTCGCCCATAATGCCTTAAATGTATAAACTGCATGCCGTTCCAATACAGCGTTACTAGAATTTATATTCCAAGGTTCAAGCAAGCGCCAGGCAACATCTTCATTATTAAGATCTTCTTTTGTCTCACCAGGCAGAGCCATGAATTCCCAGCGTCTTTTCCCAGGACCACCTGAAACAACTGTCGTAGGACGAGCTGGATCACATAGCTGTAAATTCATCGGGTTCCATTCTCTTTCTTCTTTCGTAACAATATCAACAACAAGCCAATCTGCCGCAAATCCAAGATCCGTAATGGTAGTATCCATATTTTTACGAACAAAACTATTCGCACCGTCACAACCCACCACATACTTTGCATGAATAGTACGAACTTCCCCCTGTATGTCTTTTACAATGAGTTCAACATGATCATCAAATTCCTTTAACTCAATTGCTTCATTTCCCATTCGCACATTTACACTTGGCTGTTTACGACAAGCCACATCCATCACTCTTTCAAGCTCTGGCTGATTGAAAAATAAATGTCCTGGCCATCCAGAAATGCCAGCTTGAGAAAAATCGATGCCCAATAGTAAGTGCCGGTCTGCATTTCGCCATTCATATAAATCAGGGACTGGCTGTAAAATTCTTTCAAGTTCACTTTTTGGAATGATGGATTGCAGCATTCTAGCCACTTCATCATCCAAATGAACAGCCCGTGGAAGTGGAAAGGGTTCAGTAAATCTTTCATAAACCCCAACCTTCCATCCTTTTTGACCAAGTGATGTAGCTAAAAGCTTCGCTACCGGTCCATAACCAACAATTGCCACGTCAACCATTTCTTGTTTCATTATCATCACCCCTATACAAATATTCTAAAATTTAAACAAAACTCCGATTTGTAAACGCATACATTCTTATGAAAGAGTAAACCCTCATTTCATTTCTTTACATGGAAGTTAAATTTTTTATGTAAGAACTAGAGGTTGCTGGGATTTTTAATCCCAGCTGATTGAATAAATACAATTTTAAGAAATTGCTACTTTACTAGAAACTACTTTGTTTACTTGTTCACCTAGGTCAATTTTTCCATCTTTACTCTTGATTTGACAACGAATAACATCTCCATCTTGCAGATATTTACCGTTATTGATTTGACTTTCAACAAGCAAATCTACTTTTTCTGCGTAAGGTACCAGATGGCTTGATAGTTGTCCAAGTATCTCTGGTGTAAGACTGAGTGCTACTCCGCCAGTTGTACCTGTAATAACCAAATCACCTTTTGATAGATCCATAATTTCTGAAAGCTCTGTTAGCGTTTCAGCAGGTTTGAATAATAATTGATCTGTATTTGCCGATTGACGTAATTCATCATTTACCCATAAATTTAATTCAAGGTCATGAATAAGTGGAACCTCTTCTTTATCAAGTAAGTATAAAAACGGTCCTGTAGGTCCAAAAGTCCGGTAGCTCTTCCCTTTTAACCATTGCCCCTCAGTGAGTTGTACATCTCGGGCAGAAACATCATCCATAATGACAAGACCTGCAATATATTGGTACAAGTTTTCATCTGTCACTTCAACGGATGAAGAAATCTCCGTTCCAATGACTAGCCCCAGCTCAATTTCATAGTCTAATAGCTTAACATGTGACGGACGAATAATTTCTGTGTAGGGTCCACAAAGTGTGCTATCTGCTTTACTAAAAAACATATTATATGGCGGACGAGCTGCTTCCATTCCAGATTCAGCACGATGCGATGAGTAATTGGCACCCTGACATACAATTCTTGCTGGTTTTGTCACAGGGCTTAAGATCGTCACTTCATTTAATGAAAGAGATTCACCTTGTCCTTGTTCTTTTAAATTTCTAGCTGCCTCAACACCTTCTTCTAAAAATTGAGCTAAAGAAGAATAGGTATCTGTTAATACGAAAATTCTATTATTTGATACGACTCCCCATTGTTCTTTATTTTCCTTTTCAAATCTAACTACTTGGATTCCCACATTTAACGCCTCCAAAATTTATAGGTTCTTGAAGTTCAATGAAACTAAGAATACATTTTTTCCACTATCCTCTTAACCCGCAGGATTAACTCAATCATTTTATCGTGTGCCAATTTTTCATCACGCGCCATGACGGCATCATAAATAGAACGATGTCGTTCTAATACTTCGTTCGTCGGTGTATCAAAAGGTGATTCTGGATAATTCTTGGCTGCTTTTAATGTTTTTTTTCGGCTAATAAC
Source organism: Neobacillus niacini (assembly GCF_036961885.1). GTDB lineage: Bacteria > Bacillota > Bacilli > Bacillales > Cytobacillaceae > Neobacillus > Neobacillus niacini_H. Next base: position 21,937 of record NZ_JBALNQ010000055.1, on the reverse strand, counting down.
TAGCGCTTTACGGAGCGTTCTAACAGTGTTAATGATTAGATCGTTGTAAGAAGCCTTTAGTATACTCTCATGGAAATCATAATCGGCATTTGCCCATGCCTTTTCATCTCCGATTGATTGTTCAAGCCGAGTGAAAGCATCTTTAATGTCGATCAAATCCTGCTCTGTTCCTCTTTGTGCTGCTAGTGCTGCTGCCATGGGTTCAAGCCCCATTCTAACTTCTGTTAAGTGCAGTAGAAAATCTCGATTATACTCATCTTCCAGCACCCAGTTAATAACTTCAAAATTCCACCATTGCCACTCCGAACGTGGAAGTACAATGGTTCCAGCCCTTTGATTGGATCTAACAAGACCCATTGTCGATAGACTTTTTAAACATTCACGGACCACTGTCCGACTTACATTGTATATTTCGCCTAAATCCTCTACCTTTGGTAAGATTTCTCCTTGTTTTATCTCACCCGTTACGATTTTCCTTCCAAGCTCACTAACTAATTGCTCACTTCTATTTTTCAAAATGCGGTTATCCTCCTATCCTTACTATGTAATCATAATAATGGTCCGTTTTATTGGGATAGAAGGTTTAAAAACTGGGTTTCCGACCAACTTTGGAAACGCCTCCATTTAGTAAAAACCTTTATCACCCCCTTTAGATTTAAAAAAGTTAATCGTTACATATTCAAAATAAATATTATTTATCTGATAATTATAATAAATAATATTTATTTTTCTGTCAATAACTTTTTTAAATATTCAAAAAATAAAAAACAGAAAAAATGCAAGAGAAATACATACTTGCAAGTTTTCAGCTATTCTATTTTTATCAAGTTATCGATTGAAGTTTGAGAGCTTTATAGCTGGTGGTGCTTTTCTCTCCGTCGCAATCCAAACTAAACCAAAAATAATGACTACTCCACCAACTACTTGTGCTGCCCAAATAGGTTCATTAAAGAAGAACGCACCCGCTACAGTAGCTGCCGCTGGAACGAAATAACGGTAGAAATTCGCTTTCGCTGCACCCACATGTTTCATCGATATATTCCAAATCACTATGGCAAAGACTGTGCACATTAGCACATTGTAGGCAACAGCACCCCATGTGACGATTGATAGATTGTCCCACTGGATCGTGCTCCATTTATCTAATGTAATCGGAAATAAAAAGAGTGAACCGAAAAAAATAAACCATGTGGTTACACGAAGTGGAGAGTATTTTTCCATTAGCGGCATCGTGGCCAAATTAAATAATGCACCGATTAAACTAATGGATAGAGCAAGGTAGTTTCCTATCATATACTCAGAACCGAGATCAAAGCCGTCCTTTCCACCAAGGATGATCATCGTTACCCCGACTAAAGCGATTAATCCTCCCGTTACGACTCTGGCCGTTATTTTTTCACGTATAAATAACGGTGCAAAAAGCGCAGCAAAAATGGGCCATGGAGCGACATTTAATAAAGAAGCATTTGCTAGTGTTGTATACTTGATCGAGTACATTACCATGATTTCCATAGCAGTTATGCCAATTAATCCAATAAGGGCTAGTTTTAGCAAATCTTTTTTCTCTACTTTCACACTGCCTTCTGTCCACTTTAACAAAAGAAATAATACAGGCAAGGCTAGTCCAAATCTAAGAAATACAAATACCTCTGCAGGAAAGACTTCCATAGCCCAACGTGAAATCCCAAAATTGATTCCCCAAACAATCGATACAAAAATCAAGCCTACATAATAAAAAGTATTTCGCGCCATATTATCTCCTTCCAGACCAAGGGACTCCTTGTTATCTAACCGAGTATAAGCCATGAAAACCGCATTTGTGGAAACTTCAACACTCACATTTCCATACATATGCCCAAATTGTCTACTCCTAGAACAGATAAAAAATGGAATGTTTCTAATTTTACCATTAAAAAACGATTGATCGCTTTGGTTATGATCAAAGCTCCAAGCTCTATATAGAGCTTGGAGCTTTCCATTCTTAATGTGCAATTGTATTTTTGCTGCTATGGTTGGTTTGATGAATGATTAGTGCGGCAATACCCTGAATGATTGTTTTTACAAGCACTTGACCCATGATCGCGAATGGAACGGCTTCCCACGGTAAGAATCCCGCACCAAGTGGGCTTAGACCGATGACGACGAATATCGCAGAATCAAGTATACCGCCGACGACTCCACTATAGAGTACACGTAAGCTCATTGGTAGGTTTAAGCGTGTGTAAATCTCTGTATCGGTCGTTTCTGCAATCGCAAATGAAATGGCAGATGCCATTACCACGATTAATGTGTCTCCAAGCAATGAAGAAACAATTGCCGACAGTCCCAGCGCCAACCCAATAAACATATACGTTTTCTTTCTTCCATATTTGTTTTGAACTAAGTCACGGAAGATAAACGTTGCGCCGATTAGTAATGTCCCCATTGGAACGATAAAGATTCCTAAATTTAATGGGGCAAATGCAGCTGTTACGACGTTAGCTGCAACGATTGAAATTAAATACAACAAAATTCTCATGATGCTCACTCCCTTTGATTTTTTATCCGCAGTTCCTTAATTACCCGTTAAAATAGAAAAAACAGTACCTCTAAGAGAAGTACTGCTTCGCCTTAGTTTTTTTACCGAGGGGTGCTACAACCTCCACCGCAGGATGCGGAATTTATATATTATTATGTGCAATTTAGTTTACTATTTTTTTAGAAATCTGTCTAGATAGGCTTATCCCAGTTTATAGATTACAAATTGGTCGGCTCTATCATAATTTGCTAGTTTTTAGCGCGGCGACATCCGTATTCCACCATCTAAACGAATCACTTCTCCATTTAAATATTCATGTTCCATAATAAAGGTCGCCAGCTCCGCAAATTCTGATGGACGTCCTAATCGTTTCGGAAACTCCACACTATTCCCTAACTTTTCAATCACATTTGCTGGTAACGTATCAGCCATTGGTGTCATAAATAATCCAGGTGCAATCGTGTTCACGCGGATGCCTAACCCTGATAAATCACGTGCAATTGGCAGTGTCATCCCCGCGACCCCAGCTTTACTTGCCCCGTATGCTGCCTGCCCCATTTGACCATCAAAGGCAGCAACCGAAGCAGTATTAATGATGACACCTCTTTCCCCAGAGTCAGTGAGTGGTTCATTATTTTTCATTTCATTTGCTGCTAGTCTTAATACATTAAAGGTCCCAATTAAGTTAATTCCGATAACCTTATTAAAATCCTCTAGTGGTAAGACGCCCTTTTTACCTATCGTTTTCCCCGCTGTACCGACACCCGCACAGTTTACACAAATGTGGATCGCTCCAAAGGCTTCAATTGTTTGGTTGATTGCCTTTTGAACGGACTCATCATCCGCTACATTTACTAGCGCATACTGTACATTCTCACCTAATTGTTCGACTGCTTCCTTTGCTTTCGTTTCATTTAAATCAAAAATAACAACTTTTGCACCCTTCTCTACTAATCTTGTAACTGTCGCTAACCCTAAACCTGACGCTCCACCTGTGACCACTGCAACTTTATCTTGTAAATTCATCTTCTACCATCTCCTCTACTTTTTTATTTGTCTTCCAAAAATTCCTCTGTCTGCTAATGCTTCAATTGCGTGTGAATCAAAGCCAGCCTCTTTTAAAATTTCCTCCGAATGTGTCCCTGTCTTTACTCCTGTAAACTGATACTCTGCAGGTTGTGTAGAAAATTTAATTGGAAAGGCAATTTGCTTTTGTGACCCCCCTTGTAGTTTTGGTACTGAAACGACCAAGTTCCTCTCCTGTATTTGCGGATGATTTACCGCTTCTGAAAATTTCAATACAGGTTCCACACAACCATCAAAACCATCACCAAGAATGGTCAGCCATTCCTCAAATGATTTTTGTTTAATGGCCTCTGCTAGTATTCTTTTAAAAGCATCCTGTTCCTCAAGTTTCTGACTGCTGCTAAGTTTCACTAGATTACTATCCCCAATTAATTGACATAATTTTGCTTGAAATTGTGGTTCTAGACTACCAACGGATAAATAGCGATGATCCAACGTTTCATAGTAATCATAAAAGGACCCACCATTTAGCATCTCGGATTCTGGTTCAGGTTCTCTTCCTCCAGCTAAATAACCAGTACCATACATCGCATTTAAGGAAAAGACTGCATCTGTCATGCTGATATCAATGTACTGGCCTTCGCCTGTTTTTTCACGATGATAAACCGCGGAGAGTATCCCAATTACGGACGGCAGGGAGCCGCCGGCTAGATCGGCAATCTGAATTCCCGCCGGAACTGGGGGTTCATTTTTCCTAGCGGAGTAGCTTGCTGCCCCCGATAAGGCTAAATAGTTATTATCATGACCTGCCCGATTCCGCAGTGGTCCTGTTTGCCCATAACCAGTAATCGAACAATAAATCACACGAGGATTTATTTCCTTAAGCTTTTCATAACCAATGCCCAATTTCTCCATTACACCTGGGCGGAACTGTTCCACGACAATGTCATATTCCCGGACCAACTGATAGATTACTTCACGTGCTTCTGCTTGCTTCAAATCTAACGCTAATGACCTCTTAGATCGTTGCAATTGTCCAAATAATGCTGATACTTCACCATCCATCGGCTCAAGATGCTTAGTTAAATCCACACGATCTGGCGATTCCACTTTTATGACCTTGGCTCCCATATCTGCTAGCATCATTGTCGCAAATGGACCTGGTAAGAGCGTAGAGAAGTCCAAGACCTTTAAGCCGTTTAAAATCCCCATTTCTATTCCTCCTACTCTTCTTGGTTCATCGTTCATCGATTCTTCGCCATTTAAAAAACTCAATATCTATTTCTATGTAATTTCCGTGCCACAGTTGGGTTTCATGAGTTAGGAAATGAACAATTATCTCAGCTCCTATACATGGTCATTATACCAAAGGAACATGTAAGCGATAACAAATATCTGTTAATTATTTTATAATTAACAATTTTCTGTTATCGATACCTTTAAAAGAAATAAAATTATTTTTACAGACAACAAATTTTGAATGCTGCACGAAAGATAAAATTTTCCAACCCCTATTTTGGTCTAGGAGTATAGTACTTAGATTATCATTTAAATTTATGGGGAAAATAGGAAAGGTGGAGTTTGAAAGGAGACGAAAATGAAGGCAACTGATTTGCTCGTTCAGTGTTTAGAAAATGAAGGTGTCGAGTATATTTATGGCATCATGGGGAAAGAAACCCTTGACCTAATAGATTCCTTGTCAAAATCAAAACAAATTAAATTTGTGAATGTTCGTCATGAGCAAGGCGCAGCCTTTATGGCAGATATTTACGGCAGATTAGCAAAAAAGCCAGGTGTTTGTTTGGCTACATTAGGTCCTGGTGCCACAAACCTTTTGACAGGAATTTCAAGTGCCAATCTTGACCATTCTCCGGTCATAGCTATTACAGGACAAGCTGGCCTCGAAAGGCAGCATCCTGAATCCCATCAATATCTAGATGTCGTAAAAATATTTGAACCTGCTACAAAATGGAGCGTTCAAATTAAAGATTCACAAACGATCTCAACCATCATCCGTAAAGCGTTTAGAGTTGCACAAATGGAAAAGCCAGGTGCGGTGTTAATTGAATTACCAGAGAACTTAGCTCCACAAATGATTCCGAGTAACCCGTTACCCGTATCACCTATCCCAAAAAGCACACCGATATCACAAGCTATCGAATATGCTCGATCGCTAATAAATCAGAGCAATAAACCACTTGTCATTATAGGAAATGGGGTAATCAGGCAAGAGGCTGTGGATGAACTTCTCACATTCATGGAGAATCTAAAAGCACCGGCAGTCCATAGTTTTATGGCAAAAGGAGTTTTATCTAAGGACCATCCTTTAAACTATTTTACATTTGGCTTTACAAAGCAGGATGTGGTATTACCCATAATAGAAGAATCGGATTTATTACTTGTCGTTGGATTTGATTTTGTTGAAAAACTCCCTAAAGAATGGAATAAAAAGCAACGTCCTGTTTTACATATCGATCCCCTTCCGGCCGAAATGAACGAGCATTACCCTGTCAAGGGAGAATTAGTTGGTGATTTAAAGGAAACATTCAATGCCCTTAATAGCCTGGAAATACAGTCGAAGCCATGGGTTCCGAGCGGGAATCTAAAAGAACAGATTAAGGCAGCTTATCAGATTGATTTAGAGGTGAAAGGAAATCAAGCATTAACAGTAGAAAATATCTTAACCATTATTGAAAACCTTACAACCGAAAAGACCATCGTCATTTCTGATGTTGGTGCCCACAAAGTATCGATTGCCCGTACCTATCAGCCAAAACAAGCCGGTCGGCTCATCATTTCAAATGGATTGGCCTCAATGGGGATTGCTGTTCCTGGTGCCATTGGTGCTAAATTGGCTTGTCCAGACGACCCAGTCATTTGTATCACTGGGGATGGAGGGGCATTAATGAATATTTCCGAAATAGAGACTGCGAAGCGATTAGGTCTATCCTTTATCATCATTGTTTTAAATAATTCTGCTTTAAAATTAGAAGAACAAATGATGCAAGATAAATTCGCAAACAGCTTTGGTACAAGCTTTGGTAACCCTGACTTTGTGAAGCTTGCTGAAAGTTTTGGCATAAAAGGAGTAAGACCCAACGACTTGATTGAGTTTGAAACAGAACTAAAGAATGCTTTAAATCAGTCCCATGAGCTTACATTGATAGATGTTCATGGAATGAATGTTTAAGAAATTGGTGGTGCCTGTCACCCGATACAAAATAGCTCCAACCTCAAAAATAGAGCTTGGAGCTTGTCATTAGGACAAGTAAGATGTCCTTCCTTACAAAAAGGAAATCAACCTTTTAGCAACTGTTCAATCGATTCGATTGCACCGTTTAATCTATTTTCATAGCTTCCAGTCAATCGATGATATTTAATGTTATGTTTATCTAATAAAGTCTTTAAGTGCCTGTTGTTCTGGTACCTTTCCTCGTCTTCTCCATGAACGCGCAGCCCATCATCCACCCACTTAACATCCGGTTCCAGGAAAAGCCAAAGATCATAGTCTTGTAGTTTTGCTATTTCATCTAAGACGGGTTGATGTTCATCATTATATAGGTTTGAATAAAATTGTGTAACGATCGCTTCTGTATCGATAAAAACAAGTTTATTTGCCTTTTCAATTGCCTTATATTCTTTCATTTTGTGACCATAAGCTATTTTTTGATAATCCTCTTTAATCATGATGCCCTCACATCCACCTAACTCTTCACAGAGTGTTCGGCCATATTCTTCCACGTAAGTAGTGTTGTAGATTTTTGCAAGGTTTTTCGTCAAGGTTGATTTTCCACAGCTTTCCGTTCCTACCACGACAACCTTTTTAACAAAATAAGGTTTTACGAAGTCAGGAATGAACTCCCAATGGCGGAACACCCCATCCCTCCTTATCGCAGTAGCGGAGATATTCACATGTGTGCGCATTGGGTCAATCAGTTTGTGCTCAACGTTTGGATATAATTCTTTAAAAATCTTATTATAGTCAATTTCTGAACTAAACACGTAATCAATTGGTTTTCCAATGGCCTTTTTAATTAATTGCGCGCCTTCCGCCCAATTGTAATTGTCATTATCTTGATCGTCTTCGAGAAATATCACCTTTACATGAGGCATATCCCTTGTTAATTGGGATAGCCAACGCAAACGAATTTGAGCAGGAACATCGTTCATTTTCGTGTTCTGGCACAGTTCTCTATCACGTATTTCACTATGAGATAGAACCACATACAGTTCATCAACAATCGATGAAGCATAAACAATGGCATACACATGGCCAAGATGTAATGGCAGGAACTTTCCTCCGATAAATCCAACCGTCATTACGCCGCCTCCTGAATTTGTTTGGTGTGTAGTTTTCTCCAGTTGATATAGCCATAAATGCTATTGACCAGAAATGCTGACCACATCACTAACATCGAAAAATCATCCCCCCCTTGGGTAACCAGCGCACTTAACCACAAGAAAATTGATAAAATGTTAACGGCTATCCAAAGAAGCCATTGTTCGGTATATCGCTTTAACATCAATATTTGTGCTGCAATCGATAATACGTTTGTAGCTGAATCTGTCCATACAAGCTTGCCACCAAGGTATTTCAAGAAGATACCATAACCAATTGTGAGAATTACAATCGATAATACGGTATAAATCCAGCCTTTTTTACTCAGGCTTTGAACGGCGACGTCTTCACCTTTTACACCATGAGCTGTCTTGTTTTTATTCCACAAATAGATCCCGATAAATTGAACAGGGAAATAAAACAGAGCATTTAACATGACCTCTCCATAGAGACCATAACCGTACGCAATATAAGCATAGGTCAAAGTTTGAACGATCCCAAAATAGTAGTTTGCGATTTTCCCCTTCGCTACTAAAACCACACAAAGCATGCCACTTAATGACGAAATCAGGCCAATAAGCGAGTCCGCCCAAGCAAAGAACAAATAAATGTTTACCAGCGTGAAAGTGAAAAGCCAAAGAACTTCAAAACGCGTCCAATTCTTAAACATCCCCATTTTGCACTCTCCCTTACCCTTGTAATTTATTTCTATACACAGATACAATCGGTTGAACTTCATTAAAACGATAAAGCTGGGCAGGTGTTTTCGAGTAGCGATTTGATTTCTTTGGCTTGCCGTTTTCTGACACTGCTTCTAGGAACGGAAGTGTTGGTGCCTTTCTGAAAAATGCTGCATCTGTTGCAATTGATGGGTCATCCAACACCGTTAATAACACTCCTTGCAACTCAGAAAGAACAAACTCTTCAGGTAAAAAATGCTTTGCCAGAGTGGTTAGAGCCATATCCTTTTTTATAAACCAAATAGCGTCATCGATAATTTGGCGATGATCAAAAGCAAGTTCCAGTCCAAGTGCCTCTTTTATTGGAAAAAGTTGAATATCAGCAGCATCGTAGGTTATTTTTCGACTTTTTAAATCTGTTTCCTTTGCGATAACATAATGAGCATTTGAAATGATCCATCCGCGATTATCTCGTTTGGGTGAATCATAGATACCAAAATGTTTAATCCGTAATCCCCCTACACCTGTTTCCTCCAGTAGCCGACGTTCTGCAGCTTGAAAAGCCGTCTCCTCAGGGCGAACAAATCCTCCAGGTAACGCCCACTTCCCTGCTTCGATGCTTGGATTACCTTCATGATCAAATTCACTACGTTTAATCAACATGATTTTCAAGGTTTTTAGCGGTGGCTTATACTCACCAATTTGATCAGATGTAATCGTAAAGACGGCAATATCACTGGCGTAACCATCCGGTGTAGTAAATTTTTGATTTGTTTCCATTTATAACTCTCCTTTAATTAACAATTTGTTAATCGTTAATTAAAATATATTCCAATACTCTCACTAAGTCAATAAATTTTTGTAAAATTTATTTTTCTTTACATGTAGTTCTCTAAGAAATTGTAAATATACTGTATGGTCATGAATAATCAGTAAGAATGAGGTGGACCATGTATTTTTTAAAACCTATTTCTGATGAGGTTCGTTTAGCTCAATTAACCTTCAAAAAAAATAATAAAACAATGAAACTCATTTTATGTTCTATTTTTGCCTGTATTGCGGCTATTCTACAGTCTGCTGGTGGCTTTTTTCCAGGTATCGGATATTTTATAAGCCCGCTTGCCACAGGACCCATTCTGTTATTTTCGCTGTTATCTCTTCCATATGGAGTAATGTCCTATTTTCTGACCTTTATTTTGTTATTCATTCTACAGCCCACTGAACTATTTATCTTTCCTTTTACAACAGGATTGTTAGGAATTGGCATTGGAGCTTCTTTTTCCTTTTTTAGAAAGAGAATAAGTATGATTGCATCAGGTACCATTCTTTTATTGATAGGATTGACTGGTCTGCTATTTATTTTTCACTTTCCAATTTTGGGTCCCGCTGTTTCCGATTCTATTTCAGTTCTTACCACAGTAAGTATCTTTTTATTTTCTTTCCTTTATAGTTGGCTATGGGTTGAAATGGCTTTAGTCATTTTTAAAAGAGTAAAAATGATTTTCATTAAGTGATCGCCGGCAAAAAAATAACCAAGGGAGCCTAATCGCCCTCTTGGTTATTCATGGACCTATTTCAAAAACAGTACCTTGGTTATAATCAGTGACATTCATAGAGCCAAAAACCCCCAAATATAATTGGGTTTGATTTAGGTTCGTTCCTAGACATACATAATAAGCGGATTGCGACCCAAGCTGATAATCAGTTTCTATTACACTAAAATCATTTGATTTCCCGTCTGTTCTTACGCTGGTATAAGCTAAAACACCTTGCGTTTTTCCGCTTCGAAGCAGATCCGTAAACACAACGCTCCCACTTAAATCGGGTATTCCACTCCCCATATAGGATTGCACTCCTGTAAGTGCGGTTCCTTCAAACTTACCAGGACGGGGATCTTGATGAAAATAACTCGTTAAGGGCTGAATCCGCAGTGGTGAAGTTTTTACTGTTTCATTGTAATAGGCCATTGTTTTCTCATTCAAAGCCGGATTTTCAGAGCAGCTTCTTATAATCGAAGTTGGAATAGAACCTTCCCATCCTCGCCAGCCAAAATTAATAAATCCTTCTTCTTCAGGCTCAGAATTCATTAAAGAAGCTTGAACTAGCTTAGTAACTGGTATTGATTTATACTGAACGAATGAAAAAATGGACTCTGCCAAATCCTGTCCGACATTTCCCACATATTTAAGATACTGATTATAATACCTTTGAAAAGAAATGCCTACCATATTGCGAACCCCTTTCGCCATAACCGAAAGAGTTTCCTGAATAGGCTGAGGAATTTCATTAAAACGAGTGACCACGGCTGAATTATTGAAAGAGGAATTTTTGCCTACATCGATTTCGATTATTTTTCCAGCGACTTCCAAGTTGTCCTGGCTTAAATTAAATGGATCATAAGCTGATCCACCATCTCCATTGGTTAAAACAAGTTTTCCTGTTTCAGGTGAAAAGTTTAAGCTATTAATACCATTATGATTCATAAAGGGTCTTCTTACGTTAAGTATTGTCCGCCGTTTTTGAGGTTGACCATTCGATTGCAGGATCCATTCTTCAACAGTATCAATATGATCAAATTGAGTTTCCCTATTGGTCCACCTTAGCTGTAAAGTGCTGGTATTACACGGGTTAGGGATAAAACCGCCAGCAAGAGCACCAGGACCTTGTGTTCCAGCTACTGAATAATGAAGATAAAACAGACCGTTATAATAAAATTCGGGATGAAACGCTAACCCCAGCAATCCCCGTTCATCATATCCACCAGAAGCACCTAGTTTTAGAATTCGCGGGCGAATATCTAAAAAAGTCCTAATCACTCCATTCCCTATGTAAAAGATTTCCCCTACTTGGGTTGCAATAAATAATCTTTCCATTGAGTCACCAGGAAGTATAGCCGTTTTCAAAACAGTGGGTAAATTTATCTTACTGACAATCAGTCGTAAACTAACTTTAACTTTTTTCACCCAACTAGCCCCCCTTTTATCATTTTCTATTAAAAGAATATGATTAGCGGGGGGCTATAAGAACTGCTGCAGGGCCAGGTGCCTGGCACTAGATTATGTTTTTTCATTCAGAATTGAAGTGACAATATGCAGAGCATCCCATTCTCCACCAGAAAATTTTACAATCGGGTATTTTTTTGGAAACAGCTTATTACGAATTTCTTCAGCCATGTACCCTTCTTCAAATAAAGTTAGTACCTCACGTTGAATGGATAATAAATAGTCACGTTTCCGTTCAAGTGCTGTGCGGCCATCTTTTAAAAACCCAGCATGGCTGCAAAAAACATCTTGAAAATCATAGGTTAAAACCCGCTCTAGTGAATGAATGATCTCTGGAATACTTTCTTCTGCTAATAGGACTTTTGTCCGCTCACTTACAAATAAATCGCCAGTGAATAGTTGACCAGTATTCCGGTTTAAGAAGACTTTATGGTCATGACTATGACCAGGTGTATCGATTACATCCCATGTCGCATTTCTAGATGAAAACATTCGCGGCATAGCTTTAGCTTGAAATGGCTTTCTACTCCCCCAAAATAGCTTCCGATACATAGGATAATCAGCCCGCTTTGTACAATAATCAATGGTTTTTTCATTTAAGAAGATTGGTAGGTTCTTAGTCTTTTCTATATAAGCGGCACAGCCAGTATGATCTTCATGAAAATGAGAAATCATAACTTGATCAAAATCTGTTTCAGCTATGAAGTCTTCAAAAAATTTATGTAATGACTGTGAACCCGTATCAATTAAAACGCCATCCATGGAATAACTGTAAACATTTAATGAAACCCCTTGGAATTTCACTTTTCCATTCAAGTAAGCAACTCCATTTTTCTCTCCTACATCGGCTGTTTTCTTCAAGAACAAACTATCACCCACTTTCTTTTTTAAAGGCTGTGTTAAATTTGGCTGTTGATTTACGCTACAGGGGCTACGCTTTCCGCGGGCTCACCCGTGAGCCTCCT
>NZ_JBALNQ010000055.1:2373-9402 GCF_036961885.1 Neobacillus niacini | reverse complement strand
TGCGGGGTCTCACTCAGCTCGTGCATCCCGCAGGAGTCGAGCCCCTTTCGCTCCAATCAACAGGTTCTAAAATTAACAGTATCCTTTAACACAGCCTTTTTAAAAGTGACCCTTTGCACGAAACGGTTTTTAGAAACTGTACGGTTTATTGTAGAATCTATACAGTTTTTTGTAGAAGCTGTACGCTTTTTCGTAGAAACTGTACACTTTTTTGTAGAAACTGTACGCTTTTTTTGAATTATCACTCTTCCATTGGTTCTATATGATTTCCCATTTCTTATCCTGAGCTACTTCCAAAAGACGAGGTTCAGGGTTTACTGCTACTGGATTTCCTACTAATTCAAGAACATTTAAATCCGAATAACTATCCCCATAAGCAAAGCTATTTTGCCAATCAACTTCGGCGTCTGACAAATGAGCATTTATAAATTCCGTTTTCCGTTCACCGTAAATATAGTTTACTGATGAGTTTTTGCTCAGTTTTTCATCATCATATGGTATACTGCTCCCAATAATACAATCAAATTTAACATTTTCAGTGACCGAGTATAGGAGTGGCTCATACGCTCCGGAGACAAGCATCGTGTAATAGCCATCCATTCGATGTTGCTCCAGTCTATGTAACATCGTGTCACGAAGATTTTCGCTCATAATCCCGCCAATCTGAGAAAAAAACTGATCTATCTCAACTTTTGGAGAAGTACCAAATGCTGCAATATAGCTCCTCATGGAATACTCTTTCATTTTTTGTTCCGGGTATAGTTTACATTTATAAGCAATATAAACCGGCATTATTCTAAGGAAAAAATTCCGATACCTCTTAAAATGTATCGGATGATTCTTCAAATGACCCATCAAAAGAGGAAATGTCTCTTTTGGAAATAACGTACCATCAAAATCAAAAATAGCCACCTTCATAGGATCATCCTTTCCTTTTAATTAGATTGTTTCTAAACTTCTAAACCTGCAATTCCGACACCGCCAGGTCCAGCATGAGAAGATATCATGGCGCCCGCTTGAATCCATTTTACATTTTTGAAGCCAGCCTCTTTTGCGATTACATCCATCCCCTGCTTGATCCCTTCATCAAGTCCGATTGAGTAAAGAAGATAAAGTTGTTCTCTATCAATATCGTATTGACTTAAATAATCACGCATGAGTTTTTCGGAAACAGCTTCCATATTTCCGCGGTATTTTTTTGTTGAAACAAGATGACCATCAATTAGTTCAATTCGTGGCTTTATTTTTAACAATGCCCCACCGAGATATGCTAGATTACTAACTCGTCCACCCGCTCTTAAAAACTCTAAGCTACCGGGAACGAAAGCTAATCTAGATTTAGGAACGATGGATTCAATCTTCTCTACTAACCTGACAGGGTCGATTGAAGGTTCTTTTTCTAACAAGGTAACCGCATACATCACAATGGCCGTTAATCCACCTGTGACGTTCAAAGCGTCAATTAGAAAAATATCATTTAATTCTTCCGTTGCGATAACTGCATTTTGAAAAGAAGAAGATGCCTTTGAGGTATAACCAACATGTATGATAATGCAATCTGGATAATCATTCTTTATCTTCGTGAAAAATTCAAAGTATTCATGGGAATTTGTCGATGTTGTCGAGGAAGTCTTTTTTGTCCGCTCGTAAAAGTCATATATTTCCGTAACCGGTAACGAACCATCTAAATAGTCCTGCCCATCCATGATCACATGCATCGGCACCACTTGAACATTATGTTTCACTGCCAATTCTACTGGTAAATCTGCTCCACTCTCTGTTGTTAAAATAATTCTTCTCATACATTATCCTCCGCATCTATATAAAGCCTTTATTATTCTCTTTAAAGTTCTACTCTACTATACATGAAAAACGCGGTTAGGTTACATCTATCAAGAGAAAAAAATATTTAAAGGGAAAAAGCTGTCCCATTCCTATTAATTAGTAGTTACAAATTCTAGCTTTATTGGCTCATTTTCATCCATGGTTACTTTATATAGGCTTATTTCACCTGTAGGTGGAGCAGGTTCATTAGAGTTACTTTTAAAATTTCCATTTAAAGCGATCGTCCATTTAGCTTGGTTATTTTCCGTCAAAACCAGAGCGATTGTTCCAAATTGAACGGTATTCTCCCAATTGAAGCTTTCCATTTCTCCGTTGTAGTCTATCGTAATTCCTTCAGGAGCACTGCTCACCCTTACGTTCTCCCATTCCCATTGTCCCTGGATCGAGGGACCAACGTATGAGTAGGAATAACCACCATTACGGTCACCATAGGTCCCAATGTACTGGTGCAGTCCTCCATCAGGTGTAAGGTATGTAACCGCAGCAATATCTTTCTCTAGCCATTTAACTTTAAACGCACCTTTTGTATTATAGGGCAATTCTTCCTTTGGGCGAGCAAAGATGCCAAAATAGGTTCGATAATAGGTTGCCCGCCCGAGCATCCTATTTTCTTTAATTACATTTACATGCCTAAAGTCTGGTGAGATGCTTACTACATGCTTTATTTTAGAGCTGTGGCTGACCAGTAATCCACCCTGTAAGACGACGATCATGACTATAATGCTCGTGATGATGACTTTCCACTTTTTAGTTACCGAAAGCAAAAGGAAAAGTGCCACGCCCATGAAAATGACAATCAAGATGTTTAATAGAAAAAAAATCCGATTGTCAGCGTATTCCACATCGTATTTCACACGTAATACGAAGTATCCCATTTGAATACAAAAAAGTCCGATGGCCATTAGGAAAAACAACCATCCTGCTATTTTTCTATTTTTACTTATCTGTTTCATTTGGACTTACCTCCATCAAAAACTCCCAGGTTTCACCATTATCATTTGAAACGAATTTCCCCTTTACTTTTCCACCTTCATAGTCTCCATTAGGACCTTGATTGATGTATACTGCCAAGTGATCTTCTTCTTGAAAGGGGGCTTCGGCCATCACAAAAATTTCATGATACTGCTCTGGAATCATAATCGTTGCTTTACTCCAGGAATTCCCCCCATCTTGGGTAAGGTAAAGATCTGGTTCTACCGGATTAAGGATGCCGAATGAAAGGAAACCTGTGTTTTCGTCGACAAATCCTCCATTATAAATGAGTCTTGTAACATCGGAATGATTGGTCTCTTTCCATTGTTTACCGCCATCATTCGTGAGGTAGACGGTGGTCCATTCCGATGACATGGTTCGATCCCCGGAAATGATGACATAGCCAAAGGATTCATTTAAAAATTCAACCTTTCGGAACCGGATGGACGGATACTGATCATTTACAACGGTGTTTTCCCAAGTTTTCCCTTGGTCGAGAGTGTAAATCAGTTTCATACTCCCTCCATCCGAGTGCAAAAAAGCAGCACGGTTTTCCGAGAGAATATAGCTCTTATCAATGAGCTCCTCCTCGTTTCCGTTATATTCACCTGCAAATAATTTACCTTTTTCAACGGGGACTGTGGTCCAATCCTTTCCTTTATTGTAGGTAATCTGTAATTGATCGTTTTGGAGCGAATAGCCAATTGACTCGTCTTCATAGATTGGTTGTAGGGTCGTTGGTGGTGATGGTTCTGATAGTTGTGTATTTTGATTTTCATTACGTTTGTCTTGTCCTAGTTTTGTTTCCATTGGGGAATTCTCGAAATACCATGTGGCAATGAAAATACCAATTACCAACGTACAAGCCATACCAATAATTATATTCTTCACTGTAGTTCCCCTTTTTTATAAATCAACCTTTTCATTT
This sequence comes from Neobacillus niacini, assembly GCF_036961885.1. GTDB lineage: Bacteria > Bacillota > Bacilli > Bacillales > Cytobacillaceae > Neobacillus > Neobacillus niacini_H. Next base: position 5,657 of record NZ_JBALNQ010000055.1, on the reverse strand, counting down.
CCTATCAAAATGGTTAGTGTTAGCTTTAGACAATAACAAATTAGATTGTGCACTTCCATATAAATACAACCGATGCATCGGTCTCGTCATCGCCACATACAACAACTTGATATCTAACTCTTCATCAGAATAGGATTCTTCTAAGGTTACAATCAATACGGCATCGAATTCTAAACCTTTTGAAAGATGCGAGGGTAAGATCACAACACTTCCCTTTTTCATATCATGTTTTTCTTCTAATAGCTGGATTGGAAGGTTGCTATTTTCTAGTAGTTTATGTATTTGTAAACACTCGCTATCGCTCCTGCCAATAATTGCAATTGAATTATGCTCTTCCTCTTTAAGTTGATATATATCCTGTTCGAGTATCATTCTTACCTGCTGCAGATTGTCTCGGTCAATTTTTGTAAAGCGCGGTTTATCTCCGTGACGAATGACTGGCTCTACTATTGGCAGGTCTTTATCCATAATCGATAGAATGTCATTCGCTAATTGCATAATCTCGACAGTGGTCCGATAACTCTTCTGCAAAGCATGATAATTGGCATTTGGAAATATATCATTTACCAAAGGTTCCCAACTATTTAATCCTCGATAGGAATGGATCCCTTGGGCTAAGTCTCCCACGATTGTAAACAAATTGGTCTCAAACCCTTCCTTCATTGCTGCAAATTGAAAATAGCTATAGTCCTGAGCCTCATCAATGAAAATACTTTTCATTTTATATGTTTCGTCGATCCCTTCTAGTTTCGCTTTCATATAAAATAGCGGGGCTAAATCCTCCATTTCTAGCGCCTTTTTTTCAAAAACCTTTTGACAGTATTTACTTAATTTCTTAGATTCCATCTCTGAAAGCAGAGGTGAATACTTTTGGAGGAGTTCAGGAGATGTCATCAGCTCTTTATAAAGGGTAAAGATATCTTTTTTTACAAAAGGATCCATATAATTTTTTATCGCAACCTTAGCCTCTTGCTCCACCGTTTGAATTCTTTTTTCTTTCGTATCCATGATAAAAACGACTTTTTCTCTTCTTTTATCTGGATCCATCCTCGTATTATACAGAGCCTTTTCTAACGCATCGTCATACTTACTATTAATTTTTGAGAGGATAATTGATTTTTTTATCTTTAAATCATTAACTAACAAATTTTTTATTTTATCCAGTCGCTTATAAATCGGTAAGTATTGAAATTCTTTTAAAAATAATCTCTTGATTTTTGGCCCTTTCATGAGAAGTGACTTTTCAATGATAAAATCCTGTGAAGGTGCTAAGTTTAATTCAATTTCGCTTACATAGTTGTCAATCAGCCCTTTAAATTCTAGAGAGCCTTTATAACCAGAAACCCATTGTATCCATTTGGATTTTTCTTCCCCTCTCATAACGGCCATTAATTTAGAATTTGGAGATAATAATTTTATTTTTTTACCTAAACAGTTTCTCATAAACTCAACATAGGTGGTTTGTTTTATCTTGTTTACCCCTAAGTCGGGCAGGACGGCAGAAATATAATCGATAAACAATCGATTTGGTGCAAGAATCATTAATTTTTCTGGAGGAAATCGATACCCAGAAGAGTAGAGAAAGTAGGATATTCTATGGAGGGCAATGGTTGTTTTTCCACTTCCAGCAGCCCCTTGAACGATGATGGGGTGTTTGAGTGATGCGCGAATGACTTCATTTTGCTCATTTTGGATAGTGGCCACAATTTCGGTTAAACGGTTGTCCGCTTTTCCCGATAACGACTTTTGTAATAATTCATCATGTGTGGTTAAATCGATATCTCGAATCTCTTTTAAAAATCCATCTTCGATTTCATACTGCCTTTTTAATGATAAATAACCAGTTTGCACTTCTCCATATGCATCATAGGTTACTTCCCCTAGCCGACCATCATAGTAAACACTAGCAATCGGAGACCGCCAATCGACAATAATGGGAACCTGATTAACACGATCAAACAGTGAGGCTTTCCCAATATATAAAATTTCTTCTTCGGTATCACCTGAACTAGTGAAATTAATTCTCGAAAAGTACGGTTTTTCGATAACACTTGCTAACCTTTCTAATTCACTCTCAGCTAGTTCTAGATATTGAGCATTGGTAAGTATAGTCATGTAGCTTAAACTACTATCTGAGGTATCTAAATCAGCAAAGGCTTCTTTCAGGTTCTCAACAAACTGTTCTTTATTCCCCTTCGACATTACTAAAACACTTTTTATGTATTCCTTTGTAAACTCTAAACGCTCAATTTCTGTTTGATAATCCTTATGTTCACGAACTGATTTTTGTTTTTTTGAGCTCATTCTCTTAATTTGTCACCTCTCAATATGAGTTTCCAATAGGATATTCCGAAACGAAAAGAAACATCTACAAACTTTATGTAGATGTTTTCATTCACAATGGAGTTATATTTTACCATTTGACAAGAGTTAATACAATATCTTTTTTAACCTTGAAAATAGAGTATAACAATCAGGAAAATAATTAGACCTATTAACAAGATAGGACCCAAACTCGTATTTAGGACAAAGTAAATTCTAATACTGAGAATCAAATTAATGATAAGGACGACTAGAATGCAAATAAGCAAAAAAATAGTCAACTGGACATTTCGATTTGGATTTCGATTCAAAGAATTTGCTCCCTTCTAGAAGCTCTACAGGGACACTTCTTGTACCAACTTATTTTCTTTATTTATATAAATATTTTACCTTAGGTTGAAATATTCCAAGCTATACTTCCATGAATTGTTTCCTTTAATGATATGCTCAGGTAGATGTCTAAGGTTTTACGAAAGGAACTTACAGATTTATTCTCGGGGGTCAAATTATAATCGTTGTGGATCAATTAAGGGAAGTATTATATATAGATGGAAAATGGGTTGCAGATTTTAGGGGGATTCGTGTGGTTGGGATTAAAAGTTGAAGCTAATCAAATTTTCTTTGGATATTGGCAATACTTTTATGTTTTATGTCTCGACTATGGTTGTTATAATAGTTGAAAGAAATAATTAGGAGGAAAGCAGATGACCACATTAGCAAAGTTAAAGCCGATTATTGCAGACCAACTCGGTGTCAAAATAGAGCATATCAATCCGCAAGCATCATTCAAAGACGACTTCGATGCGGATTCTCTAGATATGGTGAACCTGACAATGGAAATCGAAGATGAATTCGCCATCGAAATTAGTGACCAAGTTGCAGCGACGCTACAAACAGTCGGAGATGTCGTTAAATATATCGAAAACCGATAAATCAAAAAAATGCGGATAGCCCAAAGCAAA
>NZ_JBALNQ010000055.1:0-2341 GCF_036961885.1 Neobacillus niacini | reverse complement strand
TTTGCTTTGGGCTATCCGCTTAAAGTGTAAAATTCTTCTGTTATTCGTCCAAAAGAAGTATCAAAACGTCGAAAAATATCTTATTCTCTTTCTTTTGCCCGCTGTGTGTCTCGAATATTCTTTTGAACCGTTATGGCTGCAAATAAACTAAGAACAAAAGACATTCCATAAAATCCCTTTTCGCTTAAAACAATACTTCCTGCATTATATAAACCAATACCCATTAATGAAATAGATATAATAAGTGCCAACCAACTAATACCATAATAAATATTTGTTACTGGAATTCCCTCATCTTTATCTCTAACTGCTTTTTGTAAAGAAACCGCTGCATAGAGACCAAATACTAAAACGGAAAAGTAATATCCTTTTTCGTTCAGCTGCATGTCTGCGTTAAACAAGCCGATGAGATAAGCTGAAACTCCTACCAATAGTGCTGCCCAAGAAGCCCCTATAAAAGCTGGAGTCGGTTCTCCCTCTTTCCTTTCTACTTTCAATTTTGGACCTTTTGGTTTTCCACTATCTAATAAAACCTCATTTTCATTAGACATCGAATATTCCCCCCTATTTTTCATTTTAAAAAATCGATCACTACAGATACACTGAAGTAATCACAACAAATTCATTATATAGAAATTTCTGTTAAATACAAACCGTTTATTTAAACATCGAGCCTGATTAATTCATCCTTTGCATGAATGGTTCCATCTTTAACTACAACAACATCTAAATATTGATTCGTATTGGTGATTACGACTGGAGTTTTTAAATCATAACCAGCAGCTTTTATGTTTTCAATATCAAATTGAATCAGCAAGTCGCCTCGCTTAACTTTATCCCATTGTTTTACCTTTGAGGTAAAATATTGACCTTTTAGATTAATGGTATCCACACCAACAAAAATCAATATTTCAGCACCAGCTTCTGATGTAATGCCAATCGCATGCTCGGTTGGAAATAGGGTGGTAACCAAACCATCAACTGGTGAAATCACTTCCCCTTTTGTTGGTTCAATCGCAACACCTTTCCCAACTGTTCCCGTTGAAAACAGTGGATCTGTCATTTTACTTAACGGAACAATTTCTCCACTCAATGGACTTGAAATGGTTTCTCTTATTACATTTTTCACTATTTTTACAGGAGCTAAGTCGTTCTTCCCTTCGTATCCCATTACCAGCGTAAGAACCATTGCTGCAATTAAAGACGTTAATGTACCCAATAAAAATAGTCCAACCGGAGTAAATACAGGAATAGACAAGAAACTTGGGAGAGCAAAGCCAGTACTTTTTACTCCAAATGCCCCATTTATCGCCCCACCAATCGCTCCGGCAATGGCTACAATAATCATGGTTCTTTTGAAGCGTACAAGAATCCCGTAGGTAATAATTTCTGTTGTACCAGCTAAGGCACTCGGAACAAGCCCCGATGCAGCGAGTGTTTTCAGTTCCTTGTCTTTCGTTTTTAATAAAACCCCCAGTCCCATTCCCATTTGAGCAAAAGGAGCTGCAGCTATCATTGCCATTAGCGGATCTAAGCCTGTCGCAGCTAGATTGGCAAGGAAAATGGGAATAACAGCCCAGTGAAGTCCCAATATGGTAAGGAATGACCAGGCGGCACCCATTACTGCCCCTGTCAGAATTCCACTTTTTGCACTTAAAAATTGGATAACCACGGATAATCCCTCTCCAACATATGTTCCGAAGGGACCAAAGATTAAGATGGTAAGAGGAACAATAACCACTAATGAAATAAGTGGATTTATAAACATTTGTAAGTCTTTATAGATTACTTTTTTTAAAAACTTATCTACTACTGAATAAATTGAAACAGCTAGTAAAATTGGAAAAACGGTCGAAGAATAATTTGCTAATAAAATCGGGATCCCTAAGAACGTTACATCTTGTGCCTTTGAAGCAACTAAATCCATATAGTGCGGTTCCAAAAGAGCTGCACCAATTGTCCCTCCTACATAACCGTTCGCTCCTAGTTTATTAGCCAAAGTTATTCCAAGAAAAACGGGAAAGAAGTAAAAAATGGCATGTCCAGCTGCAGAAAGTATTGCATAGGTACCACTTTCTTTTGAAAGCCATCCTACTGTAATCAAAATTGAAAGCAATGCAGAAATTAATCCGGATCCAGCTAGTACACCCAAAATAGGTGCGAAACTTCCACTGATTGCTCCTAAAAGTTTATTCATGATGGTTTCTTTTTTTTCTGTTGAAGCTTCACTCGTCGTATTAACTGCAGTCATTTTTGTTCTCCTTGTTTGAAGTTTATATGTTGATAAAACGATATATATTAACAATTTTTGCAAAGGAACTATTTTACATGAGTTCTACTA
>NZ_JBALNQ010000054.1:0-15996 GCF_036961885.1 Neobacillus niacini | reverse complement strand
CCTATATAACTTTCTTTCTGCTGTAAAATCAAACCACTGCTTTTCACTTTCGGGATAATTTGCGTAATGAATAATACAAATAATTTGGTCTTCAACACATGAATCAGTCCAACATCCAAGTTTCAACTCTAAGTTATGGAAAACGTCCGCCCAATTTTCTATTTTTATTTGTTCAAGACTAAAATACTTGAGATAATTAACTAACTTATAAGCTAATTCATAACCAATAGAGGGTACTTGTTGAAAAGTTGCTAAACCTTTTAACGTTCTTGCCCGTTCATTTGATACATCGAACATATCCTTAATTTCTTCTGTTCCCAACTTGTGGAAGTCACTTAATTTTACTTTCATTTTCCTTAAAATATGTTTTTCCTCTTGTGATAAAGGTAACTTTGGTCTTTTTTCTCTCAAGAATTACCCCTCCCATTTAAGAAAGTGGTTTTGACATGTCCATCATATTTTTAAATCCAAGATCTTCATAAACTCTTCTCCCGGTTGAACTTGACCACAGCCTTGCCCGTTTTGCCCCTTTTTGTTTAAGCCATAAACAAATTTCATCTACTAATTTATAGGCTAATCCATTATTGCGGTGATTTTTCAACGTATATACTGCTATCACCCAACCAAATAGGCTCTGTTCTTCGGCAAGTGGGTAGGAATACTCTGTCCTAATTAGACCTCCTGCACAAGCCACAATATTATTATTGCTATCTATGGCAACCCTGAACATTAAATTACCTAAATTAGATTCTTTTACAAATAAATGTTTAACCTCTTCAACCCTATGTAGTTCTGGCTTTGGTATTCCATCAGTTTCTTCCATCTCACTTGCCATTCTGTACCAATAGTCTGCCATAATAGTAATTTCTTCATTAGTAGTCCATCTTGTTTCATACATTTCTATACCCCCCTAACTTATAGTATATATGATTTTGTTTGTTAAACTAAACTGCACGTTAGGATAAGAAGGGTCAATGTTGTAACCATCTTAAAAAAGCCCAAAATTGCACATTTCGATTTTTATAAGTTAAACTAAACGCCTTGTGTAACTTCCTGCAATTTATTTACAATTTTTATTTATATATTTTTATATATTATTTTTATAATGATAATCTATTTTCATGTCCTTTCATTTTGATATCCAATCCACCAATAAGGGGTTCTGTGAAATATAATTTTCAAAATATGCCATCCATTCTTTCAACTCACTAAACCTTAGGTTAAAGGATGCCGATATAATCATTGTATGTAATATTACATCCCAAGTAGAAAAAAGTGCACATACAATTTGGGGGATTTGGAGGTAGAAATGAGAAAACTTCTTTTTGTAATTAGTTTAATATTTACATTAGTTATAACTCCTATGGCTGGAAAGCAAATCAATGCATTTGCAGAGACACAGTATCTCAAAATAGATTTTGCTACAACTTATGGTTTTCAAATTTCCTGGAGGAACCTGCCTAGCAAAGATACCTACACATCTTTTAAAATCTATTTGAACGATGAACTGGTTAACCCTCTTCCAGCACCTGATGCGAGTGATTATTTGTTTACAAACCTAGCTCCATCAACTACGTATGGGGTTAAACTAGAGGGAAATTCAGGGGATACGAAGCTATATGAGGAAGCAATAACTGTATCGACTTCCGCTCCCGATCCAGTAAAAACTAGCAACTCAACGGATGTGTATTTCCCTAAACCGATTATTGGAACTAATGGTATGGTTACTATTAACGGTTTTGATTCTGAAACACTCTCTGATGGCAACAAATTATTTATCATGATACCGGATTCTGAATTTAATCGGGCTCAATTGGATTTGACATCTGATCAGGTTAAGAATATGAGAGCTAGTAATGTTATTTTAAGTATTAGTTTTTTAGATGCACGCCTCGTATTTAATACGAATAATCTTAAAGATGACAGTGCGGCCACAATTCTTTTAACTAAAGTTACTGAGGACATACCAGAAGCTGAGAAAGCAATAAGTTCTATCTTTGATTTTTCTGTTAAACAGGGGCAGAATATTATTTCAACATTCTCTACACCAGTAACAGTAGGTTTTGATGATATTGAGGAATCCAAATATAATACAAAAAATCTAAAAGTTTTTTATTTTAATGAGACCATCCAGAAGTGGGAAAATGTTGAAGGACTTTATACAGCCTGGAATGATGGTTCAGGGAAGGGTTTAGTAGCTACAAAAACAAGTCATTTTAGTACATATGCTGTAATGGAAGCAGCAGAGCAAACTCCGGTGAATAACGGGGCACTGACACCACCAGCTGTCAGCAAAGGAGATCAGTCAACTCCGATGGACACTAGCGGAGTTACTAGTTCTTCAATTGAGAATACCAAAGCAGCAAGTGCCGATATAAAAACGGTACAATCTGGAGGCGACGTGAACACTTCCAATGGTTACCCACTACCTAACACAGCAACCAATAACCTCAATTATATTATAATTGGTATAGTTTTGGTCTTAGCTACCTTACTCACTATGTTTATTCAAAAGAAAAGACAGAATAGTTATTAATCATAAAAAACAAATTAAACACAAGAAAAGGACTCCATATGTCGGTCCTCAGGCTGTCGAAAAACCATCGGCAGTCTTTTTTTATTTTATTGCTCTAGGAGCTGTCATTTTTTCATTAACTTCCGGAATTCGTTTAAGTAGAATTTTTCTCAATCTCTTTTTGAATCTTTCCCTATCGTAAAATCGAAGTTTAATCTAATTTTAAACGGGAAGATATACTATATATTTATTTCAATTGGAGGAGATTTTTAAATGAGTAATAATTCACAAAAAACAGCTGCAAGTAAAGCCCCAGCTGAAGCTCGGTTAAAATTAGCAACAACTGCAATGGTTAGTAATCAAAAGCTGCATGCAAAAGGGTATAGTAGTGAAAAAGGCTCGATAGGTTCAATTAATTTGGAAGATGCAAAAAAGATTATTAAGGAATGGCCAGCTACTTCTAAAATGGCGGCTGAAAATACAATTAATTTTTATGGCCCCCCCAATGAGGCAACTTCAAGCCGTTTAATCTGGTATAACAATGGACCTTGGAAACGAACGATAGCCTTTCGCGATGAGGTACCTCATGATTTCCCTGAGCCCCATACTGATGTACTTGAACAATTCATTGATTATCATGTGCCAGCAGATAAAGTAGGATTAGTTGCCCAGTTAGAAGGCAGTATCGTTATTGATCGTACAAAAGGTGAAGTTTCTGTCCACTGCGATAATGAAGGGGCAAATACTCTTTCTTTAAATATGATGCATGAAATCGTTACGGGTAAACGTACTCCCGAAGAAGCAAGAGCCTTTATTGCAAAGGAAATTGTTGAGTATGTATTAGGCCGTCCAGCACCATATGCCGAGAGTTTCCAATTTGAATTACCTATAGGAGAACAGTGGGACTCTGATATAACCATTGTGCAAGATGAGGAATTAGATCAAGCAGTTTCTAAAATGAAACAAACACTTGGATTAGACTAAAATTAGAAGTTTGTTCAGTTAAAACAAGTGCCTTTTATAGAGGGCACTTGTTCATTATTTTATACCCCTGTTCAATTACAAAAAGGGATTTTTAATAGTGCCAGGTACTAATAATATGCAAAAAAATTTTAAGTGAAAAGCGACTGCTCTAATTGAACAATCGCCCCCATTACTTTAAGTACATAGTTTCACAAAGTAGCACAAAAGTAGTTGTTGAATTAGTAGTATCCATGTACTAATCAATAAATGGATCTGTATTTTAAAAAAGTACATTACAACTAGAATAAAGATTATAAAGCTGAAGCCACTCATATCTTCAGCTTTATAATCTGTAAATAGGTAAACTACTTCCATATATCCATATATTTTTTTTTGTATTTTTTGTCTTCAACCGTATCAATTAAATCCAGAGCCGTTAGTTTAATAACCTCATCATTGAAATGGTCATATAAATTTTTCATGTTTTGAATAATGTCATTACGAATTAAGGTAAAATTCTTTTCATCTACGCATTTCTTAAAGCGTTCAACCATAAACTCCATAACAATTTGTTTTTGGGCTGTACCAGCAATTCCGACTTTCCATATAGATTGGAGGCTGTGTCTAGCTGTAACAAACTTTTCATCTTTTGTTACTTCCCACAACTTAGGGAAATCTTTCATAATTCTCATCTCTGGATCGCTTTTAGCTAGATTGGCTAAATATTGTGCTGCACGAGAGCGTTGATGGTTATCTTTATGAGTTAAGTCCTCTAATAGTTGATTCCATACCTCATAAGCCCAATCAACTTGTTGATCAGTTGCATTTAAAATATTTTGATAGGCTTCATAACGCTCATCTTTATCACCCGATTTTGATCTTTCAAATGCCAATTTTATTTGACTATCCATTTTTACACCACCTAATTTTCATGTTATAACGTTGAAAAGTAGTGATTTAATTATTTTCTCTACTAAAATAATAACATACACCAGTTGCACACCCCAAAAAATAATCATTACTGTAATAAGGCTCATATCTCTAAATTAACTATCCTGCTTCGTTAGCACAAGAAGAAAAAGTTGCCGCAACGACAGCCCTGCTCTTCAACTCTTGCCCCTGATAGCGTAACAAGGATTTTATATTAATTGGTATTTAAAAGATATTGTAAAAAACCATTGAATGTATTTGAACAGGTTGTTATTTCACTAAGGTCCATCCCTATAAATGCAACAGATACAATTTGTGTTTCATTCTTTCTTGAATCGAAGGCAAATGCTGTGTCACCTCCATCTGAACCAAATAGAACTAACCCTTTAGCAAAATCATTAACACCATAAGCTTCATTTAGTTCAATAATGTCCTCAATTGACCATAGGATTAAATAATTTTCACCTATACTTCCTTCAGCACCATTTGAGTAAGAAATAAATTCGAGATAATCATTGGGAAATGTAACTCCAAGTTCAGTCTCTACCTCTTTAACCTTATTCTCCTCGATTGGAGGCTTCAATTCTAATCCGTATGTATTAATCATACCGTTTCCCCACTTTTTTAATGTTGTAATATAACAATTCGTATTTCGATTTGATAATTCCTTCTTTCACTAAACTGCTTCGTTAGTGGAACAAGAAAAAGGCCGCCGAAGTAGCTGGTAAATAGGATATTACCGTTTTTTTCCATTACACTTTTAAGACACGTGCATCTGAGCTTCATCCTTGATCCTTAAATATGTGTGTTCACTTTACATTCACCCCTTCTACCCTGAAGCATTAATCATTTTCAAATTTTTGCTTTTCCATAACAATCCTTAGCATTTCAAATAACAAGAAGTTAAAAAATATCCAGACACCACCATATACATATCCACCTAAAATATCACTTGGAAGTAAATCCGTCGATGCAATATTTTCAATCGTTAACCCAATTAATAATAGTAACCCGAGTAAAGGAACGATGATGGACATTGTATTATTTTTCGAATGACGGACAAGTAAGAATAAGCATGTTCCATAAATAATGATGATCATAGTAGCATTTAAATCGGGAAAATTTGAGGAATGAAATTTCCCGACGAACCCTATTGATTGGAGATAGGAAAAAATCTGTATAACGGATTCATGAAACAACCTTGCTCCTAAAATGGACACGATGAGCAGGAGATACTCTAACACTCTGTTCCGACCCTTACTCCAAATCAGGATGATGCTTATTGCGATGATGGAACCCATCGCAATTGGGGTTTGAAAAATGAAAAAACCTTTCATCCAGTTCATATAAACGGCTGATTTGATGATATATTCAGCAATTTCATTAAACTGGGTAAACTCATTATATAAATAGTCTTGAGCCATTCCCAACATCAAGATCACCATTCCGACTAAAACTAAAGTGAGAAAAATAAGAAAGATTTCTGTTTTTCTTATGGTTTTTAGTCGTGCCATTAATCGCATTAACAGATGATTAAAAAAGTCTTTAATTTGAATTTTATAATACCGATATGTAAAATACCCCACTAACAAGATCACAATAACAATGATAAAAAGAATAAAATACTTTCTTGCGGCTTGATGGAATACCTCCCAACGAGGTCCTAAAACTTTTCCAAGGGTAATAAAGCAAAATCCCCATAAAAATGAACCTGTATAAGCAGGAATAATAAACTTCCGAAACGGCATTCTAGAAATCCCAGAAACATATCCGGTAAAATGCCTAACACCAGGAATAAAATAAGCAAAGATCAACAATTTACTACCAGAACGCTCAAACCAAGCTGCTGTTTTTTTATATCTTTCAGGTCCAAGATGAATGTACTTTCCGTATTTCTCGATTAGTTTATATCCTCCTGCCTTTCCAATCCAATACGTTACGGTTATACCCGCACCACCTGATACAAAGACAGTCAGGAGTGCCAAAAGATAATTCATTTTTCCCTGAAATACAAAATAACCAGCGGAGCTCATTAAAAATTCACCTGATATAGGTAGAGCCAAGAGTTCTAGAAAAATCCCTAAAAATAGAACCAGATAACTGCGCTGTTCAAATAAAGTTATTAAGTGTGACATAAAAATGCCTCCATTACTTTAAGTCAATCCTTTGGATTAACGAACCGTGACTTGAACAAATCATATTAAACAAAGACGATATGAAAAGATCGATTTAAAATATTAAATCAATATGAGAATAGATCAAGAATCTGTGGAGTGAAAACCAGGATGAGGGACATCAAGAAAAGGCGGTGGGCAAATATTACGCTGATTATTTAAATTATTCACCATTGGTCTATCCCTACCAACTTTTTCACTAAAAGTCCAAATAAGACCATTTATTTGGAAATCCATTGATATTGAATATCTGGTAAATTTTCTTCATTTTCATGTCCTCTACTTATGATTTCAAACCCATGTTTTTCATAAAACCGTTGTGCTTTTTCATTTACTTCAAATGTGTACAATGTTAATTTCCCACTTGATTGTGCTTTTGCTTTATCTAGTAATGTTTGGCCTATACTGATTCCTTGATACTCTAGATGAATATATAGTTGGCTTATTTCCCTATTGTTATAGGCGATCATTCCAACAACTTCTTCATCAATTAACGCTAAATCTATTTGAAACTGTTCAGGTAATATATGATTTAAAAAATATACGTGACTTTCAAAGTCGTGAATTTCTTTTTGGCCAATAGCCTGTTCCTTACTATCTCGCCACATATTCACGGTTTGTTCTGCGTATTTGGAGCTATACGGAGTAATTCTGATGTTATATTGTTTCATTTTATGCCTCCTCAGCATATATACCGAACTCAGTTGATGTTCTAAATCCAAAGCGTCGATAGTATCTAAAATCTCCTTCAACAATCATTCCCTTATATCCTCTTTCAGAAGCTAATTTAATACCTTCCTGCAATATGAACTTGCCAACACCTTGTCGTTGCTTTTTAATTACCACAGAGACGGGAGATAACATTAAAATTTCGTTTTCATATTTATTACTTATTGGAAGTTTTGAAAGTATAAAGTGTCCATTAATTTCCCCTTTCTCCTCAGCAACTAAATCAAATTGTGGGATGTAATATTGTTTTTCCCGAATCTCCTTTACAAGAGATTTTTCAACTACACCATCTGAAAAGCTCGTATTCTTGAATATTTCATAAACAAACTCTACTATATTCTTCTTGTTTAACAGCTCTAATTATCATCATAATTTCCCCTCCATTACCTAAGAAAGTTCAACCTCATTTATTAAATACTTCTTTAACATACCTGCTTGTTAACACAATTAGAAAAGCTGCCAAAATGACAGCTTCGATCTTCAATTATCGCACCCGTTCGTAATAAGATTACCCTAAGATTTACCCCTCGCTCTGCCCATTGTCGATTGGAGATGATTAAACCTTGAGCATATCCGTCGAGTAAAATAATTGTATCTCCCGACAAAAGACTAGTTAGAATAACGTCAAAACTAGTTTCTTCTTTAATTTCTCCAACTGTTAAAGCAACATCTTTTAATACACGAATAAGATTTTGCTCAGGGAATTTTTTTTTCTGTAAATCAATCTCCTTGATATCTAGCATGAGAGTTTCCAAAATAAAGTTTTGTAATGAGGGTGTATTGGTTAATCCATCCGTATATATCACACCCGCTTTAATGGTTCCTTCTTTTCCAAATCGAATTTCACGAATGATTATGTCTGAACTTTTCCCAAGTGTATCTTTTAGCGCTTGTATATTTTGTTGAAGACTAGTTTTTAATCCATCTTTTGTACTGGGTTCCATCGATTGACTGGGTATAGAAGTATTAGGATTCAACACTTTTCTATTTTTCTTCTTTAAAAATCTCATATTTTCTCTCTCTTTTAACTTCTTATAGAAGTAAGATAATTTACTAAATGATCTTCTCTATCGGGTTATCATAGATGTTAATATTACCTAATATTAGCTGCTTTATTATTTTTATACGTTCAATAAACCGTCTACAAGTACGTCATCCATAATGAAATGAAAAAGTAAGGGCTGAGGAAAAAAATTAACAAGAAATAAGGGTATTAGAAAAAGGACCAAAGCTGGTCCTTTTTCTAATTTTTTAAAGGCGTGTTGTCCAAGGATAAGCGTGGTTGCTCGTGAATTGAGCCAAGGGCTGGTAGCTATGGTAGTTTAAGTGCAAGTTTTCGCAAATACTTCGTTAGTCCTATAAAGCTTTAAATCCCGTTCACTTTATTTAGAATTTCCAATAGGCGTGTAATTTCTCTATTTAAGCAGCGTGAAACATCTACTATAAAGTACGTGCAGTCCCCCCGTCCATTAACTTAAAATGGATATCAGATGATGTTCCTTCTTCAATATGCTTTGGAACATCTGATAATTCGAGTAATTTCTTCAAATGAATAGACTTTTTACGATTAGCTTCTATTGTAATACTATACGGTCCAGCTAAATTCATAAGTGATTCCATTCGTACTTCGTCTTCCATGAAAAAAGAATCCATAAATTCTAATTCAAATGACACATCCTCATTGCTACGATTATGTAATACAAAATTGCATTCCCCATTCAATAAGTCTTGGCTAACAGACTCAAAATTGCACTTGCCATTACCATCATATGAAATTGCTGTAATGCCACTCGCTAAAGTTTCTTGATATATCAAAATTAGAAGATTTGGCAAAAGTCCATATACTATTAAAACTATTATTATTGTTCGAAAGTGATATTTCTTCATACCATTGACAAGTAATATCATGGCGATTACAAACAAAACGGACCCAATTATTCCAAGTAAAATATAGCCATCTTGATTGCGAATTGGAAACGACATGAATGTAGAACGTGCTTCTAACATTACATTATTAGGAAACGGGAAATACAAATACATACATATACCTAAAAGAATAACTGAAGCAATGAGTGCAAATTTACTTTTTATCATTGTATACCTCCTCTCTTTATCACACTTAATCTCTCTTTTTTAACTGATATAAATTAGAATAGGCAGCTAGACACGATTCTTATTTTTGTTTCATCAAGACTTTTTTTATCGATTTTTTCAGAAAGGATTAGTTTAATTCATCTACTCGATTTATTAATTTCATCTACAAGAGTTTGTAATGCGTTCCCCTTATGAGAATCTTTCATATTTTTTTTGAATTCAAATCTGTTTTTATAAACAGTATTTAAATTTTCGATTAGCGTTTCACGGGTAAGTTTTTCTTCCTCCAACGTAAGGGAGTACCCTTTATCTTGAAACGCCTTTGCATTTAAAATTTGGTCGCCTCTACTTTGATCTAACCCTAACGGAATTATAAGCATTGGAATATTTAAGGCTAGAAATTCAAATATGGCATTTGAGCCGCCCCTAGTGATCACGATATCTGTTGCCGCTAAAATATCCGAGAGTTCCTCATGAACATATTCAAATTGCTTATACCTTGAATGGGAGGTTAAATGGCCATCTAGATTATTTTTTCCACACAAATGAACAATCTGGTAAGTAGCCGTTAGTTGATCTAAGGATTGCCGAACTACTGCATTTATTTTTTTCGCCCCTAAACTTCCTCCCATAATCGTTAAAATGGGACTATGATGATCAAACCCGAGAAAATCTCTTCCTTTTATTGCTGAACCATTTATTATTTCTTTTCTAATAGGAGAACCAATATCCATCGTTTTATTTTTCGGAAAAAATTCTTTTGTCTCTTCAAAGGAAGTAAAGATCCGTGTTGAAAATCTTTGCGAAATTTTATTTGCTAGTCCTGGCGTCATATCACTTTCATGAATATAAATCGGTATTCCTAATGATTTAGCACCTATGATGACAGGAACTGAAACAAATCCACCTTTAGAGAATACTAAATCCGGCATGATCTTTTTTAGAACACTTCTAGCTTCAAAACATCCTTTTATTACTCGAAAAATATCCACGAAATTTTCAAAATCGATATATCTTCTAAGTTTCCCGCTATTTATTCCAAAGTAAGGAATACCTACTTTTTTGATTAATTCTTTTTCAATTCCTTTTTTCGACCCAATATAATATTTGTCCCAATTGTCGAGTTCATTAATAATTGCGATATTTGGTGTTACATGCCCCGCAGAACCTCCACCAGTAAATACAATTTTCTTTTTTGGCATATTTCCCCCTGCCTAATCATAGTTCTACTATCCATTATACGTTGTTACAAACTGTAAATTCATCAATTTTGATATCAAATATCTCTGTTCTCTACAACATTTATTTTAGCTTATTAGAAAAACTAGCACTTTACCAACGACATCTCTGTAAAACATAGAAATGAAAGTTTATTAGAAAAATGTATAGTATACTATTTTTACCAATTACTTTGAGGTGAGGTTATGTGGAATTTAACAAAAGATGCGAAAGTAAAATTTTCAAAATGTCATCTTCTTCCTATTCACGAATCTGATGATGACTGGAAAATGGCCATGAGAGAAGCAAAAGCGGAAGGAGTAGACCTCATTGCGCGTTTGAAGGAAGAACTTGAAGAAGTAAAAGAATTGTTACACGTCTTGCCAGGCCGTTTCATTCCGTATATGGAAGATGGTACATTAAATCAACCGACATTACCCAAAGCAGTGAGGGAAGATTATTTACAATGGGTGCAGGACTCAGCCAAGGAATTTGAACAAATTTTAGATGCTGCGTATGAACATACACAACAAGCCGTTGCCTATTTACCAACAGCGGTACAAGATGTTTATGCGGAAAGTCTGCATGATGCAATCATTGAGCGAATGGAACGTGAGGGGGATACGCTTCATCTTTACATCAATACAGATGGCGGGTTTTCTACCAAATCCCATATTCATCTTACTTTTTGTGAAGTCATTACGGAAGAATCGGATGTACCATTAAAAGTTGGGCAATGGTTGATTTATGATGAGCTGCAGAAAACGGATGATGGGTTTGCGTTCCGGGTGTTGTTTGATTGTCCTGATGCGGAGTGGACCATTACCATGAAGGGGATGGACGCCCAGTATTATTATCGTCCGATGGTGTATACGAGATTGAGAGATGAAGAAAAGCTTGAAGATACCTCACTTGCTGATTACATTGGCCTGTTAAATCCCGATCATCGATATTGGTTGATTACACCTCATTTGACGTGCAGTATTAAAGCATTTACAGAAAATATTATTTTAGATACTGGAATAATCGAATTGGGACAAAATGAAATGGTGGTTACCTTTGAGAATCAACGTTTTATTTATGATTTAGATGAGTACAATCCAACTCAGTTCATTTATACGGATGTATTTGAAGATCCTTATGCACATTTTAACGAACCTGTCCCAGCAGAACAAATCGAAGCAGCTGCCTTAGGTAATGATTTGGAGTTACAAGTGCGTGCTTGGAATACAATGTACGCGAATCCGAGCGAACTAGCAGCGATTATTAATCGGGTTTTATTAAAAATGAAAATAACAGAAGAAAATGAAATGATGGTTAGCGTTTATATCAGCCATTTTTATAAAAATATGATTTTGACTGAAGAAGTCTTAGAAAAATATCATAATTTAATTGATTAGCGAACAGTGCCAGGCACTGTTCGCTTAGTTACTCATTTAATTATACGTTATATAATGCACCGTCAATAGTGAATGAAGATGAGCTTACATACGAAGCTTCGTCAGAAAGTAAAAACGCAATTACGTTAGCTACTTCTTCAGGTTCACCGTAGCGTTTCATTGGTACTGCATCGTTATAAGCTGCTTGTACTGCTTCTGCTGCACCGGGCGCAACGTTTGCTTCAATTTTACGCATCATTTGTGTATTAATTACACCTGGGTTTACTGTGTTCACACGAACGTTAAATCCTGCTGCCTCTAAAGCCGCAACCTTATTAATACCCATTACAGCGTGTTTAGATGAATTGTATAATACCATGCTTGGTGAGCCAATTAAACCAGCTACTGATGAAGTATTGACGATTGAACCAGATTTTTGTTCTTTCATGATTGGTAATACGTATTTAAGACCGAAAAGTACGCCTTTTACGTTAATTCCATAAACAAAATCAAATTCTTTTTCTGTAATTTCTTCAATTGATTTAGCTGGACCCTCAACTCCTGCATTATTAACAAAGCCATCAATGCGACCAAATTTAGAAATTGTTTGAGTTACATAATTTTTAACACTTTCTTCATTCGAAACATCTGCTTTTACCAGTAAGCTATTTTCTTCTGTTAAACCAAGTTCCGTTTGAACGGATTTAATTGCATCTTCGTTTAAATCAACTAATACGACTTTCGCTTGTGCGTTAGCTAATTTTCGTACTACTTCTTTCCCTATACCGCCTGCTGCACCTGTTACGATTACTACTTTACCTTGTAAATTTGTCATGCTAATTCCTCCAATGTTTTAAAAATTTATATTTAAAAAGTTTGTGAACTTTTTGTGAACAACTTTAAAATAATACTTTATCGAAATATTTTCAATTAAAGAGTCTTGAATTAAGAATACTTTTAAAAAATTTTTAACCAACAGATTTATTAGAAAAAAAATACCTTGGCAAATAGTCGTGAGAATAGTGATTGGATTGTTATTATTGTGGAAGATGGTATTATTGATACTGCAAGATTACTAATAATTATGAAAACTATTTAGATATACCAATAGGATATCTATTTTTGGATTAATGTTCCTTTTTATTGTTTAACCATGTAAACAAGACTACAATTTTACTTATAAATACGAAATAAATAAGAAAAGAGAGATTTTCATGAAATCTTCAAAGAAATTGGCCTTGTATATATTAATGTTTGATATGTTTATCACCTTTAGTGCGGTTGGTCTCATCATCCCAGTGATGCCAGCATATTTGAAAATTTTTGGTGCTGCCGGGCAGGTATTGGGATTTATCATTGCGGTGATCGCCTTTGCACAGTTTATTTTCTCTCCAATCGCAGGGAACTTATCTGATCGCCACGGACGGAAAAATTTAATCATTTTCGGTCTTTTGGTGAATGGTCTTTCACAAATAGGATTCGGTCTTTCTACAGAACTATGGATGCTTTTTGTTTGCAGATTCTTTACTGGTGTTGGGTCAGCCTTTATCGTACCTCCTATTATGGCCTACACGGCGGATATTACTACCAATGCCCAACGAGGGAAAGCAATGGGCTGGATTGGTGCCGCGATTTCATTGGGCTTTATGATTGGACCTGGGATCGGCGGGTTCCTGTCAAATGTCAGCTTGCACTTCCCTTTCTATTTTGGAGGCTCAGCCACCATCATTGCTGGAATTCTATCTTTCATTATCCTGCCATCCATCAAACCTGTAATAAATAAGCAGGAAAAAGGTGAAAATTTATTACAACAAATGGCACGTTCCTTCAAAACTAAGTACTTTGTTTTATTAATCGTTGTGTTTGTCTTCTCATTTGGGATTTCTAACTTTCAATCAACCTTAACGATGTTTTTAACCAATAAATTTAATTACACCCCCAATGACCTTGCCATCGTCATGACAGTTGGCGGCTTTGTCGGTGTCGTGGTTCAGGGATTTGCACTAAATAAACTTTTTCGTGTGTTTGGTGAAATGAAAATTATTTTATTCGGCTTACTTGTTGCGGCAATTAGTTTATATGGAATGCTATATATCAGCGGCTTTTTCATTATCCTATTGTTTGCTACCATATTCTCAACTGCCACAACTTTAATTCGCCCTGCCGTCAATACCTTAATTTCAAAAACAGCAGGTGATGAACAAGGGTATGCTGCCGGTATGAATAATTCCTATATGAGTTTAGGCAACATGATTGGACCTGCATTAGCCGGGACCTTATTCGATTGGCATATGAGTCTTCCTTTTACAGTTGGCGCAATTATATTACTCAGCTGCTTTGTCCTTACATTTGTTTGGACAAAAAGGAAACATGGCGGCAGTTCTTTTGCTCCCATGTCTAAGTAGAGGAAGCTTAATGGCGATTCTTCTGGTTTCCTGAAACGTATCTTTCACACTTGCCAAGGCAGCCGCCTAAGTTAAAAGGTCGAAGTAGAGACATTCTACTTCGACCTTTTATGATTTTACACGCAAATTGTTTTGCAATGGGGTCAGGCACCTTTTGTCAGTCCCGTAACATTAGAGAAAGATGCAATGCACAGGCACTAAAAAACTCCCAGCTCATGCGAGGGGATTCTAATTTTCAGCAAGTCCTTTAAAAAGTTCCACTGCGGTTTCGATGATTTCATCGCGGAAGTCATACTCATAGGTATGGATATGCGGATAATCTTCGCCGTTTCCGATGTAGCACATCGCACCCTTTGTTAACTTCGTGTAGTGGCCGAAATCTTCTGAGGCACGGAAGGCTTCCTTCATTTCAACCAATTGAAATCCTTTTTCTTGACTAACCTTACGAATTTTGTCAGAACTTTCCGTGTGGTTTACCGTTTCTGGAAATTCATCGTTGAACGAGAAGTTTATTTTTAGTCCGTACTTTTCTGCTTGTTCGCGTGCAAGGTCTTCAAGGTTTTTCTGAAGATGATCCAATTCTGCTTCGTACAGTGCACGGATAGTTAAGAGAAGGTCCCCTTTGCTTGCAGCTAAACCAAATGCTCTTTCCCCTATGTTTACGTGAACAACCGTACAAAGTACCAAACCTTCATTATTTTTAGATGAGGTAAGCGCTGGAATCGCATCAATAATTTTTGCAATCGCAAAGGAAGGATTGACTCCATTTTCCGGCTGACTAGCATGAGCAGGAGAACCTTCCATGTGGATGGTCATGCCCTTGGAGGCACAATGAGCGGTTCCGTCAATGACATTGATGGAATTAAAAGCCATTCCACTCATATTATGAAAGGCGAAAATTTCTTCAATGTTATGTTCCTTAATAAAAGTGGCACATTGGATCGCGCCATCTCCTGTTTCCTCCGCATGCTGGAAAAGGAAAAAGATGTTTTTGTCCCCACCCTTTTGGTCGATTTCCAGTGCAAAGCCGGCTAGGCTTGCCGCATGCCCATCATGTCCACATTTGTGGGATACCCCAGGATTTTTGGAAGCGTGTGGAATGTCAATTACTTCCGGCATGGGAAGTGCATCAAAATCTGCGCGATAGGCAATGTTCTGTTTATCTTCACCTGCTCGATAAATTGCATAAAACCAAAGGCCTCTATCTATAATTTCCAGTCGAGTATGCATTTTTAGAAAATTGATTAAATGCTGTTTCGTCCAAACCTCTGCATTCGAAACTTCAGGATGTTGGTGCAATTCATGACGCAGCTGTTTAGCTAATTCCAAATTTTTTATATCCAACGTGCCTTTAACCCCTTTCTTAGTTCAAAGTTAAAATGGATCTGGCAGCCCAAACTTTCTAAGTAACACTCTCCGTATTATTTATATCTACTTTATAGTAAACTAACTATCGGTCTATTTTAAACTCTTATTTTCCGAATTCTATAAACCTTGCGACAGTTCACATCTCTCTAGTCAAAATAAAGACATTAAATCAAATAAAAACGGCGAACAGTGCCTGCCACTGTCGCCATCCGAGAGTATTT
>NZ_JBALNQ010000053.1:4244-51634 GCF_036961885.1 Neobacillus niacini | reverse complement strand
CGCCATCCGCAACTAAATCTCGCCATCCGCCAGTATTCACCCGCCATCCGCCAGTATTTACGAAAAAATCCCAACATCATGTTGAGGATCTTAAATCTTTATTCATAGGTAATTTTATCAACGGTTTCACGGTTTAGTCGCTTGATGACTTCTACAATCAGCTTCACTGCATTTTCATAGTCATCGCGATGGAGCATCGCTGCATTCGTATGAATATATCGAGTTGCAATGGTAATGGCAATCGACGGAACACCGTGATGAGCTAGATGGATAGGACCTGCATCCGTTCCACCTCCAGGGATGGCATCAAATTGGTACGGGATATTCAATTCATCTGCTAAATTGGTAATAAAGTCGCGCAAACCTTTATGTGCCACAAGGGTAGCATCATATAAAATAATTTGCGGACCTTTCCCCATTTTGCTCATTGCTTCTTTTTCAGAAATTCCCGGCGTGTCTCCTGCAATACCTACATCGACTGCAAAACCAATATCCGGATTAATTTTTTCAGCAGAAGTCTTTGCACCGCGCGAGCCAATCTCTTCTTGGGTGGTTCCTAGGCCATAAACCTCATTCGGATGGTCCATACCTTTTAATTGCTTCATTACATCAATGGCAATCGCACAGCCAATTCGGTTATCCCATGCTTTTGCTAAAAGCATTTTTTCATTTTTCATAACGGTAAATTCGAAATATGGTACGACCATGTCACCTGGAAGGACACCCCATCCAAGAGCTTCCTCGCGGCTTGATGCACCAATATCAATAAACATATCCTTTATGTCTACCGGTTTCTTGCGAGCTTCTACCGATATAATGTGAGGAGGCTTGGAACCGATGACACCAATGATATCCCCTTTATTTGTAACCACCGTGACGCGTTGTGCCAGCATGACCTGTGACCACCAGCCGCCAACAGGTTGGAAACGAATAAAACCCTTATCATCAATTTGAGTAACCATAAAGCCTACTTCATCTAAGTGACCAGCCACGATAATTTTTGGCCCGCCCTCTTTTCCAACCTTCTTAGCGATTAAACTGCCAAGACCGTCTGTCGTTACTTCATCCGCATATGGTGCTATGTATTTCGTCATTACTTCGCGAACTTCCCTCTCGTTGCCGGGAATTCCATTGGCATCCGTTAAATCCTTTAACATCGTTAAAGTTTCATCTAATTTAGCCATTGCTTCGCCCCCTTTATGTATGTTAGACATTCATTATACAGAAAATAATGATGATATTCAGCTAATAGTTATTCTGCTGTCTTTGATAATTTACTTCATTTTTTTCAAAATATGCCTTTTCTAATTCTTCGTAGGTGATACCTAGCAGTGTACCTAACTGTATATAGGTTTCAAGCAGTTTTTTAAAGTCAACATTACTCTTTGTATTTTTAAAAATATTTACCTTTTCATAAATCAATAAAAATTGTTCTGAAACAGTTAATCCTGATGGTTCATTCGTAAGTGAGTAGTGTAAATCCTGGTACCCACATTCAATACCAAGCGATAAAATAAAATGGACTCCATCAACAAACTCCTCTAAGATAACGTCTTTTTCAGATGATGGCTTAATACTCCAAAATTTGAAACAGCGGGTTTCATTCGCCAATTCACCTAATTCTACAAGTAACGCAAGCACCTTCCTATTAAATAAATCCTCATCCTGTAATTCATGTTTTTCTTCAATATGCTGATCCAACGCTTGCTGCATTCTAAACAATTTCTCAAATTGCATTTTTTTCACTCCCTCTGCAAAATTATATCAAAGTATGGAAAGAATGAAACTTTTCTCTTTCTATTTCGTATAGTAGGTAAAAGTACTAGGAGGCATAACCATGGTTTGGCTGCTACGCTTGGTGTTACTATTATTAATTGCTTTCATTTTATTTGTAACAATTAAATTCCTCCTCAAACCAACACGGAAATTGGAAGCAGCACGGAAACACAAACGTTTCTTGCTATTAGATAACGATGAGGTCATAAAAAATTTTCAACTTACCTATAATGGAGCCGTATTTACGGGAGAAAAATATTTAGGTGCAACAAAAAACGCAATAGATGTTGTTTCCATTTCACTTTGGCCAAATCAGAACACTTCCATTACCGGGATGACTAAGGAAGACTTTTATTTTATTGAGGAAAAAATTCACGAAAAGTATCCTGTTGCCGAAATCCATTGGAAAAGTCCCATCCATGAATTTTTGCATCAAAAATAGCCGCTTACCCAGCGGCTTTTTCTTTTGTTCTTTTAAAAAAGACATTCCATTTAATCACATTTTGTTTTTCTCGCAACAAATAAACGAGACAAGTTAACCCAATTAGGATCAATACGATAAAAGAAGGGGTAAGCGTGCTGATGTACTCACCAAAAATGGTGCAAACAAAAGCAATTGGAATATTTGATAGGAGCGACGCCTTCATGTATTCTTTAAATCTTGGTTTTCTTTGTTTTAAACAAAAGCTTAATAGGTGGTAGTGTACAAATGGAATAAGTCTTAAAATAGTTATTTGACCAACCGTTAAGTTTCGATACTCACCGAACCAACGATTTTTAATTTTAATGATTCGTTCCTGCGTTTTCGGCATTTTATCAATAAAAACATAGAAAAGGATACTAACCCCCATTAAGCCAATAACTGAATAAGTAGTTCCCCACACCGTCCCAAAAAGAACTCCTCCCGCGATAACCACAACCGATACAGGAATAAATAAGAACGATCGCAACAAATGAAAGAGAATGAATGCCACCGGAGCAAAAATCCCCCCAGCTTCCACCATGATTAATAGCAAAGACAGATTCTCATTCATTATCATGCCCCCTGGGTTTTAAACTTTGTTCTGAATCCAGCTCCAGCGCCTAGCCCCTCGGGGTCATAAGCCATTCCGTCATGAAGGTTAAAGAACAACCTTCCTGCCGGCTCGGCCTTATGCCTGTCGGGGCTAAACAAGGCGCTTCCACTTTTTGTTGATAGTAAAGCTTATAGAAAGGGGCAAGCTGTTATGTCTATATCGTTAAAAAATAACCCAATAGTATGATTTCTGCTACAGCTAGAATAGGAAAACCAAATTTAAAGGATAAATGCTTTGTTTTATGTCGATACCTCTGCATTCCCACCGTTGTACCAACAGCACCGCCCAACAGAGCTATCAGCCACAGGGTATTTTCACTAATGCGATATTGCTGTTTTTTTGCTCGGTCTTTATCTACTTTCATCACAAGCAGTCCAATTAGATTCATGATGATATAAACCAGTAAAATGGAAGGCATTTTCCCCATCTCCCCTATAGAAAAAACCATCCTCACATGGAGAATGGCTTAATGAATTATTTCTGTTGTTGTTTTGCAACGTTTGCTAATTCAGTAAATGCTGCTGCATCGCTTACTGCTAATTCAGCAAGCATTTTGCGGTTTACTTCGATACCAGCAAGCTTTAAGCCATGCATTAAACGGCTATAAGAAAGTCCGTTCATACGAGCTGCTGCGTTGATACGAGTAATCCAAAGTCTACGGAAGTCGCGCTTCTTATTGCGACGATCGCGGTATGCATACATAAAAGATTTCATAACCTGTTGGTTAGCTACCTTATATAATATATGTTTTGAACCATAATAACCTTTTGCTAATTTAATAACTTTTTTACGACGCTGACGCGTTACTGTACCGCCTTTTACACGTGGCATTGAATTTCCCTCCTATATATCAATCGTTCGAGATTACTTAAGATTTGTTAATAAGAAACGAATGCGTTTGAAATCGCCTTTAGAAACAAGGGACGCTTTACGAAGCTTACGTTTAGCTTTTGTTGATTTGTTTGCAAATAAGTGGCTAGTATATGCGTGTGAACGCTTCAGTTTACCAGAACCAGTTTTCTTGAAACGCTTTGCAGCGCCACGGTGAGTTTTCATTTTTGGCATTGGGATAGTCCTCCTTATTACTTTTCAGTTTTAGGTGCTAGAACGAGGAACATGCTTCGTCCATCCATTTTCGGATGAGACTCGATGGTTGCAACTTCCTTACACTCTGCAGAAAAACGGTCTAACACACGCTGACCTATTTCTTTATGGGTAATCGCCCGGCCCTTAAAGCGGATTGAAGCTTTTACCTTGTCGCCTTTTTCCAAAAACTTAATCGCATTGCGAAGTTTTGTATTAAAGTCATGCTCATCAATTGTTGGGCTTAGACGAACTTCTTTCGTTACAATAATCTTTTGGTTCTTTCGAGCTTCTTTTTCTTTCTTTTGAGTCTCGAATTTAAATTTGCCATAGTCCATAATTCGGGCTACCGGAGGCTTCGCATTTGGTGCAACTAGTACCAAATCAAGATTTACTCGACCAGCAATCTCCAGCGCTTCAAATTTTGTTTTAATCCCCAGTTGTTCGCCGTTTTGATCAATTAGGCGAACTTCGCGAGCGCGAATACCCTCATTTAATAACATGTCTTTGCTAATAATTAGCCACCTCCAAGGTTTTAACGAATACAACTTTCGGGTCAAGTTAATCAACAGACTGACTATTGACACATTCGCTGATTCGGCAATAAATGAACAACGTTTAGATGCTTTGTTTTTTACAACATAAAAAAAGTGCGGATGCAAACACCCACACTTTACGAAACAAAAGTAATAAACTAAAAAGTTCACGTAAAACCTGCCAACTGCCAATTGCGTCAATCAGGTGAGAAGCGGGTGCTTCTTCTTTTCCCAAAACTAGTATTCAATTTTCCTTAGTTAATATAACATAAGCAAAGACGTTATGTCAAACATGCATTTCATATGACAACAAAATTCATTCTAACAAGAAACGAAAAATTATTCAATAGAAATATTTTCTTTTTTCGCCGTTGTTAACTAGTCTGTTGATTTCCGTTCCAGGCACTTCGCTTTCCGCAGGCGGTTCGGGAAGCCTCCTCGGCGCTAAAGCGCCTGCGGGGTCTCCCCTGTCCCGTCCTCCTGCAGGAGTCTTCGTGCCTTCCACTTCAATCAACAGAGTGCCAAAACATTCATCTTTACACAGCTTTTTTTAAAAAAAATTATCCTCTTTTTACTTCTGCAAGTAGAGATTCAAGGAACTGCCCAAATGGCACAGTTTCTGATTTTTGTTCGCCGTATTTGCGGACGTTTACGGCATTTTCTTCTACTTCCTTGTCACCGACAACAAGCATATATGGAATTTTTTGCATTTGTGCTTCACGAATTTTGTAACCGATTTTTTCATTACGTGCATCCAAATCAACACGGAAGCCTTCGTTTTGAAGCTGTTCCTGTACCTGCTTTGCAAAGTCATAATGTGCTTCTGGTGAAACAGGAATGACTTGAACTTGGACCGGAGCTAACCACGTTGGGAATGCACCTTTGTATTCTTCAATTAGAAAGGCAACAAAGCGTTCCATTGTCGACACCACTCCACGGTGAATAACGACTGGACGGTGCTGCTTGCCATCCTCGCCGACATACGTTAAATCAAATCTTTCAGGAAGCAAGAAATCTAACTGCACAGTTGAAAGAGTCTCGTCCTTACCTAAAGCAGTTTTTACTTGGACGTCAAGCTTTGGACCATAGAAGGCTGCCTCTCCCTCTGCCTCATAATACTCCAGACCAAGGTCATCCATTGCATCCTTTAGCATACCTTGTGCTTTTTCCCACATCGCATCATCATCATAATACTTTTCAGTATCTTGTGGGTCGCGGTAGGAAAGTCGGAAGGAATAGTCATTTAGGTCAAAGTCTTTGTAGACAGCAAGAATTAAATTAACAACGCGTTTAAATTCATCTTTAATTTGGTCTGGTCGAACAAATATATGAGCATCATTTAAAGTCATCCCGCGAACACGTTGCAGTCCTGATAATGCTCCAGACATCTCATAGCGGTGCTGTGTTCCAAGCTCCGCAATTCGAATGGGAAGTTCACGGTAGCTGTGAATGGCATTTTTATAGACCATCATATGGTGCGGGCAGTTCATTGGACGAAGAACCAATTGCTCATTATCCATCTCCATTACCGGGAACATATCCTCCTGGTAGTGATCCCAGTGACCTGAAGTTTTGTATAAATCCACACTTCCCATGATTGGAGTGTATACATGGTCATAGCCAAGACGCTGCTCTTTATCGACAATGTATCTTTCAATTACACGGCGAATGGTTGCTCCTTTTGGAAGCCATAACGGCAAACCTTGTCCAACTAATTGTGAACTTGTAAAAAGGCTCAACTCTTTACCAATCTTACGGTGATCCCGCTCTTTTGCTTCTTCTAATAAGCGAAGATGCTCAGCCAAATCCTCTTTCTTAAAGAAAGCAGTTCCGTAAATACGCTGGAGCATTTTATTTTTGCTGTCACCGCGCCAGTATGCACCAGCAATGCTTAACAATTTAAATTCTTTAATTTTTCCAGTTGACGGAACATGGACGCCCCGACAAAGGTCAGCGAAATCACCTTGCTCGTAGATGGTAACTGTCTCCTCATCAGGGATCGCTTCGATGAGTTCAAGCTTGTAAGGATCACCAGCTGCTTTGAAGAACTGCACTGCTTCTGCACGGCTTACTTCTTTACGGACGATTTCGATATTTTCATTAACGATTTTCGCCATTTCTTTTTCAATTCTTGGAAGGTCCTCTGGAGTAATCGATTCATCAAGGTCGATGTCATAATAAAATCCACCTTCGATAACGGGTCCTACACCCAGGTTTACCTCTTTACCATACAGCCTTTTAATCGCTTGCGCCATTAAGTGTGCTGTACTATGACGCAAAATCTCTAAGGCATCCTTTGAATCAGGGACAACGATTTCTATTGAACCGTCTTCTACAATCGGACGGCGAAGATCAAATAATTGACCATTCCATTTCCCGGCAATCGCTTTTTTCTTCAGTCCCGGGCTGATGGAAGCGGCAATATCTTCCGTTGTTGTTCCACGAGGGAACTCCTTTACTGCTCCATCTGGAAACGAAATCTTAACAACGTTTGACATGGTTTTTCCTCCTTTTAATTTAAAAGTCATTTTTGACTTAGTTTACTGTCCAGCTTCAGCGCCTAGTGGCTCGGGGTCATAAGCCAATCCGTCAAGAAGGTTAAAGAACAACCTTCATGCCGGCTCGTCTTATGCCTGTCGCCCCTGGGCACTAAGGAAAGCTCCTTAGAATAATCCTCGCAGGAACAAGCTGCGCTTGTTCCGAAGGCGCTTCCGCTTTTCTAATGAAAAATAAAAAAACCCGTCCCTGGAAAAGGGACGAGTTTAATAAACACGTGGTTCCACCCAATTTTTCATTTTTAAAAATAACATAAAAATGACTTTAGGACAGGGTAACGGGCTGTTTCCCGTCAGACGATTACTCACTTCAAAGAAGCGTTCACCGCTGAAGTTTAAAGGTGGTAAGCATTCAATCCGTGCTAGGAGGCTTTCAGCCAGGTCCTCCCTCTCTGGTAACCGTGAATAAATACTTTTGTCCTTATCATTACTTTTGCTTGATATATTGATGTCTAGCTTCAGTATTTCGTACTATGTACGTAATTATAATGATTCTATTTTCAAAAATCAATACACCAAGCACACAATTATGACAAAATTTTTCAAGCCCCATTTTCGTTTGCAGTATTTTCTAGTTGATTCCATTCTTTCGCATGCCGTAAACCCTTGTATGTTTTTATCGTTACTCTTTCTTCAAAAATATTCTTGATGGTCCGGACAAGCGGTTCTTCTGGTGTTTTTGTATAGAGTAAAATTCTCTTAGGGGCTATCGATAAAAGAGGGGCAATGGATGCAGAATCTACATACACGGGATGATTAAACAACAGCTTCCGGTCGATCATTCTCACCAGGTCACCTCTTTTTATCTCCATGAACTGTTCATCAAAAAATGTGATTTCCTCATCAAACAAAAGATGGAGCGTGTCCATTTTCGGTTCACGGCCAGATAAGAAATCCCTCAATGTATGAATAAATATTTGATACTCCTGCTCCATTTTATATTCGTCAATCGATATTTCCACATAACTCTCTAGCATCTTAAAATAGGGACGCATGCGGAATTTTAGAAAGGAATCAAACGAAAATGAAACATGCTCTTGGAAAATTTCATCAATGACTTCCCTTATTTTTGATACATCTCCATTTTCCTTAATTAAAATAGCCAGGTCCTTGCGCTGCCCTTCAAGAACGGAATAAATAATCTCCATAATGTGCTGCTGCTCTTCTAAATCCTCATAATAATATTGCTGTTGTAAAATAGCTCTAAACCAGTCATCAAGCTTTATTTTTACAATAAATTGATAAAAGGCGTCTTTGACCGCTTCAACTTCTACTTTGTTTTCTGAAATCTTTACTATATGTCGATCTTCTAAAAGAAGAATATCTAGATTATTTGGATTAAAACGTAAATACTCTAGCAAGTGATCATAAAATCTTTTCGCATCCATCCTGCTTCGGAAGATGATTTCTGCCAAACAAATCCCCCCTCTGACACATACTCTGTTTTACTATTTATATGGGGGTCTTGACCAAAATAGAAGTTTGTTAAGGCTCTTTTCTTAAACTAAGTTGTTTTTATCACAAAACAAACTTTGTAAAAAAAGGACTACCGAATATAACTCGGTAATCCTTTTAATTAATCTCTTCGGTTAGGTCCATCTACTAGAATTGGTTCACTTAAACTACGAATTCTTTCCAATATTCTTTTTGCTTTCATTTTTTCCTCTTCACCACGCTGGCTGTAGGTTAAATGGTGCTCCAACCCTTGCAAGTCGAAATTAGAGGTAAAGAAGGTCGGAAGCTTTTCAAGCATTCTAAACTGAAGGATCGGTCCAAGTACCTCATCTCGTGTCCAGCTAGAAACAGCTTCGGCACCAATATCATCAAGCATCAAGATAGGTTCTTTTTTAAGTGCTTCAATTTTTTCATTTAAGGTTGAATCACCAATTGCACTTTTCATTTCGCGCATCAGCTCAGGAACATAAACAATCATTGTGGAGATTTGTTTTTTCGCCAGTTCATTGGCGATGGCTCCTAATAAAAAGGATTTACCAACTCCAAACTTGCCATGCAGATATAATCCTTTAGGTTTAAGACCAGCCTCATAATTCATTAAAAAAGTGCCAGTCTTATCAGCTGCATCCATACGACCTAAGTCACTTTCAAACTCCTCAAAGGTAGCTTCCAAAATATCTTTCGGTACATATAGACTTTTGATTAGTTTTTGGTTCTTCTTTTGTTCATCAGCCATTACTTTCCTCGGGCATCGCTTATAAACCACATCAATCGAGTTGCGAACAAGCACCAAATCAGGATGATAGCCTTTCATGAAATTAATACAGCCATCAAGACTCTCGCACTGATTACATTCTTTACTCTGCTGGGTATATTCATAAAGCTTACTCATGCTTTTTTCAATGGTGGTTTGATCAAGCTTATTTTGATGTTCTGTCAGAAATGCCTTGATATCCGGATGGTTCATCACTTGCTGCCGCTGCTCTTCATAGCGTTTCTGAAAGCTTTCGCTAGAGGCTAGACGCTTAAGTGTTCGATTTATTTTTTCCAATTACCCTCACCCCCTATTTACGAAAGGCTTTTAGCTTTTCTTCAAATGCACGCTTTTTTGCTTCAAGCTCTATGTCATTATCTTTTGTTTGTTCTTTGACAGGATCTTTTCCTGTTTCATCAAACCAATCAGGTAATACCTCTGTCCGAATAGGTTTTTTAGCCGATCTTCCTGTTTTTTTACTCTCTTTAACACTGCGCTCTTCTTTCAGTGCTGCTTCCATCGCTTCCTTAACGGTTTTTATCTTTAATCGAGCCCAATGACTTGCAATCGATTCAACAAAGTTCTTTGTAAACTTCATATCTGTTTTTCTTAGAACAACCTCAATCAATACATTTACAACACCAGGGGGAAGTTTGTATTTAATCATGATTTCCTCTAATATTTTTAAATTGGAAACAGAAGGCTCTACACCACCTGAAAGTTCTTTAAAAATCACGATAGGGGGTGTCGTTTCATAATAACGAATTAATTTTTCTTCCTGCGTTTTCGGTTCTGTTAATTGGACCTGGTGTACAGCAGGCTGAGTTCTATTAATAAGACTCGGAAGTTGATCATAATTTTCAAATTGGTACCAATCACGCGCACCTTTTCTAAGATCTTCAATATCAATTTCATCCTTTTCATTGATGGCCCCTAAGATAAAATTTTTCATTTCAATAGGGCTAATCCCATATAGAAAGGCAAGGTTGCTAATAACCTCTTTTACCTTATTGGTTAGCGCTTTTTGCGGAACCAATGACTCATTAAGACCTGCCAATAACATATCGAAATCAAAGGTATTGGTATCAATTTGAATGGTTTTTTGATCCTGACGGCCAATAAATTCTTGATTTGCTTCTGCCTCTAAATCTTCTGAATGGTCTTGCATATACTGGAGGCTACCAGGTGTTGCCGAAGCAAACACATCCTGAAAGGCCCTAGTTACTTCTAAATAGTCTTCATCGACCGGCTTTTGCTTATCGCTAAAAAATCGTTTTAGACGCGCAAAGTGATTTTTCCCGATTTTACGATATAAATAAATATTTAACATTCCATCGAGAAAAAATTGCTCTGGATTTAAGGGCGGATTCATTTCATAGATAAAAGACCGACCACTTTCATCTGATTTTACATATGTTTTTAATAATCCAATTCCCTCAAGCTTCAACCTAGCTTCATATATATCCTTTAAGTTGATACTTAACAAATTCATTAATAAATGATGGGTGGAGGATTCAGACCACAATCTATTTTCTTCAAGCTCTGCCCAGAGAGTCATGTACAAGCTTAAGCAAGTGGAGCCAATTAAGGGCTGATACAGAAAAGTCAACACTTTGCGATCATATTCATGCAGCAATCCATTAGACGTAACAGAATAACGATCAATCGGAATCAATTCCTGCCAATGTTGCGCCATTTTCATTCACCCTTTTAAAAAAGTAATAAAGAGCCAAAGACTTTCTTCAGCTCCCTAGGATTTCTCCTTGTTTATCAATTCCTTTAATTCTTGAATAAAAACATTTATATCCTTAAATTGACGGTAAACAGACGCAAAGCGTACATAAGCAACCTCATCAACATGTGCGAGTCTGTCCATCACCATTTCACCGATCAATTCACTTTTTATTTCTGATATCCCTTGACTGCGAAGTTCCTTTTCTACCCCTTGGGTAATATCCTCAAGCTCTTTTAAAGCTACAGGGCGCTTTTCACAAGCTTTTATTAAGCCGCGTAAAATTTTATCACGACTGAATTCTTCCCTCGTACCTTCCTTTTTGACGACAATAAGTGGAATTTCTTCAATCTTCTCGAATGTTGTAAATCGATAACCACATTCTTCGCACTCACGCCTTCTTCGGGTTGCGCGACCCTCATCAACTGGCCGGGAATCAAGCACACGTGTACCATAATTTTGACATGAAGGGCACTTCATTTGATCAACTCCCAAATCAATCCATTCGTAAGTAAAAGTATCTATTATTATCTTAGTAGATAGAAAACGGTAACACAAGAAGTATTATGAGTTTTTTCCACTTCTTAAAAGTGTATGTATTTTGTTAATTTTCTCGTAATAAGAAATAAGCCTTTTTCTTAAAATAGGCTGCAAACCAATGGGCGAAAATTTTTCAGAAGAAATATTAAAGTCTACCGCCGTTTCCATTGGCTTCGCAGAAACCACCGTAACGATTAGAAAACAAGGAATCGGTTTATTGATTTCAACAGCAATTTCCCCATGGTCTTTCGAAACAGTTGTGATTCGACAATCTGCGTCCTGTCTAAATAGATCTTCAACGGATTTAAATAGCTGGTTGAAGGTCGCTTTATAATAATGGGTAGTTAAGGTACTATCTTTTTGATGATCTGAAGTTTCGATTTGTTTCCTGAAACGGATAAAAAAATTGCCGAACATTGACATAATTGCCTCCAAATTAATCTTTTTCTTTAGTTTACAATACTTTTAGAAAAAAATAAAAGGTGTGTGCTTAAATATACCGATCATTACCTTTCAAGGATAGATAAAAAGCTACAAAAAAAATGCTGTCCATCGACAGCATTTTTCCATTTTATCCAACTTTGACTTGATTGCAATTCGCCATTAGATGTGCAACATGTAAGGTTAGATCGACCACTCGGGAAGAATAGCCCCACTCGTTATCATACCAAGCAAGTACTTTTACTTTTCTGTTCCCCATTACCATTGTTGATAGTCCATCAATGATAGCAGAGTTCGGATTTGTTTTGAAATCAACTGATACAAGCGGTTCCATTGTAAAGTCAACAATTCCCTTTAAAGGACCATTTTTTGCTTCGATAAAAGCTTGGTTAATTTCATCAATTGTGACATCCTGTTTCAAATCAACTACTAAATCTACTAATGAAACATTTGGTGTAGGCACTCGAAGAGACATCCCGTGCAGCTTACCTTTTAACTGAGGTAATACAAGTGACAAGGCTTTAGCAGCCCCAGTTGAAGTAGGGATGATAGATTGTCCACACGCTCTAGCTCTCCGCAAATCTTTATGTGGATTATCAATGTTGTTCTGATCATTTGTATAAGAGTGTATCGTTGTCATTAGCCCGTTTTCAATTCCAAACTTTTCATCCAGCACTTTTGCAACGGGAGCGAGACAGTTTGTCGTACAAGAAGCATTGGAAATCACATCATGATGGTTGATATCAAGTATATCTTCATTTACTCCCATTACAATTGTGATATCCTCATTTTTACCCGGTGCAGTAATGATAACTTTTTTTGCTCCTGCATCTAAGTGGAGGCTCGCTTTGTCACGTGAGTTGAATTTACCAGTTGCCTCGATAACCACATCAATATTTAATTCTTTCCATGGAAGCTGCTCTGGATTTCGATTATTTAATAATTTTACACGTTTACCGTTTACAATCAGCTCTTCGTCCAACGCAATGATATCACCTTGAAATGGTCCATGGACCGTATCATATTTAATTAAATGAGCTAATGTTTCTGCCGGATAGCTCGCATTAATAGCAATAATATCAAGCTTATTTTCAAGGATCGCTTTTCTAAAAACCATCCTCCCAATTCTCCCAAAACCATTAATCGCAACTCTCGCTTTCATTTCACGGCCCCTTCCGCAATAATGTTATACTGTTTAACTCAATTCGATGTAATTAGTATAACATATTTAGATGAAATAGCGATATATAATGTGCGGATTTTTTAAAAATGTTTCTAATCCGGATAACTTGTTAACAAAACGTCCAAGAAGTTTGAGTCACAAAGATGGACTATTTGTATAAAATTAGAGTTAGAGAAAGGGAGTGGGAGATGTTAAAAAAAGGGCGGCCTATACCAGCCGAATTGATTGTATTACGAATTTTGAATGACAAAATGGAGTTTTCTGAAAAAGAAAAGCTTCACCTTTATAATCAAGAAAAAGGGTATGAGGGGGAAGTGAAGTTTGACGAAAAGACTGCAGGGCTAGAAAATGATAATTTGATTCTTAATGATTTGTTACTTGAAGTAGGTGAATCCTTATTTCAAATTGACACGTTGATTATTTTTTCCGGAGTTATTTACCTGATTGATGTGAAATATTATGAAGGAGAATATTATTATGATGAAGAAGGATTGTTTAAAAAGAAAACTGGAAGCGAAAAAAAGGACCCTATGCTTCAGTTGAAAAGATGTCATTCCTTGTTCCGCCAATTACTCCAAAAATATGGATATACTTATCCTACTGAAGCATACTTGGTTTTCAACAACCCCGAATTTACTTTATTTCTACCAAGTCAAAATCCACAAATCATTTTACCTACACAAATAAATTCCTTTATAAAAAAACTAAAAATGATAACTTCGAGGTTGAATGAACGGCATTCGAAACTTGCTGACTTATTAATTTCCTTGCATATAACTGATAATCCTTACACTCGGTTACCGAAATATAATTATGACAAATTGAAAAAGCAATTAACCTGTTGTAATTGTCACTCATGTTCTCTATCCGTCTCTAGATCGAAAATAACCTGTAACCATTGTGGTTCCGAGGAACGTGTTGAAGCTGCCGTACTCCGGGGTGTGGATGAAATGAGGATCTTGTTTCCTGGGATAAAGATTACAACTAATCTTGTTCATGAATGGTGTGGAGTGATAGGACCAAAAAAGAAGATTAGAAAAATATTATTGAAAAAGTTTGTGCTATTGGGACATGGTAAGTATTCGTATTTTGTGTAAAAGATAAAATTACCTTAAAACCTTTTCATGAAGCCCATTTTTGCGTTTTCACAATGATTTTTGGCCTCATGAACCTATCATGAGGTCCATTTTTACCTTCCATCACTGATTTTGGGCTCCATGAACACTTCATGAGGCCCATTTTTACCTACCAACGCTAAATTTGGGCTTCATGAACCCCTACCCTCACAGACAATCCTGCCAAAAACACAAAAAAGAAGAGGATCCCCCTTCTTTTTTACGTTGCACTTTCCCATTTTTGTAAAATCTCAATAAGCTGTTCCCGTGTTTTTTCGACTAGACCATTATTATCAATAACCGCATCAGCTAATGCAACTTTTTCCCCAAGAGGCATTTGTGAGTTTACTCGTGCCTCCGCCTCTTTAAAAGAGAGATCATTTCTCTCCATGAGTCGCTGCAATTGGACACCCCTATCAACAAATACCAAGATGGTTTTTTCGACTATCGATGTTAATTTACTTTCAAATAGCAGCGGAATATCGAGGACAATGACTTTTTCTCCTCGAGACTTAGCTGCATCTACTTGGTCATTCATTCTTTTTCTAACCTCTGGATGAACAATGCTATTCAAGAGCTGTCGTTTCTCAGTGTTATGAAAAATGATGGAACCGAGTTTCTGCCTATCAATTTCTCCGTTAGGCAATACAATCTCATCACCGAAATCAGCGACAATTTTCTGATAGGCGGGTTCCCCTTTTTCAACAGCAAGGCGGGCTTCTACGTCTGCATCAATAACTGCAATATCCATTTCTTTTAACATATTCGAAACTGTACTTTTTCCACTGGCTATTCCGCCTGTTAAACCGATTACTAGTGACATACTGTTATCCTTTCAATCTCATATTTTCCAAATGCCAATGATAATTAATAAAATCCCTGGTAAAATCGCAAACTTTTGGACCCAATTAAATTTATGAAAAAAAGCACCACTTTTTATTCCTAAAAGAACAAATAAAGAACTCATGACGGCAACGCTGACAGCCAGATAGAAGGGGGAGAATCCAAGCATAACGGCGCCTATTCCTGCACCAAATGCATCAATGGATAAGGCAAATCCCAACATGAATGCCTCGATTCCAGTTATCGTACCCGAACGGTCAAAGTCTGCTGACATTGGTTTTTTTAGAATGTTTATCGCTATCCCTAAAGAGCGAATTTCAAAATTAACAATTAACTTTTCATGTTCAAGCAGATCGGAGTCCTTTTCTTTTTCAGGTCGATAAAATTGATACAATACCCATGCTCCGAGAGCAATTAAAATAAATCCCCCAAGACTTGCCGTTATGGTCGGTGAAAAAATCTTCGCTAAGCCATGGCCAATTGACACTGCAATCATTAAAGATATTGCTGAACAAGTGGCAATGATGAGTACTGATTTAAGCGGCAGTACCATTTTTCTAAGTCCATACGTAAACCCCACGCTAAAGCTATCAAGACTGAGAGCAAAAGCCAGCAGGAGAAGTGAGAACAAGTGAAACATGATATCTAGGCTCCTTCCGTCAATCACTACGATAGTATATGGAAGGAGCCTATCCTTTGTTATTGGTTGTTAAGAAAAGAGCCTTGTTATTAAATTGTCAATCCACTTAAAGCTTTTGGCAGTTCGGGCAGAAATGTGTCCCTCTTCCGCCTACTTTCGTTTTTTCAAGGGGCCGGCCACAGTTTTTACAAGCTTCTCCTTCGCGTCCATAGGCAAATAATTCGAGCTGGAACATTCCAATCTCACCCTGAGAATTCACATACGAGCGAATCGTACTTCCACCTTTTTTAACTGCTTCATCTAATGTCCTAACAATTTCTTGATGAAGTAACGCTAGTTCCGATTCACTTAAAGAATTAGCAAGCCTTTCAGGATGAATACCAGAGCGAAACAATGCCTCGTCCACATAGATGTTACCCAGTCCCACAAAGACTTTTTGATCTAAGAGGGCAGGTTTTATCTTCCGATTTGTCTTTTTCAGTTTTACCGTCAAATACTCAACCGTAAACTCCTCTGAAAAAGGCTCTGGTCCAAGGTCAATCAGCGGAGGTTTTTGAAATTCCTCCCCCTTTTTAAATAAGTGCATCGTTCCAAATTTTCGCACATCGCGATACCGGAGCTCACTTCCATCGGAAAAGTGGAAGATGACATGCGTATGCTTATCAGCTGGCTCTTCACTTGGATAAAGCCCATATTTCCCTTCCATTCTTAAATGGGAAACTAAGGCGTATGTTGTTGTGTAGATAATTAAAAACTTTCCACGTCTGCCGACATCCTCAATCGTTTCTCCCTTAAGGGCATCAGTAAATTGCTCCACCTCTACGGGATTTTTAATCATTTTCGGCCAGTGAACGGATACATTTTCAATCTGTTTATGCAAGGTTAGATTTTTTAACGTCTTTCGTACTGTTTCTACTTCTGGCAGCTCTGGCATATATTAAGTCCTCCCTGAATGCTATCCTAGCATCACTGCAGCTATCTACTTCGCGTCAAACCATGTTGGTCCATAAGAATAGTCGACTTTTAATGGCACTTTTAATTCAAGGGCATTTTCCATAACATCGGGAACTAATTTCTTAAGTGTCTCAATTTCCTCTTCGGGTGCTTCAAAGATGAGTTCATCATGCACTTGGAGAAGAAGTCTTGTTTTTAAGCCATAATCCTTCAAAGCATCAGCCATATCAATCATCGCTTTTTTGATAATATCGGCTGCACTTCCCTGAATCGGTGTGTTCATCGCCGTTCTTTCGGCAAAGCTTCTAAC
This sequence comes from Neobacillus niacini, assembly GCF_036961885.1. Taxonomy (GTDB): domain Bacteria; phylum Bacillota; class Bacilli; order Bacillales; family Cytobacillaceae; genus Neobacillus; species Neobacillus niacini_H. The sequence continues at coordinate 34,641 of NZ_JBALNQ010000053.1, read as the reverse complement.
ATTAAAATTACGAGCAGTAATCTCGGGAATATATCTTCTTCTTTGAAGAAGAGTTGATACATAGCCTTTTTGTTTAGCCGAGTGAATAATGTCATCCATATAATCTTTCACCCCTGGATAGCTGGCAAGATAGCGGTCAATAAATAGACCTGCTTCCTTACGTGTGATTCCTAAACTTTGGGAAAGACCATAATCACTTATTCCATAGACGATGCCAAAGTTAACGGCCTTAGCCTGCCGTCTCATATTCGAGGTTACCTCTTCAGCACTCACGTGGAATACATCCATTGCCGTTTTTGTGTGAATATCAAGATCATCTTTAAATGCTTGAATCAGTTTCTCATCCCCAGCAATATCAGCTAGTACTCTTAGTTCGATTTGCGAATAATCGGCTGCAAAAATGATCCAGCCTGGTTCAGAAGGGACAAAGGCTTGGCGGATTTTTCGCCCCTCTTCCAAGCGAATCGGGATGTTTTGTAGATTTGGATCGATCGAACTTAATCTGCCTGTTGATGTTAATGTCTGCTGATATCGTGTATGAATTTTACCTGTCACTGGATGTATCACTTTCAGCAGACCTTCTATATAGGTAGACTGAAGCTTTCCTAGCTGTCTGTAAGTAAGAATATACTCAATGATTTCATGATCATTTGCTAATTTCTCCAAGACATCTGCTGAAGTAGAATATCCTGTTTTTGTTTTCTTAAAAGGTGGCAGGTTTAGCTTTTCAAATAAAATCACACCTAATTGCTTAGTTGAGTTAATGTTGAACTTTTCACCTGCCAAATCGTAAATAATACTTTCGATTTCAACAAGCCGTTCATGTATCTCGCCGCCCATCTTATGCAAGCGTTCTTTATCCACTTTAATTCCGCAGGACTCCATATCAGCTAAAATGAGTGATAATGGCATTTCAAGCTCAGTAAACAATCCATATTGTTCATTTGTTTTTAACTCATCTTCCAGCTTTTGCTTTAAATCAAACATAGCAAGACTTTTGCGAACAAGGTGCTCAGCTAATAGAGTGTCTTCCGGTATTTTCCTCTTAGCGCCTTTTCCATAGAACGACTCATCTGATTGGATGGTGAACCCATATTTCTTAGCGATGGTCGAAAGATCATCAATCGATTCAGTTGGATTAATAATATAAGAAGCCATTAACGTATCGAAATTGACCCCTTTTAGATGAATATCATGCCTTCTAAGGGATACTTCTGTACGCTTTGCATCATAAACATTTTTCTTTTTTGATGCATCTTCAGCCCATTTTTTAAAACTATCGGACTGGAGGGCTAATTCAGTTGGTAAATAATAATATCCATGTTCATTTACAATCGAAAACCCAAGAATATTTGCGTAATGGTAATTATCTTCGAGCATTTCAACGTAGAAATGATTATCATCTGCAAACATATCATCTGTAATCAATTCAGGTGTTTGGAACTCTATTTCTTCAAGTTCAACCTTTTCTATATTAGCTGTGTCGCCGCCTAACTTTTCCAATAAGGAATGAAAGCCAAGTTCTTTATATAATGCAACAACTTTTTCTCTTTCAAAACCCTCGAAAGCAGCATTTTCTACAGATACTTCGACCGGTGCCTGCCTTTCAATTGTGGCAAGCTCCTTACTCATTTTTGCTTGCTCTTTAAATTCTTCGAGCTTTTCTTTTAATTTATTTCCCGCCACTTGATCGATGGACTCTAGTAATTTCTCTAGGGTAGAAAATTCCTTCAGCAGCTTAATCGCCGTTTTTTCTCCGACACCAGGTACCCCTGGAATATTATCTGAAGGATCGCCCATTAACCCTTTCATATCGATAATTTGCTCCGGGGTTAACCCATACTTTTCCATTACATGTTCAGGTGTATATACCTCGATATCGGTAATTCCTTTACGGGTAATTCCGACAGTCGTATGTTCAGATGAAAGCTGTGTTAAATCTTTATCACCGGAAATGACTTTAATTTCATAGCCTTCTTTTTCGGCAGATAATGAGAGCGTTCCAATGATGTCATCCGCTTCATAATTTTCAAGCTCATAGCGCTTTATCCCATACGCATCTAGAAGTTCACGAATATAGGGGAATTGTTCAGATAGTTCGGGCGGTGTTTTTTGCCTTCCACCTTTATACTCTCCAAAAGTTTTATGTCGGAACGTGGTTTTCCCAGCGTCGAATGCAACGAGTATATGGGTTGGCTTTTCATCTTCCATAATCTTATTCAGCATCATGGTAAAACCATATACTGCGTTGGTATGGACACCTTTATCGTTATTTAATAGGGGCAGTGCAAAAAAAGCACGGTAAGCAATACTGTTCCCATCTATTAACACTAACTTCTTCTTTTCCATTCATTTACCCCTTTCAAGTTAATTCATATATTTATGTAGTTCGATAATAAACTCACTGCCTTTGCCAAGGGTGCTTCTTACTGTAATGTTTCCATGATGTGCATCTACTAAGTGCTTTACAATTGCTAAACCTAAGCCAGTCCCGCCAGAATCTCTGCTTCTTGCGCGGTCAACACGATAAAACCGTTCAAAAATCCGCGGAATTTCCTCTCTTTTTATTCCTATGCCTGAGTCTTTTACATGTATTTTCACGGTTTTTTCATATTCAAAAAGAGAAATTTTTATATATCCTTTTGCCGGGGTATATAGGATCGCATTATTAACTAAATTAATTATTACCTGCTTTAAGCGGTCATGGTCTCCTTGTATATATAATTCTTCCCTCTTATAATCAAGCTCCAGTCGAATATCCTTCGATAATGCTTTTTTGTTAAGCATGGTAATGACTTCATTAATTAATTCGGACAGATCAAAGTCCTGTATGTTAAGTTGAAATTCCTGCTGTTCAATTTTTGAGAAATCAAGCAGGTCTTGAATAAGCGATTGCATTCGGTCGCTTTCCTTATAAATTATCGATAAAAATGCTTCAAGTGTATCTTTATTGTTCATCGCACCATCTAACAACGTTTCAGTAAAGCCTTTAATAGAGGTAACAGGCGTCTTTAATTCATGGGATACATTCGCTACAAAATCTTTTCTCATTTTTTCAAGTTTCTTTAACTCCGTAATATCATGGAAAACAAGTAATACGCCTTTCCACACATTATTTGTCCCAATAATCGGTATCCCATGCACATCAAAGTATCTTCTTTCAATGCCCAACGGAAAACGAAGTTGTTTTCTGACCTTTTGTTCCGTACGGAAAACTTCCCCAATTACACTTCGGATTTCTTCCTGCTCAATTATTTCGTAATATAAATAATTTAAGTAATCTGATGTATTCACGTGAAAGATTTCGATGTAGCCTTTATTAATTAGATTTATGAATCCGCGGCTGTCAATCAGTAGCAGCCCAGCACCCATATTTTCTATCAGTGCACTTAAACGATCTTGTTGTATTTCTTGAACCCTGCTCATTTCTTCTAGATTTCTAGCCAACACATTGATGGAACTGCTTAACATACTCGTCTCGTTTATTTCGTCATTTTCTATTCTAGCCCGGTAATTTCCTTTCGCCAATTCCATTGCCACATTCGTAGCAGCTTCAATTGGTTTGGAATATCTAGAGGTTATTCGATATCCAAGATATATAAAAACAATGAGCGCCATCACAAGACTAATCATTACAATCCACCAAATTTGTCCGTATGCTTTTTTAAGTTCATCCGTTTCTGAAATGATAAACAGATATCCTTCATTCTCACCTGCTTTTAGTATCGGTTTCCAGGAATAGTGTAAATCGTAATTATCTTGCTCTACTAGCTTCGTTTCATTTTTTGCTTTCTCTTTTAGAACCTCATTGATATTTTCTTTTATACCCTTACCATTGGACTGGTCCTTTTCCCCGCTATCAAAATAAATAATTCCTTTGGTATCTGTAATAGCAAGCCTGACATTTAGCATGCGACTTATATCCATCACTTCATCTTCATTGATTGAGTTTACTCCACCGTTATTTTCAAAATACATTTTTAGGAGAGTGCCCTCTCTATTTAATCTTTCATTATATGTATCAAGGTAGTTACTTTTAAAAAGCTGACCTAGTATGATGCCCAATCCCACTAAGCCAATAATAATTAAGGATATTAGGGCAAAAAGGAGCTTTGAGCGGAATTTGTTCATTCCCCTTTCGGCTCCTCAAGCTTATATCCCAGCCCACGGACAGTTTTAATATAAGCAGGTTTTCTCGTATCCTCTTCAATTTTTTCCCGTAGGTGTGAGATATGAACATCTACAATACGAGTATCTCCAGCAAATTCATAATTCCATACAGCACTTAATAATTGGTCACGGGTTAACACACGATTTTTATTTTGTGCTAAATAATGCAGCAATTCGTATTCCTTCAGCGTTAATTCTAATTGCTGATTATTAAAATACGCTTCATATTTTTCTGGGAAAATTTGAAGCTTCCCGACGATAATTACGGAACTATCCAGAAGTTCCCCTTCATTGGTATTTGTCTGTATTTGAATTCTTCTTAAGATTGCCTTCACTCGTGCAACCACTTCTCTTGGGCTAAATGGCTTAATCATATAATCATCAGCACCGAGCTCAAGTCCCAATATTTTATCAAACTCATCATCTTTAGCGGTTAACATTAGAATTGGAGTCATGATTTTTTGCTGTCGAAGCTGTTTGCATACTTCAATTCCATCTAGTATTGGCAGCATAAGATCTAAAACAATAATATTAGGTGCCATTGTTTCTGCTAATTGTTTGCCCATTAGGCCATCCATTGCCGTAATGACTTCAAAACCTGCTTGTTCCAAATTATATTGAAGCAATGTTACAATTGATTGTTCATCGTCTACAACTAGTACTTTAGTTTTCATAGTAACCCCCGAAAATAATTTCAATTTCGCCACCTTTTTCTATTATAGTATAGAACCAAAAAGATTACCTACAATCAAACTTGACGACAAAAAAAGGAATGCCAGGTGCATCCCTTTACTAACTTGAAGGTATTAAAAATTATCTAATACATTCCCATCCATGCCACCTAAACGATAAGGAGGACAAACTTTCACTTTTCCAGTAATAACAGCCTCGTCTTTTTCATTTGTACCAACAACCGTTATCAACACAGTATGATCATCCTGATTTACTTCTACAACCTCCAGCAATAACTGGACAGTTGCATAATGGTATACAGGTTTAGGAAATTGGATATCTTGGCTGACGATATGACTTCCAGGGCCGGGTAAATACTTTGATATTGCTGAGGTAATCATTCCAGTGAGCAAAATACTAGGAACAATTGGTTTTTTGAATGGTGTTTGGGTTGCATAGTCATGCTGAATAAATAACGGATTTGCATCATCTGTTAAGCCTAAATACAGGAGAATGTCTTTATCCTCAACTTTTTCAGTAAGAGCTAGTTTTTCTCCAACTGACATTTCTTTTATTTCTCTGCCTAGTTTTCTTTTCTTCCCTAAAAGCAATCTTGCCACACTCCTTTTGTAAACGGTTTCAATTTGTAGAAAAAAATTCGGGGAATTAGTCCCCGAATTTCTATCTCTTAAACTAATACTTTCATTACATTTTGAACAGACTCAACGGATTTGTCTAGTGCAGCTTTTTCTTCTGCTGTTAGTTCAAGTTCAATAATTTTTTCAATTCCGTTTGCTCCTAGGATGGTTGGTACCCCAAGATAAATGCCTTCATAACCAAATTCTCCTTCAAGATACGCAATGGAAGGAAGAATGCGACGTTGGTCTTTTAAAATTGCTTCACACATTTCCACTAGTGATGCTGCAGGTGCATAATAAGCACTGCCGTTACCTAAAAGGTTTACAATTTCGCCGCCGCCTTTTCTAGTACGCTCAACTATGGCTTCTAACCGGTCTGTTGAAATTAATGTTGCTAACGGAATCCCACCAGCATATGAATACCGTACAAGTGGTACCATATCATCACCATGGCCGCCTAATACAAAGCCCGTAATATCTTTGACAGAAAGGTTTAATTCTTGTGCTACGAAGGTCCGGAAACGTGCCGTATCCAGTACACCTGATTGCCCAATTACACGATTTTTCGGGAATCCTGACTCTTGATATACAGTATAAGTCATTGCATCAACTGGGTTCGTTAAAACCAGGATTGTACAGTTTGGTGAGTATTTGACGATTGACTGTGTAACACTCTTCATTACTTTTTGGTTTGTTTGAACTAGATCATCACGGCTCATTCCAGGCTTACGAGCAATACCTGCAGTAATAACTACGATATCAGAGTCACGAGTATCCTCGTAATTCGATGTACCAGTGATATTCGCATCAAAACCTTGAACTGGACTAGCCTCAAGCATATCTAAGGCTTTTCCTTTTGTTGGGTTTTCTGCTTGTGGAATATCAACTAGCACGATATCACCTAACTCCTTTTGTGCCAGTAAGAAAGCTGTTGTTGCTCCAGTGAAACCGCCGCCAATTACAGAAACTTTTTTACGTTTTAATGACATTATTACCTCTCCCCTTTGAAAGTATTAATTCATTATGCAAAAGGGCTGTTGAAAACAGCCCTAATTGTCCTTGTCCAGTTTCAACACTTATGCGATGAGGTTTCCAATTATTCCATATTCTTAATTAATTCATCTGCAAATTCAGATGTTTTAACTTCTGTTGCTCCGTCCATCAAACGAGCGAAGTCATAGGTTACTACTTTAGAAGCGATTGTTTTCTCTACTGATTTAATAACCATAGTAGCCGCTTCGTTCCAGCCTAAGTGCTCAAGTAGTAATACACCTGAAAGGATAACAGATGAAGGATTTACTTTATCAAGTCCTGCATATTTTGGTGCAGTACCATGGGTTGCTTCAAAAATGGCGTGTCCAGTTTCATAATTGATGTTTGCTCCTGGTGCGATTCCGATTCCACCAACTTGTGCTGCAAGAGCATCGGAAATGAAATCTCCATTTAAGTTCATGGTTGCAACTACATCAAATTCACGCGGACGTGTGAGGATTTGCTGTAAGAAAATATCAGCAATCGCATCTTTCACAACAATTTTGCCTGCTGCTTCAGCATCAGCTTGTGCTTTGTTTGCAGCGTCAGTTCCTTGCTCAGCTTTTATGCGGTCATATTGAGCCCATGTAAAGACTTTATCACCAAATTCTTTTTCAGCAAGCTCATAACCCCAGTTTTTGAACGCGCCTTCAGTATATTTCATGATATTTCCTTTGTGTACAAGCGTTACAGATTTACGGCCTTCTTTAATTGCATAATTAATAGCTGCACGTACAAGACGAGTTGTTCCTTCCTCAGAAACTGGTTTAATACCGATACCTGAAGTTTCAGGGAATCTGATTTTCGTAACACCCATTTCATTTTGTAGGAAGTCGATTACTTTTTTAACGGCTTCTGTACCTTTTTCATATTCGATTCCAGCATAGATATCCTCTGTGTTTTCACGGAAGATAACCATATCCGTATCTTGAGGGCGCTTTACTGGAGAAGGTACCCCTTCAAACCATCTCACTGGACGTAAGCAGACAAATAAATCTAACTCTTGACGAAGGGCAACGTTCAATGAACGGATACCGCCGCCAACAGGTGTTGTAAGTGGACCTTTGATTGCAATCAAATATTCGTTGATGACATCAAGAGTCTCTTTTGGAAGCCATTCACCCGTTTGGTTAAAAGCCTTTTCACCAGCAAGAACTTCCTTCCAAACGATTTTACGCTCACCTTTATAGGCTTTTTCAACGGATGCATTTAATACTCTCTCAGAAGCTGCCCAAATATCTGGGCCGATTCCGTCACCCTCGATAAATGGTATTACTGGATTGTTTGGTACATTTAATACTCCATTAGTTACTGTGATTTTTTCGCCTGACATGATTTCTTTCTCCCTCCTGTATGTAAAAAAACAATCATTAGAATGTATCCTAGGTTAGAAAGTGGGACTCTCTAACCATAGTTTACATTCCTATTAGAACAATTTTTCTCATAAAAGTAAAATGAATTAACCCCTTTGTTCAATTGGAACATATGACTGCATGCCTGGGCCTGTATATTCAGCACGCGGGCGTATTAGTCTGTTATTATCATATTGTTCTAGAATGTGAGCAAGCCAGCCAGAAACCCTGCTGACTGCAAAGATTGGTGTAAATAAATCATGATCGATGCCTAAGCTGTGATACATGGAAGCTGAGTAGAAATCTACGTTGGGAGGTAATTTCTTTTCGCCTGTGACGATGGCTTCTATCTTTTCAGACATTTCATACCAATGAGGCTCACCTGTAAGCTCTGTTAATTTTTTAGACATTGCTCTTAAGTGTTTAGCACGAGGATCACCTAAACGATAAACACGGTGTCCGAAGCCCATAATTTTTTCCTTGTTGGCAAGCTTTTCATGAACATATGGCTCAACATTTTCTATCGTGCCAATTTCTTTAAGCATTTTCATTACTGCTTCATTAGCACCGCCATGCAGGGGTCCTTTAAGTGCCCCGATAGCTGCTGTTACACCGGAATACACATCTGATAAAGTTGCCACACATACTCTTGCAGTAAACGTAGATGCATTCAATTCATGATCTGCATGTAGGACCAGTGCTTTGTCTAAAGCGTCAACAGCGATTTGATCTGGTTCTTGACCAGTCAACATGTAAAGGAAGTTTGCTGCAAAGCTTAAATCTGTTCTTGGACCAATTGGTTCAAGTCCTTTTCTTACTCGTGCAAATGTAGTAACGATTGCAGGCATTTTTGCTTGAAGTCGAATCGCCTTTTGATAGTTTGACTCAGCATCCATTAAGTCAGATTCATCGTCATATAATCCCAGTAATGAAACGGCAGATCTTAGTGCAGCCATAGGATGAACCTTTTCGATCGGATACATCTTAAAGTGCTCAATCACTTCTTGTGGCAGTGCAGCGTTTTCAGCCAACTGCGTTTTCAATTCTGCTAATTCAGGCACGGTTGGTAATCTACGGTGCCACAGTAAATAAATAACTTCTTCAAAACTTGCGTTTTCAGCTAAATCATCGATATCATACCCAACATATGTCAATGTATCATCAATGATTGAGCTGATGGAAGAAGTTGTTGCCACTACCCCTTCAAGACCACGTGTTACTGTCATAGAAAATCTCTCCTTCTCATTCTAATTTCCCCATTACCCATTACCCATTTGTAAAAAGAAGTATTTTTTATTAGCTGAAATCGTACAACGGTCACAGCCATTTTGGAAAGAAACTCTTCATTTCAAACAATGCTTATGAAAAAAACTACGCCCCTCTTTTCAATCATGTTACTAGATTGAGCGCTTGCTCGGGAAAAATCCAATAAGCAAATAACTTTTCTTTAGTAAAAAAGTTATTTACAAGTAATCTAGCATATTTATGTGATTTATGTAATAAAGGATGCGCTTTCAAGTCCTATTATAAACAATTATCAGATTTTTGTGAATGGAAAGGAATTGAAAAGTTCAAAAAAATATTATTTTACAAAAAATCTATTGAAAATAATTGATTATTTTCATTGCGGTATAGGCAATTCCAGCACCAATTAACGGACCTACAGCAACACCTTTAAAAATAGATACAGATAAAATGGTTCCCAGCACAAGTGCGGTAGTAATATGCGGGTCATTTTGTAAGAGGGATACCCCACCCTTTGCTAATAAAGCGACTAGCACACCAGAAATGAGTGCTACCCAAGCTTGCGGTGATTTAAAAGCACCAGACAAATCTTTAAAACCAATATCACCCGATGCAATCGGAGCTAAAACGGCGATTGTAATGATGGTAATTCCCCAGTTAATTCCTTTACTTTGTATAAAAGAAAAAGATTTGCTATCAAGTCCGCTAAATTTTAAAACAAGCAAGACCACAATCGCAATCAACAAGGAGTTGTTTTTTGCAATAATTCCAATAACTAGCAGCAGTAATAAGAACAAAAATGACTCATTAAACATTTCTTTCATCCACCTTTTATCATCTCTGGTATGGAAAATCATGCGGTATCATGCAAATAATGTTAAACTATAACTATCAATATGATTAGTTAGGAGGCATGTTATTGGATAAAAAATACTTGTACCGAACAGTAAGGTTCACTATAGTGATTGCCATTATTGTTTTTGCACTTCTTTCATTTTATTATTTATCAAAAGTGACTTATCCATTTATAATTGCCTTAGTAATTGCCTTTTTCATTAATCCAATTGTTAATATGTTTGAAAAAAAACTGCGAATGCCCAGAGGGTTAGCTGTTTTTGTCGCGTTAATCATTATTTTTGCACTTTTTGCAGGCTTAGTTACACTGTTGGTGGCCGAAATTGTAACCGGAGCAAATTATCTTGCTAAAGTAGTTCCCGAGCATTTGGATACATTAATCGGATTCATCGAAGAGTATATTACTGGTCAAATTATTCCACTTTATAATCAATTAACTGGCATGTTTAAACAGTTGGATGATGGCCAGCAAAATACGATTATCAATAATATTCAAAATGTCGGCACAACCATTGGTTCAACAGTTGGCACATTTATTCAAAATCTATTTGGTAATATCCCGGTGATACTATCTTGGTTCCCAAATGCAGCAACAGTATTAATTTTTTCCTTGCTAGCTACCTTTTTTATAAGTAAAGATTGGGACAGATTTTCACGGTTCGGAAGCCGGATATTACCAGAAAGAGCTAAATCAAGCAGTAAAACAGTCATTGTTGATTTACAGAAGGCATTATTTGGTTTTCTAAAAGCGCAATTAACTCTTATTTCTATAACAACGGTTATTATTTTAATTGGATTGCTTGTCCTTCGGGTTGATTATGCGATAACCATCGCTTTAATAACGGGGGTCGTGGACATTATTCCATACCTTGGTACTGGAGCTGTATTTGTACCATGGATTATCTATGAAGTCATTACTGGTGATATTGGTCTCGCGGTGGGCTTAGGAGTACTTTATTTATTGGTTATTGTTCAAAGACAAGTTATGGAGCCAAAAATACTCTCATCGAATATTGGTATCGATCCATTAGCCACGTTGATCGCGTTATTTGTTGGATTTAAACTTATTGGCTTTCTAGGATTAATCATCGGCCCCGTTACCCTTGTTATTATCAGCACCCTCTATCGTGCAAATGTTTTTCACGACTTATGGACATTTATTAAAGGAAAAGAAATTTAACTATAAAAACGTCAACCTCCAATTGGAAGTTGGCGTTTTTTATTTAAGGCTCTTTTCTTAAACTTTGTTGCTTTTCAGTGAAAAAACTAATATTGTGCTGTGTTATGGTCAGAAAACAGCATAAAATTGATAAGAAAAGAGCTGGCAAACTAAATTCAAAGGAGCAAAGATACCTATTGCCACGTTAAAGTCGGCTTTAAGACTTTAACAACAATTATTACGAAAACAGCCTTATTTGATAATCTTACTATTCCCTTTTTCAATTCTCTTGCGTAAGGAATTAATCATCAGGAATTTAAAAGGCTTTCTTGTAGGTGGAAATAAAAACAAAAATCCGAAAATATCGGTAATAAACCCAGGTGTCAATAGCAGCGTTCCACCAATTAATATACAAATGCCATCCAATACAGAGTCACCAGGAATTTGACCATAGGCAAGCTGCTCCTGTGCTCTTTTTATCGTTTGCAGTCCTTCTCGCTTAGCCAGGTAAGCGCCAACTACACCTGTTAAAATAATAAAAGCAATCGTTGGCAAAACACCAAACGTTTTACCGGATAAAAGCAGGACACCAATATCAATGGCAGGGATCACAATAATTAATAAAGCTAAATAGCGCATTTATCTATCTCCTTCAAACTAGCTTGTACTAATTATATACCGAATTTGTGAATAATGTTTCTAAAAACAGAAAAAGAAGGGAATATCCCTTCCTTTTCATACATTCTTAAAGAACACTTGCGTGTCCGTTATAGATGACTCCTCTTGATGCGTCTACTGTGATTTCTTGTCCATCTCTGAACAACTCAAGTGCATTTTCAACACCAACAATAACTGGTATTCCAAGATTTAGTCCAACGACAGCAGCATGGCTAGTTAGTCCGCCTTCTTGAGTGATCAAAGCAGCACATTTTTCAATAGCCGGTACCATATCACGGTCTGAACCAAGTGTGATTAAAATGGATCCAGGCTTTACTTTTTCAATAGCCTCACCTGCATTATGGGCAATAACTACTTTACCAAAAGCAGACTTACGACCAATCCCCTGTGCTCGTACGATAATATCACCGACAACATGGATCTTCATTAAGTTGGTTGTACCTGCTTCACCAACAGGAACTCCAGCTGTAATGACAACTAAATCACCATGTTTAACAAGACCGCTGTTTACACTATCTTCCACTGCACTATCCAGCATTTCATCTGTTGAACTGCAAATTCTTCCAAGCTGAGGATACACACCCCATACAAGGGCTAATCGGCGGCAAACATGCTCGTTTGCTGTAACTGCAACGATTTGTGCCTTTGGACGATACTTTGAAATCATCCTTGCAGTATGACCACTTTCAGTTGGTGTAATGATTGAATTTACATCAAGATTTAAGGCCGTATGTGCAACTGATTGACCAATTGCATCTGTTAGATTGTGCTCAGTATCTTTCCTGCGGGCAGATAAGATTTCTTTATGGTTTAGAGCTGATTCTGCTCTTGCAGCAATATTATGCATGGTTTGTACAGCTTCAACCGGGTATATACCTGCTGCTGTTTCACCAGATAACATAATCGCATCCGTACCATCAAAAATTGCATTGGCAACATCACTTGCTTCCGCACGTGTCGGACGTGGATTACGCTGCATAGAGTCCAACATTTGTGTAGCGGTAATGACAGGTTTACCTTGTGCGTTACATTTCTTAATTAACATTTTTTGCACAAGAGGTACTTCCTCCGCAGGGATTTCAACGCCTAGATCTCCACGAGCGACCATTAATCCATCGGACACTTCAAGGATTTCATCAATATTATCGACACCCTCTTGGTTTTCGATCTTAGGAATAATATGAATATGTGTAGCCTGCTTCTCTTCTAAAAGCTGGCGAATTTCCATTACGTCGCTTGCCCGGCGTACAAAAGATGCAGCAATAAAATCGACACCTTGTTCAATTCCAAAAAGAATATCATTTGTATCTTTTTCTGTGATACCTGGAAGTTTTACTGACACTCCTGGTACGTTAACCCCTTTTTTGTTTTTCAAAGTTCCGCTGTTTAGAATTTTTGTCAGAATTTCATTTTTTGCCTTATCTGTAGTAAGAACTTCTAGTCCAATCAAGCCGTCATCCAATAGAATTTTTGAACCAACTTGAACATCATCAATTAATCCTGGATATGTAATCGAAAACTTTTCGGTCGTACCCTCTACCTCTGTCATCGAAACAATAATGTTATCTCCGGATGTTAACTCGATTGATCCGTTAACCATATTATTTGTGCGGATTTCTGGACCTTTCGTATCAAGTAAAATCGCAACAGTCTTACCAGTTAGTTTTGAAGCTTCACGAATATTTTGGATACGCTGGCCATGCTCTTCAAAGTCACCATGGGAAAAATTCAAACGAGCCACATTCATCCCAGATTCCATCAATTGAGTTAATTTTTCCACACTTTCACTTGCAGGACCGATCGTACAGACGATTTTTGTTTTACGCAACATTAATGTTTCCTCCTAAATTTCAGCTAGTACTTTTAGATAGATAATTCTTTTGATAGTTTTACAAGTTCTAGGTCTAGCTTATGCTTTCTTTCTAAAGCTTCGACGATATCGTAATCAACAAGGGTGTTTTTTTCAATCCCTACTGCACGTCCGCCTTTTCCTTCAATTAATAACTCGACTGCTCTTGCTCCTAAGCGGCTTGCCAGCACTCGGTCAGCTGCAGTTGGGGAACCGCCGCGTTGAATATGCCCAAGTACAGATAATCTAACATCAAAGTTTGTTGCTTCTTTTAGCTGCTTGGCAATATCATTTCCGTTGCAAACACCTTCAGCGACAATAATGATACTATGCTTCTTCCCGCGTTCCTGCCCTTTGCGCAGTCGGTCTACAATTTCAGCCAAATCATAGCCTTCTTCAGGAATGAGAATGGTTTCTGCTCCACCTGCTAGTCCAGCATACAATGCCAGGTCACCAGCGTCCCTTCCCATTACCTCAATCACAAAAGTTCTTTCATGAGATGTTGCAGTATCACGTATTTTATCCAAAGCATCAATAACTGTGTTTAATGCCGTATCAAAACCAATGGTTACTTCGGTACCAGGGATATCGTTATCAATTGTTCCAGGCACACCAATACATGGATAACCGCGCTGTGTCAAAGCTCTCGCACCTTGATAAGAACCATCGCCGCCAATAACAACCAGTCCTTCAATACCATGTGCTTTTAATTGTTCAATGCCTTTTTGCTGTCCCTCGGGTGTTTTAAATTCTGGACAGCGTGCAGTTTGCAGCATGGTCCCTCCGCGATGAATAATATCACCTACAGAGCCAAGTTCAAGTTTTTTTATTTTTCCAGAAATGAGTCCAGAATATCCACCATAAATTCCAAAAACTTCTACATTGTGATAGATTGCCTTTCGAACAACAGCCCGGATAGCTGGGTTCATTCCTGGTGAGTCACCACCGCTTGTTAGGACGCCAATTTTTTTCATTTATACCACCTCATGCGATTTAGTAAAATAATATGTATATCTAAGATAGAGATCTTCCGTTTAATTAATTTGGTCGGTCACAATGTACTTCATTTATTATTTACATAAAATCCGGTAATATTAATAAAATACCATGAAAGCGAAGGCTATAACAACTTAATCATATTACTAATTTTAATAGACGGAATTATCGGTTAACTGAAATCGCTTAACACGATATTGAAAACGGAAACATTAACATTTATTGGGTTTTTGTTGTCATATGTGTGAATTTGAAAAAAAAAGGAAAACGTGCTCCATGAGCACGTTTTTAGAAAGGCTTCTCGTAACGATTGGTTGTTAAAGTCTTAACCTTAGATACTAATAAAATCCTTTAAAAAGGAATATTCACCAATCGTCCGAAATTTATTATAACGATCTACGATTAATTCTTCCTCTGATAATTCTAAAAGTTCCTTTAAGGATTTCTTTAAGAAGATGTCAATTGTCTCTGATTGACCCAAAACGTTTTTATGTGCTCCACCCTTGATTTCTGGAATGATATCATCAATGATGCCAAGTTCCTTCAGGTCAGGTGCCGTTATTTTCATAGACTCCGCAGCCTTCTTAGAAAGTGAAGAATCCTTCCAGAGAATAGCCGCAGCACCTTCTGGTGAGATAACAGAGTAAGTAGAATTTTCGAGCATATACATACGATTCCCTACTCCTAAAGCCAGCGCTCCACCACTTCCACCTTCACCAATAACGATACAAATGACTGGAACCTTAAGTCCGGCCATTTCAAAAAGGTTACGTGCAATAGCCTCGCTTTGTCCTCGTTCTTCGGCTGCTTTACCTGGATAAGCACCTTTCGTATCAATGAAGCAAATAATCGGACGTTTAAATTTATCCGCTTGCTTCATTAACCGCAATGCTTTGCGATAGCCTTCAGGGTGTGGCATTCCAAAGTTTCTGCGAATATTTTCCTTTGTATCTTTTCCTCTTTGATGGCCAATTACAGTTACCGGCAGGCCTCTAAACTTAGCAACTCCGCCGACAATTGCTTCATCATCACCAAAGGTTCGATCTCCATGGCATTCAAAGAACCCGTCAAAGAGATTCGCAATATAATCTAATGTGGTTGGCCGATTGGGATGGCGGGCAATTTGAACCCGGTCCCACGGCTTTATATTGTCATAAATATCTTTTTCAAGTTTTTCAAGTCTTGATTCTAATTTCTCAATTTCTGAAGTTAAATCTACATCTGCAGTTTTTGTAAACTCTTTTAGTTCGGCAATTTTGTTTCTTAGTTGCACGATTGGGCGTTCAAATTCTAATTCCCCTACCATCCGAGCTCACCTCCTGGTTGATGAATTTCAAGTATGTTTGTGATTTGATCGATTAAATCCAGACGGGAAATAATAGCATCCAGCTGACCATGCTTCAAAAGGAATTCTGATGTTTGGAAATCTTCAGGAAGTTCCTCACGAATGGATTGTTCGATGACTCTCCGTCCTGCAAAACCAATTAACGCCCCCGGCTCTGCAAAGTTATAATCACCAAGTGACGCGAAGCTTGCTGAAACACCGCCCGTTGTTGGATGGGTCATCATCGAAATAATTAGCCCGCCATTATCACTAAATCGCTTTAAAGCGACACTTGTTTTGGCCATTTGCATTAAACTAAGGACCCCTTCTTGCATCCTAGCACCGCCAGATGCTGTAAAAATAATAAATGGTACTGACAATTCATCTGCTTTTTCAATTGCGCGAGTTATTTTTTCACCGACTACAGAACCCATACTACCCATTCTAAAGGTGGAATCCATAATGGCTAAAACAAGCTTATTTCCATTAACACTTCCACTGCCCGTTACAACAGCTTCATTAATTTTTGTTTTTTGACGGTCTTTTTCTACTTTTTCAAGGTAGTCTGGGAAGTTCAATGGATTTTCAGACACCATATTTTCATTGATTTCTATAAAACTGTCCTCATCTAAAAAGCTGACAATCCGCTCTTTTGCGGTCATGGCAAAGTGATGCCCACACTGCAAGCAAACCTTCATATTTTTCGTTAATTCTTTTGTATACATAATGGTTTTACATGATGGACATTTAGTCATAATCCCTTCAGGTACATCACTTTTCGCAGCCTCGGTAGGAATCGTTGCATATTTCTTCTTTTTAGGTGTATTTTTTGTAAAAAGGTCTTTAAGCAATTTGTCCAAACCTCCCATGTTTGAAAAAAAATCAAGCCAAACGGCAAGTTTTTATTATCTTTTATTGAGGCTGTTTTCGTAACGATTGTTGTTAAAATCTTAAAGCCGATTTTAACGTGACAATAGTTAGTTTTTCGCCTTTTTTTAGTTTGCAAGCTCTTTTCTTAATAAATTTATGCTTTTTACTGTGAAGACCCAGCACTAATATTATTTTGTTCCTAAAAGCAACAAAGTTTAAGAAAAGTGCCTTATTGAAGTCTATCCTAAAATATTGACAATTCAAACGTATCTTTAACTGGTCAGACCACCTAAAAATTAAAAATGCCCACTTTTATTAGGGCTTGTTGGCTTGTCTATCACTATAAAGGATAAATCCTTCAAAATCTGTTAGTATTTGTCGGTTAAAATAGACAAATTTCTTAATTGCCGATAAGCGGATAATGTCTTTATCTCATCTTTTTCTATCAATGCTTCAATTAATAGTAAAAGGTTATTCTGATTATACTTTATATTCTTTTGGTGAACTGAATGGTAATAATCTTTTAATATTAACCAGATTCTCGAAAACAAATAATTATCTGCAATGTCATTTAGCTGAGAAAAGAATTGATCATCATTTAATAGATTTTTTTCAACCTGACTCTTTAAATTCATTAGCCGCTTCTCGTCTGCTCTATTTAAAACTAATCGCAGTAAATCCATTTCAATTAGGTTCTTTGTTTCAATCACATCCAGCTTCGCTTTTTCATCTTGGAGAATAAAGGTGCCGAGCAGCTGCACAAGCTGGTTACCCTGAAAATCTCTTATGAAAGTACCTTCACCGCGTCTCGTCTCAATTAAACCGAGCAGTTCCAATGCCCTTAATGCTTCTCGAACGGAAGAGCGCCCTACATTTAGGCGCTCAGACAATTCCCGTTCAGATGGGATTTTATCACCAGATACTAAATTATCTGCTGATATCATCTCTCTTAGCTGTTTAACAATTTCTAGATATACTTTTTTATTCGTCACTACCTAATCACTCACTTTTTCCGATAATAGCGAGCCTCATTGTTTTTTCTTTAATATCTTCAGGGTCAACCTTAATACGGGCAACACCTGTCTCCATAGCGGCTTTAGCTACTGCAGCAGCAACAGCTGGTGCAACTCTCGGATCAAAAGGTGCAGGGATAACATAATCCTCATTTAGCTCTGATTCATGGATTAAGCTAGCAATTGCCTCAACTGCTGCTACCTTCATCTTTTCGTTTATATGGGTCGCACGCACATCTAGTGCACCACGGAAAATTCCTGGGAAAGCTAGGACATTATTTACTTGGTTAGGAAAATCGGATCTACCTGTGCCAATCACTCTAGCTCCCGCTTCTTTTGCTACATCCGGCATGATTTCTGGATTAGGGTTAGCCATAGCAAAAATAACTGAATCTTTATTCATGGATGCAACCATTTCCTTTGTTAGTGCTCCCGCAACAGATACACCAATAAATACATCTGCACCTTTTATTACATCTTCAAGGCTTCCTGTAAGATTATCACGATTGGTGAATTTCGCTACTTCTGCCTTAACATCATTCATACCTTGAGGGCGTCCTTCATAAATTGCACCCTTTGTATCACACATAATAATATCTCTTACACCATAGCTATGCAACAGTTTAATAATGGCAATGCCGGCTGCACCAGCTCCATTAGCAACAACTTTTATTTCAGTGATTTTTTTACCAATTAGTTTTAAAGCATTTACAAGACCAGCTGCAGTTACAATTGCGGTACCATGCTGATCATCATGAAAAATAGGAATATTGGTTTCTTTTTTTAATCTTTCTTCAATCACAAAGCAATTTGGAGCGGCAATATCTTCTAGATTCACTCCACCAAATGTCGGCTCGAGTAACTTAACTGTTTCAATTATTTTTTCAACATCCGTTGTATTTAAACAAATTGGGAAGGCATCGACACCAGCAAAGCTTTTAAATAATACAGCTTTTCCTTCCATTACTGGAAGTGCAGCTTCTGGTCCAATATTTCCTAGACCTAAAACAGCTGTCCCATCTGTGACTATAGCAACCATATTGCCCTTCATCGTGTAATCGTAAACCATTTCTGGTTTTTCATAAATATCTTTACACGGTTCAGCAACTCCAGGAGAATACGCTAAACTAAGATCTTTGGCATTTCTTACAGGTACTTTTGATTTAGACTCAAGCTTTCCTTTGTTAATTCGATGCATATGTAGTGCTTCTTCCCGTAAAGTCAAAATATACCACCCCTTATATTAGTACAAACAGATCCGATCAAATACAAGTTTCTCTAGTATGTTTTTCTAGTGGTCAGACCACGTTTATCCATTTACACTATACCATATCTTCAATCGTTGTAAAGAATTATTCTTTCAAAACTACATTATCTTTTCCTAGAAAATCACTCAATAAATTCATTAGATTAACGTTTGGTTGGACCATAAATTCACTACCCAATTTAAAGGTTTTCTTACTGGCTTCATAATGCAGGACAACTTGTGTCTTTCCAGTATTACCTTTAAATAATTGTTTTAATTGATTTAATGATTGCTCATCTTGTTTTTCCTCGACTACTTTTAGATATAAAATCGAGCCCTGCTTGGCCCTTGTAGTAATCCATGTTTCTATTTCAGATACTTGTTGAATTATAAATTGAAGCTTATCATCTCGTTCTTCAATTCTCCCCTCTATTACTGCAAGGTTTCCCTGATCTAAAAGGTGAGAATACTTTTTATATACAACTGGAAAAACGACTGCTTCCATTTCTCCGCTAGAATCACTAACATTCAAAAAGGCCATGGACTCACCTTTTTTTGTACGGATTTTTCTTGATGATGTTATATAAACACCCACAGATGCACGTTTATGATCCACTGATAATTCAAATAAAACCAATGCTCCAGCTTGTTTGAGTCTCATTTCAAAAATGGATACCGGATGATCAGAAAGGTAGAATCCGAGTGCCTCTTTTTCAAAAAAAAGCTTATCCTCCAGCCTGATAGGATCAACCTGTACGTACTTTGGCTTCAGCTGAAATTCATCCATAAATAATTCGACTTGACTTGAATCATCCACCTTGAATAATTGCGCATGTTCGAGCGCCACGTCCAAACTAGCAAGTAAGACCGCACGATCTTCCTTAAATTCATCAAAACTTCCAGAATGAACAAGGACCTCCAACGTTTTTCGATTGATAGCTTTGGAAGAAACTCGTGTGCAAAAATCAAATAGATCCTCAAACTTTTTATTTTTTCTTGCTCGAAAAATTTCCTTTAGTGCAGCCGCACCTACACTTTTAATAGCTGCAAGGCTGTATCTGATACTCGACTTCTCTACCTGAAAAGAAAAACCGCTGTAATTGATAGAAGGAGGCAGAATCTCGATTTCATTCTGCTTTGATTCTAAGATATACTGGGCTATTTTTGTTTCATTTCCAATTGCAGATGTGAGCAAACCCGCCATAAAATAAACAGAGTAATTCGCTTTTAGAAAAGCAAGCTGGTACGTAATCATACTGTAGGCAACCGCATGGCTTCGATTGAACCCATAGTTCGCAAATCGAACGATTAGGTCATAAATATCATTAGCAAGTACCAGGTCATATCCTTTCTTTAAAGCACCTTGGACGAAATGGTTTCGTTCTCTGTCTAACACATCCTTCTGCTTCTTCCCTACTGCCCTCCGTAAAAGGTCTGCCTCGCCAAGAGAAAATCCGGCCATGACGGAGGCAATCTGCATGATTTGTTCCTGGTACACGATGACTCCATAAGTATTTTCCAGGATGGGTTCCAAATCTTTATGAGGGTATTCCACTGCCTGTCTTCCATGTTTCCGATCAATAAACAGAGGAATATTCTCCATTGGTCCAGGACGGTATAAGGCATTAACTGCAACAATATCTTCAAATCGTGAAGGTTTTAAACGCAATAATACCTTTCTCATCCCCTCTGATTCCAGCTGGAAAATCCCTGTTGTCTCTCCCCTTGCTAATAATTCAAACGTTTTTTCATCATTTAATGGTATCTTTTTAATATCTATTTTTCTTCCGGTTTTCTTTTTTATGGAAGCTGTGATGGATTCGATCAATGATAAATTTCTCAGACCAAGAAAATCCATTTTCAGTAATCCTATTTCTTCAAGATGATCCATAGAATACTGCGTCAAATAAACATGATTATGTCCCTTTTGAATGGGGATTAACTCTACCAGTTGCTTCTCACTAATAACGACACCGGCAGCATGTGTTGATGTATGGCGAGGCAATCCCTCTAACTTTAAAGCTGTATCAAAAAGTTTTCGATTTAGTGGGCTTTCATCAATAAATGCCCGTAATGGCTGCGATTCTTTAAAAGCATCTTCTAGATTTATTCCTAACCTTGATGGAATACGCCTTGATAATTGTTCTAGCTCCTTGGTATTCAAGCCAAATGCTCTACCAACATCCCTCATTGCTCCCTTGGCAGCCATCGTGCCAAATGTTACAATTTGAGCTACATGTAGTTCACCGTATTTCTTTGCAACATATTCGATAACTTCATCCCGGCGGTGGTCTGGAAAATCAATATCTATATCTGGCATCGAAATCCGCTCTGGATTCAAGAAGCGCTCGAACAATAACTGATGGGCTAGTGGGTCTACATCCGTTATATACAATACATAAGCAACGAGTGACCCAGCTGCCGAACCCCTTCCTGGACCTGTCAAAATACCATTCTCCCGGGCATATCTCATAAAATCCCAAACAATTAAAAAGTAGTTACTGAATTTCATTGAGTTAATGACTGATAATTCATAGGACAATCGTTCCATATGTTCACGGGTTGGTGATTCGAAGCGCTCTCGCAACCCTTTTTGGCAGAGTTTTCCGAGGTATTCCGCTGCTGGTTGGCCATTTTCTGTCGGAAATTCAGGTAGATAGGTTTTATTCAATTCGATGTTTACCATGCATCTTTTAGCGATTGCAATCGTGTTCTCTAAGGCATCGGGTATTTCAGCAAAGACTTCAATCATTTCTATCGCGGTTTTTAAATAGAATTGATCGCTATCTAACCTTTCTCTGTGATCATCCTGGAGTTTGTCGCCATTTTTAATCGCAAGTAAACATTCGTGTGCAAACATATCTTCTTGTTCAATGTAATGAACTCTATTTGTTGCAACCATGGGAATTTTTTGTTTTTCGGCAATCGTTTGAATCTTCCTTGTAACAATAGCTTCCTTTTCAATTTGATGATTTTGAATAGCTAGAAAAAAGGATCCCATTCCAAAGATGGACTGAAGTTTTTCAATTATTTCTATCGCTTGTTCCTGTTTTCCATTTAGTAAATTTTGTTCAATCTCGCCTTCTATTCCCGGAGAAATGGCAATGAGACCATCTGAATAATGTTTTAACCATTTAAAAGGAATTCCATTATCAGCTTTTGTTTGAACAGCACTCGATATTTTTAACAGGTTTTTAAATCCTATTTCATTTTCAGCTAGTAATACTAACGGGTAGGAATTTTCCTTCTCGTTTTCACTTTCCACATCTACGGTTAACCCAATAATTGGCTGGATACCATTTTTTATACATAATTTATAAAATTCAATGGTTCCATACATAACATTTCTATCTGTTAAGGCTATCGCTTTAAAGCCTTTTTTCTTTGCATTAACGATCAATTCATTAACGGATGCTGTGCTTGTTAACAAACTAAACGCACTATATACATGAAGGTGAATAAAAGACATTTTTGTCACCCCTTCCAACTAGATCTCTTACCTACATTATAGAGCCTATCGGTAAAAAAGGAAAATATGTTCTTATTTTTAAAATCATAATCAGGGTGGTTTGTCCATATACATGATACATAAGATATTTAAATAGGGGCGGTTGAGGTTATGAAAGAGATCGGTTTTTTTCCGACTTTTATTGAAAGCTATTTTATTGCCTTAGGAGTTATTTTAGGGGGAGCTTTAATTGGTGGGATTGCGGCCTTTTTAACTGGACAACCCCCTTTGACTGCGGTTTACCGGCTGTCTACAGACTTAAGAATCTGGGCAATTGTTGCTGCTATTGGCGGAACATTTGATGCCGTCTACACCTTTGAGAGAGGGTTATTCAATGCGGAGACAAGAGATATTTTTAAACAGCTCCTCATCATCCTTTCTGCATTAGGAGGCGCACAGACAGGCGCACTGATTATTAACTGGTTAACTCAGGAGTATATATCGTGAGAATTCCTCCCTATTATCGAAAACCTGGTTGGCAGCGTTTTTTTGCTGGCATGGCTATTGGCGGCGCAATCAGTTGGTGCATTTTTATTTATATTCATGGAGTCTGGCAGGAGAAGCATACGGCGTTGATTAATGAACAGAGTGAAAAAATTGTTGACTTAGAAAATGAAAAAAAGATATGGCAGGAAGAATATAAAGAGATAAATAAACGGACGATTGAGCAGCTTACCATACAAAAAATCAACGTAAAAATAACGAATTCAGAAAAATACAAACTAGACTTACTGAGTGTTTCAGAAATTGAAGATTCGGTAAAAGATGACATAAGTCTGATGCTTGCAAAGGATATTGACACTGTCTATAAAAGCAAGGAATTAATCAAAAAAATCATTCAAAATAAACCCGTAAAAATACATGACAAACGGTATAAACTACAAGTAAAGGAAATGGTGATCTTCACAACCCTCTCCATTCAACTTGAAATCGAATTTGAAAAGTAAAAATCGGCCGTCAAATTGAAGGCCGATTTTTTATTATAACTGATAATTTTCACATGCTTTGCTAAGCTCTTTTAATACCTGGTCGACTTCGTCCCATGAATGGATGGATGCACCCGAAGCAAGCGGATGGCCGCCGCCCTTAAACATTCTTGCAATCCCATTAATGACTGGACCCTTTGAACGAAGTCGGACCCTGATTTGGTCTTCCTCCTCTATGAAAAAGACCCATGCCAATATCCCTTTAACATTTCCTAAGGTTCCAACAAGTAAAGAAGCTTCTGATGGTACAGCTTCGTATTCTTCCAATAATTTCTTTGTAAGTACAACAGAAGCAAGACCGTTACTCTGCATTTCAAAATTTTGGAGAATGTAGCCGTTTAGTTTAATTATGTTCGTATCTAGCTCATACATTTTGTCAAAAAGTTCGGTACGGGAAAAATTATAATGGATCAGTTCGCCTGCGTAAGCAAAGGTTTTGTCTGTCGTACTTGGAAATAGGAATCTCCCAGTATCCCCAACAATTCCACCGAATAAAAGCCTAGCAGCCTCATCATTTAATTTTAATCCGCGGTCTTTGCCAAATAAATAGAATTCATAAATCATCTCACTGCAGGAACTTGCGGTTGTGTCTACCCACAATAAATCGCCGTACGGGTCCTCGTTAGGGTGATGATCTATTTTTATCAGTTTATCTCCCAATGAAAAACGTTGGTCACAAATTCTTTCAGCATTTGCCGTGTCACAAACAATTACTAACGCTCCTTCATATTCCTTATCTTCAATGGCGTCAAGTCGGCGCATAAAATGGAGTGACTTTTCTTCCTTCCCAACTGCAAATATCTTTTTATCGGGGTAGGATGCTTTTAATATTTCTACCAATCCACATTGAGAGCCATAGGCATCCGGGTCTGGACGAACATGACGATGAACGATGATGGTTTCATATTTTTCAATCATTTCTAAAATTTTTTCATTCACTGTTATCACCTCTATAGTTTTTGATGCAGGATGCAGGGGTAGTATTTTGTTAAAATAATATGTACAATTAACAAGAGAATTTTAGACTTGGAGGAAATTTAATGTCTGTTCTAGTGTTTTTTATTGTCATTCTCTTTGCTTTCTATTTATTCTATAAAACCAAATATTTTAGAAGCCGCCTTCCGGTTGAAAAGAAATGGATTGCTGCTAAATCCAATATAGCTCTTGGCTTGTTTGTCTGCTTATTTGGTATTAATCATTTATTCTTTATATCTGAAACGACTGTTACCTTTGTTGTGTCCATAATCTTTATTGTGTATGGCGGTGTATTTGGCTGGGTCGGATTCAAAAAATATAAACACTATCTTCCCTTTGCTGCTGAAGAAGCAATGAACGAGAGCCGCTCATCATGAAGCGGCTTTTTTTAATTCCGGTCAATTAATTGACACATCATCATTGCTTTTCCAACTAAGATATTGTCATTAAAGACTTCAACGTCTACTTTGCCAAATTTACGGCCTACTTCGAGGACTCTTGGGTAGATTTCTAAGACACTTTCCATCTGGACTGGCTTTAAAAAGTAGATTGTCATATTTTCAACAACCAAATCACCTTTTTTATAGCTTCGTAATATCCTGTTGGCAGCATCTGATACAATCGTGGTAAACACTCCATATGAGATCGTGCCTAGATGGTTGGTCATTTGCGGGGTTACTTCGCAGGAATACGCTTCCTCACCTTTTGCTCTTCCGCGCATTAATACCATTTGGTTGGTAACAATATCATCAAGTGTTTCACCCACCTGTGGCTGACGTTGGTTCATTTGCAGTGCTTTTATTACATCCTGTCTGCTAATAATGCCTTGAAGACGGTTGGAATCATCGACAACAGGGAGAACTTCAATTCCTTCCCAGACCATCATATGTGCTGTTGAGGCAACACTTGTCTTCTCTGAGACCGACATTGGTTGTTTCGTCATAATTCGATCGATAATGATGTCAGCATCCTGCCCCATGATATCCTTTGCGGTTACCATTCCTTGTATCTTCATATTCTGATCGACAACTGGATAACGGCTATGCGTGGTTTCATGATTCAAGTCATGCCACTTTGAAACCTTATCGGAGGTATTTAGATAAAATGTTTCTGATAGCGGGGTGAGAATATCCTCAACTAAAATGATTTCCTTTTTAATTAACTGATCATAGATGGCACGGTTTATCATTGTTGCCACGGTAAAAGTATCATAACTGGTCGAGATAATCGGCATCTCAAGACGGTCTGCTAATCTCTTGATATCGTCCTCCGTATCAAATCCACCCGTAATTAAGACAGCTGCACCAGCTTTCAAGGCAAGCTCCTGTGCCTGCGAACGGTTTCCGACAATTAACAAGTTATCAGGACCGGTATAGCGCATCATCGCCTCAAGTTTCATTGCACCGATAACAAATTTATTAAGTGTTTTATGCAAGCCTGTCCTTCCGCCAAGCACCTGGCCTTCGACAATGTTTACCACTTCAGCAAAAGTAAGCTTTTCAATATTCTCTTTTTTCTTTCTTTCTATCCTAATCGTACCAACGCGTTCAATGGTACTGACATACCCTTTATTTTCTGCTTCCTTGATGGCTCTATACGCTGTACCTTCACTTACATTTAACGCCTTAGCGATTTGACGTACCGATATTTTTTCTCCGACAGGAAGTTCATCAATATATTGCAGAATCAGTTCATGCTTAGTAGCCAAGACCTTCACCCATTTCTTAAAACCCTTTAATTAAAATAATAATCGTTATATAATTTTACCATTATTTTAATTAAATTCCTAAATTCTTTTACAAAAATTCGTAGGGAGCCTGCAAATACCAGGCTCCCTTTACAAATTTAGTATCAGTAATAAGATCTTGATTTTTTGTTTATTCGTGGCTGCTGGCGTCTTTCTGCTGATATTCTTGGAGTATACAAAAGTGCTGTGAGATTTCCTGCGATAACAATTAAGGCAAGTCCAAGCCAAGCTAGGGCAAAAATTCCTTCGAGACCTTCTGCACCAATTGATAGTCTCGGAACAGCAAAATAAAGCATGAACCCACAGAGCAACAAGCATAGTAAATATCGGTTCTTTTTCATTCTTAATCTCCCTTCCTTAAACTGCTTGTTTCAATTTATGCAAGGAAGGAAGAAAAAAGTATTATAATTCTATAAAATCTCCAGCACCAAGAACTTTTCCATTCTTATTCTCAAGCATTTCAATAAACTGGGCAGGGTCTTGCTTAATAGGTGGAAACGTATTGTAATGGATTGGTACAATTATTTTTGCCCCTAGTAATTTAGCAGCATATGCTGCGTCTTCTGGTCCCATGGTAAAATTATCACCGATTGGCAAGAAAGCTAAATCAATCGGATGCCTTTCACCAATGAGCTTCATATCTGAAAACAGCCCCGTATCTCCTGCATGGTAAATCGTTTTTCCCTCCGCCATAAAAAGAATTCCCGCTG
Organism: Neobacillus niacini; assembly: GCF_036961885.1. Lineage (GTDB taxonomy): Bacteria > Bacillota > Bacilli > Bacillales > Cytobacillaceae > Neobacillus > Neobacillus niacini_H. The sequence continues at coordinate 7,616 of NZ_JBALNQ010000053.1, read as the reverse complement.
GCATGCCACAATAAACTAGTTCCTTATTCTTGGTCTCATAGCTAGAACCATGAAAAGCTTGTGTTAATTTAACTTTTCCAAAATCAAATTGATGTGCACCGCCGATATGCATACCGTAAGTATTCACCCCTTGCCATCCCAGAAAGGTAGAAAGCTCGTGATTAGCAATAACAAGGGCATTATTTTTTTTGGCTAATTCGACTGTATCTCCAACATGATCATTGTGACCATGAGTTATGAGAATTACATCTGGATTTATATCATCCACTCTCAAGTCTGTTAGTTGGTTACCCCTAATAAACGGATCAATGATAATCCTTTTGCCATTGACTTGAATTTGAACAACTGAATGCCCGTGATAAGATACCTTCATCTACTCATCTCCTCCATAATGTTTATAGTATTACTTCCATAAGAATTTTAAAATTCCTTCCTCATTTATATCCAAAAATCAGTTGTTTTAGCACATGCTATGTTTACACATGGTTTTAAAATTGATACTCTCAAGTTGGAATGTTTAATTTAGGAGGAGAAAAAATGAATCAACGATTAATAAACCTGCAAACATGGATGAAGGAAAATGGGATTGAAGTGAGCTTCATCAGCTCTTCAGAGAATGTATTTTATTTAAGCGGGTTTTTCTCAGATCCCCACGAGCGTTTATTAGGGTTAGCAGTATTCCAAGAGGAAGAGCCTTTCCTTGTATGTCCCGGAATGGAAGTGCATGATGTTAACCGATCTGGTTGGAATTATGAAATCATCGGGTATAGTGATATCGAAAACCCATGGGAATTAGTACATAGTTCGATCAAAAAGAGAAACATAGGAGTAAAGAACGTCGCAATTGAAAAAGAACATATGAATGTAGAGCGCTATGAGCTTTTGACTGCATTATTTCCAAGCGCTGCTTTTGTTTCCGCAGAAGAAAAGTTAAGAAAACTACGAATGATTAAAGATGCGAAGGAATTAAAAAGTATCGAGGAAGCTTGTGCACTGGCTGACTATGCCATTGAAGTGGGCTGTAGTGAAATCAAAGAAGGTAGAACGGAATTAGACGTCCTCAATGCGGTTGAATTTGCCCTTAAGCAAAAAGGCGTAACAGAAATGTCATTTTCAACAATGGTACTTACCGGAGCAAATGCAGCTTCACCACATGGAAATCCTGGAGCTACAAAAATCAAAAAAGGCGATCTTGTTCTTTTCGATTTAGGTGTTGTTGTTGATCGCTATTGCTCAGATATTACCAGAACTGTTGCATTTGGTGATATAAATGATAAACAAAAAGAAATCTATGATACCGTCCTTAGGGGACAATTAGCTGCTATTGAAGCAAGTAAACCTGGTGTTACCGCTGCAGAGGTTGACCTGACAGCAAGAAGAATCATAGCTGAAGCTGGCTATGGAGAATACTTCCCACACCGCCTCGGGCATGGATTAGGAATTAGTGTACATGAGTACCCTTCGATAACAGAAACAAACCAATTAGTGATTGAAGAAGGGATGGTATATACAATTGAACCAGGGATTTATGTGCCAAATGTAGCTGGAGTACGGATTGAGGATGATATATTGATTACGGCAGTCGGGGCAAAAGTCCTTACAAAATTCCCTAAAGAACTACAAATCATTAAATAGTTGTTTGGTGGCTTTTACCATTGAATGGATGAAGAAATTGCAGTATTATAAAAATACAAGCTGCGTTGCTCGTAGTGATAATAAAGTTTTAACCTTTAAGCTGTAAAAGGGAGTTTTACTATCAAAGCTGAAATGACAAGCCTCTGTCTAAACGACATGGAGGACATGCATAGAAGGCTTTTGCGAACACCCACTTTGAGGAGTGGTGGTTTAAAACTTTCTTATATGAGGTACGGCAAATGCGGCTCTATCATTTAATCATTCTAAAGCCAGCTTCGAAATCGAAGCTGGCTTTTTTTCTTATAATTGTCCAAGTAATGTTTTTGTATCGGAGAATGGAAGTCCCTGTGCCTCTGCCACAGCCTCATAGGTTACGAAGCCGCCTAATGTATTTATACCTTTTAATAAAGCTTCATTATCTAGGCACGCTTGACTATAGCCCTTATTTGCGATTTGAATGGCATATGGTACTGTTACGTTTGTTAAAGCCATGGTTGAAGTTCTTGGGACTGCTCCAGGCATATTAGCAACAGCATAATGAACAACTCCATGCTTAATATATGTTGGATTATCATGTGTGGTTATTCGGTCAGTCGTTTCAAAAATACCACCTTGATCGATAGCAATATCAACCACTACACTTCCAGGATTCATAGATTTGATCATTTCCTCCGTTACAAGCCTAGGTGCTTTTGCCCCAGGTATTAGAACAGCACCTATAACCACATCAGATTGCTTTACTGCTTCAGCAATGTTGTATGGGTTAGAAATGAGGGTCGTCACTTCTGATCCAAAAATATCATCTAATTGACGAAGGCGCTCTGGATTCAAATCAATAATGGTAACTTTTGCCCCTAGTCCAATCGCCATTTTCGCAGCATTTGTTCCCGCTACACCGCCACCGATAATGGCAACAATTCCTCTTTGGACACCTGGAACTCCAGAGAGAAGAATCCCTTTACCGCCATGAACCTTTTCAAGGAATTGTGCACCAATTTGGGCAGCCATTCTTCCGGCAACCTCACTCATTGGTGTTAATAAAGGTAATGATTTATTTTGTAGTTGGACTGTTTCATAAGCAATTCCAACTACTTTCTTATCAATCAATGCTTTTGTTAGTTCTGGCTCTGGTGCTAGATGTAAATATGTAAATAAAATTAGACCTTCACGAAAGTATTGGTATTCACTTGGCAGCGGTTCTTTAACCTTCATCACCATTTCCGTTGACCATGCTTCAGATGCCGTTAGCACTATTTTTGCACCAGCAGAAATATAATCCTCATCAGTGAAACCAGAACCTTGACCTGCACTTGTTTCAATATAAACTTCATGTCCAAACTTCAGTATATTGAATACCCCTGCTGGTGTCATTGCAACACGATTTTCATTATTTTTTATTTCTTTCGGTACACCAATTCGCATTTACATACCCCCAATTAATAATAGCTTAATAAAATTTAAAAAAATTATTACTCTGATATGAAAGCACTTTCATTTTACCATAACTTCATTAAAAAGGCTTCAAGCTGTTCGCTATGAAGCCCTTAATTTTTGAGTTATTAATAATAAGGATAGTACGGGTAGCCATAATATGGGTATGGGTATGGATAAGGGTATCCATATCCGAACCCTGGACTTAATGCTGCACCTAGCGCTAATCCCCCTAAGAATGGTAATCCAAAACCGAATCCAAATGGTCTTCCAAATCCAAATCCAAATGGTCTTCCAAATCCAAAT
>NZ_JBALNQ010000053.1:0-4189 GCF_036961885.1 Neobacillus niacini | reverse complement strand
ATCCAAATGGTCTGCCGAATCCAAATGGTCTTCCGAATCCGAATCCAAATGGTCTGCCGAATCCAAACGGTCTTCCAAATCCATGGTGAAATCCGAAACGACCAAACCTCTGATCGTTAGGGTCGATTGATTCCATATAATTATGCATGTCTTGCATTTTTTTTCCTCCTCCTATATATTCCTAGCACATTAAAAGGATATGCAGGCTTAAAAGGAGATTCTTGGGTAAACGCCCTACTTTAGTAAATTTAATAGACGATTACATAGAAAAACTCGCCTGTTGGCGAGTACTGTCAAACCTATTCCTCTGTATGTTGGGATTCATTCTCGTTAGTCACTTCAAAATCCTGGCCAATAAATCCGCTATTATAGGAATTCATAATTTGCTGACTTACTTCATTTGCACCATTTTCATCAAATTCAAAGGTAAAGGTTTTATTCGGATCTTGTTTAGACATCAAATCAATCACCCTTCCATAATTATCACTCCTTTATTTTTCGAAAAATTGCAACATCTATCCCTAGAAAATATTGTATAATTAAAGGGAGGAGGGATTACAATGGATGTAAAATACGACCATATTCTAGTTGCTATTGATGGTTCAAAAGAATCAGAGTGGGCTTTAGAAAAATCAATTGAAATTGCTAAAAGAAACAACTCAAAATTGTTATTAGCACATGTGATTGACACAAGGTCATTTCTTTTAATTGATTCATATGATCCAGATATTGGTGATCGGGCAAACAAGCTGGCAATCGATATGCTTGAAAAATATCAAAACCAAGCATTAGAAGCTGGAGTTGCACACGTTCAATATGAAATTGAATACGGATCACCGAAAGTCAAAATTCCTAAGGAAATCGCTAAAAACCATTCGATTGATTTAATTATTTGCGGTGCCACTGGAATGAATACTGTTGAGCGGTTTCTAATCGGCAGTGTTTCAGAACACATAACTCGTTTCGCCCCATGTGATGTCCTCATTGTCCGTTCAGAAAAAGCTAATAACAAAATTTAAATTAACTCGTGAATGCTTTCACGATGTGTTATACAATAGGGAATACAACCCGTCTTGGAGGCTATCACATGAAAAAACATTTTTCCTTCGATCCACGTCTTGGCATTTCGATTCCCGATATAACGATGGAATGGGCACAATATAGTGATGAAACCCAGCAGGCTATCCTATTTCATTGGGAACAAATTAGAGGTTCCATTCCTGATCGAATTGCTGATCTTGAAGAATTGATTAATCAAAAGCAAGCCCAATTGTCTAATGAGAGTAATTTTAAAACCTCATGTGAATTAAACAGTGAAATAGCGGACCTTGCTTCCATTATCAATGATTTATGGCTTTGGTATAGAGCAAACCAAACTGTATCAGATAAAATGCACCAATAAAAAGAGCTCCCAGTTAAAGTGGGGGCTCTGCTCATCCTTTATAAGTCCTTTTTAATTTCCCTCACTACATGACCGATCTCAGGCAGAATTAACTTATTCATCGCCAGCTTCACTGCTCCCGTAGAGCCTGGGGTTGAAAAGACACCTTTATTTTTTACTACTCCAGCAATTGCACGTGAAAGAATCGCTGCAGAACCAATGTCCTCTTGATAGCTCAACATCCTAAATAACTCTCCAAAACCTATGATTTCTTTATCAAGCACGGCTTGAACCGTTTCAATCGTTACATCGCGCCTTGCTATACCGGTACCTCCGTTTGTCAGGATAACATCAATATCATCACGATCACAGCCTTTTAAAATTGCTTCTTTAATAGGTCCTGCCTCATCCTTGACGATCACATAATCAACAATCGTATGCCCGGCTTGTTCTAGTAATTCCATCATTAGTTTTCCACTTTTGTCTGTATCTTTGTTTCTTGTATCACTGACAGTAATCACTTTACAGTTAACTCTTTTTGGTGCTCCTTGCTTATGTTCCGCTGTACTCATCTTAAAATTTCCTCTTTCTGATTAAGATATCTCAACTGATAATAGTTATGGGCAAATTCAGTAACTTTCCGTGTTAATTGATAATTAGTCCCTGCTCCAATGGCCATGCTGACCACGGGAATTCCTTGAATGATTCTTTTGCGAAACAACATAATCACTATTGCTTTTAATAATTGCTGGATTGGCTGTTCCAGCCAGGTGACATCTGTAATTTCCTCATTTCCCTCATAAAAATAACGTTCATTGCTTGATTCTAAATCATTCATCAGAATTGACCAGCCCTCTTTTTGTAAACGCGCTGGTAATGTTGCTGTATGAAACACTCGTAAAGAACTCATCATCTCGTAAGGGGTATTAACCTCAAAGCCATATGTCATGGCAATTAATTGCACTACCCTTAAATTAATAACAGCCATTGCCGGTATGTCTGTACCTAATAGAAGCGTTCCCCCAGTTCCCGCTAAGCCGCCTTGGGCAAATGAATAAAGTCGATGTCGGGCGATTTGCTGCATCGCTATGTACTGTAACTGATCTATATCTAATTTTTTTAAATCCTCTACTTGATGTAAATCATGATTAAATACCCGGCCTGAAGAAAGGATTCTTTCCTTTGCGTCCATCTGAATCTGCGAGCCTTGGATTACTCCATGCAAGTGGAACAACCAACTATCAACGACTGAAAAAAACTGGCGTTGAACCTTTTCAGGTAATAAGGAGAAAGAACGTTCTAAATACTTTTCATACGTAAGCTGCAGGTCATTTGCCTCGTAGTTTAAAAAATTCTTTTCCCATTCTCTAATATCATCCAATACCTTTGTTTCCCGCTCGGTTAATGGCATAGGCAAGCCTCCTAACTTCCTCTTATTTCCTACAGTATACCATAAAGGGATATGCATAAAAATGTAAAAAGGCAAACGTCCTAATAGGACAGTTTGCCTTTATTCCATCATTTATTGTCCTAAACGTACAACGTCGCGTGCAATCATGACTTCTTCATTTGTAGGTATAACAATTACTTTTACTGGTGAGTGTGGATAGTTAATAAATCTTTCCTCACCTCTAATTTTATTTAATGCAGGATCCCAATAAACACCCATAAATTCAAGACCTTTTAAAACCTTTTCACGAACTACATCACTGTTTTCACCAATACCAGCTGTAAAAATAATGGCATCAACACCATACATACGTGATGCATAAGAGCCAATATATTTATGAATCCGATTTGCAAAAACGTCCAATGCAAGCTGTGCTCGGTCATTTCCGTTACGTGCTTCAATTTCAATATCTCTCAGGTCACTGGAGAAACCAGATACACCTAACATTCCACTCTCTTTGTTTAATACGTCGAGCACTTCTTCAGCTGTTTTATCTGTTTTTTCCATAATATATGGAATTAAAGCAGGGTCAATGTTTCCTGAACGAGTTCCCATTGTTACCCCAGCAAGAGGTGTAAAGCCCATTGACGTATCAATTGATTTTCCGCCCTCAATCGCCGCGATACTAGCACCATTGCCTAAATGACAAGAAAGGAGGCGAAGCTGTTCAACCGGGCGGCCCAAAAGTTCAGCCGCGCGCTGGGAAACGTATTTATGACTCGTACCATGGAAGCCATATTTACGGATACCATATTTTTCGTAGTATTCGTATGGGAGGCTGTAAAGGTATGAACTTTCAGGCATCGACTGATGAAAGGCTGTATCAAATACTGCAACTGCAGGAACATTTGGAAGAACACCTTTGAAAGCTTTAATTCCTGTAACGTTTGCAGGATTGTGAAGTGGTGCTAATTCAGAAAGTTCATCGATCTTATTAAGTACTTCATCCGTAATGACCACGGAGTCATTAAAGGCTTCTCCACCATGAACGACACGGTGTCCAATTCCATCTATTTCATCAAGTGATTGAATAATTCCTAAAGTCGTTAATTTATCTAACAGCATTTTAACTGCTACTTCATGATCAGGAATATCCGATGTTTCTGTTACTTTTTCTCCATTCACAGAAATGGTAAAAACCGAATCATTTAAACCAATTCTTTCAATAATACCTTTTGTGATAACATCTTCACTTGGCATTTCAAATAATTGAAACTTTAAAGAAGAACTACCAGCATTGATTGCTATAATTTTAGACATTTCGTTTACCGCTCCTTTTATTAAGGTTCTTTTCTTAAACGTAGTTGCTTTTTAGAACAAAAATTATGACAATACAAAATTTCTATCAATAATAGTAT
>NZ_JBALNQ010000052.1:0-59613 GCF_036961885.1 Neobacillus niacini | reverse complement strand
TTTTTAAAAGGCGAACTCTTTTTTACAACTTCTTCTGCATTATCTAGTTTTGAGGGAATGATTTTTTAAATACCTCTTGAAAAATCTCAAAAAGGCATTATAATAGAAAATGTCTTTGAGTATAAATAGTCTGGTAATTAAGGCGAGAAGGTCACACCCGTTCCCATACCGAACACGGAAGTTAAGCTTCTCAGCGCCGATGGTAGTTGGGACTTTGTCCCTGTGAGAGTAGGACGTTGCCAGGCTATTATATTGTTATTCCGCAGTAGCTCAGTGGTAGAGCTATCGGCTGTTAACCGATCGGTCGTAGGTTCGAGTCCTACCTGCGGAGCCATTTACATTAATCTAAATATTAGCTATGCTTCCATAGCTCAGTAGGTAGAGCACTTCCATGGTAAGGAAGAGGTCAGCGGTTCGAATCCGCTTGGAAGCTTACCTATCTTACATTAATGGCCCCTTGGTCAAGCGGTTAAGACACCTCCCTTTCACGGAGGTAACACGGGTTCGAGTCCCGTAGGGGTCACCAATGATTTTTCGCGATAGCGGAAATATCTTACCTTAGTGTTTTTTGCGATAGAAAAAGTAACTTTTCATTTACAATAGTGGAACAGGAAACTTTACATAATATTGGAGGATTAGCTCAGCTGGGAGAGCATCTGCCTTACAAGCAGAGGGTCGGCGGTTCGATCCCGTCATCCTCCACCATAATTTTTATGAAATATAAATATTTTTCATCCTGTGCCGGGGTAGCTCAATTGGTAGAGCAACTGACTTGTAATCAGTAGGTTGGGGGTTCAAGTCCTCTCGCCGGCACCATTCTTTTATTAAGTTATGGAGGGGTAGCGAAGTGGCTAAACGCGGCGGACTGTAAATCCGCTCCCTCCGGGTTCGGCGGTTCGAATCCGTCCCCCTCCACCACTTATAATTTTTTTAATGTTGGACAAACTAGTTAATGTCCTTAACATTGGGCTATAGCCAAGCGGTAAGGCATCGCACTTTGACTGCGACATGCGTTGGTTCAAATCCAGCTAGCCCAGCCAAGAGCCATTAGCTCAGTTGGTAGAGCATCTGACTTTTAATCAGAGGGTCGAAGGTTCGAATCCTTCATGGCTCATCATATTTCACAATGACCCAAGGAGATTTATATCTCTAAGGGTCTATTTATAAATAGTTATGGGGCCTTAGCTCAGCTGGGAGAGCGCCTGCTTTGCACGCAGGAGGTCAGCGGTTCGATCCCGCTAGGCTCCACCAAAGTTTTTTCACGACAGTGAAAACAACCATACACTACATATAATCTTTCGCCTTAAGTCAAACTTTGATTTAAGGCTTTTTTATTTTCTAAATCATAGAACGAAGGATATTGGTTTGGTTAAATGTTCGTATATATATACATATTTATGTCGAGTTGAGTCATTGGTTTGAAAGCGGTTAAAATAGGTAGTAAGAAGGCTGGGGGGGCTGAACATGAAAAAACTATCTATTATTGGAATGCCGATGGATTTAGGACAAATGAGACGTGGAGTTGATATGGGGCCAAGTGCCATTCGGTATGCTGGGATAAACGAAAGATTGAAACCGCTTTTTGACGAAATCCATGACATGGGAGATATCCCGATTGGGAGACCTGAAGTAGTTATCGATGAAAAATCGAATTTACGAAATTTAGATCTCGTTGCTGAAAAAAGTACATTGCTAGCAGAAAAAGTAGATGAGGTCATACAATCTGGTTCATTTCCGCTTATTTTAGGAGGAGACCACAGCATTGCCATTGGAACATTAGCCGGTGTATCCAAGCATTATAAGAATTTAGGAGTTATTTGGTATGATGCCCATGGTGATCTAAATACTGCAGATACCTCGCCATCTGGAAATATTCATGGTATGCCATTGGCTGCAAGTTTAGGTATTGGTCATCATTCATTAACGGATATTGCTGGGTATGCACCAAAAGTAAAGCCAGAGAATGTAGTAATCATTGGTGCCAGATCACTTGATGAAGGTGAAAAAATACTTATAAAAGAAAAGGGAATAAAAGTTTATACGATGCATGAGATTGATAGATTAGGAATGGCAAAAGTAATGGAAGAAACAATTACTTATCTAAAGGAAAAGACGGATGGTGTTCACTTATCGCTCGATCTTGACGGTTTAGATCCCAATGATGCACCGGGAGTAGGAACCCCTGTTATGGGAGGGATTAGTTATCGTGAAAGTCATCTGGCAATGGAAATGCTAGAAGAAGCAAAGATCATAACGTCTGCAGAATTTGTTGAAGTTAACCCCATCTTAGATGAAAAAAATAAAACTGCAAGAGCTGCTGTCGAATTAATGGGTTCATTGTTCGGTGAAAAATTATTATAATCATTCGTCAGCAGCCTTTCACAGAAGGCTGCTGACACTGTTTTCCCACCATCTATATTCCTCAGTAAAAAATCTTTTAAGCTTCCCTTTATCCAAATAAGTTAATATTTGTTAATATAAAAAGTATAGAAGAAGATATAATTTATATTGAAACTTTTTTGCAATTGATTCGTAAGATTGTATAGCCGCATTGGAGCTGAGAAAAATAAATGGATGCCCTTATAAAAAAAAGAATTAAACAAGTAATAAAAGGCGATCAAGATGCATTTGCTGATATTGTCGAAATCTATAGCAATAGTATTTATCAGCTTGGCTATCGAATGCTGGGAAATCGCCATGAGGCAGAGGACATTGCACAAGAAGCCTTTATTCGTGCATATGTTAATATCAAATCATTTAATCAGGATTTGAAGTTTTCAACTTGGTTATTTCGAATTGCAACTAATTTATGCATTGACAGAATTAGAAAGAAAAAACCAGATTACTACTTAGATGCAGAAGTCTCGGGAACCGACGGCCTCACCATGTATTCGCAGCTGTCATCCGATTCTCCTTTACCTGAAAATGAATTGGAAAGTCTAGAACTTCAAGAAATTGTTCAAAAGGAAATTTTAAAACTGCCTGAAAAATACAGGTCAGTTATAGTTTTAAAATATATTGAAGAACTGTCATTAAATGAAATCAGTGAAATTCTTGATATGCCATTAGGTACAGTCAAAACCCGTATCCACCGTGGACGCGAGGCGTTACGGCAACAATTACGTTATGTTTGATAAGAGGTGAACACGTTGAAGTGTGAAGAAGAAATCGTTGAATTAATGCATGAATATTTAGATGAAGAAATTGATCCTCAAAATGAGATGATTTTAAGAGAACACCTCAAAGGCTGTAAGGATTGTGAGATACTATTCAATGAATATAAGAAGACCATCGCGGTTGTAAAAGGGACTTCAAGGATGCAGGCTCCTCCTAATTTAACATCTAAGGTAATGGCTCGCCTTCCAAAAGAAAAGAAAAAGGTCGGTATGCAAAGATGGTTGCGAAATCATCCATTAATCGCTGCAGCTTCCCTATTTTTTGTTCTGATGATGGGAAGTGTATTTTCAACCTGGAATCAAGAACGAGAATTCTCCGTTTCTAAACAGGAAAACTTAGTCGTACAAAATAATACGGTGATTGTCCCTGAAGGAGAAGTGGTCAAAGGAGATGTAACCGTTCGAAACGGAACATTAAAAATCGAGGGTGAAGTTCAAGGTGATGTAACGGTTATCAATGGGAAACAGTATTTAGCTTCAGCCGGAAATGTTACAGGTCAAATAGAAGAGGTTAACGAAGTTTTCGATTGGATCTGGTATCACATGAAAAAAACAGCTTTAGAGGTTATAGATATATTTGATGAAAATGAAGAATAATAGTAAGAAGTCACTCGTAGTGAGTGATTTCTTTTTTAATGATAACTGACAAATAATAGGGTGCAAGCTTAATCTATGGTATAATAAATTAGTTATAAGTTAGACAAATTTACGGAGGAAAAACAATGCCGTTTTTTGAAGATTTTACTATATGGAAGTATCTAGCTAGTATTGTTGATATTCTCCTTGTATCGTATGTCATTTATAAACTTTTAAATCTTATAAAAGGAACAAAGGCCGTACAATTATTAAAAGGAATTGTCGTTATTCTCCTTGTAAGAGTTGTGAGTGGTTTTTTTGGTCTAAATACACTGAGCTGGCTCATGCAACAAGCGATTGATTGGGGATTTCTTGCTGTAATTATCATTTTCCAGCCAGAGCTTAGGAGAGCGCTTGAGCAACTTGGCCGTGGAAAGTTTTTTTCAAGTAGCAGCAGACCTGATGAAGAAGATCAAGATAAAATGGTGGAAGCCATCACAAAGGCAACAGATTATATGGCAAAACGGCGTATTGGGGCCTTGATTTCCATTGAGAGGGAAACAGGGATGAGTGATTACATAGAAACAGGAATTCCACTTGATGCGAAAATTTCTTCTGAATTACTCATAAATATCTTTATTCCAAATACACCACTCCATGATGGTGCCGTGATTATTCAAAAAAATTATGTAGCCGCAGCTGCCTGTTATCTTCCTTTATCAGAAAGCCCGTTTATCTCAAAGGAACTAGGTACAAGACATCGTGCCGCTCTGGGAATAAGTGAAGTTACAGACAGTATTACGGTGGTTGTTTCAGAAGAAACCGGAAATATCTCTTTAACGAAAAATGGTGAGCTTCACCGAAATCTAACATTAGAAGGTTTTAAGGAATTAATTTCGCATGATTTAATTGTTACCAACACAAAAGTAAAACCGGCTTCTTCAGCTCGTTGGAACTGGAGGGGGAAGAGTAATGGATAAATTGATGGATAATCCCTGGTTCATTAAAATCCTGGCGATATTAATGGCTGTTCTACTTTATTCAGCCGTCGTTCCAAACTCTGGGAGTGAGTCGAATGATATTAATGTACCAGGGGGAAAAACCTCAGAGATAATAGAAGAAATTTCAGTTAAAGCTTATTATGATACCGAAAACCTTGTCGTTTCAGGATTGCCTGATATGGTTGAAGTAACACTCGAAGGTCCAATGCCCCATGTGCAGTCAGCGAAGGCATTAAAAAACTTCGAGGTATTTGTCGACCTAACCAATGCTAAAATAGGCAATCAAAAAGTAAAATTTGAAGTAAGCGGGTTATCAGAAAAATTAAAAGCAACCATCAAACCAGCTTCGGTAACCGTGTCGATTCAAGAAAGGGTATCGAAAGAGTTTACCGTGGAAGCTGAATTTGATCGAGATTTGATAAAAGAAGGTTATTCCGCTGGACAACCTACGGTTAAGCCAAATAAGGTGAAAATCACAGGTGCCAAGGATGTAATCGATCGAATTACCTACGTAAAGGCAGCATTTGAAGGTAGAGATCTTCTTGATAGTACTGTTTCAAAAAAAGCACAGGTACAAGTACTTGATAAGGGATTAAATAAACTAGATGTAGTAATCGAGCCGGAAACAGTAGAAGTTACCATCCCAGTTAAAAGCAACAATAAAACAGTTCCGATTAACATCGTTGAAAAAGGCACTCCACCAGCTGGGGTTACAATTGCATCGATAAATTTAGATATTAAGGAAGCTGTCATATCGGGAGCCGAGGCTGTTTTGAAAGAAACAGATAATGTCCGTGTTGAAGTTGACGTTAGTAAAATAAGTGGAAATACGACACTCACTTTACCAGTCATTATCTCAAACGGTGTAACGAAAGTAACACCTGAAACCGTCGAGGTAACGGTTGTGGTTGTAAAAAGTGAAGGGGAGAAAGCTGTATCAGCTATCCCTATAAATGTTAAAGGGTTATCCGAACAATATGAAGCAGTCGTTAATGATCCAACAAATCGATTAATAAACTTATTAGTCTTTGGACCTGGTGATGTAGTTACTGGTTTAGGACCAAATGACTTCAATATAATTGTCGATTTAACCGGCCTTACAGATGGTGTTCATAACGTTACCATTCAAGTCAATGGACCATCTAATGTAACATGGAAACCAGATAAATTATCTGCAAAAGTTACGATAACAAGAGACAACGTATAGAACACAGCAGTAAACATGATAAGGAGCGATTTTGATAATGGGAAAATATTTTGGAACCGATGGCGTCCGTGGCGTTGCAAATAGTGAATTAACACCTGAACTAGCCTTTAAATTAGGACGTTTCGGAGGTTTTGTTTTAACAAAGGATAAAGAACGACCAAAAGTGCTAATCGGCCGCGATACACGCGTATCAGGTCATATGCTTGAAGGGGCATTGGTGGCAGGGTTACTTTCAATTGGTGCTGAAGTCATGCGCTTAGGAGTTATCTCTACGCCTGGAGTATCCTATTTAACAAAGGCACTGGGTGCTGAAGCGGGAGTAATGATTTCTGCCTCCCATAATCCGGTTGCGGATAATGGCATTAAATTCTTTGGCCCGGATGGATTTAAGCTTTCTGATGAGCAGGAACTTGAGATAGAAAATTTAATTGATATGGCAGATGACCAATTACCAAGACCTGTTGGTGCTGACCTAGGTCAAGTTATGGATTATTTTGAAGGGGGACAAAAGTACCTTCAATACTTAAAGAATACGGTAGATGAAGATTTCTCAGGGATCCATATCGCCTTAGATTGTGCACACGGAGCTACATCTTCACTTGCGACACACCTATTTGCTGATTTAGATGCAGATATCTCCATCATGGGAGCTTCGCCAAATGGCATTAATATTAATGCTGGAGTTGGCTCAACTCATCCGGAAAGCTTAGCGGCTCTAGTTATGGAAAAGGGTGCAGACGTAGGTCTATCATTTGATGGAGATGGCGACCGCTTAATCGCGATTGATGAAAAAGGAAATATTGTTGACGGCGACCAAATCATGTTCATTTGCGGAAAGTATATGAAGGAACAGGGACGGTTAAAACATAGTACGATTGTCTCAACGGTTATGAGTAATCTTGGTTTTTATAAAGGATTAGAAGCACTCGGTATTCATAGCGTTCCTACAGCAGTTGGTGACCGCTATGTGGTGGAAGAAATGAAGAAAAACGGGTTTATTCTCGGTGGTGAGCAATCTGGACACATCATATTTTTGGACTATAACACAACAGGAGATGGCTTATTAACGGGGTTGCAACTAGTAAATATTATGAAATCAACCCAGAAAACACTATCTGAATTAGCTGCAGATATGAAAAAGTTCCCACAGAAGCTTGTGAATGTTCGGGTAACAGATAAACATCATGTCACTGACAATGAGAAGGTAAAGGCAGTTATTGAGCAAGTAGAAGCAGAAATGAATGGGAACGGCCGGATTCTTGTTCGACCTTCCGGCACAGAACCACTTGTTCGAGTAATGGCTGAGGCATCAACTGAGGAATTATGTGAAGCCTATGTGAACCGAATTGTTTCTGTCGTAAAGGAAGAAATGGAATTAAAAGAATAGACTTTTTTAGAGATATGCATAAGGGAACGTAACTCTTCCTTTATGCATATTTTATTATGTAATTGGAAAAAACAGTAATCAGTTGACGAATAACGATTCATCGGTTACGATTGTTTTGCTTTGTATTTTTAAAGCGAAAAATTTTATCAAAAGGGAGGATCGTGTGTATAAAAAGGTAATAATAAAAGCGCCTGAACTAACCTAGGGATGGTTAGTTGACGAGGAGGAGGTTTATCGAATGTTCGGCGGATACCTCCCGGTTGAACGCACAACCGATTGTTTCTTCTTTAAAACACCAAGGCAACTTGGTGCACAAAGAGAAGAAAATGCGCATACTAAACATAGCAATTAAAAGAAGCAGGTATATACAGATACCTTTCAAAACAGAGATAAGGGGGCAAGGTGAGCCTCCAAAGCATTCTTGCCCCCTGTATCAGGGAGGAAAAGAAAAATGTGTGGAATTGTTGGATATATTGGAAATAATGATACGAAGGAAATTTTATTAAAAGGCTTAGAAAAGCTTGAATATAGAGGTTATGACTCAGCTGGTATTGCTGTGATGAATGAAAATGGGGTCCATGTTTTTAAGGAAAAGGGCAGGATTGCAGATTTACGTGAAATTGTCGATATGAACGTAATGGCTAATATCGGAATTGGCCATACACGCTGGGCGACACATGGTGTGCCAAGTAGAACAAATTCACATCCACATCAAAGTGCATCTAGCCGTTTTACGCTTGTTCATAATGGTGTTATTGAAAACTATGATCTTTTAAAACGTGACTATTTAGCGGATGTTACTTTTGTAAGTGAAACAGACACAGAAGTGATCGTCCAGCTCATTGAAAAATTTGTACATGAAGGCTTAGAGGTCCTAGCGGCCTTTCGTAAGACACTTAGCCTTTTACATGGCTCATATGCCCTTGCTTTATTAGATGAAAAAAATAGTGATACGATCTTTGTTGCCAAAAATAAGAGTCCGTTACTTGTCGGCTTAGGCGATAATTTCAATGTTGTGGCCAGCGATGCGATGGCAATGCTTCAAGTAACCAGTGAATACGTTGAGCTTATGGATAAGGAAATCGTGATTGTGACAAAGAATGGTGTCACGATTCAAAATCTTGCTGGGGAAACCGTTACTCGTACTTCTTATACTGCAGAATTGGATGCAAGTGATATTGAAAAAGGCACTTATCCACACTACATGTTAAAAGAGATTGACGAGCAGCCTGCGGTTATGCGAAAAATTATCCAAGCATACCAAAATGACCAAGATGAATTAACAATCGACCCTGAAATCATCCATGCGATTAATGACGCCGATCGCGTATACATTATTGCGGCTGGGACATCCTATCATGCTGGTCTGGTTGGGAAACAGTTCATTGAGAAAATGGCTAAAATTCCAGTAGAAGTTCATATTTCCAGTGAATTTGGTTATAATATGCCTCTTCTATCTGAAAAACCATTATTCGTCTTTATTTCACAGAGCGGTGAGACTGCAGATAGTCGTGCGGTTCTTGTTACGATTAAGGAAATGGGTTATCAAGCACTTACGATTACCAATGTGCCTGGTTCAACGCTTTCCCGTGAAGCAGACCATACGCTATTACTGCATGCAGGCCCTGAAATCGCTGTTGCTTCTACAAAAGCATATACCGCACAATTAGCAGTATTGGCTATTTTAGCGGAAGTAACGGCAAAAAGCCGCAATCTCGATCCAGGATTTGATCTTATTCGCGAACTTGGTATCGTTGCAAATGCGATGGAAGTGCTTTGTGACTCTAAAGAGATAATCGAGCATATTTCTAGGGAGTTCTTATCCGTAACACGCAATGCTTTTTTCATCGGACGTGGTATTGATTTCTATGTCGGGTTAGAAGGTGCCTTGAAGCTAAAAGAAATTTCTTACATTCAAGCTGAAGGCTTTGCAGGTGGAGAGTTAAAGCATGGTACGATTGCTTTAATTGAAGAAGGTACGCCAGTGATAGCCCTTGCCACCCAAGCAAGTGTAAACTTAAGCATTCGCGGAAACGTTAAAGAAGTAGTTGCCCGCGGTGCAAACCCATGCATCATTTCCATGAACGGACTAAACATGGACGAGGACAGCTTTGTTATTCCGGAAGTACATGATTTATTAACACCACTTATCTCTGTAATACCATTGCAAATCCTTTCCTACTACGCAGCTCTACACCGTGATTGCGATGTGGATAAACCACGCAACCTTGCAAAATCGGTTACTGTTGAGTAGGTTGGAAAGATTGCGTTATTAAAATTGTCTCCCCAAAACACCTTTTTTCCCTCTAAAACAAAGTTGGTACCTGCTGAAACTAAGTTGGTACCAAAACGGGAAGAACGGGAGAGGCACTATGTATTTGAAAGAATCAGGAAACGTACCGTTGGTACGCCCATCCTGGTTCTTTTTTTATTGATCAAACGTTTGATTAGTTTAGGACAAATACTAATCAAACGTTTGTGTAAATGCGGATAAAGCCCGATAAATCAACGATTTGGAGCAGGAGAAAATAGCGAGAGAAGCCATGGGAGCCACTTTTGAAGCTGATCCAGTCAGAGCAAAGCCCGAAGGGAAGTTCGAAAGAACTTCCGAAAGAGCCTACATTAAACCTCAATCCTTAACCCTACTATGGAAGAACTTTGTTTCATTTTTATCCCTGTTTTTCCTCTGACCTTCTTTGACGAAATGCCCGAAAAGGGCTGTTTTAGGGAAGAACTTAGTTTCAGATAGAAAGGCGGGAAAAAGAGGCGGGAAAGCAAGAGGGGCAAGGGATTGAGGGGAGTGAAGGGGGAGGAGAAGCGGGGAAGGACTTTCTTTCAGGGAGACATAGTAGAGAAAAGGTTTAGTGAAGTAGATTGGATAATTAAAATTCCGTGTGTAGTGACTACAATAAATCGAGAGAAACATACCGTTGAAACGACATATCGGTTCTTTTTTTAAATCATTTGGTCAGGATTGGAGTTAGGAATTCTTTTAGAATGTGATAATTACCAGTTTGATTACGAAGAAAAAATGCGAGAAATCGAAGAGCGAAGAAAAAATGATGATTACGAAGAAGAAGAAGAAGAAGAAGAAGAAGACAATGAATGGGTTTGTTTATAATCAAGTCATATGCCTTTTAAGACCGAAGCACGTTCAGGTTCAAGCCTGAAAGGCTTCGGTTTTTTATTAATTAAACGTTTGAGTAAAAAGTAATCGTAGGTTTAAAGGGGCATACAGTAAGTATGTATCTCTATATTAGGGAAATATTCCATATTCTTTCACGTGATGCTTCCCCTACTCAAATGTTAACCCTTGTTTAACCATAGGGAGTTATTCACCATCAATAGCCCTTAAATTGCTAAGATACAGCTACAATATTGTGTGGTATATTTAGGAAAATTAGTAAAATGGGGGAATTGAACATGAGAGAAATAGATTTTAAGAATTATCTTGTCCAAAGTGAACAGATTCAGAGTAAGGTGAAATCGGTTGCTTCTAAGGTTTCTAAAGCTTTAATAGTAGAAAGAGAGCTGAAAGTCGATTTAGATTTGATTGTAAAGAATGACGAAAAAATGTATAAATTGCTAATAAGAGTTCAGGAAGAGTTGAATGATAAGGTTTATCATCAAGTTTACCAAAATGCAGTCAGAAAATATTATCTCTTTGTAAATGGAATACAGTTTCCAAAGATGAAGGATTTTGAAAAAGAATGTAGCAGAAATAAATCTTAAACTATACAGGGAAAGTATAAAGTAATACTTTTGAGACTTCAATATAGGGAAATAGTTTGACTGCAAATTGGCACTTTTGCTAAGGAGTAGAAAATTGGAATGATTTTCAACGCACGAACTAATTATGTGTTACCTTTTCTCGGAGTATGATGAAAATGTTGTAAATTATTTGTTACGAAATTACCGAAAGACAGTATATTCAATTTAACATTGGGGGATAATAAATTATTTATTTACATAAAAAAGTTGAATAAGAGAAAGAGAGATGGTAAACACTTCTCCTATAAACATATTGAGGAGTGGTTATTTTGACGGTAAAAAGGCTTAAAGAAAGTTTTAAAAGTGTTTATCCAGCATTGGCAAAACAATGGCATCCGATAAGAAATGGCTTTCTAAAACCAAGTGATATTACTCCACATTATAATACTTGTGTATGGTGGATTTGTAATAGTGGACATGAATACCTTATGAGTCCCAATAAGAGGGCATGTGGCAGAGGGTGTTCAAAATGTGCCAAGCATATATCTATTATAGAATATTGTTTGTATTTATGCATTTTAAAAAGCTATCCTGAAACAATTATTCAATTGAAACTAAAAGATAAATGGAAAGTAGATATTTTTGTTAAGGAAATAAATACGTGTGTGGAATATGATGGATTCAGATGGCACATAAATCAAATCATAAGAGATATTGAAAAAAATAAGGTACTAAACGATTTGGGTTTCAAGATAGTAAGGCTCCGAGAGTTAGGACTACTACCTCTAATAAGTTCAAAGGATAGTAAGCAGATAGTTGTTAAGAGAAGCAGAAATATTCAAGGGTTTAATCAAATAAGGAAAAACGTAATAGAGATATGCAAAAAGCTAAACAAGTCAATAAAAATGAGTATTCAACTACATTTCACAATGGACGATTATTTGACAGCATTAGAAGAAATTCATGTAAAACCAAAGAAGAACTCAATTGTGGGTACTAAATTAGCAGAGGAATGGAATTATGAAAAGAATGGAGATTTAAAACCTTCCAATTTTACTGCTGGCTCACACTCTGAGGTATTTTGGAGGTGTAAATCAAAGGGACATGAATGGTCCGCAGTCATTTATAGCAGGAAAAAGAACGGATGTCCTTATTGTGTTAATCAATTGGTCTTACCAGAAGATTCAATTGCGTTCACGGAGCCATGGATTTTGGGGAAATGGGACTTTAAAAGGAATAAACGGACCCCAGATACTATCCCATCGGGTTCAAGTAAATATATTTACTTACTACCATGTCAATATAATCATAAACCAAGGTATGATAAGGTTCACAGAATCCTTCAGGACAAAGGAGAATGTAAGGAATGTAACAAAAGAAGTCGATCAATTGGTTTATTGCATGATTATATCCTGGATGAGTGGAATTTTGAATTAAATAGCGGTTTGGACCCATTCTTGATTAATTCCCATGAAAAAACCGAAGTATATCTAAATTGTACAAGTTGTGGTACTCCTTATCCAACTCAGGTTAGAAATAGGGTTAGGCGAAAATCATCATTTTGTCCGAAATGCGATTTCAGAACAAGAAAAATCAATGCATGTAAAAAATAATTAATAGTATTTCTTTTTTGGGGGTATTTGAAATGAATAAGGATCGGCAAAAATTGCTGGAGGAAATCATGAGGATTGACCCAGTTATTCGAAAAGCAGAAGAGAAATTGCGAAGGTTAAGTAGTGATCCTGAAGTTGTGAAGGAATATGAAAAACGAGAAAAAGAATTGGCAAAAATTAGGGAATATCAAATAATGGATGAAATAAAATCGCTTGAATTTGACGACGAAGTATATGCTGAACCATCGAAATATCAGATTAGGGTACGTGAAATGGCAAATTATTGTCGAATGGAAGGAAAGCCAATTAGCTCTTTGAAAAAAGAGGAAGCAATGAGATTCGTTGAGAGAAAGGGTGAAAAATGAAAAGCTGTTATTAATTGACCTGCACTAACCCTTCAGTGCTACCAATAGGTTTACTGGTAAAGTAAGGGTTACCTTTAAAACCTTAAAAGAGGATGGTCGCTACTTTATCATGCTATTCAAAACATACAATTTAATATGCTATTTACTATTTTGTCCTTATAAAGAAAACCCGCTAAGGGGTCAAAGGGTTTCTTTAATATCGGAAATTGTTATATCTTCAGTGTCAATAAAGTCAATAATGTCTAACAAGCTTTTAATACAATAGTCTTTGTCCGTTAAATGGTCTGCGATTAACGCTCCAGTTAAATCCAGCATTCTGGTTTTTATTCGGGCAATTGTAAGCTTTGCTTCAAGAAGGTCGTTCATTATTCTTTCCCCTTACCAAATGATGTGATTAATGTTTTACTTTATGGCACCTATAGTTTAATCAAATTCGAATGCCTTTTCAAATAGCTGTCCTTGGGTAGACCAATTGTTGACGAAAAGGGTATTTTCTCCTATGATAGTAATATAATATGAAATGTAAAAATACGGAAGAAATAGGTTGTGATTGTTATGGGGAACCTCTTTAATCGACTTCACAATTTAATAAATTTTTCAACCTAACGCTGAGTCCATGGTGAACTTGGTGTTTTTTAATGCCGTTATCTTCCTAACACAATTAGAAGTTATATTAAAAAAGGAGGCAGTTGAAATGAAAGACATTTTGATTAAAAGTACCGTTTTAAAGGTTGCAGGAGATTTAATATTTATGACTTTGGGTCTTGTAATTGGCTATTACTTGAAAAATGGGCTGTTCTAAAAATGGATAGCCATCCTTATGGGCTTTTCAGTTAAAAGAATAAGTTTGGTTAAATGGCTGATGATAAAAGGCTAAAGGAATTGCTACATGCTGGAGGGTGGAGATAGTGTGAGAAATGCAAAAAGTAATACAAAAAGAGCGGGACAACCACCTAATTTTTGGGGGAACTATCAGGATAAAGTGCCTAAAGAACAAAAAGAAAATATAATTAAGCAATACTTCAGCCAAAATATGTTGTTCATTTATACTGATATGAGCATGAGAATTGACCGTGGAATGATGGCGGTAGCCTGTACTTATGTTTCGTCAGGAACTGTCATGGTCAAACATCAGATAGTCCATCCACCTTTCGGTTGCAAGCAAATAAATGTATACGGAGAATTAGTGGCAATCCAATTTGCATTCAACCAATTTCTAAAGCACGTCGGTGACTGTAACAGTGTGACTATTTATTCTGATGTTAGAGATATTAATGAAATATTGAATCAAACAATTATGTTTAAAAGAAACCCATCGTTAAAACAGCTACAAGAAAAATTGATATTGCTCTATCAAAAAAAGAAAGAGCAATACCCCAACCTTTCCGTTCAGTATTTAACCAGTGACCAGAAAGCTCATAACCCCTTCTATAAAGCCTCTCATAATGCGTCTCGTAAGTTATTGGGATTGTAATATATCTGGGCTATGAAGCTGTATTTCCTTAATCCAGGAAGGCAAAGAAAGGTCTTCCGTAATGATTTCGGTTCGAACAGTATTATCTATATCGGACAAATAAACAAGTTTGCTCTCAGTCCCAAAAATCTGTTTGGCAAGATACATGAAATGAACCTGGGGTTCACGCAATGTGTCTTTTTCCTTTTTTACTTCGGCAAAAAAAAAGTCTTCTAAACTGAAAACGAATAAATCTGGATTTTCAATAGAATATCCTTCTTTAATCAATTCTTGGACAGTTTTCTGGAATGTCTTTATTTTTGACGAGTCTATCATGGATAAAATACATTGATTGAACCGCTCGAATTTGGATTTCTTTGATAATAAATTGAAATCGTTGTTGAAAACATAATAGCCATGCTGACGGAAGTATTGCTCCGCTTTCCATTCCCCATATCCATAGCCATTTATAACTCCTGGTCCGTTCCAGTTTAAAGTATGAGATGGGACAACACGTGGGTCTCTTGTTTTCCAATCATTTAACTCTTCACGTTGATAAGGAATAATAATCTTTTCAAATGTAATAGTTGCCATGGTAGCTCCCTATAATCAAGGCTTATAACGCCAGTCTTAAAAGTGACAAATCCTCTTTCTTGTTCTATTCAAATATTATACTATGATTTTAAGATGGAAGATTCAAGAAAAAATGAAAAAGGCAGTACAGAGCTTTGGAATAGCACGAGGGATATGTGAAAAAATACCGCTGAATTGAGGGTAGAGCGAAGAATTTATGAAAAAATAAAGAATCCATATGGAAAGAGGTGCTGACTATGAGCATATATGCAAATTGTCGAGAAGAATTATTGAATGCAGTCCATAACATTGTTAATAAAAAGGGAAAAAATGAGTTTTCTATTATGGAAGTTATTGAGTATATGGGAAGGGAAAATACCCCTTATTCAGAATCAACGATACGGACACACATAACGTCCAGGTGTTGTTCCAATGCTCCCGAAAATCATGCTGTTGTTTACAATGATTTGGAGAGGATTGGGAGAGGGAAATATAAAATTATACATAAATAAAGAATGGGATAAGATGAGAGGAAGCGGGGAAAATGTTAGATTTGGATTTTCATGAAAAAGAATATCAAATGGAAAGAGCTTTGTATGTTGTATATTTTGAATGGTGGAATCGTATGCTTCGAGCCGTGCAACAGCTTGATGACCGAGATATTCAAAAACTGTCCAATCCTTTTGTCATAAAATGTTTGCCAGCCTATCGTAAGGCTAAAAGAAAAGTGTTATTTGTTGGAAAGGAAACCAATGGCTGGGGCTTGTTTCACGAAACCTTACAATACTATAAAGATATGGATGAACAATATCAGCGAGAAAGGATTATTCGATATTTACAATGGATGTATGAGGATTTTCGATTAAGGCGGAAATGGGATCATACACTATTTTGGCGTGGTTGCAGGGAATTATTTCAGGCAATAGCACCTGGAGAGGGTGACGATGCATTCTTACATACAGAGCTTATTCCTTTTGATTATGACAATAATCGTCCTCCAGCACATCTGGAAGAAAAACTTCAAAGTGAGTTTAATGTACTACCAATGACCATCGAAGTAATAAAGCCCGATGTGGTTATCTTCTTAACTGGATATTCATATGATGATAGATTAATAAAAACGTTCAGGGACCAAAGGGTAGCAGGAGACACTATTGAATTTTATCCCATTGATGGCTTTGAAGAAAGACAGTTTGCTCGCATTTCTCATGTCATGCTCCCATTTCATACTTATCGCACCTATCACCCAGGGTACTCATTATTGAACAGGGATATAGTGTTTGATCCTATAAAGGAAAAGATAACAGGACTTCTAAATATATAATTTTTAGTGGTAGTAATCAAATGTAAAGAAAAAAAGTCTCAAATAAAAAAGCATGGAGTGTTTGGAATGAAAAGATGTATGAAATGTAAAATCTTATGAGTAATTCATCAAAAGAATGCACTAAATGTGGAAGTAAGGAATTGGAAAAAGGACGGTATAAAGATGAGAAGAATAAAGGTGTGATTTATAATAAATACCTACAAAAGAACGAAATTCGTAGATGTCCTACATGCGGTGGTGCGGGACTTATAACTATTAAAAATGGAATAGAAGAATGTAGTGTATGCAGTGTAATGTGAATTAAAACAAAAGGAGTATTTCTTTAAAAAGGTAGAGGGTTACAATTTGAGGTGCATATCATATAACTGTCAAGAAAAATGGTGCAGTTTTATAAAGTTCAAAGTCTCTTTTTTCAATAAACATTTCGTAGAAGTAAAAGGGGCTTTGGAAGTCTCATCCTTCGTCTGGATAGTAAGTAAAGAATGCTTCAAGGATAATTTTTAATTCGAAGTAGCGATAATAGGTTACTTGAAACTCCTCTTCTAATCCGTTCATGTCATCTGAATAAAAATATATGTATCATATTGTCCTTTTTGAATATCACGTAAGTTGTGTGTGCCTCTCTTTTTAAACATATGTGCATTTCCGTATACGTTTAAGGAAATCTCGAAGGGTATTTTCTACTTTTGATTATAGTAAAAAGTAGAAAATCATTCACAGTATCAAAATGCTTCATAATGACCTCCGATTATAAGGTGAATAATTTATTATTTTTATTTTAACGCTCTTTTAAAAATGGAAGCTTACATCAATATGAGCAAATTACGAATTTTGTATTAAAGGTAACTATAGATTTTCATAAAAGATATGAAAAAGATACATAAAAGGTGGCAAAACAAGTTGAATTTAGTTAGTAAAGAATAGTATGGAGGAGAAAGGTGGAGCAAAGTAGAAAGGATTTGGTTCAAAGTGAGAAATTGTTAGGTTTACAAAAAAATAACTTGATTCCTTCAGTTATCAAATCAGTTGAGAAATCTACAATATATTGTATTTGATAAATTGGATTCCTGGTATGGGAAATGTGAAGGAGTTTCGGAAATGAAAAAAGTAAGAAGAGAAGTAAGTGCAGATTTGGGTAGTATGGTAAAAAGACTTCGAGAGGCAAAAGGCTATAGTGTCCATAAATTGGGGGAGCTGTCCAAAACCAGTGCGGGATATATTTCTCGAATTGAAAGAGGGGTAAGAAAACGCCCCAGCATTATTGTATTACAGGATCTTGCAAATGGTCTTGGTGTGAATGTAAATGTCTTATTATCGGTAACGTCAGACAGGGACGAAAGGAATCAGGTTACGTTAGAACAATTGCTGTACAGTCACGATTTTTCAATTAGTAATAATGACATAGTTTCAACTGAAGTAAAAGACTTAATATTAGAGTTAGTTGAAATCGTATATGATATAGAGTGGGAAAAGGAAACAATTTTAGAGGACGCAATTCATATTCTCAAGGTTGTTTATGAAATAAAGGAGAAAATAGGGAAATAAAAACGATTTGTTGGCTATCCAATTAGGATAGTCATTCTTTTTGAGATAGTGTTCAGACATTCTGGTAATAAAAACGAAAGTCCATATTTAGAGAGTGGATAATTAAGTTCAACTTTCATTGTTACAAGGGATTATCCTAAAAGAAACAAAATGCCTTATAATGTTCAAATCTTTGAATAAATATCGATGGGAAATTTTTTGTTTTTGTCGAATAATCGGATCAGAAGGGGAGTTTTACTTAATCTATAGTTGGTTAATAGCGTGGGAATTAGATCTTAAAGGACACGAATAGGAGTCGGAATCATATACCTTGAAAAAGGAAGTAAAAGGTAAATGATGGAAGTGAGAAGAGTGCAAAATGAATCAATTAGGTAGTATAGTGAGAAGGTTACGAGAGGAGAAAGGCTATAGCTTAGTTGGATTAGCGGAAAGAAGTTATGTTTCTGCGAGTTATATCAACAAAATTGAGCTGGGTACAAGGAAACGTCCAAGTGTTGCCATTTTAAAGGATATTGCCCAAGGACTTGGCGTGGAAATGGACTATTTGCTGACGGGCAGTATCCCAACATTAGAACAGTTAGTGTTTAGTCATGATTTTACTATCGGGGATTCCAAAACAATTAGTATAGAGGGGAAGGAACTATTGATACAGTTGGTAAACACTATATATAAGATGGATTGGAATAATGAAAATATTTATGGGATACATAAAGTAATCATAGATTTAAAGGAAAAAATAGAGTGAAAAAAGGTATATTAACAATTTCTAATTAGTTTACGCTATGTAAGACAAGCAGAATTACAAAAATATCCTTCTGCCAACCTGTAACAATCTCCTTTCCGCAGTAACAAAGTTGGCACTTGAGGGGAAACGGGAGACTTTTCGGATCAATCTACAGGATCGAGAAATGTAACAATGGGCATTCTTCTCGGTCTTTTTTTTCGGAAGGGGTAAAATACTTAAGGTATCGAATCCTTGGGTATAGCGACATATGATTACAATACAAGCATAGGATGAAGACCTTTCTGACAGAGCTATTCAATTTCCTCCACAAGCCCTCCTCGCTGAGAGGGAAAGTTAGTGCGGGTTTTTGAAGTATATGACATCCTACCAATTTACGTATGGAAACAAATAACATATATGAGCCACCGTAATTATCACTGAATTCGGTGGTTTTTTTATGAAGAGAGATTGACTCAAATTGAGAAAAAGTTATATACTATATTTAACAAATTGTTAAATACTAAATTTAACAAAAGGAGGATTGAGATGAACCTTGGTGATATTGCAGAAATCAAAACAGGACTTGTACTAACAAGGAAAAAAGCTATGCTGGATACACAAACTCAAGCTTCGTATAAGCTTATCACCCTTAAAAATATTAATGAGGATGGCACTTTTAATGGGGAAAGCTTTGAGATATTTCAGAGTAATGAGCCGTTAGAGCCTCGTTATTTCACCGCTGAACGTGATATATTAATTCGCTTAAGTCACCCAAATACTGCTGTTTATGTAGGAGAACAGCAAAGTGGATTATTAGTCCCGTCTTACTTTGCAATTGTAAAGGTAAATCAAACAAAGTTTCTGGCGGAGTATATAGCCTGGTATCTAAACACTTTTGAAGTAAAAAAAGAACTGGAGAGATCACAGGCAGGAAGCCGTATACCAAGTACGAATCAAAATGTGTTGAAGACTATTCCAGTTCTCAATACTGCTTTTTCCAAACAAAAGGCACTAATAGAGCTATTGAGGCTTCATCGGCGAGAGATAAAACTCTACGAGCAGTTAATTAAAGAAAAAGAGCAGTTATTTAGGGGCATAACAGAGCAGGTAATAAATAAGGAGGAACAATCATGAATGAACAAGTTACACAGCAAGACGTAAATTTAATTCTTTGGCAGGCGGCGGACACGTTTAGAGGGAAAATTGATTCAAGTACATACAAGGACTACATCTTAACTATGCTATTCATTAAATATTTAAGTGATGCATATAAGGAACAATTAGAGGAATACACAAAACGTTACGCTGGAGATCAGCAACGGATTCAACGTGCTATCTCCAGAGAGAGGTTTATTTTAGATGAACTATCAACGTTTGACTATTTGTATAGCAAGCGAAACAATGCAGAGATTGGAGAGATTATCAACAAAGCATTGGAACGCTTAGAGAATGAGAATACAGGTAAACTACGGGGTGTTTTCCGCAACATTGACTTTAATAGTGAAGCAATACTTGGAAAGACAAAAGAGCGGAATACAATGCTTCGTTCATTGTTGGAGGATTTCAATAAGCTTACATTAAAGCCATCTGTTGTTGGAAATGAGGATATAATTGGTGATGCATATCAGTTTATGATAGAACGTTTTGCTTCTGATGCAGGCAAGAAGGGTGGAGAATTTTATACTCCTACAATGGCATCAGAGCTTTTAGCTCGCCTTGTAAAACCACAAGAAAATGATCGTATCTATGACCCTACCTGTGGTTCAGGCTCTTTGCTTATTAAAGTAGCAAATCAAGTACCGAATAAAAGGGTTGCTATTTACGGTCAAGAAAGAAATGGGGCAACTCATTCATTGGCTTTAATGAATATGTATTTACATGGTATAGACGATGCAAAAATTGAGTGGGGGGATACGTTAGCTAACCCACTACATTTAGAAGAAGGTAAATTAATGAAATTCCAAGCAATAGTTGCTAATCCTCCTTTTTCATTAGATAAGTGGGCAATGGGCTTTGCAGGAGAGGGTACAACCGACAGCAAATTTAAAATGGAAGCGAGCCTTGACCCACTTAGGAGATTCGAATGGGGAGTTCCTCCAAGCTCAAAAGGGGATTATGCTTTTGTCCAACATATGCTGTATTCTTTGGCGGAAAATGGTCGAATGGCTACAATTCTTCCGCATGGCGTATTATTTAGAGGTGCCAGTGAAGGGAAAATCCGTCAACAAATAATTGAAATGAACCTTTTGGATGCTGTAATAGGTCTTCCTGAAAACTTATTCTTTGGTACAAACATACCTACTTGTATTATGGTGTTTAAAAAAGACCGTAAGCGTAAGGAAGTTCTTTTTATAGATGCCTCTGGCGATGGTAATTATGAAAAAGGTAAAAATCAGAATAAGTTACGAGAGCAGGATATTCAAAAAATTGTACAGACATATGAAGCTTTTGAAACGATTGAGAAATTCTCATATGTAGCAACAATAGAAGAGATTAAAAGCAATGAATTTAACTTGAATATTCCTCGATATGTAGATACATTTGAGGAAGAAGAGCAAGTCAATATGAAGCAAGTCAAACAAAATATTATGGGCATTAAACAAGAGTTGAAAGAAGTAGAGAAGCAGATGGAGAGTTATCTGATAGAACTTGGATTATAGGTGATTATTTATGAAAACAACCAGTGAAATTGAAAAAGTAAGTAAGCAACCCGTAAATGAATCTGAGATGAACTCACGTTGGAAAAAAGTTAGGTTGGGGGATTTGGTTGAGTATAAGAAAGGTTTTGCTTTCAAGTCTGTTGATTATAAAAATGAAGGTGTAAGAATAATTAGAATTTCTGACACTACTTATGAATCAATAAAAGATGATAATCCAATTTATTTAGCCCTTGAAAGTAAGGAGTTATACAAAGAATATGAGTTAATGGAGAATGACCTTATAGTTACTACTGTGGGGTCAAGACCACCTCTATATGATTCTATGGCAGGAAAAGTTATTAGGGTTCCAAAAGAGAAGAGTGGATCGTTACTTAATCAAAATGCTGTATTAATCAGGGCTAAGGAAAATGTTGACCAACTGTTTTTATATAACTGTTTGAAGACCGAAAAATATTTATTCCATATAGAAGGGAGTGTAAGAGGAAACGCAAATCAAGCAAGTATTACTTTGGAAGACTTGTTTGCATTTGAAATTCCTTTACCGACCATAGAAGAGCAGAAAAAAATCTCAACTATTCTATCTACTTGGGATAGGGCATTTGAGTTAAAGGAAAAACTCATAGAACAGAAGAAAGCTCAAAAAAAAGGTTTAGTACAGAACTTGGTGAAGGGACATATACGTTGGAACGATAGCGTCGAATATAAAAAAGAGGAAATTGAAAAACGTGTGAATTTGCTAAGAAATGGAACTATACCAACAGGGTACAAAAAAACAAAAATAGGTATATTACCAATTGAGTGGGAAATAAAAAAGGGCAAAGAACTATATTCTAATTATTCAGATAAGAAGCATGACGGTACGTTAGAGGTTCTTTCAGCTACTCAAGATAGAGGGATTGTGCCAAGGTCAGAAGTGGGCATTGATATAAAATATGATAAAGAAAGTTTGATGAATTATAAAAAAGTTGAACAAGGTGACTTTGTAATAAGTTTGCGTTCATTCCAAGGCGGAATTGAGTATTCACGCTATAAGGGATTGGTAAGCCCTGCATACACTGTTTTGAAGAACAAAGTAGATATGAATAAAGAATTTTATCGTTATCTATTAAAAACAGAAACGTTTATAAATCGTTTGAGCTCGGTTACATTTGGTATTAGAGACGGTAAACAAATAAGTTACTCTGATTTTGGGGAGTTATATTTACCGTATCCCCCTATTAAAGAGCAACAGCAAATAAGTCGAATCTTATTCACTGCGGATAAGGAAATAAAATTTCTTGAGCAAGAATTAGCACAGACAAAGAAGCAAAAAAAGGGTCTGATGCAACAACTTCTAACAGGAAAAATCCGAGTAAAGGTGTAATATCTTTGCTCTTTTTCCTTAAGTTACTTGAAATGGGGATAAGCGAATGGTGAGGGAGAACAGTTATGATGAACGAATTATAAGTCAACAGCCTGCAATTGAGGTGTTAAAGAAATTAAACTATAAGTATATTTCATCGGTAGAAGCAGAACAAATGCGTGGTAGTTGGTATACCGTTTTGCTGAAAACCACTATGGAAGAGAAACTGCGGGTGTTGAATTCCTATGAGTATAAGGGGAAGATATATAAATTCAGCGAGTCTAATATTCAACAGGCTATTCGTGATTTGGACGAAGATTTGACAAACGGACTCGTAAAGGCAAACGAAAAAATTCTCGAAACACTTCTGTTAGGACGGAGCTATACAGAGCTTCTGCCAGATGGCTCAAGACGATCATTTACTATACAATTTATTGATTGGGAAGACTTCTCCAATAATGATTTTTCCGTAGTAGAGGAGTTTGCTGTTGAGCGAGCTGACGGACGTGGAACAGTTCGTCCTGACATTGTGTTGTTTGTAAATGGCATTCCACTTGTGGTCATTGAGTGTAAAAAGGCATCTATTTCAATGGATCAAGGAATAAGTCAGATGATCAGAAATCAAGGTAAGGACTATGCACCACACTTGTTTAAATTCATCCAGATCGTAATGGCAACTAACAAGAATGAAACAAAGTATGCAACATGTAATACACCGAAGAAGTTCTGGTCTATTTGGCAAGAAGAACAAGAAGCTTGGTTACAAAAAGAATTGGAGAAAGCTGTGGAAGGACGTTTGTCAACCGTACAGGATAAGAATATCATTTCATTGTTCCATCCTGAACGTCTATTGGAGCTAATTAGTTACTTCACGTTGTTTGATAAAGATGTGAAGAAAATTGCTCGTTATCAGCAGTATTTCGCCATTAAAGAGATAATAAAGACTATACAAGAATACGATGAAAACGGGAATCGCCAAGGTGGTGTCATTTGGCACACCCAAGGGTCAGGTAAGTCCTTAACAATGGCGATGCTGTCAAAGTACATTCTATCGGAGCTTTCTGGGGTAAATCCAAAAGTAATCGTTGTAACAGACAGAAAAGAATTGGATAAGCAAATTCATCGCACGTTTAACCATACAAGATTAAAGACCAGCAGAGCCACTTCAGCAGACCATTTGGTTGAACTAATTAATGACGGTAACGTTGATATTGCGACTACACTGGTTCATAAGTTTAACAAAGCTTCAGTTAAGCAGAAGCCTATCAAGTCCAAAGACATATTTATCCTAATTGATGAATCGCATCGAACTCAATATGGGGAGCTTCATATTAAAATGAAGAAGGTATTCCCTAATGCTTGCTATTTAGGCTTTACAGGTACTCCTCTCATGAAGAAGGAAAAGAGTACGATGGTGAAGTTCGGAAAGCTCATTCACACGTATACGATTGCAGATGGAGTTCGAGATAAAGCAATTGTTCCACTACTGTATGAAGGGAAAATGGTTGATCAAACGGTAAACCAAAAGGCAATTGATAAGCGTTTGGAAATGATTACTCGCCATCTTAATGATAAGCAAAAAGAAGAGGTAATGAAGAAGTGGAGCCAGTTTGAGCGGATTGCTTCATCGAATCAACGGATTAGCATGATTGCATTTGATATAAATGAACATTACCTATTGAATTATAAGACTCAAGGAAGCCATTTCAAGGCAATGCTTGCGACCAATAGTAAGGTAGAGGCTCTCCGCTATTTAGAGGCATTTGAGGAGCTTGATGATTTGAATTGTGCAGTTGTCATTTCTCCACCTGACCAAAGGGAAGGGCATGATGAGGTAGATGAAGAGTCTAACGACAGGGTGTTGAACTTCTGGAAAAAGATGATGGAACGTTATGGAAATGAAGATGCCTATGAGGATGCAATTAAGGATGAATTTGTAAATGGTGACGAGATTGATATTTTAATTGTCTGCGATAAGCTTCTCACTGGCTTCGACGCTCCGAAGGCGACCGTTCTCTATATTGATAAACCTTTAAAAGAGCATACGCTCCTGCAAGCAATTGCACGAGTAAATCGTCTGTACGAAGGGAAAGAGTACGGATTTATAATTGATTATCGAGGTCTTTTACAGAAGCTTGACCAAGCCATGCAAATGTATAGTGGTGCGGGTTTGGAGAACTTTGACCCTAAAGATATTAAGGGTGCAATTCATGATGTAATTACAATAATTGGGTTGCTACGACAGTACCATTCTGACTTACTTCAAATTTTTTCTCAAATTAAGAATAAGGATGATGCTGAAGAGTACGAGGTTTGGTTGGAGGATGAAGAACGTAAAGAAGAGTTTTATGATTTACTCAGTAAGTTCGGTCGTAATCTTGGGATAGCATTAGAATCTGAAAAGATTTACAATGCGTTACCAGAAGAAGAATTGAAAAAGTACAAGAAGGATTTGAAGTTTTTCCAAGAATTAAGGAAAAGCGTTAAGCTCCGCTACTCGGATACAATTGATCATAAAGAATATGAAGCTAAAATGCAGAAACTCATGGATAACTATATATCCGCAGAGGAAGTTATCCGTATCACAAACCCTGTTGATATATTAAATGAGAAGGCGTTCGAGGAAGAACTGGAGCGTTTGGATACTAAACGTGCTAAGGCGGATGCAATTCGTACTCGATTGACCAAGAGTGTAAATACAAAATGGGATGAAAATCCTGCCTATTATAAACGTTTCTCGGAACGTATTAAAGAAGCTCTTGAAGCCTATAAGGAGAAGCGTATTTCCGAAGCCGAGTACCTAAACAAAATGAAAGATATAATGAAAGACTATCGTTCAGGTGCATCTTCAGAAGATTATCCAAATTCAATCAGGAAAAATGGAAATGCCCAGGCGTTTTATGGTGTTACCAAAGATATTATTAGTGAAGTTAATGAAGCAAATGTGAGCTACGATGTCCTTGGAGATTTGGCATTAAAAATAGATAACACTATACAACAACATGCAAAAGTAGATTGGCATGATAACACGCAAGTTCACAATCGTATCGCCCAAGAACTTGACGACTTGCTTTTTGACTTTAAAAACGAACAGGAAATAGACTTAGATTATGATCAGATAGACAAGATTATTGAGCAAATCAAAACAGTTGCCCTACGACGTTATTAAGGTTGTGAACAACATGGAAAAACATCAAGTACAATATGGCAATAGAACAATTGAGTTTTACATTGAGCGGAAAAATGTGAAAAACGTTAATCTTAATATCAAACCTGATATGACCATCCAAGTCTCCGCTAATGAAAAAGTACCTCTATCTTTTATATATGACTTTGTAAAAGGGAAAGGAGCATGGATTTTAAAGCATGTAAAGGGCTTTGAGAAAGTGCAATCCTATAAGCAAAGTGAAAGAGAATATGTAAGCGGGGAATCTTTCAAGTATTTGGGCAAACAATACCGTTTGCGTGTCCAAAAAACTGAGGGAGATGAAGCCGTAAAGTATTTTCGAGGGTTTATATATATATTTGTGAAAAATACACACGACTTTAATAGGAAAGAGAAGTTGATGGATGAATGGTTTCGAGAAAAAGCTCGAAAGGCATTTGAGAGATCGCTTGATAAGCTTTGTCCATTGATACAAAAGTACGGAATAGAAAAACCTTCTATTGATGTTAGGGTGATGAAGGCAAGATGGGGGTCGGCATTATTAGATTCCAATACGGTTCTCCTAAATCTTGAACTGATTAAGGCTCCAAAGCATTGTATTGATTATGTAGTGTTGCATGAGTTAGTTCATTTTAAATACAACGACCATAGCGACAGGTTTTATAATATGATGTATTCTCTAATGCCAGATTGGGAAAAGAGAAAGGCAATTCTGGATGAAGAGATTGTTAGGGACTTGTAGCTGTATGACACCTACTTAGAGAAGTAACAACAAGAAGATACTACATTAAGGACAGTTCTCTACTGATATTTATAAAAGGGGACTGTCAATTTTTTTTATGGATAGAAAAGGGAGGTTTATTCGTGAAGATATATTCAAGGGATTACAAGGTATTAAATGAGCAGGAACTAATTCAGTGGGAAGACTTACAAGAGAGAGAAATAGTAAGAAGGATTGGTAAAATAGCAATTAGAAGAAATCTATATAGGGAATATCCAAGTGCTGTTAGACACTTCATTAGCTTGTTTCCAAATAATCACCTGGATATTGAAGATTTACAACAAAGAGAAAAATTAGAAAAGCTTGTTCATGAATATTCTGATCTAATAAGTGAAAAAGAAACAACAGAAAGAACAATCTTGAACTGGATAAAGGAAAAACAAGCGTATTTTATTATTGCATCCATAATGAAGAGTTATTACTCTTTCGGTCATCATGATGCATACATTTTTCCTGAATTTCAATTGGGAAATTCATATCAGGTGGATTATCTTATTATTGGTCAGAATTCAGGCGGTTACGAATTTATCTTAGTTGAACTTGAACATCCAAATAAAAAGGTAACATTAGCTGATGGTTATGAAGGTGAAAGTCTCAGGAAGGGCTTAAAACAAGTGAGAGATTGGAAATCTTGGCTCGAAGGGAACTATTCCTCACTTTACGAAACATTCAATAAGTATAAGGGAGATATTAAAACTCTACCTATTGAATTCATGAGATACGATAGTTCGAGAATTCATTATGCTGTTGTAGCAGGTAAAAGAAGTGATTTTAAAGAAAAAACCTATGAAATAAAACGTCAAAAGCTGGCGGAGAAAGTTCTGCTTCTCCATTATGACAACCTGTACGATACTGCTAATTCAGTAATTGGCGAAGCTACATATTAACCGAATTTAAGAATATTGATACCATTCGGGATAGGATGTGGGGGAAGACTATGGACCGAGAAGACTTAAAAACTGGGATTCAACTTTTAATTGCATCAAAAAGAGAAGGTGACTACTGGGATTTTAAAGAGGAACATCACTCAAACAAAGCTGATCTTTTACATGACATTATTTGTATGGCTAATAATAGGGCGGATAGAGATGGCTATATCATTTTTGGTATATCCAATGATTTTGAGGTAATGGGGTTGGAAGGTGACCTTAATAGAAGAAATCAACAAAACATCATTGATTTCTTGCGTGCTAAGAAGTTTAGCGGTGGTATTCGCCCAATAATTGAATTGAAAAGCTTGTATATTCACGGGAAAGAATTAGATGTATTAATCGTAAAGAACAGCACAGATACTCCTTACTATCTTACTGTGGATTTTCCAGAAAGAGGACGCACCGTTCGTGCAAATCATATTTATACCAGGGTTGGGGACACCAATACGCCGATCAATGAAAGTGCTGACATCAACCATGTTGAATATCTATGGAAAAAACGCTTCCTGTTAAATAGACCTCCTTTGGAGCAAATTCATAAACGATTGGATAACAAGGAAGAATGGAAAAGCGAAGGCGATACCTACTATAATGTCTACAATCCCGAATTCACGTTACAATTAAGAGACGATGAAGATTTTGGAAGACCAGAGTTTTATTCCTATCTTATGATGAATGAAAGCACATCCTATGGAAGTTTAATAGTGAGTTGCTTTGGAACAACATTATATAATCAACAATTTGTGGTGTTGGACGGCGGGCGGTATTTGACTGTAATACCTAAATGGGGATTCATAGGAAATCAATTTAGGTGGGAAGAAACATATGCCTACAAATACTTTATAAAGGGGAATTTGGACTATTCCCTGCACCTGTTTCTCCTCTCTGAAGACAACCATGAGGCATTATGGGCGAGAGATCACTTGTACAGTGGAATTATCATTTACAACAGTGAATTAGAAAGAGAGTTGTTTGAGGAATTCCTGAATCAAAACGAAGAACTTATTATTGAAGCTATGGAGAAAGACAAGGATTCCTATAATTGGCTTAAATGTAGTGAAGACCTTGAAAAGCAGGATGTCGCAAGAAAAATCAAAACGGGAATGGCATTAAAAGGCTTACTCAAAGAATTCCGTTCACATCTACGGCAAGAAACACTTATGTAAAGGTCATTTTTATTGAGGTATGTAATGGGGCAGAGGACACTTGATTCAGTGTGCATTCTGCCTTTTTGATTAGAATAAATTCATGATCATATCCTTATCCTCATCCTCCACGATGGGCTTCCTTACAACTTCGAAGGACACGGCAGTTCCCGTTTCTTGCAATCTTCTTAATAGATACTGGTACATATCTTCAAACTGTTCCTCATTCAATCCCGCTTGTCCCATGTCCTTCCGTATAAGATTGCGGATATACGAACTTATTGATGTGGTCTTTCGTTTGTTTTCTAAAAAAGAAAAAATGTCATGGTCTGAATGAGAAATGCTGAAGGTGTAACGGCTGGTGTTAGCCATTCGTTTTGATTTCGAGGATTTTCAAAAATGAGTTGGTATTAGCAAAT
Source organism: Neobacillus niacini (assembly GCF_036961885.1). Taxonomy (GTDB): domain Bacteria; phylum Bacillota; class Bacilli; order Bacillales; family Cytobacillaceae; genus Neobacillus; species Neobacillus niacini_H. The sequence continues at coordinate 30,513 of NZ_JBALNQ010000052.1, read as the reverse complement.
TGGGGATTTACCATGACATGAGAGTAGGGGAATTCCTCTTTAATGAACTTTTCCAAAAGGTAGGAACCGCCACCGCAGAAGTGGATGGAATCAGTATTGAAGGTATACTCACGGCTTTGGGCAAACTGAATGATTTGCAAAAGATGGTCTCTTTTTAACTCTTCAATAAGCAGTTTGCTTTCCTCAATGATTTTCCCTTTATGTGCCAAATAACCACAATGAAGAATTTGTTCCAAATCATCAGCCGAAACGCTTAGACCAAATCGTTCGTTGATCATCTTCCCCAGTTTTCCTTTTAGGACGTTAATTCCCAAGTTGCTTACTGTCATTGTATTAAACAAAGGCTGGATGTGACGGAACGTGCAGAGGGTTGTATTCAAGCCCCCTACGTCTATAACGACAGAAGACTTATTTTTAAATAATTCAATCTGGTTATAGATACTGCCCATGCCTTCAAAGCAGATTGTAATGTCCTGCAACCGAAAGGAAAAAAGCTTATCGTTTACGCTGAACAAGATGGTTTGGTGGGAGTTCTCAATGAGAGCTTTGTGGGCTTCCTTTAAACTGGCATCTTTGTAAATGTTTATGGGGGCGTTTACTGCTAAGTGGATTTGATTTTGGAGAGGGAGTGGGACTTTCGCTTTTTCTAAGAGGATGGCAATACAGGTGTAAATGGAGAGCTGGTGAAGGAGAGAGGTTTTACTTAGCGTAAAATCATTATAATCTTCGGATACCATGCCACCAAGCAGATACTCATTTGTACCGAATTTTACATGGTACGAGTTTGGTTGTAAATCAACGGCGAACCGTTCCACTTTCTGAAGCTTAGTCCTAAAGAGCGTGGTATAAATCTGTCCCTGGTATTTCAGCATTCCCTTCACGGAATGTTTTCCTGAATCTACGGCTATCAATATTTTTTCTTGCATGAAATCAACTCCATTCTATTAAACTATTACCTTGTATTATATGGGCAACGGTTTTGGATATTCATAAAAATATGAAAAAGTCATACCAACATTGTTCGAGTTAATTCTTAATTTTCATAAAGGTATGATCTCTAAAAATTGTAAAATAATTATCTGACTATTATGAGGTTGCAAAGGTAAAATAAAGCTGTATTAGGTATAGAATCGTATAGAACCGTTTTCCCCTGTTATTTGAAATAATAATGGATTATCCTTTATAAGCAGAACAAGAGCTTATAAAGGAGGCTTTCATGTGGAAAATTATTTTTTTGAGTTGAAAGAACAAATCTTAAATCAGGAAAGGTGGGACAATAAGCACTTTCATGTTTTTGACTACGAGGCTGGTAAAGGAAAAAGTACAACAGCCCAGAAAATATTGGGGGAAATGACTAAAGAGTACCCCTTTCGGGTTTTATATGTTCAGCCTTATGTGAAGGACAACCTGCTTGATGAAACTGTTGCATCGATTAATAAATCTGCAGGTAAACAAGTTGCTGTCGGTTATTCCAGTGAAGACACAAAGAAAGGCAAGAAGAAGCAGGCGGAAGAAGCTCAAATCCTCTGCCTCACGACTAATTTTTACCAGCAAATTTCTAAAGGGAACCACAAGGAGTTTATTCGTGATCGGGAAATCCTTATTATCGATGAATTTCCTGATTTTTTGGAAGTTGAGTCAATTGGATTGGCAGATATAGGGGAATTATGGAGCAAGCTTGGATTTCATTCAAAGGAACTTGATTTACTTGTTAATGATTTGCGTGGGAAGTTCTTCAAAATTATGGAAAACAAATCGGCTCAAAAAACTCCTATAATTTCCCACCTCGATTTTAAATCAGAGCTATATAAGACAAGTAAAAAAGTGATAATGGGTTTAATGCAATCATCCTCAAAAGATACACAACCCCTTTTAACTAAAATCCTCCATCTCCTTCAAAACGGCTGTCTCTTCCACGAAAACCAACTCCACACGTTTAATTCTGATTCGAAACTTCTCCCTCTCAAATGCAACCTCATTTTGGATGCTAATGGGTTCGATGCAAGATACCACCTATCCAACCAATTCATTGTAAGAAAACAGAGCAAAGCCTTTTCTTATGAAAACACCCATCTGAATCATTATGAAATCAATACAGCGAAAAAGGGACTAAAAAGATATGCAGACTTTCATGAAACTGTACTTCAGAAGGTCAATATTGAGGAGAGGAAAGGAGTCTTATTCATTACCGATAAGGATAGCGAGCAAATATTAAAAGGTTGCTTGGAAGCCCATTTTTCCCATATGGGAGAAAACCTTGAAGAGATTAGTAAAAGAATGGGATGCCGATTGGAAATTAATCATTTTGGCAATATTGTCGGGGTCAACCATTATCGGGATTTTGATACAGTGTTAATCCTTAAAACACCCTTTTATAACTATTTGAACTATGCCATGAACTACTTCTACTATAGCTCCCTGGATCAAAAGCCCATAGGGAATATTGAAGTTTTTCAACACGAGGAAGTTGAAAATCTTCGAATAACAATGGTAGCGGGTGAAATCTATCAAGCCATTAAACGGATCAACCGAGATAACAGCCAGATTGCGATGATGGAAGTATGCTGTGACTTTCGAGAGGCAATGGATATGGTCAAGCAACAACTGCCAGGAGTGCAATACAGTAAGGCGAAAATGGAGGTCAGCAAAAAGAAAAAATATGATAACTCCTCACGGAAGGACAATTCTGTTTTTGAGAAAAGGATAGAGCAGTTGAAGGCTTTGATTATGCAGTATCAAAGCGAAGGCAAGAGTGAGGTAAAGAAGGAGGAGCTTATTGAGAGGCTTGAATTGAAGCAAAAATCAAGCTTGTCAAAAGTGCTAAAATCTCTGCAAGGTTTTATAGAATCACAGCAAATCATAAACAAAGGTCAGTGGCTTTATTTTAGCGATTCGAATGTGTAGCAGGACGAGAATGTCGATATGGCATCCTTTTTTTGTGGTCAAGATGCCCTAACTGGTGGAATGCAGAAAAGTTGTTCCACGCATTCGTCCAGAAGAAAAACAAGAAAAGAATGTCCTTGCATCCAAACCCATAGGAGGATGACATGAAAAGTTGTCTTTAACTCTATATAAGGAGTTAGCCTAAAATTGGTTGCAACTTTTTGGCTTGCTGTAGTTTTTGGATACTCCTGTTGGAAGTATACCCTGCAATATAGAGTGGACAGCTACTATAGGGGGATTCACTATTTTAAAAAGGAGGCATATCCTTCAGGGGGCAGTCATAGCTTGGAGGATGCAAAATCTCCTATGGGAGTTCCGTAAACCACATGGACTTTCAATAGTCGCTGACGCTTGGACCATTCAAATAGGAGGTTCGCAAACTCCCAGTGGAAAGGAAAGAAAATATGCATCCCGTTTTGCAGGCATTAAGAGCAATGGCATTCTTACTGGAGAACAATGCTTAGGCATAGAGAATTTACCGTTCCTATTGGATGTATCCTAATACGGCAATGAGTTATACCTATGCATGTTGTCCCACCCAAATTGGATGATTCAACCCTCCCAGGAGCAATGCAGGGTGCCTTTGGGATATGGAAATACTCCACACCAATAGATTTTGAGGAAGTACCCAAGGGCAACTGCATACAAAATTCAGATAATTATAAAGTTTGGTTTTCGTTGAAAGTTATCCTTTCCTACAGGAATCCACGGCAACACTTAGGTCATTGCCAAGTTCATAAACATTGTAGGATATTTGGAGTTCCCCTAAGCCTTTCGAGGAATGGAGGAACCCTTGTTTAAAGGTCTTCAAAGCGAAGCGGATTGAAAGTTCTACATGGTTTTTTGAAATCCAAATAGGAGACATTGCTTCCAATCAGAGTTTGCATACTCCATTCCAGATTGAATGCGTTAATCAACTTATTGCGATGGCATGCAGTTTTTACTATATAATATAGGTTTTATTATGTTTTCAGAAAGTTGCAGGGGGGATCGGTTGAAAATAGCTCAAACCGCATTCGACCTAAAGTTGGTTTTATAGTGGGTGAGTTCATGCGATAATATAAATAGAAAAGTAAAAGGAGGAATGTCAATTGACCCGTATCACAAACAAAAATCAAAACCCTTCTCCACTTGAGTGGGAAAGGAACCTCTATTCATTAGCAGGGTATCTCGAAGGAGACTACCAAGAGGAGCTGGGGTCGGATGAACCGTTAGTATCAAATCTTTCGTGCTTGGATGTTGCACTGGACGGGGGCTTTACCAAAGGCTTATATATGCTTATGGCAACGGAGCAATCCCCAAAATTTGCATTCATTACCCAGCTGGCAGAGGCGTTTGCCAAACAAGACTTTGGTGTTTTGTTCATTACCCCTAAGAAAAACCTCTCGATACTTCCTGCATTTGTCCTCTCCCGTCAAACTCTTCTTCACGATTTTCGAAATGAAAAGCCCATTGATGAACTTATGCCTGTTTCGTCCGATTTGTGGAACCATCTTTCCGAAACTGTTAAAGAACAAACAAAACTTCTTGTCAAAAACATGGGAGTTATTGATTCCCTCAATATTACAACCGATTTCCTTAAAGGACGGATAAACGCCTTAAAAACTACCCGATATGAAAAATTTATGTGTTTTGTAGATGCTTCCCATATTCAGCCAAGCCGTTTAGATAGCTTCCTGGAAGACTACAGACAACTGGCAGAAGAGTTAGAAATGCCGATTATCATCTTTACGAAAGTGCCTGTAGAGGAAGGAAAAGATTTCCTCCGCATAATGGATGGGATAAGTCATCTTGTTGATTACTTGCTATTTCTTAACCGTACCACAGCAAATAGTGACCCTATGAGTTTAAGCAAAGGCAAGGAAAACCTCGACTGGCTCCTCTATAAATGCCACGTGATGCCCTCCTATTCAGCTCCTGAATTCCGTAAATGCTATCTGACGGTCTATTCCAAATTTGGTTTATTCTCCGAAGCATAAAGAAGAAAGCAATTCCTCTGTGCGGGAAAGAACCCTAAAAAATCAAAGAAGAAGGGGTTATCCTTCCTTGATAGATAATCCCCATTTGGCTCCTATAATAAGTTCACATCAATGTGTTTCCACAACAAGTTTTTTTGCTCTGTATGAAAAGTCATTAAAAGGGAGGAAATGAATATGGTCATGAAAAAAACTCATATTTTTGATGCAAGGAAATCTGTAGTATATAGAAAGTCGCTTATTTTTAAGAAGGAGATTTACAAGTTAGTAAAGGGGCTTCCAGCCTATGAAGCTGGCAATATGTTCGATCAACTCATTCGATGCTCTACAAGTGTCGTAGCCAATCTGAGAGAAGGAATGGAGAATATTTTTTATGGTAAAGAATTTGACCGTCTGAATACGAGCTTGGGTTCTATAGCCGAATGCAGAGCCTTTTTGGATATGGCTGTTATGGAAGAAGGGTATCTTTCAAAAGAAAAATATGGACGGCTCGATAAAGATGCGGAAACGATTTATCGACTAATATTAGAACGTTTGTTTGAAATAGATCGGATTCTTTCTGGGACCCAGGAAGAGAGCGTGTCATGATGGAAAAGCCCGAAGATTTTAGAAGGTTAGCTCTATATTATCGGTCTCTTGATTTACACAAAGCGGTAAACAACTTATTAAGGGTACACGGGGCAAGGCTTAATGAAGTGGATCAATTAAACCTACGAAAACGGGCAACGGTTGTTACAAAGAAAATCGCATATGCCATGTCACAGACTAATAATAAAATTCGTTTTAAAAAGTTAAATGAAGCCAAAAATTGCCTTCTCCAGCTAAAATCCATGTTAAAGGAAGCGGTAAGCAAAATGGATGGGGCAATGGAAGAATACTCAAAGGTGGAGGATTACATCATACAAGTTTTAAAGCTATTTAATTATTCCTTTGCTCAATTAAAAAAACAAAGGATAAAATGATTATCACTCCTTGTAACCGCTAAGTAGAAATGAACACTTTCTTACCCAAAAATGCTAAATAAGACTGAACACTATTTCCCAGTAGAGACGTGCAATTTATTTGGAGAGGCGGGCATGATAGCCTATTTCGGCTGAGCCAGATAACACTGGTACATCTGGCTTCGTGGCTCATAGTCTTGCCCGCAGAGGCTCTATGTAAAGTGACAATGTCCAAGTTCTAATTCCCAGTAAAGTGTTCACTTCAATTTAGCAAAAAGTGTTCAAAGTTATCTGACGATTACACTCATCTTCCCTCAATATACAAGGAGGGAAGGTGAAATGAAAATTAACAAGAAAAAAGCCGTTCTTCTAATATTGCTCTGTCCCTTCTCCATCAAAATAGGCTTCTTTAGCCTGTTCCATTTTTCTTGCATGAGGTCCCAGCGGTCATCATCTATGGAAATATCCTTTATGTCAATGCCAGCTCCAAAAACCTCGGTTTGGGATTTTTGTCTTATTTGATTTATAACCCGACTAAAGTTTTCCTTTTCAAAGTTTAAGATTACTTGAATCCAAATATCATGGAACCCTAAATCCCCTAATTGCTGGTAAATACTCTCACTTTTTTGTTGTAAGTCGGTTCCGCTTGTCTTCCCACTGTTTAAGATCTTCTTCCACCTTAATGACTTGGGTTTGATAGTAGTTTTTAAGGGGATGGTTAGATTGAGCTTTATGTCGGCTATTTGTTAAGTCTTCTTGTTTCATTTCGATAATCATATTCAATCTTCTTAAAGTTTCAGTTACATCTGCTAATTCACGAAAATAACGTCTAATGGTGTTTCCCTTTTCAGAGAATGCATGTCTGCAGGTTTCCAGTCGTTGGCGAGTCAAATCCATTGTTTCTTTTTCTGCTTGCCATCTTTTTTTGATGGCTTCAAATTCTTCCTCTGTTTTTCCAACCACTTGATTTTCAAATATATCTAATAAATTGTTGTTTTCTTGGAAAGGGGGGCATATTAGTCCTTCTCTCATGTTTTTTACATACTTGTTGAATTCCTTCATCTAAAAAGTCTTGTTTCAACCTTATTCAACTTGCCGTCATACGAAAACCCTTAAATGATTATACCTAATAGTCAGTAGGCATCTTAGTTGAAGAACAATAATGTTTCGTACCATTTGTATTATTTCCATAACTTTGTATCTAAATTAGGGAAGGGAAAATCAAATCAGACATTATCATAATGCAACTATCCTTTGCGAGTTCTCGTTATTTCGAATGCCTAAGTAATTTGCTGTATTATAAGCACAGTATACGAGTAGTTAGATATACTTTTTCTAAATCTAAGGAAGGAAAAAATCTTTTTTCATCGAAATACAGTGAAAAAGGAGGAGGATATAATGAGCCAAAATAAAGATGAATACGTAGGAAGATGCTCAAATTGTGGTAAAGAAATTAGAAGTAATGACTATTGGGAATCTTTTGATGGCTACGGAATGCATGAACTTTTTTGCTCACGTAAATGTAATGATGAGTATCGTGAGGAAAACCCAATTAATCATCAAGCTTGGAAGGATTAAATACTAACTCGCATTAAATATAGGCATTAATAATGTCTCCCTCATAATGAAAAGGGAGACATTATTTTTTGTTTATGTGTTTCAATTATTGTACCTTTTGGGATAGATGAATCTTAAGTTCCAGAACTTCTGTTTACCCATTATGTGATATTTCCAAAGTTTAAATACTATTTGGAATGCATAATTATTAATCTGTGTTGCATTTAGATTGCACAGATTAAATTAATGTTTACAACTGTATAAAATAGTGATAATATTAAACTGAGTAAAAAGGAGGTGACAAACGTGGCTACCAACGCTTACCACTTAGTTGATCCAACGCATAGAAGTTCAGTCGTTCTTTCAGATTATTCAAGTGCAATAAAAAAAGCCGTTTCCTGTATCCGCCCCTCGGCAGTTGTAACAGTTTATAACAGTTTTTTTGAAATTAATACTTTAACTGATTTAACCGATGGTGAAAGACGTAGCATCGGAAGGCGAATTGCACAAAACTCCTCAGACCTAAACTCACTGAAAAGACCACATTCAAATGGCTATCACTTATTCAAACGTAAATAGCATTGATGGGAGAGGCTTTAGGTAATTACCTCTCCCACTATTCTTAGGTTGACCAATTTCAAAACAAATAAAACTGGAGTGTTATCAATGAAGAGTATTTTACAAGTACAAGAGGGATTTAAAGACAAAAAAGAAGCGTTATCATCTGATTACTTCAAGATATATAGATCAAAAACAAGAATTTCAGCACTAAAATTTTATGTAGGGAAAGCCTCCAAATATGTTGGTAAATCCACCACCATTCCTCATGATTTTCACTCGGAGTTATCTCAGTTTCGGGGTATCGTAAGTATTGGAAGAACAAAAGTAAAAAGAGAACACTCAACAGATTACGATTTTAAAAACATACATTTATATTCATCAAATTGTGAAACATTGGATGGCTATGAGCGAATCTGCTATGTATATAGTGTTGAGAACGAACAGTTTTTAAAGATTAAGGAATGTGCAAGATCACGAGGAGATAACTATTCGGCTTATTACAAGTTACTATCCGAAAGAATGATGGCGGAAGGATTTATTGAAGATGATAATGAGTTTGTAATAACAAAGGAAAACGTTGATTTATTTATTTCAATAGTCAATAAAATTTGCAAGGAAGCAGAAATAAGCTTGTATGAACAGCACTTTACTAATGAAATCCAAAATGTAAATGGTACCTATTTTAATACATTTTATTGGGGTGAACGCTCCAAAGAAAACGTTGTAGTTGAAAGCAACCCTGAAAAAACTACTACTCTGAATTCCGACTTCAATTTGATTTATCAGCAGTTATTTAATTTAATTGACTCTTCATCCGATATTGAGCTACTGTCTAAATTAGGTAAACAATTGAGGGAGTTAGGTCAATTTGCGGAGCTAAAAGCTAATTTAAAAAAGCCTCAAATCTAAACTCCCAAAGGCAAAAATCGAACTTTACAAAATCGGGGACTGTAAAAAAAGGAATTCATCAACGGCGGGCTTTAAATAGCTTTACAGTTTTTCCATTTCCTGTATTGTACACAATGGTTATTTTAGATGATTTTGTTAAGTTGAATATTGGGAAATTGATGCCTTTTATTTATAAAGAAGGTAGATTCAATTTTCCCCATTAAAAAGAACGGTTAACACCAACGTTAACCGTTCTTTGCATTTAACTTGGTATTCCACTTTGAAATAACTTGTATAATTGATTTTGCATCATCCGTTGACATTTTTGATGTTGCGGGCTCATATTTTATTATTTTGCAAATCCTGTAGAATTCTATTACATCTTTAACATCTTGATTATTGTATTTTATTAATTCAAATCTAACCCTATCAAATTCCTCAAAATTTAGAGGCACGTTAAAGGAATAAGAGGGATCAATTGTCCCGTTAGCTCTACGTTCTAACGCTTCAAGATAACTCTTTTCCTTTGCTAAAGTTCTGAAGTTGGAGACTATTTCATCTAATAAAAACAAATCTATTATATTTTTAATATACTTCTCTTGATCTTCATGTTTCTTGTTCTTTTCTCTTTCTTGGTCATCTTTATCTTTTAGTCTTGCTTTCTGCTCTTGTTTTACCTGTGAATTCGCAATAAAAAAAGCAACCATTCCACCGATAATTCCTCCTGAATAGTTACCAAAAAATCCAACCCATGCATTTTCATCACCTATTGTTAAAGCTCCACCAGGAATATTAAGGATTACGCCCAATAAAATAGGTGTAAATACAATCATAGCGATAATTTTCAATACTTCTATTTTTTTTAATTCCAAGACTCGACCCCCTCTCTATCTATCCATTATTATACAGAAATATATTAGGATAAGAATATAGAAGGGGAGAAAAGTTGAAGTACAACTTAATACGATTTGTGTTGCACTTAAGCCCTTCTGGAGTTATGATGATGGCAAACAAATGCAACACAATTTCTGGATGTACTACCTTTATTTGGTGCAACAGAACTCCGTGAGTGGAAGGGAATCGATGGTATGGATATTTGCAAACAATTTGGTCTTTATCTAAATGATGAAGGGAAAAGCGAAAATACCCAAAAGTCATATCTTTCAAATTTACAAGAATATCTAAGGTGGTTCAAGGAAAGTTATGATTCTACTTTCCAAAAGCTGTATAGGGAAAATGTATTGGAATACAAATCTTATTTGTTAAATGTCAAAAAAACTAAAGGCAAGCATCTAAATGGAAAAACTGTAAACGGCAAGCTAAGTGCTTTAGTTAGTTTTAATCATTTTTTGATTTCTGATAATATACAGCAGAACATCGTTATAAACAAAAGTGATTTTGTAAAAGTGCAAATTGACTACGCAAACCCTTGTGAAATAGAAAAGAAGGATGTAGAAAAATTTAGACAGTTGATCCTTGAGGCAGGGGATAGAAGGCTTTACGCTTTGGTCACCCTTTTGGCATATGGGGGATTACGTATAAGCGAGGCATTAAACGTTAAATTACAGGATTACAGTTTGGAAGCTAAAGAATTGATAGTAAGAAAGGGAAAGGGGCAAAAACAAAGATTAGTATATTTAAACGGCAAAATAGAAACTGCTATTAGGGAGTATTTAAAATTGCGTAATGGGGATGGTGAGTATTTATTTGTTTCACGAGAGAGTGAAAAGGTTGATAGAACTGTAATCAATAAGGCTTTTAAAAAGTATAGCAAAGTGATTACTCCCCATATGTTGCGTCATTTCTATGCCACTCATTGTTTAGAAATGGGATATTCAATTCATGAGGTAGCAAATCAAGCTGGGCATAGGGATATTAAAACAACATTGCTGTATACGAACCCAAGTAGGAATGAATTAAAGAAAAAAGCGGAACTGCTCTAATGGACTAATTTTCGGCTTTTTCAATAAAGAAAGGTGAGGAAAATTGAATAAAGTAAATTTACGGAACCACGATTTCTTAGGTGAAGCCTCAAAAAAAACTGAGGGTATTGCCTAAATGAAATCGTGGCTTTTTTATTGCCCTTTGGTAATGAGGTGGAATAATGATTCGAGAATGGAATGATACAACTATTAAGAGGTTTTTAGATGAAGGGAGAGGAGCTGGGATTGGAAAGGACTACAAACCGTGGTTGCGGGTACAAGACATTGCGTCGCAAGGGCGGAGTACACGTATCTATTCTTTTACCTCACAAAGAGTAGTGCATATGTTAAGCGATTTGCAGTTGTATTACTTCTACTTGCTGGAATTTGATGATCGAGTGGTTGATATTCGGGAGAACTACCCCGCCTTGGATTTTCATGAATTGAATATTCCTTTGGATGGAGAACTGACAAAAAAACTTTTTAACTCGAAAACAAAGGCTCCTCATGTTTTTGAAGTTTCTTTTCTTGTAACAAGAATGGACCAGCAAAATAAACCCTATTACGAAGCCAGGGCAATCAAATCTTCCTCGGAATTTGAGAAAAAGACAACCATTCAGCGGTTAGAATTGTTACACAGATACTTTGAAAGAAAACAGATTGATTTTGGGATTGTGACGGAAAAGGAGATTAATAAACAGTTCGCACGAAACATTGGGTGGATTCTGACAGCCTATGACTTGCACGATTATCCCGATTTAATTGGGAACTTTCATTATCTTAAGCAGGACATGTTGAATGATCTGACCAATCCGTCTGAATCTTTCCTGAAAGCTTTTGCAAGACTGGAAATGAATTATCAGTTGGAAGAAGGATTAGGCTTGATCTTTTTCAAACATCTTCTTGCCACAAAGCAGTTAACAATGGACTTGTCCCAAAAGATAAATCTCTCCGAGCAAGTAGAAAAGTATAATATCGAAATTCCCATTTTGGAAGGTGATAGACGTGCAATTGGTGGTTAATGATTTGCTGGCAGGAAAACAGGAGGTAGATAAAACCGAACGTGTTGTCTGGATTGATAATGAAAATGGATGGGGTTACTTAGTGAACATAAACAAACCATCTTTTCCATACCGTTTAGAAATTAACCATATCGTTCAACTGCTAAAAACGGGCGAACTTGAGAAGGTAACGGAAGACCCATGGTATCTCCTCGTAAATGAAGAGGATTTGACGGATGCAGAAATAAGGAAGCGTGATTTTGCCTGGAATGTTATCCAAGACGTTTACAGAGTGCCAGAGATATTTGATCCGAAACGCAGATCGGAATTGATAAAGCAAGCAAGTATAAAGTTTGATATTAGCCAAAAGACAATAAGAAGCTATTTGAAACAATATTGGTCCAGAGGCATTATTTCAAAAAACTCCCTATTGCCGAATTACCTTAATTCAGGAAAAAAGCAAGCAGGTGAACGGGTATATGCCAAGAAAACAGGGAGACCTCCTCTCCATTCTTCGTCAATTGAAAGAACAAATGTAGGTGAAGAGTGGAAGACAATATTTCGGATTGTTTTGGAGAAACATTATTTTAAGCGTTCGAAACCCTCATTGAAGTATGCCTATCAACAGATGATAAAAGACTATTTTTCTATCAACAGTAAGGATTCTACTTCCAAAATGCTGAACGTTGATAAGCCAATACCGTCCTTAGGTCAATTTTATTATTTTTATCGAAGCCATTATAAGGTAGATTATGTAATACGAAAAAGGGAAGGGAAACGCACCTATTTGCAAAATCATAGAGCCATAACGGGATCAGCCAATGAAGATTCAATGGGCATTGGTATTTTTGCAGTTGACGGAACTGTAGGTGATATATATCTTGTTTCTTCTATAGATAGAACAAAAGTAATCGGACGACCAATAATAATGTTAATTATTGACATCTACTCCAGGCTCATAACAGGAGTGGGAGTTGGTATTGAGAGTATGTCGTCTAATACGTTAAGGATTTCTCTTGCTAATACATTTGAGAATAAAAAGGAATTCTGCAAAAGAACGTTGGATATGGACATCGATGAAAAGGATTGGATGGCACACTATTTGCCACATACACTTCTGGCAGACAGGGGAAGCGAGCTAATATCGGATGATCTGACAGATATAGTAGAAGATTTAAACATAAAAATTCAAAATACGGCTCCGTGGCGACCCGAACTTAAGGGTACGTGCGAGTCATACTTCCAAATTTTACAAAATTTTTTGAAGCCCTATTTACCTGGATTTGTCCAAAAGGACTTTAAAAAGCGGGGCGGTCAAGACTATAGGAAGTCTGCAGTTCTAACGTTAAAGGAGTATTTCAGCATTTTAGTGGAATGCATTCTCTATTTCAACTCACGGTACATGCCTGATTATCCACGGTCAAAAGGAATGATTGAGGAAAGCATTCCCCCTATCCCCAATGAAATCTTCAAGTGGGGTTTGGCTAAGGGGTCAGGAAAGCTAAGAACCATTCCTTCTGTTGTTGCTGTCTATCCCAAATCAAAGGCATTAGTTACGAAAAAAGGCATCCTCTTTAAAGGAATCTATTATTCTTGTCCAACCGCCGTAAAAGAAGGATGGTTTTCCACAGCCCGTATTAACGGAAATTGGAATATTGGTATACGATATGATCCGCAAATCATGAACAAGATTTATATAAAAAAGGATAGAACCGATTATGAGGTTTGCTTGTTAATTGAGCAATATGACCTTTACCGCACAGCCAGTTTAGAAGAGGTTGTGGAACTTCAAAGGACGAACCACCAGGAAGAAGTGGATTATGAGGAGAAGGATCTGAATGCCTCAATCAAGCTTGCTCAAAAAGTAGAAGGAATTGTAAAGCGTGCGAAAGAGGAAGCGAAACTTGAATCTATGGATGGTCGCATAAGTAAAAATGTTAAAGACATCAGGCAAAACCGCAAGGAAGAACAGGAATTGTTGTGGTTTACTGATGTGAGGGGAAAAGGGAAACGTTCCTTTCAGAATGAGGAGACTTATGGACCCTTAAACGACAAGCAAGTAAAAAGCTTGGATATATTCCGTAAAAAGCAGAAGGAAGGTCTGGATCTTGAACAAGATTGAATTGCCGAATGGATCGTTGGCTCAGGTAGCTGAATATAAAGAGCAAGATATTGCTGAGTATCAAAATCCACTTATTGAGGCTTTACCGCCAATATATTCACAGCAGGAGGTGATAGACCTTTTAAGTGTCTATCCGCCCTTCAATAAAGAAGAAAGGTACTATGAAGACAACAAGCGGACTCATTTGATTCAACGGATACTCCGCTATTTTCAACCATTACCAATCCATTTAAAGCTGTATACATCCGTTGATTGCTTACTGCGGGCAGGCTATGTTTCTCGTAACCCTATAACTAAAGAATATGCAAATGGTTTTGTGAACAATTGGAACCATATACAACATGGCTTTTCTGAACAAACGGCAGTTCAAACAGCTCAGACGCTTAGCATAGTAGGAATTTCTGGTAGCGGGAAAACAAGAACACTGAATCGGCTTCTACACACCTATCCGCAGGTAATTTCACATACGTCTTATCAAAATCAGCACATGAACCTATATCAGATTTCTCACTTATCAATCCAAACGCCATTTGATGGGTCAGTGAAAACGATAATCTATGATTTTATGTATCAGATAGACTTAATTATGGGGACAAATTACTTTAAACGGTATTCCAATAGTCGGCTTTCAACCAGTCAGTTGATGCCCATTTGTGCCACCATTGCCCGCTCGAATCATTTGGGGTTGCTAATCATTGACGAGATTCAAAATCTCAAATCGGTCAAAAGCAAAAATTCATCTCAGGTATTAAACTTTTTTACTACTCTTATTAATTTGCTTAATATTCCAATGGTTATGGTAGGTACCCCGAAAGCAATGGACATATTCCAATCCCAGTTCAGGCAAGCCCGACGAAATACGAATTCAGGCAATATCATGTGGGACCGATTAAAAAAGGATGATATATGGGATCTTTTTATTCGAGGATTGTGGCAATACCAATGGACAAGAGAAGAAATTGTTTTTAATGAAGAGTTATCTACCGCACTTTACGATGCCTCGCAAGGCATTATAGACATTGCCGTCAAACTCTTTATGATGTGTCAGCTCCGCAGTATTTCCAGTGGGGAAGAAAGAATAACAATTCCGCTTATAAAGAAGGTGGCAGAAGAAGAACTGAAAATCGTCAGTCCAATGCTATATGCCTTACGAACCAACAATCTTAGGAAACTGGCAGACTATGATGATTTAGTGTTTCCAGATATTGAGGGATTTTTGGAACGGGAAAGAATTGTGCTGGATCAGAAGCAAGTAATGGATTCCTTAAAGCAGGGTGCAAGCCGTAAAGCCGAGCAGAATAAGTTGGTTGATGATGCGGTATTCCGATTGAGCATCCTTGGGATTGCAGAAGGGATTGCAAGGGAAACTATAGTAGAAGTTATCAATCAGGGTAATCAACCTAATGATTTGTCACAACTCGTACAAACGGCATTTTGTGCTATTAAGATGCCAAAAGAAAAAGAACTAATTGGTAATAAAGAAGATGCAAGGGACTTAAGGGTCATTGTTGATAACGAGAAAGCTCATGATTTGAATGCGTATCAGGCTTTGAAAAAAGCAGGCTTTATCAAAATAGACTATCCAATGGGTGAAATATCATGATTGTGCAATTCCCAACACCTTACCCAGATGAACTTTTGTACAGCATTCTCGGTCGCTACCATATGCGGTCTGGGAATGTTTTTTTGAAACATACAACGGAAGATTTGTTTGGAAAAAGAACGGTCTCTGCAACCGTATTTTTACCTTCAAACATCCATTCTTTGGTCAGCCATTTGCCAGAAAATACAGCCTTAAACGAGGATGTGCTAATTAGAAACCACACCTTTTTCCCGTTTGCTACAGTATTTTTGCCAGAGAATAGGGCGAACTCCATTTATCAGGCTATGCTAAGTGATAGTGGAGAGAAGATTTATGTTCAATCAGGTTTAATGGCAAGTTCGATTCCACAAAATAAAGCATTCAAATTTTGCCCATGCTGTTTCCGTGAGGATCTTGAGCAGTTCGGTGAGCTTTATTGGCACCGTCTACACCAGCTACCTGGTCAATTGCTATGCCTGAAGCATGATTTGTGGTTGGAAGATAGTAAAGTACCAATCATCAACTCTAACAAGCACAGCTATATATTGCCGACTATCGAAAATTGCGGTTTGTCAAAGGGGAGGCAAGTAGAATCAAAAATTTACAAACAATTTGTCGGTATTCTTAAACCAATGGAAAATCTATTAAATGGGAATTATCCGTATAAGTCATTCTCCCACTTTACAAATTTTTATCGTAAATATTTGAGGGGGAAAGGATATACCACTGCAAAAGGAAAGGTCCAACAGGAAGAATTGTTCGAAGCATTCCATGAATTTTATCCTGATCACCTGCTTAAGTTTTTTCAAGTGAAATTAGAATCGAAGAATTCATGGTTGGCTTCTATAACCCGTAAGCACCGAAAATCCTTCCATCCTTATTATCACGTCTTGTTACTAAACTTTTTAGACTTAAATATTGAAGATGTTTTCACAGAAACATTGTTGAATATTGACCTCCTTGGGAATTTCCATGGGGCTTGTTTAAATGTTATATGTCCCGATTATAATAGGGATGTTATTCAAACAGCTACTATCAGAAGGTGCGAAAAAACAAAAGAGCCTATTGGCAGATTTACTTGTCCTACATGCGGTTTCTCCTACACCAAAAAAGGATCAGCCCTTAACGATGATTCATGTAACGAATACTCCCGAATCATGGATTTTGGATCACTTTGGAGAGAAGAACTTGCAACACTGCTTGGGAAGGATTTAAGCTATCGGGAAATTGCTCGAAAATTAAACGTGGATACCAATACGGTAATCAAATATAAAGAAATTATTAGAAGTGAGGACGTAGCCGATACCCAAAGTAACACGCATACGATTGAGTTACTAAAAAGTCATCGTCATGCTTGGCTTCAACTCCAAAAAGAACATCCAAACCTTTCTAAAACGGAGTTGCGAAACCTGGCTCCCCCCACTTATGCATATCTGTATCGGCATGATAAAGAGTGGTTACAAAATAATTCGCCAATTAAACGAGTATACAGGTCAGAAAATAAACGTGTAAATTGGAAAAAAAGAGATAAGGAGATATTAAGAAGGGTTCAAATGGGAACAGATGAACTATTAAGCCGTAAGGAAGATTGGATCAGGATTACGGTAAAAAGTTTAGGTGACTTCATTGGTGAAAGAGCCTTATTAGAACAACACTTGGACAAGATGCCTGAAACGAAATCATATCTACAAAAGGTGAGGGAGTCGGAAAACGGTTTCCGCTTACGAAGGGTAAAGAGTGTTTTACAAGAAATGCATGAAGCGGGGGAAGTTATTAAGACGTGGAGTGTTCTTAGAAGAGCAGGCATTAAGCCTAAATTTGAAGAAGAAGTAAAAAAGTTTATTCAATTGAACAGTGGTATTAACGTCTATTGATAAAATGTTTATTTATAAGGATTAATGGAGGGATCTGAAAAAGGAACCTTGAGCGTGTTACTCACGTTTATGGTTCCTTTTTGATTTAAAAAGATAATGATAAAACAATGATAAAAATTTTTATCATTGTTGATATTTTTTCTTGATAAATTAGATAAAATAACTTACTATGGATATAATTAAAATATCATGATGTGGGAGGCTGGTCTTATTGGATGAAAAAATGCTGGGATTAATAACACTTGTTGGAGAACTGTCTGGTGAAATTCAAAAGATGAAAGTTGAAATGGAGGAAATAAAAAAGGAAATTTCAAAAATGAAGGAGGTCAAAACAATGAATTCTGCTCTTAAGGTAGATAGTGATGAAGAAATTACCTTAACTGTTGCTCGTGATTATGTAATGGAGCAAATATCAAAGCGGTATCCAGAATTAGAATTAACTAAAGGCAGTCAAAAACTGGGTACAAAATTGACAATCTCAAATGGTAAGAAGACATTAAGGGTGCTTGTCAAAAAGTCAAAGTCGCATCGTATCAAAGAGGATTATCCAAGTGGTTGGTTTACAGTACATGAGGAAGCAACAGATGCATTCGACCTATATGTATTTGTCATTACCTTTAAAGATGAAATTCATACCATTTTGCTTAGCCCGACACAATTTAAAAAGTGGGTCGAGGCAAAGCATATTACTTCAGATAATATTCATTTTTATATGAATCAAATTGAGGGTAAGTGGATAGATGATCGTGATGATATTAACTATCAATTTACTGATTATGCCGAAAATTGGTCCGTTATTGAAGAGATATTAGAAGGAAAGGACGTTTAACAGCAACTCTAATTATCCAGAGAGTTAAGTGTGCCGTTATATGGGAACAAACAGGAGAATTATTTTGTTAATGGAGGGTTCGCAATGATCTTCAAAAATAAACTAATTGACATTTTTAGTAAAGAAGGATTGTTGGAGAAAGAAAAAAAGTATTTTCTTAATCGTGTTGGAGAATACGGTACTATAGCAAAGCTTTCAAGATATGGAATAGATGCTTATCTTACCCATGGAAACAAGAAAAGCTTTGATATTGTTGCGGCAGGAAATGGAAAGAGTGTCAAAATTCAAGTAAAAACAACAAAGGAAAATGCTGTACCAACAAGGTTTTTCCAAACCTACTATGATTTAGGCATCGAAACGCCTGATTACTGGGTTCTCGTTAATTCCATTATGGATGAAAACGGTCAATACAATGAAAAATATTATATTTTAACACATTCAGAACTAATGGATTATCATGTTGAACAGCTTAAGCGACCAAAAGAAGGTATTAATAATGCTGACGATTTACGTAAAAGAGAACAGCTATTGCGTGAATCCAGGAAAAGTAAAGTTGAAGCAGAAAGAAAGGCTTCTGGTTTAGATAAAGTATTTTTTAAGGAAATACAGAAATTTGAAAACCAATTCAATAAAATTTTTAACGCACTCTACGGCATAGAAAAAATTTCTTAAAACTAATACATTAAGGATACTGGATTTTATGACCTTTTCTCTAACCAATACACATTCTCTACCGACAAAACAATGTTTGAACCTGATTAAACACAGTAATATCTGAAAATGGAAAGGGCAAGGGATATATATGGATTACCAGAAGAATCGGGAAACGTACGGTTGGTACGCTGTCTCGGTTCTTTTTCTATTTACCAGAAAAGAAAAAGTAGTGATACACTACAAACATTTTTTTCCATGTTGCTGTTATACTGTAAAAAGATAATATAGTAAAAATCTTCATACCCAAACTAATATAGGAAAAAGGAAGAAAGAACGTTTATCAAAAGATATAAGCATCATTTACGAATCAGAAAAGAGAGGCGAAAATTCAATGGCACGAAAAGTTATTCTAAGTAGAAAAGGATTTGACGGAACGACAGGAGGAAAGCCAAGTCCAATCATTGATGATAAGTTTGTTTCACTGCCAATCCCCAGGGCTGATTCGGGTGATTATTATAAAAAATTTAGATACTCACCAACAGAGAACTACCTAAAGGTGATGAAAGACTTGGGGATAAATTTGTATTCAGAAGCCCATTTAGATCCTGACTTAAAAAGAACAACCTTAAAGGAAAGAGATAAGAAATGGAGGGGGCTATTTGGTCAGGCAGGAATTTCACAGGGGACGTTACATAATAGAGGGGTGGGTAAGGATGATATATTCCTTTTTTTTGGCTGGTTTAAAGAGGCAAGAAAGCTAAATGGAACATGGAAGTATCGTGCAGATGCTCCCGATATTCATGCTATATTTGGTTATTTAGAGGTTGATAGGGTTTTAGATATAAAGGCAAGAAATCCAGTCCCTTCGTGGACCAAATATCATCCTCATATTAAAGGTAGAAGGGAATATGGTACGCAACGCAATAGTGTGTATATGGCAACACCCCTTTTTTCTAAGGATTCTAATAAACAAGGATGGGGATCTTTTGAATATAATAAACAGCTTGTCCTGACTAAAGATGGTGAAAAAAATCGGTCAATGTGGATGCTTCCTCCATGTTTTCAGGGGGAGCAGAACAGCTTTACTCACGCAATAAAAACATGGAATGTTATGCCCAACGGTTGGATTGAAATGCAAACTAATGGCAGAGGAGATCAGGAAGTATTTATTAGTAGCAACCCTCAAGTGGTAGAGTGGGCGGAACAACTAATAACATCCTGTTCAATATATGAATAATAAAGCTAAAACAGGATACCAAAAATGGGCTTGAGAGGTGTTTACCATTAAAAATAGATTTGAAGTGAAAGATGATATTGTTATTATTTTTGTCGATAGACAAGATGACCAAATCATTGGGGTCATTATTGATGCAATTGATTTGCTGAAAGCCATGAGTTTTCCAAATTCGTGGGGAGCAACCAATGTGGGAGGTAGAAGGTGGCAAATAAAGGGAACCTATCGAGAAAATAGCATAAAGAAAAATATCACGCTTAGTAGGTTTCTTTTAGACATTAAAAATAGCTCTCCCGTACGTTTTATCAATGGAAACCAGTTAGATCATCGAAGATGTAATTTATCAGTTGGTTATGAAGAAATACAAATTACAAAAGGCAATGAATATGAAATACATAATGATGTAGCTTTTTTGAAGCTGAATAAACGTGATGGTACGGATCTCTTTACCCAAATTGATAAAGAAGATTTAGAAAAGGTATTGGAGAAGGGAACTTGGTTTGCTGAGTGGTATTCGGACTTTAACAACTATATGGTTCAAAATGTAGCTATTATTATACGAATGGAAAAAAGCACAGAAAGAAAGTAACTTTGCACTCCTTTCTCATGGGAACGGATTCCAAATCTCCTATTAGGCATGTGGACGGCGATACTTTAAACAACTGCAAGTCCAATTTAAAAGTGTATAGCCAAACGATGATGAATGATTATGAAGAAATCGGCAACGATACGGTTGCAATCATTTTAAGAGATAAACAGGGGAAAGAAAAAGCCAAAACCTTAATTGATAAAGAAGATTTGGAACGGGTCCTCAGCAACGGCTATACATGGTTTTATTTTAAAACCCCAAAAGGCGAACCTTATGCAGTTGCCAATACAACAGAAGGCAGAATTTACTTGCATCGGTTTATTATGAATACATCAAAAGGGATGGTAACTGACCATGTAAATCACGATACTTTAGATAACAGAAAACAAAATTTAGTGAATGCCACAAAAAGTGAAAACCAGCAGAACCGTAAAGGAGCAAGAAAAGGTAGTAGGAGCGGAATAAGGGGAGTATCTTGGGATGAAACAAACCAAGATTGGATTGTAGTAGTAAAAGGGAAGTATTATGGTCGGTTTAAAGAAATCGAAAAAGCAAAAGAACTTGCAAATGAAAAGATAAAAGAAGTAATGCCTTATATCAATGAAAAAGGTGGTTCAAAGTAATTTTAAAAGGTTGAAAAAAATCATTGTGACTAATTGGCAAGCTCAATTAAGCAAAGCCGAATTTCATTAAAGAAGAGGATACGGAGATATGGGGAAACATAGAGATAATTCAAAGGAACTAAATACAGAAAAAAGAGAATTACATTTCCATCTATACTTAAGTCCATACTTAAAAGACCAATATATACGAATATATGATGTCTTAGCTGATACTCACGCCCGTACCTATAAAGCAATTTATGAACCATTAAAAACCAACATAGATGCTGTTGCGGAAGAATATAAAGAGGAAGCAGAAAATGTATTAGAAGGAAGATTCCACTCTGAATACTCGGACTATGGAGATTTTATGGAGTCAGTACGTGATTATGTTTATGAACGAATCGACCAACAGTTCCTTATGCACTATCAATTTGAATTAATGTCTTTAAGCAACCTGTATCAAGTATTTGAACAGCAAATAAGAAAATGGTTATATGAGGAAATAACACATCATGAAAACGAATTTATTAATGAGGTAATTTTTATCCATATAAATGATAAAAACAAGAATGCGTATGATACGTTTTATGGTGATTTCGGAAAGATTACTAATGTACTAACCGAATTGAAATTAACATTTAAAGATTTGTTTGGAAATGAAGAGCTTATTGTAGAAACCGATTTATGGAAGACAATTCGTGAATGTAATTTATTATCTAATACATATAAGCATGGGAGCGGTCATTCTGCTTCTAATTTATTTGCTCTATGCCCTGATTATTTTGAGAAAGTAAGTAACACTCGTTTAATGGACATGTATCGTACTACTAACTTAGAACGAGTATTAAATGTTGAAAAAATATGCTTTGAAAAATACAGTAGTGCCATGAAAGAGTTCTGGGAAAACATGAAAGAACACCAGAGGGGTACAATGAAGATGAACGTTACAAATTCTTGAATTCATTAATTTGATTGAGTAAATGGGAGCTTATCATGTTCTCCAAGAAAGAATGTAATTGCCCTCTGTATAAAGGAGCTGGCGTGATGTTTTATCAATACCTGTATAAAATAAATTGGAAAAAACTTGTAATAGTGTTGAGCTCAATAGCGGTAAATATACTTTTCTGTCCATAGGAGGAAAAAATGAAAACGCACATTGTTCCTAACGAAGCAATTCCTCCACTAACCTCTAATGAAGTCATTTCTTATGAACCAAATCTCCCTTATCCTATCGTTCATTACCCTTCGAGATTTGGCTCTTTTTTTGGTTTTCAGGAAAGTCAGGATAATCCTGTTTTCTATTGTTCCTGCCAAAAAAGCGGTCTGGAAGTTTACCTTTTGACTGACGAGTTTAATCAGTTTAGCGATATTCCAAAGGTATTAAGAAAACAATTTGGCGAGTCTAATTTTAAATCCATTCAATACAAGGATAATCTCTGCCATGTTTGCAATAGGGTGGCTCCTGCCTTTGGGTTTGGAAAGACACTCAACGGCACGAAATTCCACTCCATATACGGACATTACATAAATGGAGTAGCATACAGTTACGGTATAAATCCTTTTGGAAGAGTTCATGAACCATCACTTATTCCATCAGACATCGTTCCCTACCTTATCACAACTCAATATGATGACAAGAGGTTGGATGAACAGTCAAGATTTGATTTTATGCGTTATTGTGAAGATATCGTTCGAATGAGGATGGGTTATTTCACAATCGGTAAAAAATGGACAACCGAAATTAAACTGCTTGAAATAGTGAAGAAGCTTTATCCTAAATATACGGTAATTCACCAATTTCCCCTTGATCATTTACGGGCTGATATTTTTATTGAAGAATTGGCTTTGGTGATTGAATACCAGGGAGAACAACATTTTAGCCCTATTGAAATCTTTGGCGGGAAGGAAGCATTTAATAAGACACAAGCCAGAGATAAAGAAAAGGCAATGTTGTGCAAATTTTATAACCTTGGAATCATCTATTTTACATATCAAGATGACATAACAGAAAAAAATGTGAAGGAAGGAATTTCTCTTTACATTAACGAAAGAGTTAATCTGGTATGACTGAAACTGGCTTAGGGACTTTGCTAAGCCCCAGTTGATGACAAAATTTCATGTTTCTATTTTGTTTCCCAAAAACAATATCCTTCCCTCAGTAACAAAGTTGGTACCTCAAGGGGGAATGGGAGGCAAATATAGGTCTAATCAAGAATCAGGAAGCGTACCGCTGGTACGTCCATCCTGGTTCTTTTTTTATTACGTCACCAAAAAAATAAAGTAGTAACACACTTAAAACGGCTTTTTCCATTATACTGTAAATAGACAATATATCTAAAAATTTGACAATATTCATGAGTATCATTTTTTATTATTTTTCATATAGGAGTGGGGGATAAAAGATGTTCGAAAGGTTAAAGGAAACTGTTGAGAAATTTGACTTGCTAAACTTACTAATTATGAATTCAGCCTGCCAGATGATGCCTGTCAATGCAAATAAGTTACAGCGTTTTGAGGCAATGGCTTTTTGCCTTTGTTCTTGTCGCTATGAAGATAACCAGCCCGTTATGTCGAAATCACGTATTAAGTCTATTTATAACAGTAATATGTATGACCTCAAAAAAGTTGCGGTTTATGAAGATCCATTTGAGCAAATGTTTACTGAGTCAATTACATTTTACGGAGGATCATATATTGTTTTCCCTGGTATAACAGAGACGGGAGCATTAATAATTAAGCAACTTTTAAAAGCAATATTTTTTAGTGAAAGGAAAACCGAGTTTCGGGAATTTTACAAAAAGGCATATGATGTTGCTATCTTATTTTTATCTATCAGCGATGCAATGGCTAAGAAAGCGGGGTTGAATTATAGAGAAGAAAGTAAAGTAATAGATTCTGATATTCGAATCCCTCCGTTTAACATAGAAGAAAGATTGTTTGATGCGGTTTCATTTGATAAGGAAGATCTTACTGAAACCCTAAATAAAAGTGGGGTCAATATCGATGTGCTTAATAAGTTAATAGTCAATTTTGGTGATGCCAATATTAATGACTATACAAGTGACAATCATATTTTGCATCACAAACCCTTTTTATGCTATGAGGATAAAATCATAGTCACCATGCCTTGCAACTTATTGGGTACTCTCAGGCATTCGATTATAAGCCTGGCAATAGAATATGGATTTACCAATGAACTGAAATCTAAATTGCAAAAGACTCTGTGGGACACAACCATTAGATGCCTAAGTATGATGAACATAGAACAGATTAAGGCACAGGATCACTTCTCATTGGATAAAAAAGAACTCAACTATAAAGAAGGACTTTTTTCAATAGATAGCGATAAAGTAATGTATGTTCAACTACATACAGATAACTTTGCTGATTATGATGCCAAAGTAGTCTATGGCGTGAATAAGATGCTTGAAGGCGAGTTCGAGAAAAGGGCTTTGGAGCAGAAAAATCATATATTGGAGAATAATATAGGTATAAAAACCGTATTTTTTTTACTATTACTCCAGCCAGCAGGTCGAGCAATGAGGTTAAGGATATCCCAACTCGCTGACGAAATACATCTGATGATGTCATTGAATGATTTAGAAGTTGTATCGTTATTGGAAGGTGGAGACTCATTACACTTATATAAATTTGCAAGAGCAAAAAAACGAGTGGAATCCGAAATACATACCTGGGGTTTTTTGGATATTTACAGTTTATATAGATTTAAAGATAAGAGTTTCTATTTTTCTGATGAAGTACAACCGACAATGTATCATATTCCAGTAGGTGAAGGTAGAGATGTTATAGAGAAGATGCATAGAAAGGTTCGACCTCATGGTGTCCCTATTTCAAATGGTAATGAAATTATAGAAGTAGTCTCAATGCATAGCGATGAAACCATACCTATTTATTTGCCAGCAATCCCAATTAAAAACATGATTATGCTACTTGTAGAGGGAGACACATGGAACATATGGGTTACAAGCAAACAGGCTCATCCGATTACATTTCAAATTGTGGATCTTGTTGCGTATTGGATCTGGCAATTTTCTCGTGAGCTTAACCAAATAATCCAACATAAAAGCCTAATGGAAATAGAGGTAAATTTAGAACAGTTGGAGAATTGGACACAGCATAACTTGGAAATGCATGAAAAAGATCAAAACAGCGATTCAATTTCCTATAGCATTTCAGGTAATATTATTCAAATAAATATTTGCTACAGCTTCCAAAAAGAATTGGAAGGACATACGAATCAAGGAGAACGTGCCTTGGTTAGTAAAATTCTGGAGGCATTAGAGGAGATAAATAAAAACCGTATTTTACCTTCCGTAAATAAGGTTTTAGATGATATAGCACCTATTGGGGCAAAGAAAAAGTTATTGGTTTTTAACCAAAATAATGTTTCGGTTTTACTTGAACCAGGAAGTTTCCCTCAGTTAAGGTATATTGATTCAACAGATGAAAACATGATTTTAGATGGTATAGGTGAGTGGTTGAAAAACGAGAAAAAGATTAATGTTGGAAAGATCACTAACCAAAAACAAGTTATAAATGATGTGGTAGGATATCTCTTTTCCAAGATAGAATCAAGCATCCAAACTTTAAAAGAGCCTGAGAATGTTCTTCAAACGATGATGTTATATTATGAAGCATTACTATATAAGCGGGAAGAACATAGGATAACAATTCCAACTACATTGCATTGCTTTTCGGATAAAACAAGTATGGTAAAAAAAATAAATGATGATACCAGTAAGTTCAACAAGCTATCAGTCAGTCTTCGGTTTTTAATTGAATATGTTAGTGCTTGCCCACCGAGAAATGGGACAGAATATTTCAGCACGGAAGTCATGGATTATTTACTGGCACTATCTTCTCTTCTAATTGAATGGGCTAATAATAGCGACTTAATTAATTATCAGTTAACAGATTTGCAAATTTCTATGCTCCCTTCAGAAAGGTTGGGCTTAGCACATGAGAATAACTATTTCTCAGCCAGTTCTACGTATTTCAGGCAGTATTCCTCTCAGGTATTGAGTAATGCCATTGATAATTATGAAAGCAATTGGGAAACAAGTGGAGATAGAAATGTCGAAACTGTGGATTCGGATATAGTTAATGCATTTGAAGAGGAGTTTGGGGTGAGATTTTACCATTACACCGAGTTTATAACAAACGTTTTAGATTTTGGAAGAGATTTGCCTGATGAAGTTAAGGGTATTCCTTATCCCGAATTTGTAGGAGCTATTCAAAAAACGGGGTTAAGTAAAAAGGAAGTTGAGGACATTCTTACTTTATTGAGTCTTAAAGAGAGAGAAAACTTTTTAAAAGCACCAAAAGGATTTAGGAAGGAAGATATGCTCCCTTGGAAATTCAACAGAGAATTATCGTATTTAAGAAAACCTTTTCTCGTGCAAAACGATATTGTTTATTGGAGTAATAGACATTTGTTCTATTGTGGACAGCATTTGATTGATCTGTGTATTGGTGGAAGGCTAAAAGCAAAGAGCGAAAAAATGAAGATTCTGATAAGTAAATACCAAAATATAAGAGGAGAAAAATTTAACAATGTTGTAGAAGGGCTGTTTAGTACCTATGATTTCTTGATTACCAGAGGACAAGTAAAGAAGTTTGGCGGTAAAAGAATTGAAGGGGAAAAAGGTGATTTAGGGGATATTGATGTCTTGGTGATTAATCCAAGAATTAAAGGCATTTATCTTCTTGAATGTAAAGATTTATCGATAGCAAGAAATCCTTATGAGGTACATCATGAATTAAATAATCTATTTGTTGGGACAGAAAAGAAGCCTTCCATTGTAGAAAAGCATTCAAAAAGAACTGTTTGGATTAAAGAAAATATCAACTTGGTCTTGGCAAACTTTGGTCTATCCACAAAAGGAAAGTGGATAGTGAAACCACTTATAGTAATTGATGAAGAAATGATATCCCCTTATCTCTATAAAGAGAAGGAAGGCATGCGGGTAATTTCGATAAATAGATTAAAAGAAGAAATAGAGAGCGGAAAGTTTTTTCGAAGATGATTAGGGAGTTAGTTATAAATTTGAAACAAATTTACTTAACGAATTTTTGAATTTTTGGAATTGAATTGGAGTGATGTTAAATATGAAATTACCATTTGAACAATGGCTACAAACACAAAGTCTACCAGAAGAAGCATTGAGCATCGTTGAAGAAGGAATAAAGTGTTATAAAATTGGTGCTTATCGTGCCTCATTTTTAATGTCATACTATTTCTTGTTAAAAGTGCTAAAACATAGACTTGAAAATGCAAAGGATGCTAAACCAGATTCAATTTCTTTAAAGAGTTGGCAGGGACTTTTACAAAAGATACAAGATGATAGTGTATGGGATCAAACTGTTTTTGATACAACTCAATGGAAAGAGAGTGATGGTAGAAGTAAAATTTATCTTATAAATAATGATTTACGTGAAGATATGGTTTATTGGAGAAGAAAAAGAAATGATTGTGCTCATTCTAAAGATAATATTATTAGCTACCCTCATGTAGAATCCTTTTGGTTATTCATTCAATCTAATCTAAGTAAGTTTATAGTCAATGGCGGCAGAGAGGGACTACTCAATAAAATTGAAAAACATTTTGACCCAAAATATACGCAACCTGGACAAGACTGCACTTATATTATTGAACTAATTCCTTATGTCGTAAGAAAAAGTGAAATCAGTGACTTGCTAAAAGACATTCATGAAATATTAAAGAAACAAAGTAGTTATATGTACATTGAAGATAAAGAGGATGTTTACTATTCATTTTGGAAGGACATAGCATTCTCAACGAATAGGGAGCTTAATGAAAGTTTCATTGAATTTATTACTTCTAATAATGATATTTTTACCGATTTTATTACTGTTTACCCTGAAAAGTTATTGATGTGTGTTGAAAAGGAAGAGTTGATCAGGCAATTTTGGAAGGAGGATTTCTTTAAAAGGGGAGTTCTTGGTACTGACGAATTTTGGAACTTAGCAATAATATTACTGAACAATGAAGTGATTCCCGTAGATGAGAGAGAATCATTTGTTCGTCGATTAGCTCTAAAAAGTTCAAGTAGGGGTATAAGTCTGGAACAAATAACAGTTCTAAAAAAACACGGTCTTTTTAGGCATATAAGAGAGTATTTGTTTGTAAATGATAGATTAACTCAATTGCATAATGGATACCACAATGCTAATTCTAATGCTCAATTAATTATTTTTTATTTAAAGAATGAACAATTAGATGATGTAGTGGTGGCAACTTTAAATTCATTGCTATATGGTATGAGTTTCGGAACCTTTGTTGAATTGTTTAGTGATTTTCTAAAGAAGAATCCTGACTTTTCAAAGCCATTCAAAGAGAGCGTTGAACTTCAAGGTTTAAAATTAGCTCCTATTTTTGAAGAAAAACAAGAAGGTTAGGATTCCTCTGTAATGTAGGTTGGTTATTCACAACTCGATACAACCATTAGTAAACTATAAAAAGGGTATTCTATTAGAAGGTGGAAAAATAAAATGGCTATTCTATTCGATATTACTACTTTTAATGAAACAATGAAAACTTTGAAACGAATGTTCGGGATTGATGATGAATTCATATTGGAGTTCATTAAGAGAGAGAACAACACAGTTCATGACTTTCTAAACTATATATCTGCAGATAAGGAGAGCATTTCCGAGCTTGATATTATTGTAACTTCTACACACGTTACAACTAATGATGACGAATGTAAATCTCTAAAAGAAATTGGATTAGTTAATACAATTGAAGCAATATCTTTAAATACTCCTTTCAAAAGACATTTGGATAAGCATGGAATATTGATAAATCTTCAAAACGGTACGGTTGAACATAGAGGGAGTACATACTTTTTTGGCAAAAGTTTTAACGGATATTCTGATACAGAAGAAGAAAATCTCTTAGAGCATATAGCATTTAAACTCTATTGTGATCGTCAAGTGAATGGTTTCTTTTGTACAGAAAATGCCTTAACCTATGGTGGTAGGGTAAATAAAAGACCTGAACTAATGAATAATATAGCTAATTTGTTAAATTACAATGAATTAGTAGAGGATTGGGTTAAAAACAATAACTTAAAATGTTATGTTATTAAGTTTGCTATTCCCCTCTCCGAATATTCGGTTGATTCTTTCGGAAACATTCCATCTAATTTAGACAATCAAGTGGAGATAGATTTATTAAAAAAAATATGGATGATTCATCTTGCATTAACTAATATAAAGGATCATGTTTTCTATCAGGGCTTAGTAAGGGAAAGAATATCTTACTTAAACCCAGATTCTAAAGTAAAACCTTTACAATTTATTGATATTTTTAGTGAGAGCGAGTATCTAAGATATTTAAAATAGGTCTATTTTCAAGTCCAGTAAGATTTATCTTCAAACGCTTTTTTGAGGAATATAATAGTTTTAAGAGGGAGAAAAAAGATGAGAGAAAAGCTTTCTGAGTTTATTGCTAATAATTTAGATGCCGAATTCATTATGGATAATTTTGATTTAATCAACAGTGGATCATCAAGAGATGTATATGCAATTAGCAAATCAATTGTGGCTAAAGTAGCAAAAGAAGACTCAAATGGACAAAGGCAGAATTTAAAGGAATATCAGGTATTTGAACAATGCTTTTCTTACCAAGATATGAGTGATGATGATATCAAAAACGATCTGTCACACATTAGATTTGGAAATCTATATGAAGATGATGCAGTGAGGATAGCAAAGGGAATTGTTAATTCACTTGCAATTGTTTATGCAATCTCTCCAAATAATGATATTTTGTTAATGGAAAGGCTTGAAGGAATAGTTAGGGGCAATATAGATTTAGAAGAACCTTCATTGATTTTCTTAAAGCAAAGGTTTTCTTTGTTTGAAGGGGATTTGCAAGCTGGTGAGAATTGGATGTACAACGTAGATGGAGATACAAAAATAGTTGATTATGGTTGTGACGACGATATAGCTGAAAATCATACCGAGTGGGGCAACTTGGACAAATATGATTTAGATGACGAGTAATACTTTATGAGATGTTAAGGGCGACACGAAGTTCAATAGAAAGGTCATTTATCCATTTGGATAGTTCTAAAAATTTCTGTACATTAGTATGGGTAGCAGAATCTATAATTAAGAAATAAAGCAATAATATTCATATACTTAATCCTTTAATTCTTAGTTCTATTATGTCTCCCCAAAACACCTT
>NZ_JBALNQ010000051.1:0-48133 GCF_036961885.1 Neobacillus niacini | reverse complement strand
ACTTTTTCTTATTCTTCTTTTTTCGCTTATCCTTCTTCCCCTTACCGCCTTTGGCTACACCTTTTTTACGAATCATCTAAACCACCGCCTATGCTCTAGCTTGGTCAAGATTGATAACTAAACGTGCATTTTGCTCGAAGGGCACAAACTCGGAAATCTCTGTTCCATAGCTGCCTTCAACCTGGGTTTTCACATTTCGCTCGGACTCAACTCCAAATGGCTTACCAACATAACGGACTAATGCTGAGGATGTATCCACCAGGATAATTCGGTTATCCGGCACCTCGGAACTAATGAATGGAGTCGCATTAATCACGTTCGGGAATGTTCCATTTAGGATGTTGTCCTGGAATAATAGGAAACCATTATCCCTTGTTTCTGCCCATGCCGTAGCCGTTGCCAGGTTCATGATAGCCACATTCGGACTAAATCCATAAGTGTCCAACATATAAGCACTCGCATAATACATATCCGTCAAGGCTAATGTTCCAGGAGTTGCCACACCTAATGTTGGAGCCGCATCGGTTCCATCCGGGAAATAGCCATTCAATAGACGGTCAACCGCCACATCTTCATAAGAGCGCCCTAATTGTCTGCCCAGGCGTTGGAACCATAGAGAAACCAGGTCGATGTTCGCCCTCTTAGATTCATCAACCCACTCGATGCCACGGCCTCTCTTATGCATTTTAATACTGTTATCGCCTAGATAAATCGTACCTACCGGAATTGGAGCACCTTGTCCAATATCACGAAGATCGTAGTCATCTGTATCCGGGTCCTCTAGGTAATACCAGGATTGAGTGAATTGGTCGGATGTAATGGAACGAGCCACTAAACGCTGCCAATTCGACTGCCTTTCAAATCCAATTCGTAAGCCATCCTCAACAATGGCATTAAAGAGTGGAGCCGTGCCATCGTTATCGAGTAAAACACGCACCGTCATTTCTCCAACACGGTCATACCCTAATGCTTTGACGATTTCCTTCATGCTCACGTTATTATCAATCAAATAACGCTTAAATGCTGTTGAAGAATTTTTCTCACTAGCCTCTTTACCGAATTTCTCAGACATAAATCCACGCATTTTGGAGCCAATATCTAGCTCAATTTGTTTGTTCTGTCTGTCGAATACTTTAATAGCACCCATGTTCTATCACCTTCCTTTAATCAATTTATGGCATTGCTACTTCAACATAAGAACGTGCCTCGTCAACATAAAGCACGAATGAACCATTTGCTGATAATGCTGTTCTTACTGTTCCATCCCCGGCACTTTCAATCGAGGCTCCAATAGCCGGAACCGTACCGCTATAAGTGAATTTATCTACCCTGGAATAGCCATATACATGCACCCCTAATGGAGTCAGGGCATCACGGACAGGATGTTTTGCTTTCAATACAATGGCACTTCCGGCAGCCGCTTGAACTGCATGATAAGGTCCACTTGTCGCAAATGTTAGAATTGCATCTGCCTCTACCGGGTTTGCCTCACTTGCCGTTGGAACTGTTACCGTCAACGACAATCCATAACTATCTGGTACTACACCGCCAACTCTTGTAGCCATTTCTATCAACTCCTTTATTAGTCAAAAATATTTTCATTTTGTGGGTCAACTTTTGGAGCACGTTCTTTCTGCATATCATCGGCACCTAAATCATCATCCTGGGTTTGTCTGCCAGGCGTGAAACGCTCTAATGCCTGTTTGTCATAGGACTCAATTTCGCCTTTAATAAATTCCAGGTCATTTGTACGGATAAGCATTTGCTTATACTGCTCCGCATTGAAATGCTCACCTTGAACCTTCACACGGCTTTTCACCGCCTCGTCAATAAGGTCCGTGATATAAGTACGGCCCATTTCAGCTTCAGATTTTAATTTCTTAATACCCTCTACATTCGCCTGTTCTCCAAGCTCATTCCGGATAGCAATATCCTCCGGCTGACGGAATGGATCTCCTTCCGATTGCAGCACTTCATAGATTTTCGATTTTTCTAATTTATTTTCTTTCAAAGCCTCTCTAATTTGCGTGAGTAAATCCATGTTTTTCCCTCCTTTTGATGGCATAAAAATAGAGCGTTTATCTTCGTCTAACAGTCTGACTTGATATTTTCGCTCCAACAATAAAATATTTTCCCTGGACATTTGCCCTTGTTGAACATATGCCCTGGCTTTATCAATATAAGCGCCCGGAGTTGCCCCGGTATAAACAGTTGAAACTTCTCTGAGGGTTCCATTTACAATCCAGGAGAAGGTCATCCGGTCCTGTTCATCCGCTAGTCCTGGGATATGTGGACACTCCCAATCAAAAATATCCCTCTCACAACTTGAACAACGATAAGATAATCGTTCTCCTTCACTTTCACCAAAACCAACGGACATACTTTTCTTAATTCCGGCACGAATCAATCTGATCTCGTCATCGGTATTCACCCCATTCACCATCGTGTTTCGGAGAAGATACCAATGCCCTCGCACGGAATTAAACTCGTCATTCTGCATTTCTCCATCATAAGAACGCCCATATGGAGATTTGTAAATGTCATGCCCTTCTTGCAACGGAACGCCTCTTTGTAAATCTCTCACATAATTTTTCAAAGTGGTTTCCGGGTCCATCTTTGTATAATAGGCATCGAGTCGGTCATTAGAACAAATGCCGGAGAAGGTGAAAACATCCTCTTGCCGTAAAGGTTCCAATGTCTGTCGATTTATCTTGCCCATCACTTGTTCCCATTGTTCTTCGGCAATAGGTTCGGCAGTTACCCGAATTGGCATATGAATCGCAACGTGACTCACGTTTTCACCCCCTTTAATACTAATATTAACATTAAAACTAATACTAAAACCTATCTGTTTTCTCTAATCGTTCCCTTACTCCATCGGTGAATTTGTCGATTTTATTATCGTCAAAGTCGAAATCTCGCTTTAATGTCTTAATCATGGCATTCAATAGCCGGATATATTGCGTTTCCAATTTATGCTCATAGATAGCTCTCAACTGAGTTTCCCTCTCTCCAATGGGTCTTATCATCACCATTCCTCGCCTTCCAGGATTCTTTTGTACCAACAACGGCACATAATTACATTTGAGGCCGATGCACCCAGGCTCGTATCACCTGGAAACAATAATGGTTCCGTCTGTCCGGACCCATTCGCTACGATAAACGGTTCATCTATTGCTACGGTCTGACCGTCTGCCTCTCTATGCCCATCCCTGGTTCGGTCCTGTTGGGCAGCCATCCAGGTTTTCGCCACCACCATACCGGATTGAATATCAGCAAAATATTGCCCACTTCTTCCGGCAGAAATGATTTCGGTTCGGGCAATGGTCAAGGCTCGGCTTTCTGAGAACGCATAGCTCTCCCTAAGAGCCTTTGCCGCTTTCGGAATAGTATAAGGTCCATCTGCCACAACATCCCAAAGCGTCATGATTACATCCCTATCCGTGGCTCCTTGAATGAGTTGAGCCTCTCTCCTGGAACGGTCTGACAGCCACCGCAATAAATTCTCGTCAATCTTATTGAACTCGATCTCCGTTTCAAAATCCGCAATACTAGCCTCCCCTGTTAAAATGGCAGCTTGTAATACCCATTCTTGACTCATTAAATCCCATAAGCTCATTTGTTCCTCGGAATCGGTCAAGATATAGGTCCTCACCCATCGTTCAAATTCGGCATCCGGGTCCTCAGTCGCTCGGTTCATGGCTGAGTAAAGGAGTCGAGTGGGAATATCCGGAGCATTCTCTAAACGCTCGATATACGCATTTCTCTGCTCTCTCAGCAATCCTTTAAATGCTCTCTTTGAACGATTGGCTAGTTTTGCCAGGTCATCTGCCCAGGAATCTCCGGTACTCACTATAAATTCATCCGGGTCCTCCGGGTTGGGTTCATCGGCTCGATACTTTTTTATGAGGTGCCGTATCCTTTTCTCTTGATCGGTTTCCTCGTCATCCTTGTTATCTTCTTCATTTTCATTATTGGAGCCACCACCGCCAAATGGAGAAGATGGTTGAGCTTGTTTAGGCTCGTCAACCGCCTCATGACCTACCATTGACAATGCAGCCTCGTCATTATCAATCCATCCCTGGTTGATTTGCAGAATTTTCGTTTCCGTTTCGGTTTTCTCTGCATTCGCCTCGGCTTGACGGTCTGAGGTACGGATTTCATCAAACTCAATCTTGGCTCTTAACTGTTTGCCATACACTTGCAATGCCACATTATAAGCCTTCTCCAATACACGTTTCAAAGCTCGTTGAATGGATTGAATCCCGGCTACATAGATTTGCCATTGAACCGTACCATGTGTTTCGGTACTTCCTTCATTTCTCCCCAGGAGAATAGGCAACTGCTTTAATGCTGCCACGACTTGTTGATTAATAATGTCAATAACTGCCTGGGCATTCATGCTGCCACTCCGGTCACCTGTTACGCTCTTTATTTCAATGGAGCTCGTATGGTAAAAATCATCATCGGGTTGCAAGTCCTCCATCTGTTTCTGAACATCGGCAATATAGCTCGTCACATATTTCTGTACTTCTTCCGGACTGCTGTTCTTAATATGGTCCGGCAGATTTTCCATAATCGCTTCTTCGATAATGCTAATATCAAAACGGTCATATCCCTGGTGATGAATAACCTTCTGTAAATCCTTTAACACCTGGATTTGAAAGAAGATAATTTGTAAGATTGGCAGAATAGGAGAACGCCCATGAGGGTCCGAAATATCCGGGTCAATCGGATAATAGAACACGGTTTCCGTATTCATCACCTTATACTGTCCATCCCATTGCACTTGAACCAATTCAATCTCTCCGGTTTCCTTGTTGCGAACAAAGTCCAGGGTTGAAGGGTCCACGGCATGAAAGTCCACCACATCGGAAATATCCGCATTGAGCTCCACTTCTAAGGCAATCGCCCCTTGTGTGAATGCCGTCAACAGGAGCACGTTTATAAGCTGATCTAAACCACCGCCATATAAGCGCCCAACTCTTGGAGCCAATTCATTGAGTAACTCGGTAGCACCTTTTTCCGCTTTTCCGTTTGGAGTAACCGCCTCTAATTCATGGCCACTATTCGCCAAACGGAGGAAATTCCATATTGCCATACTCGCATCCGGATTCAAGTCACGGATGATTTTCAGATTTTCCATAACCTCTTTGGTCCGGTATTCTTTCCGCTTTATCAATCCATCGTACCAAAACCATTGTTGCTCCCACTTATTTACGGTCTGCTTTTCATTAGGCAATGCTCGAATGGCACTCATAACCGACTGATGAACTACGTTTCTAATGTCCTGGTTTGATTTTTTGAAGAATTTATCCCATAACGCCAATTCATTCACCTCCTAGAACAAAATGAGATGGGTAATGATAAGGGAAAACAAAAGTAATTCTCTTTAAATCGTTCATAGAAGCACTATATTTTCACGATATAAACGGCACAATTCCGTTTGGTAATCGAACACATTCTTTTTTCTTTTACAAAAACATGACCACTTTTTTCTAATTCGTGTAATCGTGGGTGAACTCGATTTCTTTCCGGAGTAACAAAATATCCTTTCTTCCACATGAAATGAGATAGCTCATTAGCCGTTGCTCCATCTTGACCGTAATTCAATAATTCTGAGTAAACATCCAATTGTCGTTGTCCTAAAGTTTCCAAAACTTCGTCATACGATTCTCGTCTTGTTTCCTCTTTGATTCCCACTCACTATCTACCTCCTAAAAACCATCGTTATATTTGTTGATCACTTTCCATCCTAGCAACCTATACCACATGACTCTCCATTTATTGGTGGTCTTAAATTCTCTGCCATTTTTTCTGAGGCAGTACCATATTTGCCCCACATTATCACCTCCTTTAATATTAGCATTATTTTTCGTATTAAAATTAATGTTAAAATTAACTCTCGCCTCTTTTGACTCCGGCAACTCTCGGTGGAACCGCAAACTTTCTGCCTACACCTTCAACTAATTTGGAGAAGGCTAAACTCGTTGAATCTACCATATCATCATGGTTCCCTTGTGGAAATGTTGTCAGCTCGTCTAAGAAGGCAGTCAACCAGGGTCCTCGTACAATATACACATTTCCGGCTTCGGCTGCTGCTGATAATGGATTGGCTCTCAGCTCCTTGCTCCCGGTGGATGGTACACCATAAAAGGCAAAGCCTAACAAAACATGCCTCGAATAATAATCTATGGTCTGCAATCCACTCGAACCAGGCTCTTGCTCCATGTATATTGGGATATTGCGACCATCCTCCATTGCCGTATTATAAACAAACTGCTCTACGCCTTTTGGAGATAAACGATCGCGCCTCACATCAATAATCCAAAACTGCCCATCTTTCATGCCTAGCATGGTTCCGGAAGTATAATCCGGGTCCTTGCCTTCTTTTGGCTCAGTTCCGGCTAAATCCCAGGCTCTCACGATTTTCAAGTCTTTCGGATAATCCTCCACCACATTAAACCAGGACCTCTTGAATTTGTTTCCTTCCGGTAATACATCCCAATCTCCGGAACGCAACTGAGCTCTCGTCACCGGGTCAAGCTCCATCAATGACTGCTCATATTCATAAGTATCCAAGTGAGGGTTATCCTCTAGCCGTGCCGGAATGAACACTCTGCCTTTTTCCGGTCCTTCAATAAGGAATCGTTGCCGAACCCACTCATGTCCCCGACCGCCTGGATTGCTTGCTACTCTTGCTCTTAATGGCACCCTGGAACCTTTCAACCTACGCAAACGTGAGAAAAGATAAGTGTATTGAGATTGCTCAAATTGAGTCAGTTCATCGAACCCGATAAATTGGTACTCAGAACCCTGGTAATTATATTTGTCGTTTTCCGTTGCCAGGTACGCAAATGTCAAAGTGGCTCCACTAGGAAAATGCCAGGTCTTATTGTTCTCGCTCCATTTTGCATCTGTCGGGTCTAGCCAATCATGAGCACGGTCCATCAAGGCTCCTGGTAATGCCAGGTCTTTGTATGTCCGTCTGAAAATGATTGCTGCATAATTCGGCACTCCTACATATTGCAAGGCAGCCATTAACAACGCATCCGATTTTCCCCCTCCGGCAGCTCCACCATATAATGCCTCTTTGTCCGGCAGTAGCAAAAATTCACCCTGTTTTATAGTCGGGTCATGGGGAATGTATTTATTTTCAACTATCGTCACCGTCATCAACGCTCTGTATTCTTCCTCGTTCAGCCATTTTCTTGTAGAGGTCTGAGTATTGGTCAACTCGTTGGAAGATGTTGTATTCATGCTTTTCGCTCACCTCTCCACTATGAGCTATTTCAGATATATCGGTGCTTTCACCACGACTCAGACGCTCAATTTTGACAGATGTTTCAAACCATCGGATAAGTTCGGATGGAGATAATTCTTCCGGCTTTATGGTTCGTATTCGCTCGATTACTTTCTGTTGGAACATCATGGAAGCATTCGCATGGCGTTTCACCATTTCTCTACGCTTTTTTTCATCCTCGATAAGAGCCTTCCTGTCCATATCCTTATCGTATTCTGCTGCTCGTTCAACCCAATTATTAGCACTTGACCAACGACCAATTAAGGCTAGAGATTTGTCCAACTTTTTTGCTACTTCTCTTAAACTTCTATCCATGCCCATATTCCGGTACTCAACAAAGGCTTCAAATGCCTTTTTCGTCTCTTCGTCTTGTCTTTCGTATGAGGCAACCATCGCTATTCACCTGCCAAATAATCGGCTGCTAGGTATTCCATAGATTGCCACTTGTTATTTTTAGTTATGTCACCTTGAGAAACCATTTTATCTACTGCTTTTTTTATGAT
Source organism: Neobacillus niacini (assembly GCF_036961885.1). Lineage (GTDB taxonomy): Bacteria > Bacillota > Bacilli > Bacillales > Cytobacillaceae > Neobacillus > Neobacillus niacini_H. The sequence goes on along the minus strand of NZ_JBALNQ010000051.1, from coordinate 40,327 downwards.
TTCAGCACTTTTAGCCGGAATTTTATTCTGATTAAAAATGGTACTCAGAGGCACCCAATTATTCGTTGTCGCTTCCTCTTTCTCTTTATCATACCAACCATCGCTTAAATCATCTAAATGACGTTGTACGACACTCAGCATGATTAAGAAGGTAGTTGCTACATTCTTTACGTCATAAGCCGTGCTGACCGCTTCTAGGCTATCTAAAAAGTCATCGTACTGTGCATACCTCGTCAACCATACTTCATCGGCTTTTATATAAGTTTGAATTTCATCCCATATCTCTTTTGTCCTTTGGAGTTCATTCGGCAGAAAAACAATATTCATAGTTTGAAATTCAAGATTCACTTCCGCTATGCTTTCCGGTTGCACCTGATCTAATAGTTCCAATGTTTTATCATCGAGTCCGGCATACATCTTAAAATCTATGTCCTCAATAGATTCATAAATCTGCTTCAAAACGGCTGGGTCATCTTCACCGGAAATCGCATTATGAGATAATTGAATCCCCTTTTTTCGATCTTCTGTTAAGTCATCATCTGTCACCATGCACTCAATTTCGTCAAGTCCGGCTTCGATGGATGCTTTCACTCGATGGTTCCCACTTAGCACTTCCCAATTTCCGTCATCATCTTTAGCTGCAAATGGGATTTGTGTGAGTCTCCCATCCCTCTTGATATTGGTTACTAATTGTTGAAAGGTTTCATGCCTCATATACCTGGCATTCAGCTCTAACAATTTGAGCTCTCTCGGATCAATGGTAATAATGCGAGTCGTTATTTTTTCATCCTTCTCTTTTTTCATTTTCCTTCACACCTCCATGTTTTTTCTTCCAAATCTCATATCCTTCTTGCAATGTCCATTTCCCTAATAAAGCTCCATAATTCAACTCATATTTTTCATCCGTTTTCTTATTTTCCTTCCTCGACATTAAATCAAATAATCCTCTATATTTCATGGATACTGGGCGATTGGTGAAGGCTGTTGTCACAAGGGAATGGATTCTCTTTCTCGACATTCGCTCACAAATCAATTTCACTTCTTTGCTCAATGCTGCATACAGAATTAATTTTGCTAGTTTCTTATACTGACTATTGGCTACCGGAAAATCAGATAACAGATAAACGCTAGGCGTTGGTAGATACTTATCAAAATTAGCCAACGAGTTTTGCTGCATAAGAGCAAAGGCTCCTATGATTACACCGTCTACTAAAACAGCAAAGGCTAGGGTTGGCATCCCAGGCTTAATATTATGATTCATATACTGAGAACGAATAGAGAAGAATTGCCCCGCATTTAGGGTCGCTATGGTGAGCTTATCTCCTAGTGTTTCATCCGGTTTTAAGTGTGGGTTAAATATAGGTTCTGTCTGTTGTTTGGGCATAACGATACGCCTGGTATTCGAGTTTGAATACACATAGATGGGCACTCCCCTGTTTGTCGTTTTGGTCATGCCTTTCAAATACGGCTCAAATTCCTCAAACTTTTCTTTTGTCCCGAATACCCAATGTTTCTTACTCATCATCTTTCGGAAGAACTCCACTAAACGATCTCCAAAAATGAAGTCATATTTCGGTGTTTCCCACAAAAATAAATCTTCTAATTTCGCAAAGTATTTCTCGTAATCTGCTGTTTCTCCAAAAAAAGGAGGGTAACAAATCACTCCCTGGTTTTCTGGAATATCATCTAGCCAGGTAAAAACATCACCAGGAAAATAGGATTTCAAACGTACTTGTAGCTTCTCAATTTTCTCCTTTGTCTTTTCGTGCAATATTGGCCATTGGTCACGGTAGGCATCAGCCATTCTCTTGTAATACGGCTTGTGTTCCTTGCCTACTGTCTCCATTAACCTTGTACCTAATAGAATGGTAGCCACTCTATCAGCCGGGTCTGTGAGATAGTCTTTTAACCATCCATACTTCTCGTTGTACTCCTCATTAAAGGTGAAGGGAATAATATTCCCGGCTAAATAGGACCCAATGACAGACGAATAAAGCGTTACATCATTTCCATGCAGACCAAATCCGCTATCATGCAAACAACGCTCAATAGTGAAATTCCCACTTGTCCCTACATAAATATCCTCACACTCCCAATCTCTTACAATCTCTTTCACGATTTTTTGCATATCTGATGGGATCGAGCCAACAAACATATTTCCAACTCCTTCGACTGTATAAAAAAAGAAGGCAAATGCCCTCTCTTTTATGATAATATTCCTTTGTTCATTAATGTTTGTTTATCCATATCTGTTACCGGAGTATAGCCTTTTTCCAGGTATGAGATAATGGTTTTTTTGTTCGCATTCCAACATTGGCAGATTCCCCAAATACCTAGTGTAATAGGATTCAAGAATACCCATTTTGCAAACTCAGACCATTCACCTCTAAACATACTCACCCAAGCTCCAAAGAAAAATACTGTCCAACTAAATCCTACTTTCAATTCTTTTGTTACTCCTGTTGTATTTTGCAATTTTACGTTTTTCATGTTGTCATTTCTCCCTTTTCTAAGTTGATTTTTCAAGTTAAACTAACGTACAATTGGAGCACGGCTCGCCAACTGTTTCATCTTCATCCCATTCCGGACACGGTGCCACATCGACAACCGTTGGAATTTCCGGACCTAATCCAAAATCTCTACTAATTAATTCGTCTATCGCTACTTGTGCGATTTGTTGTACATCTGTTTCTGCCGTTTGAACCCAAACGCTAACCTCAATATTTCCATAATCAAATATCACTCTGTAAGTCATTTCGCTTTCTCCAATTGCTTTTGGCATCTTTTGCAAGTGATTTCAAACCCTTCCCCTTCTCGAAACTCAACTGGCTTTGTCCAGGGAACTTGACCACAAAGGGATACGACTGAACCCTTTCTCTGCAAATGTACTTTTTGACTGATGATTAATTTCATGCTGTTCTCTCCTTGTATGGTTTATAAATTTTTTCAAAGAAAATATCCATTGCTTTCTCGATTTCTTTCCTCGGATTTTTTCCTAGCTGCTTATAAAAATCGCCATGAACATAACACTCATAACCTAGTTTTATTTGCTTTCTTTCTTCTTCTGTTAATCCGATACGGAACTCAGATGCTAGTCTGAGTGCCGCTTTAATATTCAATCTCTCCCAATATTCACACGCAATTTCCGTTTTCTTTTTCAATCTAACTCACCTCTCATGAGTAGCTCGAACAAATCCGGCTCTCTTTCTCCCCTTCTCGATTGGACAGATGCCGGAATATTATTTACCGGAACATCCTCAACGATCTTACGCTTTTTGCCTTTGTTCGCCTCACAACATTCTGCATATGGGAAACATTCTTCACGTTTCAACCCCCATTCTGTTACCTCGATGCCCAATTCGTTCTCTAACCACTCGGCTACTGCTCGTCTATGGCATTGGTCATTAAATTTTTCATAGCATAATAGAACCGCATTGTTTGGCAGTTTGTCATAAATCTCTTTCGCATCTAGCTTGGAAAGGATTCTGAAAAACTCTCTATCGTATTCCTCCTGGCTCATTTTGAGCATTGCCCAGGTTGGAGCTAATTCTTTCATGTATTCCCCTTTGAACCATCTGTTATTGCCCTGGCTGATGCCGATTGGCACCATTTCAGCCGGAAGTTTTTTAACATTTGCATAATACGATGTATAGATTTTTTTCATGTTCAATGCCCCTTCTTTTACATTAATTTTGCTATTAATATTAGGATTAATATTAACCTATATATTAATTCTAACATTTTACCTACCTAAGTAACTAGGTGATTCCTGGCAACTCTCTTAGAAGTCACCATGTTCTTTCAAGCTATAAAACTCGTCATCACCCACGATGATATGGTCAACAAGGTCGATGCCCATAATCTTTCCGGCCTCATGTAATCGCTTCGTCACCTCAATGTCCTCAGAACTTCTAAAACTGTCTCCGGATGGATGGTTATGGAAAACGGCAATGCTTGTGGCTCCGGCAGTCAATGCCTCTTTGAACACATCCCTCGGAGTCACGATGCTTGAATTAACGGACCCTTTATGAATAATCGTGCAACTAAGCACCTTCATTTTGGTATTCAATGAGATCACCCCGAATATTTCCTGGGTTTCTCTTGCTGCATCGGTCAATTCAATGATGGTGTCATACATTCTTTCCGGACTGTTACAAGCCTCCGGAATATGATAATAACCGCCTTCTATTTTTTCTCGTACAACCTTTTCAAATTTTACATAACGAGTTACCGGATATTTGTCTTTGTTTGTAAGCATAATAAATACACCCTCCATAGTGTTGTTTTCGGTCATGGAGTAGTCAGCTCCATGCCGTTGATTGAATTAGTTTCCTTCGTTTTTTGAATATTTAATTAACTTATACATTCATTCTATAATACGGAACCCTTGTCGTACATAGTTTTAGCATTAATTTTATTAGTAATTATAACCATAAAATTAATGCTAATTTTAATGTTAACTCACAATTCTTTCTAAGGTTGCCAGGTACATATTGCGTTCTCTGCTCCACTCACTACCCTTAAATAACCAACCTTCATCTAAAAACTTTTTAACATTTTTGTTCTTTACGGTCATGGCTTTTTCTATGATGATAGTTTCAACATTTTCGGAATGTTCAACGACTTCCGGTGCTTCCGGTGCTTCCTCTATAACTTCCTGTAGGTCCAATGTAAGCTCCATTTGTTCTTTCTTGAATAAATGGTGTTTGATTTGCTGATGCCCTGAAATTTGCATTGTTAGAGCACCTAAATCTACTATGATTTGACGAATAGTATCTTTACCATCTGCATTTTTTGCTTTGATGACTTGAATAATTTTGGCTTCAACCAATTTTGGCTCCATTGAAGGGCGATCACTATAAAATACATAAACCGTTTCGCCTTTCTTAAAATCATCAAACTTGAAACCGTTTGAGTAACCTTCCACTACTTGACTTTTTACGAACTTATCATAATCTTTAAATTTCATGTTGTATGTTCCTTTCTCGTTGTTAGAATATTTAATTAACTTATACATTCATTCTACAACATAACTCTATTGTCGTACACATTTTAACGTTAATATTAACATTAATATTAACGGTAATAATAACCAGTACAATCTTATTCTCACTTCTGATATAATGGATTTCAGACCCCGGCAGTCTAGTCAACTGCTTGTATGCCCGGCAACTCCAAGCTGGGTTGGTCCTAAATGAGCCTAGAACGGCTTATTTTTTTTGCCCAATAAAAAGAACCTCCAATAAATTGAAGGCTCCCTGTGATGGTGTTGGTGTCCTTGTACATCATCCGATTTTCCATACTACAATTAACTGATGTGAGTAATTAATTGCTCCTTAGAAAAAAGACAGCACTTAAAGGACAGACCCTATATTCAATTGTCAAAGTACAATGGAGCGAACGGTTGGAATTGAACCGACATTTCCAGGTTGGAAACCTGGCGTGTTACCATTACACCACATTCGCATAAAGCCGTGTTTCCAGGAAGAACACGGCTCTCACATATCGGGGCATTGATACATGAGTACAAAAAAAGAATATTGGGTACTATCATAATAACACCGCAAATTAACAAAAAACTCTAAATATTCTCCAACAAAACTCTAAAGGTCGGCAATGCCCCTTAAACTATGTTGCAGTTTTTCCAGGATACTCAACCGCTTATGAAAGATCGTGCTCTCGCCATACCCTAGCATGACTGCCATTTTCTTGGCTGAGAAATTGCTAAAATAACGGCTCTCCACAAATTTACGTTCTTCCTCATCTAATCCTAATAAGGCAGAATCAATGCAATCGACAATCAGTTGATATTGCTCCATCTTCTCATTCAAATCCAATGCTCGTTTGGACTCTATCCGGTCAATGGCATATTTTTCTGTTGAAGAATTAATAATAAAGGTTCCCACACTACCGTCACGCACCTCATACGCCACGGTGATATTCGGCATAATGCTATCTAATTGCAACCGCAGATTTTTTATACCAATCTTGTACTGATGATAATTCTTCAAATGCTTTTCAATTTTCCGTTGCAGCCGTTTTGCCTCGTTATTTTCTTTACTCATTCAACCGCCTCCGTTCGAGAAATTCCATTAACCTTCTCCCTTTCTAGCACTCTCACAAAATCCAATGGAGCTCTGCCAGGTACGACAATGCAGCAATGTATTTGTATCCAGGAATACGGAATGGACTTCCTACCGCCATTCTCCATGTTATCCCACCACTCTTGAACCTGGTCATACCAAACAAGATAAACCTCTCCTATTTTGGCAAACTCGATAAGGAAAAAGGACAAACCGCCCTGGTCCTGGTGCATCATCAAATAATCGAGTTGATGTTGTTGAATATTTTTCAAGTCAAACCGCTTTCGTTCCCTGGTCGATTTCGCCTCAAACGCTACTGATCTACCATGCCAAACCCCTTCAAAATCTACGGAGCTCTTTTCCTCCGGATGGGCACGGATGACTCTCCGGCTCTGTTTATCATAACTTACGCTCCACGGAGTCGGTATTTTATGGATTAAGGCCACCCCTATATATTGGTAATATTCACATGACTTTTTCAACATTTCCTCGAACGATGCTCCACTCATTCCATCACTCCCTAGTCGCATAGATATAATTTCTCAAATCATTTGTAATAGGAACCACGCCCTTGCATTCCCAACACTCATAATTCACCACTTGATGAATGTTTTGCTCGATTTCCCTGGGTATCTGAGTAGGAGCCATACAGTCCGGACACAAGACAATCACTCTCATATTTTTCAATTTCCTTACCATGCCACTCCCTCCTTCGATATGAAAAAAGGACCCGGTATAACCAGGTCCAAAGGCATTAATCAAAGAAACCGTTGAACTCGCTTATTTCATCACGTTCTTTATTGCCTGGAATAAATTCCGGGTTTTCAATAAACTCGCTTTCAGCCGTTTCTTGTTGTTTATTCATTTTGTCCATTTCTAATACACAGAATTTTTTCAACGCTGCCACTTCACTCAATTTCAAATCTTGCTCCGTTTTGCCTTTGAAGTATTTTTTCATGCAGTTAAAAATCACATCATCCGGCACGTTGCTCTCGATTTCACTCCACAATTCTTTCATCTTATCTTCCTCGGATGCCGTTTCATGCTCGTCAATTTGGATGATTTTTGGACCTTCCTCATAGGACTCAATGGTCTGAACCGGACTCGCCTGGACTTCATCCTCCGTCAAATCAATGCCGAACTGTTCCTTGCAGACACGTTTCAACATATGCTTTTTGAACATATCCGCAAACCAGGTATTCCACATATTCGCATTTCTGCCTTTTTTCATATGCTCTACTTCTTGAACATCCATAAGCAATATCTTGTCCTCAAAATCTTCATGCCGGGCAATGCAGTAACCGCCAATAATTCGACCTCTCGGAAACCCGACAATATGTTTCACGATTTTCCGGCTTGCCAGGTCAATTTGAAAGTCATCATTCTCATGCACCATCTGAGCATCCACGCCCTTGAACCCTTTCGCCTTTCTTGCCAGGTACAAAACACCCTCAGATGATATTTGGATGGATAACTGTCTGCCGTTTCTGCCTTCGTACACCATGCAATGAATATGATTCAAGAATGGATTGAGTCCGGTATTCACACACGTTTGGACAAACAACCCAAATTCCTCATTGTTGGTACCCTTCGCAATCGTGCTGCGTAGGGTATCCAATTCTTTTCTCGTAAAATTACCAACCAATTTATCGTTATAAATCGCCTTGATTTTCTCCTGTTTTTCCTGCTCTTGCTGAACTGTTGCTACTTCACTCATGCTAGTTTTCCTCCCTCAATTTTGAGCTTATTATTTTTAACGGTTGATATAATCGCTTGACCTGGTGCCACTTTCAAATCAATAATACTCTCCGCATTGTCGATGAAAGTTGGACCTTCTACACCGGACTGTTGCTGCAGAACGTGAATGACTTCAATTCCGGCTCTAATTTTCTCGGCTGTGCTCAACTTCTGATACGGCTTTCCATCCAACTCGATCTCGAAAGTCTGTTTCACCGAATCATTCTTCTGTTTATCAAACAGTTTCACGGTCAACGTATCAAACAACTCATTCACTTTATTCACCATTAACGATGCCTTCACATCGACAAATTCCTTAATCGCATCACAGATGGATTGTGACTCGCCTCTCTCACCACGGATAACCTCATAATCTTCCTCAGCCTTTTTCACTTCATCGGCTAGTCCATTGATACGCTGACTATCCATAAGAATATGACGATATTTGGCTATCTCATTCATGAGCTCGGACACATCCACTCGTTGCTCTAGCTCTCCTAATTGCTTTTTGCCTTCCAATATCTGTTGTAAGGTTGTGACCAATTCTTTTCCTTCATGCTTTGCCTTCTCCACCTTTTTCAGATGGGTTTGAGTCAATGTTTCCCTGGCGTTATAATCCAATGCCTGTCCACATGACTCGCAATGCTCCTGGATGGGTTGCTCGTTCATGCTATCAATCTGTTTTTTCTTCTTCAAAATCTGTTCACGAACCATTTTTTCCTGGGCATTCAGCTCCAACAATTTCTTTTCCTGGTGGGCAATGCCCTCATTGATTTTCTGAGCTTTCTCCAATTCAATCTCACAAGCCAACATTTTCTCCTGGACTTCTTTCAGGTCTACACCATCGGAACCCAATGATTTCTCATATTGCTCTCTCAATGTGGCAACCCTGGCTCCGGCTCTCTCAATCTCTTTATCTCGTTTTCGGAAACGGTCCTTATGGAGCTTATCCAATTCATTCAAGCTATGTTTTTTCAACGGTTCCTCTAATGAAACCCTGGTCACGTTGGTCATATTTGCTAATACTTCTTTATTCAAAGGCTCGTCAATGTATTTCAATAACTGAGCTCGTTGCTCTTTCCAATGCTGACTTGAAAAATAACTCGGATTGAAGATGGACAGAAATAATTCCTTTTCAAACAAGCTCTCAATCAACTCTTTATATTCAGTCGCTTTTTTCGGAATGTCATTTATATAGAATGTATTTTTACCGCCTTCAATGGCTCTTTTCAATTTCAGCAGCTTATCATCCACTTTCAAGAAAACCGTGGTACTAATCTCGCCCTCATGCTCATATAATGGTGTTGGGTCCAATGTGTTCCCTAATATATCCGCGCCATATAGGTTCCAGGTGACGGCCTCTCCAATAGAGGACTTGCCTTCACCGTTTTTTCCGGATATTTTCACCAATTCACTAAGCTCTAGTTTCAATTCTCGATGCCCCTTGAAATTTTGCATTTCAAGATTTTCAATAGAGATTTGCATTGTGTCCTCCTTTTATTGTCTAATCACGCCAATTCGTGATACAATTTGTCTACGAATATTTTTTTAACCCTGGATTAAGTGTTCATTGCCCGTGAACGCTTTTTCCTTTTTCCGGTAGTATTTTTGGAGCTCCATGCTCTCAGACCAACCCTCATAATGCTTATCGTTACAAGTCCGACTGTCGCATAAATAAACATCCTCGAATTTTTCACTATCGTTTGCATCTTCCTTCAACATCCTGGAATTACAGATACAACAAACCACTTCGTTATCTTCTTCCTCAAATACATCCGCATAATAATCATCGTTTGGAGTGCGATCACGCCATAACCAATCGACTACCATTGGATTCTCTACTTCCCATCTGCTCATGAAATATGCTCCTTTCTAATTCGGTTGTAACGGATTGCTTTCAGCAACAACATTCTCTTTTCAAAGTCTGTCAGTTTATTCCATTCCTTTGGTCGAATCAACATATTAAGTCACCTCCTTAAAATGTTGAGTTTCGCAACATTCGACAGAAAAAAATTTACTCATGTCGAACTCAAAGAATGTCGCAATTCTCAAAGCAACATGACCGGATGGATTTCTTTCTCCGGTTTCTATTTGATTGTAATAAGACCTCGATATTCCAACCTTCTTCGCAACTTCATTTTGCGTTAATCCCAAAAGTTGACGGTCACGAATAAGCCATTCTCTTTTCATCTTGACCCCCTCTTTGTTTGCTTTTTGCAACATTTGGTATATCTTTATTATAGTTGAGTTTTGCAACAATGTAAAGAAAAGAAAACCTCAATTCGCCCTTTTTTTTTAGAGAAATACTAGATGTTTGTTGCATTTGTCGTACAAAACTCTATATACAAATGTTTATAAATTACTTAAAATAGGAATACACAGTAATAATAATTTGAATTACTCAACATATTTATTTAAAAAAACTCTAGTTCTATGGTAACATGTGTTTATTGTAGAAATTTGTCGCATATATCAAACCATTTAATTATATAAGGTTGGTGAACGAAACTTATGAAAGACACTTCATATACGAGAAAACAGTTTGGGCAGCGTTTAAAAGAAGTCCGTTCAAAATACGGATATAATATGCAGTATGTTTCCGAACGCATTGGAGTCGCTCGTTCTACTTATGCCGGATACGAAACCCAGGAACGATTCCCACCGATTGAAGTCCTGGCTCGTATCGCTGATGTACTCCATACAAGCACAGATTACCTTATTGGTGTAACCGATGACCCGGAACCGAAAGAGCTCACTCGCAATGTCGATGAATACCTTACAAGCGTTTCAAAGCTAAATTGGAATGGTATCCCTTTATCTAACGATGACATAAAACCCATCAAAGACCTATTCGAGCTTGTTATGCGTGAACGTGTACCTAAAATGAAGAATGATAATAATGAAGATTACTCTGCAAAATAAAAAAAACGGTTGCTCGATTTTCGGCAGCCGTCAATTTGCTCTATATTCTTCATTCAATTTTTGATCATACGCCTGGCATAATTCTGTTCCGGTTGATGCAATGACCTCTAGGTACCTCAGCTCATTTCCACTCATTACCGGAATGACCAGGAGTTCAAGTGTGACCCAGGATTTGTCTTTGTGTAATGCTGAAGTTGCCATTCTTCTTACTTTTTTATTGACACTACATGTTTGTATGTTTTTCCGAAACTGTTCCTTATCTCTTTGATTGGCAAATTCCGTACAATTCGTTCCGATTACCTCCGTTGGAGAAAAGCCCAACCCTTCCTTTACTCCTTCCTCCGCATAGTAAACGGTTCCATCTGGACCTATAATCGTATGCCAACTATGAACATTCCGCTTTAACCATTTTTCTTGCAAGGATGCGAAAAGGCTTTCAAACTCATTAATCCGTTCTTGAACAAAATCCTTAACAAACTTATCCTCCTTCAAATTCTCGGTTGCAAATAAGCCAAGTACACCCATAACCTCGCCTTCAACATGCAATGGGTAACTAATAATCGTTTGGACATTGGATTTCAGTAAAATCTCACGGCATTCATCATTTATTTGCAATGATTCCACATCATAGGATTCACTCACTTTGTTCATTGAGATTGATCTGCCAAGTGGGTCAACAAACGGTACAATCATATACCCATCTAATGCTTGAATATATTCTTCCGGTATATTCGGTGCCGATATATGAACGTACTCTCCATAAACTCCTGGGTTTTTAACCGATTTATCTATGAAACCTACGGATGTACAACAATCATAATATCCTTGTTCTCTCAGTTCATTCTCAATCATCAAACAGATGATTTTAGTTTGTACCTTTATATCAAAAAAGATTTTCTCTTGCTTCGTGATAGCGCCTAACTTAATGAGTTTTTCCATCTGTTCTGCACCTTGCCTAGTCAGCAAAACAGGAGCATATTCTTTCAGTATTTTTTCCAGGTCCTTTTTGTCACGCTCACGTTTTACAACATTTACAAGATTCATAGAATGTAAGACCTCCTGGTCGTATATTGTCCATTCCATTCATTGTAAATAACCTTAACAATTTATACAACATTGAAATCCACAAAAAAAGGAACACTCATTCGAGTGCTCCCTCCATTCATTCTTCTTCCCCATATCCAGGATGGTCAAAATCTCTCCGGCACTCCTGGTCATAATCATAACAATCACCGCTACAAAATGGATCTCCGTCATCACACCAAAAATGCTTACCACAAATGACACAATTCATCATAATCCCCTGGTTCGGCTCTCTCATTCGTTAATCCTCCGCTTTCGTAAACCATATTTCTTCATTCAACATTTCATAATAGACCGATGGCAGTCCGACAAACTCAATGTTGCCGGACTCATTCCTCACTATATCTACCGTGACGGCTCCAATGCCGTTCACTTTTATCTCAACATCCTTCGCTATTATCACTCGCATTTTAATCACTCCACTTCACTCCAAGCACCATGTCTGCTGCTTTTTGTGCACGTTGGGCCGCACTCACTACAAATGTCTTATCCTCTTTCAGAACACGCAACCAGGACTGAATATATGAGGCACTATTATCAATCGTCACGTTATCAATACCGCTATAATTACAAAGGAATGAAGAACCGATTTCCGCTATTAATTCCTCTTTCGAGTACGTTTGTGAGCCAAATTTGATGGTTCCGGTCACGCCCTCTCTATTCAAACGGCTCTTGTGACCAGTGCTGTGAATCAATTCATGGTACAAAGTTCCATAAAATTCTTCCACCTTTGTAAAGTCATTCATTGGTGGAACATTCACTATATCTAATCCCGGCTTATACCAGGCACCCTTACGCTCATAAGTAATGTCCGGAGAATCCATATATCCTTTCACGACTTCCTCACATTTTTCGATTGGGTCATGCTCAAAGGTTTCTGTTTCTCTCTTGCTCTGCAATCCTTCTACCTGGCGATTGATCTCGAACACATTATAAAAACGGAGCAACGGAATATTTTCTTTCTCGCCATTGTCATCCTCTTTCTCTAGCAGTTTCCAAAACACGCACATTGAAGATTTTTCACCTTTTTTTACTTTGCCCCCAGCTTCGGAGATTTGCTTAAATGTTGCCCATTCCCCTTCGTCTAAAAGCATCGTATTAATCCCTCTATAACTTTTCTGTGTTTTCCAGGATACGGCTCCACCGTTTTTCCATCCCTTAACCCACGGAACAACACCTTGCTCCAACTTTTCTATGATTCTATTAGTTACCGTTTCATAAATGTCAAACTTTTTCTTAGCCATTACAATTCATCCTCCAAAATGAAATTCTGATAACGACCTGGCATCATCAGATAGAAGGTAGTCACTCCTTCTATGACCGGGTTGCCCCGGTTTCGCCCTAAATAATTGCCTCTAAAAATCGTCTTTTCGCCTGACTCATGCTCTCTGCTTTGATGATTTCATATTCATTAATCGCATTCTCTACTAAGAAATTTGAAAGCTCGGTATCTAGCACCAGGCTCCGCTTTTTGTTCTTCGGTGAAATATGATATTCGATTGTTAAAATCATGTTGTGTACCCTCCTGTGGTGTCTTATTTGATTAATGCGATTAACTCTAATTGAGATTGGTTAAAACGTGTAATTCTTTCGATTGGTTCTCCATCTTCAACCATCTTTTTTACCTGGTTAAGAGCCACTTCTAAAATTCTTTCGATTTTCTGTTCTCTCGTTAATTCGTTCATTTCCAATTCCTCCTAATGTTGCTGAATGTGTTATTTGATACTTTCATTCTATAAGACAGAACACTTGGCGTACATAGTTTTAACATTATTTTTATTGGTAATTTTAACCCTAATATTAATATTAATGTTAATGCTATAGTATAAATAAGTTTGAATTAATTCCCCTCCCTTCGACCAGGCTTATGCCTGGTTTTCTTTTGTTCACTCAACCTTATTTTGCATTTAGATGGATGTAGGTATGAGAAAACATATTTAATTCGCTTAGAATCGCCCTGTGCAACACCCGAAAAAATGGAAAAAGACCCAGCTGTCGCCAGGTCTTAGTGAATCATGTGTATTCTGCCATCTTCCCATATTTCAATGCGTTGTGAGCTCATAAGAAATTCCAAACCGCTCGAATGTCCTTTCATGATTAGCTCATTCATGCCTTTTACATACACTTCTCGGTTGAGTATCAAGTCATAGAAATAAATCATTTCACCGTCAATTTCCTCTTTGCCAACCAATTGAAGGGCACGACCATGCTTTTCCTTTAAGAACCTTCTTGCCTCGTCATGACTTTTAAAGTCCGGCAGATTATGTTCATCGGTCCTACTATATTTTTCAGCCATTATTTTTTCCCCCAGGTTCTATTGTCGGTAATTGCGAAATATCATATAGCATACATACAATGCAACGGCTTTATAAGATGCCGACCCAGGGTGAGCCGTTGCAAGGCATTCGTGCTAGTTTTGTAGAATTATAGCAAACCCTTTTTCTGAAAATAGGTTTTCACAATGTCATTCACCAATTTGGATTTTCCTCCACGGCCCAATCGTTTTGATTGTTCCTCGATTACATCCCAAACCTCATTATCAAAATAGATTCCCTTCATAACGGTTGTGAGCTCCTTAGCCGGGTTTTCCTCCTGGAGCTTTTCCAATGGGTCCTCAACATTAAACTTAACCGTAGGATTAATATTAGAATTAACTTCTTTATCCTCTAAATCCTCAAAATTCATAAAACTGCTCTTTTTATCTACCATCGTTCTTCAATCTCCTTTGCTAATTCAAAATAATGTTGTACCATCGGATGTTTCGGCAGCGAGATCGTTGCCGGAAGTCCGTTCCGTTTGAGCTCGGTAGCAAAACGGATGGACCTGGGAATAACCGTTTCAAACATATACCAACCTTTTTTGTCGCAATAGGCTCTTGCCTCCTGGATGGTTTCGCTATGCAGTCCTGCTCGACTGTCTACCAATGTCGCTAGTATGCCCAATATTCGGAGCTCCTTATTCAAATTCTCTTGAATGTCCTCAATGCCCTCAACAATTTCCACCAATGAAAGCTGAGAAAATGGCTCCGGTTGGAATGGAATAATCACCTGGTCCACAAATGCCAGGATGTTCCCTTGTGTCGTTCCGAGTGTTGGAGGACTGTCTACCAGGATAACATCATACTCTTTTCGTAGATGGTTCACCGCATTCTTTAACCTCAGCAGTTTATTTGGACCTTTTAAGTCATTTTCAAAAAACCGCATTTTCTTGTTGGATGGTAACAAATCAATATTCTCGTACACGTTCATAATCGCCACTTCCGCAGCCATGCCATCAATCAAAACATCATACATTGTGTCCTCAATTTTCTTCGGAATTTTACCGAATGACATTGCAGAATTGCCTTGTCCATCCATATCAATAATGAGAACCTTCTTGCCTTGCTTTGCCCAAATCGGTGCTAAATGAGCCGTTACGGATGTTTTTAATACACCGCCCTTGTTCGTGCTTAAAGCGATAACTTTTGCACTCATGTGTCAATGCCCCTACTCTTTCAGAATTTTTTCAACCACTTTCTCGCTAACCATCACGGTCCGGTTGTCAAAATCTTCATCACAAATTCGTTGAGCCACAGGCTCGTCAAATCGCCCAGCCTCAGCTATATTCCTGGTATAGCCGTGTCGGTTGGCTTTCCAATAATGAACCATACCGGAGCCAATGGTACGCTCCCAATCTATTAAGTAATACATAGTTGCCTCCTAATGAACGAATTGATATTGCTTTTTACGTTCCTCGCATCGTTCCACAAAACGATAGTACAATTCCGGGTTACTCGATTTCACATGTTGGAACCCTTTTTCAGCAGACCATTGCGTAATATATCCATCTGTATGATACAAAAACACCCTATCGAAAGGTACTTCACCAATCCAACCAATGACATTTTCAAGATAATTGGCATCAATCGCATTCGTTAAAGTCATCGTTCCTTCCTGGTCACGATCATACAGATGGAGATTTCTACCCACAAATACTTCAATGACTGTTCTTCCTACACGCAACATTCTCTCCATGCTATCCACCCTTTCTTTAGAGTTTCTTCATAGAGAGATTATACACTATTTATTTAACTCTTGCCTTTTCGTTTCCAAAAACTTTCTAAAATCATCTTTCGACACGTTTGACTTCATGGCTAATTCAACCAGGTCCATCCACTCTTTTTCCATGCTATCAATCCTCGATTCTCGTAATTTTTACCTCGACCCTAAACTTGTCAGGATTTTTTTTCAGAATGGAGATAAAACGCTCTAATGATTGATGGAGAACAAAGCCTTCTGATTCATCCTCATAGTTAAATGACATTTCTGACTTTTTCGGAACCACTTTCGGAACCTCGCTCGGAACCTCATTCACAACGCTCGGAGCAACTTCCGAAACGGCAGCAGCCTTCTGAGCATCCACTATTTCCTGGATTGCCCTGGACTGAGCAAATACCAATTGTTTCAATTCTTCTATCTCGGCTCGATTCATGCCTGTGAGCTCGTCTTTTTCCTCGACAGCCTCCTGGTTCTCGTTCGGAACCACCCCTGGTTCTGTATCAGAACCACCTATTTCCGGCTCCGGCTCTAAAAATACCGGATTAATTTTTTTCGTTTTCGGCTCTATTTCTATGTTCAACACTTCCTGTTTCTGCTTTTCAACTTTTGGCTCAACACTTGTTGTATAAATGTTTGGTTTTCCCAACTTCTTTCGCAGACTATACCGTAAACCGTACAATGTTTTCACATCCAGGTTCCATATTTCCGCAACAGAATGAAGATTATATTTCTCGTTATAGTCATCTAATATTTCTAATTGTTTCTCAGTTGGGTTAGACTTCAATTCTTTATAAGTTAGTATGTCCTCAGCCTTCGCAGTCCGTTTGTCTTTTCGCAGACCTGGGTTCTTTTTCGGCTTGGCAGATTCCGGTCTTTCTAATACTCCCAGGTTATAAAGGAGCTCATAATATTGGTTACGGTCAACGCCCAATGCCTCAATGATTTCCTTTGCCTTGTGGATCTCCCTCCATTTCTCCACGATTTCTTTTTGCCTCTCCTGGTCATAACGCTCTAATTCTGATAACTCCATCATAGAAGTGTATAAATTGCTCACAATAACCGCCCCATTCAATTTACGTTTTTCCTTTGCTGATAAATAGTCGTATGGAAATTTAATACCGGACATACCGTGCTTAACGCCTTTTCCGGTCTTATGAAATGCCCCATTTCCGGCTCGTTTCTTTTCTCTTACATCCTGGTAAAATACTTTTTCAATTTCAACAGATGAAAGCAAATTCCTCCACTCCTATTTGCGATTCTTTTGGATATACTGCAACATTCTAATAATTTCTTTAAAATAAATTTCTTCTTTAGTTCCTCTCACTAAATAATCAATTGACACATCATAAAACTCAGCCAATTTTTCCAAAGTTTCCAGGTTCGGCTCCCTTTCGTTTCTTTCATAATTGCTTAGTGTCGTTGGAGCACCCAATCCTATTGAATCACAAACATCCTTCATTTTAAGATTCTTAGCTTTTCTTAATTCTCTCAGTCTTTCTCCGAAAGTTTTTAGCTCCATGTTTTTTTAACTCCATTTTCGCCAATAATTCGTGGGATTTTTTCGGTCCTAATTCTTCCTCTAATAATTCTTTCAAAAATTTTAGGTCATTCATTAAACCTATTATTAAAAGTTTTAGAGTCCGATCTTTTTCATTTTCTATCTCCCAATCAAAAATCAAATCTCTTAATTCTTCCGGGTCCTGGGCCAGTCTTAGGTTATTAAACGCACTTTTTTCAATTTCCCGGTTCATTCTTTCTCTCATTTCATCCCATGTTTCATCTGTTAGCTCTATATCCATGTAGCTGCTCACTCCCTTTGGAACTAGAATTATCTATGATAAGCCGGGAATGAACCCGGCATTATTTTTATCTCTTATAAACTTCAGCATTGAAAATCTCGTCATTGTTATTAGTCAAACGAATAAAATTGACTCCATTCTCAAACTTTGTTTCAACAAACCCTTTTTTCTCTAAACGGTAAACGTTTGATTTCAAGTTAGTCCATCCTTCTTTATCCGATTTCTGAATATAGAAATTTTCACGGCTGAACTCAATCCATTCATCTTCCTCAAATTGTCCCAGGGCATACTTATTAATCAATTGACCAATAATCATAGCATGGTGAAAGTTTCTACCTTGAAATTTCTCTACATGAAATGGCATTAATATGCTAATTTCCGGGTCCGTATTCTTGCAATCTACATATAATTTTTTCGCTTTTGTACTTATCATTATATATTCCTCCTAAAATGGTAAATCGTCATAATCATCATCTTTTGGTGCGTTCTGAAATTCATATCCAGGCTTAAATCTAGGCTCTGCTTTTCCGTACTTTATATCATGTTTTCTAGCAATATTATCAAAAGACGATTTTATATAGTTATTAAAATTTTCTTCCTTTACTTGTTTATATCGCTTATCTCTTATAAATTCATCAACATATGCTTGTACAATTGTTACCCATTGTTTTTTACTCCATCTACCAGGAGCATAATCTTTATAAAAAGAATTACAAATATCAATTAAATTTTTTGTAAATTGCTTTTCTTGATTAACAACATCTTTTAAATCTATGAGGTTATCTTTGTAGTTATCTATGTTAAGTAATCTATGTTGGTGTTCATCATGGACAGGCCCATGTTCACTGTGAACACCCCCCTGTTCATGGTGGACACCCCCCTGTTCATGGTGGACAGGGTCCTCTAAGTTATCCACAGATTGTTGATTTTCTTCTTCCGGTGACCAAATTGAATAACCGTGTAACGCATAACCTAGCAAAAATAAATCTTTTCTCAGTTTTGGAATATTTACTTTCCACCAGGAATGTTCTATTACTTCACCTTTTTTGTTTTTAATTTCCTTAAAAAATTGCCCACCTTTAATGAGCCAACCTTTTTCCACTAAATCTTCTAATCTTCTTTTTACGGTAGAACGGCTAGAAATCATAATCTCCTTAAAAAAAGAATTAGGAGATTTGTAAAACCAACCATCCCTTAAAGAAGTTTCCTTTATCTGATTAGCCATATCAACTTGCCCCATACTAATAAGGTTGTTGATCATTTCCTCGGTTCCTTCATCCATCTTTTCAGTTGAGCTATGAGCCAATACTGCCTGGTTCAAAACTAAAGCCGAGATTGCATCCCCTGTCAGCTCAACTAATTCTTCACGGATAACGGCAACCTTTAATTTTTTATTCTTATTTTTTTCCACAATAAAAAGCCTCCTAAATGGAAATCCACTCAGAAGGCTCTCACGAACAAAACTTATTTAATATGTAACATTATTATCCTATTGCATAACTCTACGCAAAAAGGGTATAATAAGAATACAAATCAAATATTCCTGGTGTGTTGTTCGTGGGAAACCTTCCAAATGACTTTCCCCTAATAATTCACCTTCAAAAAAAATTCGGTCCTTCCACAAACCGGATTTTTTTTATTTGGTGTAACTTCATTATAGAGTAAAAGTGTCGTATAGTAAAAGGTTATTTTCTCAAAACTCGAACAAGTTTACATAGAGATATTGACAATCGAAACATGTTATGTATTTCCTGTTGAGTTTTGTCACCTGGACACTCCAAATTCCTTCACCTTTCGATAAATGGTAGCTCTACCTATTTTCGTAATGTCCGAGATTTCATTAACGGTCATATCTCCCTCAGCATACAATTTCAACGCATATTGGATGGACTTATTATTTTCTGTATATTTTGTTGGCTTTCCACGGTACTTCCCTTTTAACTTCGCCTCAGCAATACCCTCACGCTGCCTAATTAAAGTGAGCTCCCTTTCTAATTGAGATAAACCACTCATAACTGTAAAGATGAATTGTGAATATGGATTTTCGTCTGACAAATCGAGCCAGGTATCTTTAATAGATTTCAGATTCGCTCCTTTTTCCTTAAACTGATCTACAAGCTCAAACAAATCTTTTGTGCTCCGGCTTATCCTGGTCAAGTCGGAAACGATGACAGTATCTCCCTTTTGTAATTCCTCTAACATTTTTTGGAGCTCAGGTCTGTTGGTAGTCGCTCCACTCACTTTCTCCTGGTATATTATTTCGCAATTCTCATTTTTCAGTTGTCTGATTTGTCTTGCTAAATTTTGGTCCTGGGATGAAACCCTAGCATATCCTTTTTTCATTTTGCAAAATGCCCCTTTTCAATAAAAATCTTCACCTAATTATGATACTTGTCTATGGTACACCCTGGCAATAGATTTTTATTGAATTTGAAAATGTATCCTTCGAGTGTACTCTAAAGATACATTTCTACTATTGTGTATAAAATTTTGAAAAGTGTAAATAATGGATAATGCTTATAGGGTTATAAGGTGGCCACCTTCCTACATAGCAACACCGACAAATCTCCGGAGATAATTCTCGCCTGTTTGCAAAAGGTTGCTGACGAGTATTAAAGAAGAATTTTAGCTGAAAGGTAGCTCCTTTCGGCTATTTGTCGTGCCAATAAAAAAAGGTGCACCAAAAATGGCACACCCTTTCTGCTATACTAGAAATTTTGTTCTACATAACTGAGTAAATCTCTCACACGGTTCATAAATGTCAATCGGACAAATCCATGCCCTTCTGAACTTTTCTTGTATCCTAATGCCACGGTACGCTCGACTAACAAAGCGTACATTTCTGCCTCCGTCATTTTTCTATTAAATCCTTCTTCACTTTCAGCAAATTGAAGGAGTAACGCTAATGCTCCGGCAATATGAGGCGTTGCCATTGATGTTCCGGAAATCCTTGCATACGTTTTTCCGGGCCATGTTGAAAGAACATCCACGCCAGGAGCAATTATATCCACTTCCTCATTATTGTTCGAGAATGGAGCTATTTTTAGATCGGGCGTTGCCGCAGAAACTGAAATCACTTCATTATAGCCACTAGGGTACGAATACTCGAAACTCGTGTCATCGTCATCACCTTCATTTCCGGCAGCACACACAACAGCAATATTATTTTTTGTTGCCTCAATAATGGCATCCCTTAATTCATTCACCTTTGCCGGACCGCCTAATGACATAGAGATAATTCTCACTTTTTCTCCATTGGGTCCTGTCCACTTTGTCGCATATTTCACCGCCTCGGTAATCCAGGAATAATACCCGGTTCCCTGGGCATCCAACACTTTCAAGATTAATAGTTTCGCATTTGGAGCTACTCCTGTGATTCCATCCCCATTGGAACTAGCCGCAATCGTTCCGGCTACATGGGTGCCGTGTCCGTTGAAGTCCTGGTAATCATCAGCCTCACCGTCATGAGTAAAGTTTCGACCATCTATAATTCTATCTCTCAAATCCGGATGTTCTTTCTCCACTCCGGTATCGAGCACGGCAATCACTACACCGTCACCTCTCCAACCTAATTCCCAGGAATCCGGAGCATCTATCATTTCAACGCCTGGTGGAATAAAGTCCACCTTTTCCTCAAACGATTGAACGGTAAAAGGAATAAGCCTTACATCTTTTTCAGTTTCATTCGATTCAACATCCACCGGAATAATTTCCATTCAAAATCCCTCCATTATAATTTGTTATCTTCTTTTTTGGTCTGTGTTTGGTCAATAGTTTTATGAATAAGGTCTTTAATAAGCACGGCAGCTCCGGCAACCAATATCCCCTGGACAAAGGCTTGAATGGTTGGACCGTAATAAATCATACAAGAGGTGACACCGATCAACACTTTAATCCAGGCATGAGTCCAAATTGGAATGTTCGGAGTCTGTCGCAAAAATAAGCCGATAAGATAAAGGACCGGAATCATGATATAGGACTCCGGTTTTATAAAGGTTTTCAGAATATCTAAATCCATGAAATTAACCTCCTTTAATTCGTTATCCAGGCATCGTTATATCCCTTCTTCTTCAATTCATTGACCAAATTCTGAGCATTTTCATGTTTACTAAATGCACCTACCTGGATACGGTGGAGTCCGTTTGATGTTTTTATCCAGGCATCTTTATAACCACTCGCCTTTACTTTCGCCAGGAAACGATTGGCATTGGCAGAACTACCAAATGCTCCAACCTGAACCCGGAACAATTTCCCTGTGCTGGGTTTGCTTGGCGTTGGTGATGGCTTTGGAGCCGTTCCGGATTTTCTTTTCAATCCATAACGAGCCACAATTCCATCCACAATCGCTCTCGCACATTTCTGTTGGTAGCTTGTTTTCATCATGAGCGCCTTCTCATTTCGGTTGGTCATAAATCCACACTCAGCCAATGCTGCTCCCATATTCGTTTTTCTCATTTCCCATAAACCAGGCATTGCTTTTACTCCGCGATCTCTCAGTCCGGTTGCCGCAATCAATTTGGGTTGAATCTGACTTGCCACCTTAAACCCGGTATTGGAGCTCGATTTGCTATAAACAATCGTTTCAATTCCATGAGCCGCATCATACCACCCACCAGGTCCGGCAGCATTATAATGGATGGAGATATAAATATCTGCTTTCCAATTATTCGCCTTTGTTGTCCTCTCAGCTAATGGCACATCCCTGGTTTTCTCGTACACTCGTAAAATACTGACATTCTCATACTCGTTCAAATAATCGACCACAAACTCGGCTGTTGGATAGTTGAATTGGAACTCTCGGAATCCATCCGGACTGCGTTTACCGGGAGTATCGGGCCCATGACCTGCTGACAAAGCAATTTTCACCATTCATACCGCCTCCTTAATGTTTATTTTAGCATTAAAGTTAATGTTAAAATTAATGTAACCACGCATATCTGACTCGCCTTCGGATAATCTCGTAATGTTGAGCCGTGACTCGCTGACTCAAATGGACCATATCCTTAATTTCCGATTGTCGATACCCTTTTAACATGAGCTTAAATATTTTCTGCTCACGTTCCTCTACTCTTGGACTCTTCCTTTTGAATTGTTTCGTCTGATTTTCCATACACTCACTAAGGAAGGTTGCCATTACTTGCCCTTCTACATCATCACGTTTGCTCGTCACTAATTCCTGGAATGTCAAAGAATCATCTTCCGTGCTAGTGGGAACCTCGTTCTCTAAGTGATACCAAATTAATTTCCTTTTCTGCTTTCGGATATACTGCAAAATCTCATTCGCAATACACTTTCCGGCATAGGTGGAGAACTTACCTTTATCCTCTTTGAATGTGCGACTCGCCTTCAGCAATCCAATACACGCCTCTTGAAAAATATCATCGAAAACAAAATAACTTTTTGGAGTCAAAGTCATATAATATTTATGAGCAATATGAGCCGCCAAACCTATATTGTTTTCTACAAGACTATTTTTTTCTGACTCCATTCCCTTAACACCTCACATTCTTTTTCCTAGAATTACATAGGTGTTTCCCACTTTCGCCAGGAGCACAATATCATTGGCTGCCGGAGTATAAGAGGACAAATATGGATATTGCTTGACCGACAACACACTCTCCCCTTCAAATATCAGTTTAGGTCTACCGGATGAATAGCCTGGGTCAATCTTTGCCATCTTGAAAGTGGTGTCCATATGATTGAGAACCCTGTCCTCTTGGTTCCGGTTTTTTTTGGTGGATGATTTATCTATTAACATTTGCAAGGCATCCAACAAATCCTTTGTACTCTTGATCTTCAACATTAGATTGTCACCACCCTCCTACATTCATGTTCCATTAAAGCTCCTGGTTTCAACGGCATTTTCCACGATGTTTCGGAGTATTTTCCATCTATTCCTAAACGGCTATTCTGTAAATGGATTACATCCTGGAATCCATGAATGGGCATTAATGCCGTTTGGAAACGGACTTTACCAAATATCTGACTTGCCTCAAATGCAATCCTTTGAACAAATTGATCAAGTGCTGCCTGGTCTGCAATCTCATTCACTTTTCTATAATCCACTATCGTTCTGCCTCGGCTTGCCGTTGAAGTGACAGACTCCGGATTCTCATTGGTATAGGTGCTCGTCAAGGACAACACGTTATCGCTTGTACTATCGGCACTCGTATAGACGGCCACCCATTTATTTGGCACGGAATAAAGGTCCAATTCTTCCTCCACGCCATTCACAATCACACTAAATTCATTTTCCAGGTAGAAATGATTTGGCTCTCGGTCACTCGGACTCACATATGCCTGTGCTGAGAAATAACCATATTCATCTACATAAAGCTGAGTAAAGTTAATCGCATTTAAAAAGTCGGCAATCGGCTCGGATTTGCTTGTGCCTGGTTCATACTCCATATCATTCGGCAGCGTTTTATCAGACTCAGCAATGTTGTATTTCGTGATTCCGGCACTCACCAATATACTTTTTACGGCATCGGTATATTTCGTTCCGGCAGTTACCGTATAACGCTCCGTGAATTTATCTTCATCCAGGATAACGCCTCCATCATATGCCTCAATGTCACGGAACACCTCATAATTTTGTTCTACCTTTTTCGGTGAAGATAACAGGAACACGCCTAACGGAAATTCAACCCAGGCTCCTTCTAATAGCACCCTGGACCCATCGGCATTCTGTACAAATTTGTCCGGCAATTTAAACTCCGCAAACGGTTGGATTCGATTATTCAAGTAATCTATTTGCTCTGCCTCGGTTTCTCGGATTCTGAAATTTGCCGTTCTCTTAATCGTGTTGAAGGCATTCATAGAAATGTCGGAGCTCTCTACATTCAATAGCTCTCCAATTTTATTTTCGTTACGATCTAACAAGTCAAACCGGAATTTCACAAAACGGCTGCCTGTCCGACCATAAAGCATGTTCATTACATCTTCTTTGGTGTAATCATAGGTCAATACATCCGGAGGCAATTCCACAGGCTCAGGTGCCGGAGGTGTTGGTATGGCTCGGAATATTTGGAGCTCGGCATAATCAGCTCCTAATGTCACGGTGGTTTTCGTCTGCCAATCCCCTTTGACCTCGATATAAATTTCATTGGCATCATTCGTATTTCCGTAAGCCTGGGCACTCGCCTCACTCGCATTCGCATAGACAACCGGACCTTGATACAATGACAAATTATCATTCATCGCAAGGGAAATATCCCAGGATTGCCAACCTACTATAATATCCCTGGTCGTTGCCGTTGTGTGAATGGTAGGAACGGCTCCGGCTACTGTTGGTTGAGTGGTTAGGTCATGGAAACCTAAACGCCCAAACCCGGCTACTGTACCATTCAAGTGTAAATAGAAATTTGGTGTTACCCTGGAATTGGCTTTATCATTCAACAATGCCTGTCTAACTGAGCCAATACCAATATAACTCGCTATCCCGGTGCTCCCTCCTGTATATAAAGGCGTTGCCGTGGCAACAATCTCTCCGGTTGTCTGCCGGATAGCCGTCATCCAATCAATGGTATAGGTCTTTGAAGTTAAAACAGTCGGAGGATTAATCACGGAGTTTGTCGATAGCATGGAAATATATACCCTGTTATCAGCTCCTACATGATTAACCATATCGGTTGTACTGATATTGATATATTCATTGGCAGCTCCTACAAATTCTACGGTTGTGCCTTCATCCCAGGCTCCTGTTGTATGGTTCCAAAATTTCAAGGTGAATGGTTGTCCGGCAATTCCTTTTATCCGGAAATTCAATTCTTCAATAGGAGTCGGTTCCTGTTTATCTACCTCAAATTGGAATAGAAATTGTACCTTGTCGCCATCGGCATCATTAGCCGTATAGCTCATATAGGTTCCGTCATCACCCATCATTGCCGGGTAATCCCACCATTCGGCACCAAACCACGAAGGTTCTAATTCTATTCCGTCTAAAGCATTCACCATGATTTTTCTGGACTCGTCACCACTCACACGCCCGACATAATTGATCACCTGGTCCGGCTCTTTCACAGGCTCCACAATCGACATATCAACCATCGTTAAATACGTGTTCTGACTCCAACTCGTATCCTGGTAATTGTCCTGGCTCACGACATTAATTTGAAGCTGAGAACCAATTGGAGTGGTCACAGGTATATCTACCGTGTTGCCAGGTTTCGGAAGCCATTTATTTGCATATACTCCATTCAAATAAACATCAGATCCAATATAATCGCTATCATCCGGGGGCGTGAACGTCACTCGAATGGTCGTATTATCCAACTGTTGTAATTTTATTTGGGTCGGAGGTTTTGGAGGCATGATTAAAGATAAATTTTGGGTCACGTTATGGTCTATCTGATTCTGAGCATGGCTCACACCATGAGCATCTGCATCGGTAATCATGCCATATTGCCATACTGCATAATTCGCCCATCCTCCTAATGTTGCCGGAGCATAGCCATCGGTTTGATTCCATTCTGCTAACCACAAAGGCATGATAGCCAACTCTTGTAAATCAGCAGCCGTCATGCCCATCTGTGCCGTTTCTGTTAGAAAATACCGATTCGTATATAAACCCACGGCTCTACCGCCTGTTGTCGTTCGGAAATAATTTCGGAAGTATAAAATCCATTCTCTTAGTTGAGCTCCTGTCATTCCCCAAACATAAGGAAATCCCCAGGTTTTTTCGGTTCCTGTGCTCGTTTCAAATGCTGGGTCCAGGGTCATATTGTACTGAGGGTCATTCGTATCCACCACCAGGGAACCATACACCACGCCATAGCCTGTCGCTACCGCCAATTTCCGGGCACGATAGGACTCCCTCCATGAAATATCAATCGTGTCGGCAGTCCTGTTCGCAATAGATTTCAATTTTTCTGTTTCTTGTTCTTCTTTTGTCAAGCTCGTTGAAATGTTGCCAAAGTCCTCCCATATCAACGTTTTTGCACTTGCCGGAATTGCCCAAGACTGTACAGAAATATCAAACATCAAAGCATATCCTCTACGAGAATATAAGCCAAATTCGTCAAATTGTTTCCTGGCTTGTGTATGATATTGCTGTGCATTTCCTATGGTCAAATCAATACTTGCCTGGGTCAATCCCAAGTTTCTTAAATAGGTTGCCCACGGCTCTTTTATCGTGTGTCCGGAAGGGTCATTCTCCCAATCGGTAATGGAGTCACCCCAGGCTACTTGCTGATCTTTTGTCCGGTTTTTTACCACATCCACAAACTCGTTATAATCAGCCGGGTCATCAAAAACAGATTGAACCACATCCGGGTAATTATCTACCAATGGCACCACAATCTGTTGGAGTGTTCCGGATTTCCAGTTATATTGGATTGCCGAATAGCTAGTCCCGGCACCATCGAAATTACCCCCAACAATTCCAAACATTGCCGGATACTCATTTCGATAGGTGGAGGTTTCCATTAAGGAAGTTAAATAGAACGCATTTAATTTCAATTCATCTTCCGGTAAAATGGGTACGTCTAAATAATCTTGATAAGCCTCCACATCCAACATGGGAACCAAATCTCCAAATCTTCCGGCTCCATATGCCTCTTGGAGCTTATCAATAAACATTTGAGCCTGGGCCTCAGCATCGGCTTTCATTCCGGCTGAGTCTGTCACACCCTTTGCCGGAGTAGCAAAAAAGTACCCACCACTCGGCACATTATACTGTTTGGCTAATTGAACAAATTCATTAAATTTCGTATCTCCACCACTTGAATGGTCGGAACCATAGGCTCGGAAATAAACAAAAGAAAAGTCAGTAAAGAATTGGACCGGGTTGGTAATACTCTGATAGCTCGATATATCGGCGCCATATAAATCGGTATCGGTCCGTGCTTTCATGATTACACCACCTCAATATATTCAACTTTTTCCGGAGCAAAGGACACATTGTATCCATTCGGAAATCGGTCCGTCACGCTGATCGAGTCGATGGTGACAAATTCCCTTCTTCCTCTCGAATCTCGGTATAACAAGGTCTGCTTTTCGTCAATAATGTCCAATAAGAGCTCTAATTGCAGAACATCTCTTATAGCAAAGGACAGGCTGAATTTTTTGGTTTCGTGATAGCCAAACTCCGCAACCGGGTATTGCCTTCCGTTGAATTTCAACATGGTTCGGTCCTTTTGAATATCGAAAGAACGGCTCGGATTGTACTGCAATTCGATAAACCTGGTTGGATTGGAGGCTACACTCAACCTTGTATTTTTAATGGTAATAAGCATGTTCACGGCTAAACTATCATTGCTCGTTCCGTTGTCACCCCACGCCTTCACATAGTATTGATAACGCACTCCACTTGCCGGAGTATAATCACGGAACACCCCATTATTGGGAATGCCCACGGCAATCCGCTCATATGGGTCATCGGTTCCATAGATTCTTCTATAAATGTCATTACTTGTTACCGTTGGTTCTCCAACTACTCCGGTAATTGGGTTCGTTATCCGGACTTCTATGGAGCCTTCATCTGTCCATTCATAAAGCTCCACAATCGGCTGACTCGGCACCGTAAAGGAAGTATTGAAGGTTGTTTCTGCCCAGGATGAAAATAACTCAGCAGATAAACGCACCCTTAAACGGATGGTATAAGTTGAATTGTTTTCCAACGTGTACGGAATTTCCATCACTCGGATATTGGAAATACTCGTTTCTGACCATAGAATGACACCATCTTGGACCAACTGTATTTCATATTCCTCTTGCTCGGCAGCATTCCATGACACGTTAATAATGGATGTTGGCACACTCTCATTCATTACCGGACTTGTAATAATTGGAGCATCTGACGGCTCCGTTGCTGAGAAGATTGCCGTTGCCGACCATGCACCAACTAAGCTCTCCTGGTCATAGGTCCTTACTTGCCATTCAATCTGCCCTTGTGGAAATGTGTTCGCTGCATAAACCCTGCTTTTGCTTGTAGATGAAACCTTTCCGGTTGAGTTCCAGGCAGTCGTTCCTTGCAATCTCCATTGGATTTCATAAGCACTTTGCCCATCGGCATCGTTATGCACCCAGGAGAAGGTTATTGCTTGAGTCCTGTCACGTTGAGCACCGCCTACCGGACTTAAATTAGTCGGTGGTCCTGGTGGTCTATTATGTTGAATGGTAAAACGATCTGAATAAACCCACGGTCCGTATAATTCTCCATCGAAGGCTCGTAAAGCCACTTGTGCCTGTGTACTTTCCGCATAAATGGAGAAATCAAGAACTTTATTTACAACGCCAGGAGAACCCCAATCAAAATATTCAAATCCAGCTCCGTTATTCAATGCCCATTGATAGGTTAATTGTGAGGCTGATTGCTCGGCATCACTTGCAGCCGTACCCTTTAATTCAAATGTTTTGTCTACCTTCTGCCCGGCTGTTGGAGCCGTTATCTTTGGCGTTCCAGGAGCCGTATTCCATGTTCCTGTGACCTCGATGTAAATATGGTAGGAGTTATTTGTAACCCCATAAGCCTCCCCTTGATTGGAGTTAAGTGCACCGTAAAGAACCGGACCTGTGTAGCCTCCATTCAAGATGTTTTTAAAACCGGATAATGATTCACCGGATAATGAAATATCTGTTATATCCTGGCGTTGCCATCCTGTTCCAAATGTCCACGCCTTCCTCGCATACCGATAAAAAGGAAGTCCGTTGGTGGCTTTGTTGCTCCCTTCCTTGTGCATCCCCAAGTCAAAGGAACCGCCATCTGTCACATAAATATTCAGATAAACCCTCGCTGCCGTGCTCGAACTATTTATGGCACTCAATATCGCTGATTTATCAAATCCTAGATAGGAATGGAATCCAACGGAGCCTCCGGTACGAATAGGGTTTCCGGCTCCATAATAGGTGTCATTACTGTTCCGGTACTGACCCATCCAAGTCGCTTTAAAATTTTTGGATGCCATCTAATCACCTACTCCTTACCGTTTGCACAATCCCATTCACTACATCAATTAAGGACTGAACATCGGTTATTTCATCCGCATTCACTTGCCAATAATGAGTATGTTGTTCGGTTGGTTTTTGTTGCTCTCTAAACTGCGATTGAGTCAATCCTTCAAACTGAGCAAACTGTTGTCCAAATCCCATAATTTGATTTCTCATATTTTTAGGTAAATGAGTTATCCAATCGTTCATATAATCGCCATCTACTAAAATCGCATTCATATAACTCTGCAAAAATTCTTCAAAATCCCAATTCTTTAAGCCTTCTAGCATTGGTGCAATGGACTTTCCTAGATTAGTAACCATGCCTTTCATTTTTTCCGGCAGATAAGCCGCCCAATCGTTTAGCCAATCTCCATCTTCACGAATGGCCTCAAAATATTTAAACAATGGGTCATTATCCGTAAACTGAAAAGCTCCATCCCACGCATTATCCAAAGCATTTTTCGTTGATTGGGAAATAGATTTTGCTACGTTTGAACCCAATTCGGTTCCCTTTCGGACTACCGTTCCCATCATGTCATTTAGTCCAATGAGAAAACCGGATACGGTATCATAACCAATTTCAATCATCACTCGTGACGGTGATTTTAGTTTCAGCTTATCCTTAATGGCTTTTTCAACTGTCTGTGCAATCTCTCTCGCCTTATCCTTCAAACCCTTGAGCATATTGCCTAATCCATTAATTAAGCCTTTTACTATGTTTTTACCTATTTCAAATAGATCAATAGATTTGACCTTTTCAATGACTGTATCTTTCATTTCCTGGAATTTGCCAGGGATTTTACCGACCCAATCCTTGATTCCATTCCACATTTCTCTGACCCTGGAAATGGCATTATCTTTCGCCTCACGGAAGCCATTAACCACGCCATCTTTTGCACTTTTAACAAAATTGACCACTTTGTCTTTTCCGGTTTGGAATAAATCAACTGCTCGATTCCACAAAGCAACAACCAACGCAATCACGGTATTTTTCAAGAGATTCCAATAATTAGCTGCCTGGTTTTTTACGGCAGTCCAAATTGCCAGGAGTCCTAATTTCAGACCCTCAAAATTTCCGGTCACTAGGGAAATAAAAACCTGGATAATTCCCAAGACTAATAGTTTCAGATTTTCCCAGGATTGAACAAAGAAGTCGATGAATGGTTGAAGGATTTCCATAATTCGAGTACCAAAATTTGAGAACCATTCGACAATGCCGTTGACCATATCAGAGAATCCTTGTTTCATAGATTCCCACCAAGCCGGTAGGGTTTCAGTCGCCCAGGCTATGACTGAGGCAAAGGCATTTTTTATAGCTCCCCAAACTTGGTCAACTAAGGCACGAAACGCCTCATTTTTTTGGTACAAAAGGACAAAGACCGCTATCAATCCAACAATTAACCCCACTATCCAGGCAATCGGATTGGCTAAAAATGCCGAATTGAGTAGTAACATTCCAAATTGCAATAGGAACGTAGCATTTCGGACCGCCCATAAAACGGTTTGGAATAAAACCATAGCGTTTTTAACTGCATTGACAATGGCAACCGTTGTTTTAAAGGCTACAAATCCGGCAACAATTCCGGCTAACAATGGAATGAATCCTTCCCAGGACACAATTTTTTCAGCTAATCCGGTGATTAATTCCAGGACAGGAGGAAGAACTTGTGCAACCACACGCCATGCAACCGCTATGGCACCTCCTACCATGCCAAACACAGGCATAAGACTGATAAAGATGTTTTTCACGTTTTCCACGGTTGGTTGCAAGTCTAGTAAAAACTGCTTAAATGAGTCGATTCCGTCTTGGATTTTCTGAAATGCTCCCATAATGGTTCCGGCAGTTTCTTCACCAAAGGCATTCACTAATTGATCTTTCGCCTTTGCCGTATCTCCCTGGATAAAAGCAGTCAATCCACCCAGGACCGGAACCACGCTTTGTAATCCACTTTTTAAACCCTCGAATATTGGCTCAGATAAGACCATTGCCATCTGACCCATGCTATCTGTTGCATTGGAGATAAGACCATTAAATGAAGTGGATTGTATCTCCATTGCACCGCCATAGCGTTCCTCCATCAAAGCAAATAACGCCTCATTCAAGCCTTCCATATCGGTAATCTGACCGGAGGCATTCACAATCTCGTCTTTGCCCATTTTGGCAGCCTGTTCGACTAACATTTTTTTCGTTATTCCGAACTCTTTCAATCTTTCAAGCTCTCCGGTTTGGGCATCAGCCACGGCCTCCACCGCTTGCATGAGTGGCTTACCCATTGCACTCGCCATATCACCGGTAGTACCTAAAACATCCTGTGCTTTCAAGCCATAAGACTCTAATGCTGTTGTCGCCTCTACAAGCTCAGGAATTTCAAATGGAGTAGCTGCAGCAAAGTCTTTTACCCATTGAATGGTTTCAGCCGCCTTTTCAGCCGAACCCTGGACTATGGTTAAAGTATTGGCATATTGCTCCATTGAGGCATTGGCTCCAATGGTCGCAGTATAAGCTCCTTGCAATCCACCTTTGATCGTTTCAAATAATGCAAGTCCACCCATCACTCCGGTAGCAATCTTTCCAATCCCTTGAAGGCTCCTGGTAAAACCGCTTATCTCAGACCTCGCCTGGGAACTATCGGCAGTTATGTCTATATTGGCACTCCCAACATCAGCCATTTTTGTTCACCCCCTTACCTATAGCATTATAATTAATATCAAAACTAATATTAGAATTAATGTAAAGTATCCGATTTCCACCAGGTTCCTTCGACAAACTTGCTCTTGGTTTCCTCTTGTACCTTGCTTTGTTCCATTGCCGCCTCAATAGATGGAGGGAGAATTTTATTAAACTCTTTCCCCTTATTAAACACGGCATCCAACACAAGCAATGCAGACTGAAACCCTTGCAAGACTTTCGTTTGGTGGTCCTCGTACTGTTCTCTTTTGGCTTGTTCAAATTTCCTGGATAGCCAGGATGGAGAATGACTCAGCACATATTCCTCGGTATATGAAAAATGCCTGGTCACAAATTCAATCTGTTTGATAAGAACATCTACGAATTTTTTCCATCCGTCTGCTCGGCTTGAACTGCTGCCAATGCTTTCTGACGGATTTCCATTTGTTTCGCTTTGTTCTGTTTCATCTGATCGAACCATGCTCCCAGGCTCTCCGGCAATTCCTTGTTGAACATCTTTTTCATCAATGTTCGGATTAATGAATATGTTTTTTTTAAATCCATTTCATCCACCAAGACAATTGCAATCTCTAACATTTCATTCGGGTCCAACTTCAACACTTCATCATCTTTCAATTCCAACATAATGCTGAAAATATGGACCAACTGCTTTTCATCCAATGATTCCAGGATGACCGCAAATTTCTCTAAATCCTCTAAACTTTCATCTAGCAAAACCTCACGGAGCTCATTGTATAGACGGCTCCCATCAATTCCTAAGAATTTTACAATTTTAATAATCTTCAACATTGATAGTTTGGGAATATCAAGACTCTGCCCATTGGACAGAGTCACACTCCCTAAATTTGTTTCCAGGTCTAATGACTCTAATTGTTTATTCATCCTATTCTCCTTTACACTACTTGCTCGATTTCGTAATACACGTTTTCGGTGGAGTCAATATTTCCATCCGGGAACGCATTCACCGCTAATGGCAGAACACGTTTTGCCGAACTAAATACTTGCTCCTTATCATCCCCTGTTACCTTGCATTTACGGAATACTGCCATATAAAGGCTACCGTCTTTCTTCTGAGAAATTAACGCATAGGTATAGAATGGAACATCATTGACCGTACCATATCCAATTCTCCGTGTTCCTAATTCTGTGATAGGAGAAACACTTGCTGAGGCTGCTATTTCACTTGTTACCCCACGCTCCAATGTCACGGTATTACCGGAAATGGAGGCAATTCGATAGGTTTCTCCGCTCACTTCCAAATAACCGCCAACCGTAAAGGCTGAGGCATCCGTCAAGTTGAGCAAAGTACCATTCATTGCCGTCATGCTCACGGTTGTTGTACTTGTTCCAATCACAGGGTCCGTTTCAATAATCGTTCCACCGATCAACGCCACTTGACGATTTTCCACGGTATTTTCTGCCAGGCTTGTTGTCAAATTATGGGTCCATCCGGTAATGGATGTTTCCACCGGACTTGAAACCTGGTCAACGGTAAAATCTTCTGTTTCAAAGGCACGGTTGATGGTAATACCCTCAACCGTTGCCCCTAAATCCCAATAACCGCCTGTCAATGAAAAGGGAGAACTTAAACTCATGACTTCTCCAATCGTTTCCGGATACGTTCCATCCCAGGGTTTCACGACTAATCGCCCTGGGCCACCGACTATGTTCTCGGCATTTACTGAATAAATATCTGCCATTAAATATTCACCCTTTCAAATGACCATAGTGAGAAGTCAAGTAATTGTTGAGCTTCTTCCTCCGTCAAATCTT
This sequence comes from Neobacillus niacini, assembly GCF_036961885.1. GTDB lineage: Bacteria > Bacillota > Bacilli > Bacillales > Cytobacillaceae > Neobacillus > Neobacillus niacini_H. Next base: position 6,273 of record NZ_JBALNQ010000051.1, on the reverse strand, counting down.
GACCTACATAAAGGATTTGACCGGATTGAATATCAACATGCCCGGAACCATCTTTCTTTCTGAAACGAAGGATTTGAGCTCCGTTGGTTGGATTAGATGGACCATTCGCACGGATGGCAGCACCCACTTGGAGCAACTGAGGTACTTCCGTGACTTGTGGCTGTTGCTGAACCGTTACATCATGCCGATTTTGGAATTGTTGCCATGTTGCATCGGCATTCTCTTTTCCCTGGATTTTCTCACCGTTTGGCAATAGGTACCATCCACCACCGATATGCTGAGGCTCCACTTGTGGTCGAATCTGTCCTTGTTGCTGAGTCTGTGCCTGTTGTTGAGTGGCATTCTGTTGCAATTGCTGAGGCGTGGGTTGCCCCTGTTGTTCCTGTGCCTGTGCCTCCGGAGGTTGTGGGGGAAATTGAGTTTCCTGTGGTCGTGCCTCCTGTGGCTGAGAAGGTTGCTGAGTAATTGATTGCTGAGTATTCGCCAACTGCTGAGGCGATTGAGGTCTTACCATTTGTTGCTCGGCTTGTTGTTTAGCCTGGTTATTATTAGCATTAGCTTGTTGGTTATTATTAACATTAGCCTGTTGGTTAGAATTAGTATTAGCCTGTTGGTTAGAATTAGTATTAGCATTAGTATTATAATTAACATTACCGCCCTGTGTTTGCCCCCCCTGTTGAGTTTGAGCCTGGTTGGTATTGTTAGTACCCTGTGCTCCTGTTGTGTCCTGTGCCTGGTTTGTAGCGCCTCCTGTGTTTGTTCCGGCAGCATTATTCGCAGTATTCGCATACTCCTGGTTTGAACTTTGTCCTACATTCCCTTGTCCACCTGTGTTTCTTACATTGTTATTATTATTATCAGCCATTTGAATCGCTCCTTTAATTTTTTTATTAAGCCTCTAAAGCCTCTAAATTCATGTAGCACCATGCCTCCGGTTTTCCGGAATCGGTATCTGTGCTCGGAATAGGATTGCTTTCACGCTCCACCCATTGAACACGGATGCCTGGCATGTACTGACCATAAGCCTCAAAATAATTCATCACATCGACTAGCGTACTCATTGCCGTTATATCGTCATTGGCACGGCATAACAGTTGAATCCGGTACGCTCCATTTCCTCCGGCAGTTTTCACAAGCAATGCCGGGAGCCGGAGCATACTCGGAAAAGTGTTGCCATATATATTAACTCTCGACCCAAATCTTACTTTGAGCAAAGAGATTATTGGAGGAATAGGGTCCACATACTGTACCACGGCACCACCTCCTACAAGCCGAGTGTATTTTTCACCTGGGTTGCTGCTACATTACGCATTCGATTGGTTCCTACATCCAAACCTCTTGCCATAATGCTATACCGCTTTTCCAGGACTTCCGCATATTCCACATTCGCTCCGATCTTCAACACGGTTTTTTCTGCCCCTTCATTCATTTCATACAAAGGATTGCTAGGCGTTCCGGTTGAATAGCCAATCGAGTTGATATATAACCCGGTATCAATATGGTCCTCTGCCCTGGTTATGCCCTTCGATTCATCTGCCCACACCATTCCGGCAGCATGGGTCGCTCGTTTCCTGGCCTCTTTCAATTTCTGTGGAGCATGGTTTTGGAAAAAATTCAAAGCTCTTGGGTCAATTCGGACCTGGATTCTGATTCCATCAGCCATTGATTCCACTTCCCTACTGATATTGGAAATAATTTTTTCGTAATTCTGCATAATCCGTACTCAATGTAAGGACTCCGCTCGTAAATTCATTCATAGATTTCATAGAGATTTTTACCATATTTCCGGCATTTACATATCTCATGAAATCTCGTAAGGTCAAGACCACAAATGTTTCTGAAACACCATCATACGTTACAGCATTGCTCGTATCCCATCGGTTCGAGGTCCAATTCCAGGCTCTCAATATGAAAGGTTGCCCTGGTGTTCCTTTCACATGAAATTCCAGGCTTTCCAGGTACAACGGATTCACAACAAATTCAAAATTGAATTGGATATGCCTTCCTGGACCCTCCGTAATCGAATAGGACAAACTTCTTCCATCGTCAGATGCCTCCACACCGTCATATCCTGGGTCATCCACCTCTATGAATGTATCTACCGGAGCTCTTACATCCAACTCACTCACGGCTTGAATGGAGCCAAATAACCCTCGATTAACGAATGCCTCTCCGGTCATGCTAGACAAAGAAAACACGGTTCCATCTAATACCACTTGTCCTCCAACAATTAGATCACTCACCAGGTTAGAAAATACCGGGATTTCCCCTTGCAACCCTATGTGTCTATCTAACTGTAAATCTAAGGATGAAATGGCTTGGATAAAACCACTCAGTCCGGTTTCACCCTCAAACTCTCCATTGACGGTGGAAATGGCATGAATGGAGCTCTCCAATGAAATGAGTTTGCTCATGATTCCGGATATGGAGGACATAACCGCTATGGTTCCATCTAAACCAAATGATTTTCCGAGCCAGGTACTTGCTGAGGACTGCCCAGCAATTTCACCATTTATCGGTTTGATCAAATCCACATGGTCAAGGTTCAATTCTGATATGGCTACAATATCCCCTAGCAACTCCATATCTTTGACGAGATTAGCAGATAAGGAGCTTTGAATAGTAATAGCCCCGGTTAGTTGAACTTGCCCTTCTACGTCAAAATAAGCCGTCATAGACGATTCGCCAATAATGGTTCCATTCATTTCACGTTGAACTGACCAAATATCCAATTCAACTAATGAAACGGCAGCCATTGAACCTTCTAACAATGTAACCCGGTTCAATGTTCCATTTCCGGTACTCACACCTTGAACATTTCCTTGCAAGAATAACTCTTTTGCCAGGCTACCGGAAATAGCAGAAACCGCCTCTATTAAGCCATTCAGTTGAAATGCTTTTTGTAATGGAGCCTCTAATACATCTGATATGGAGCCAATATTTCCGATTAATCCACGATTGACCGTGATTTCTCCGCTCATTTCAGATTGAGCATTTGCATTTCCAACCATACCCCTGTTCGTTTCCAAACTTCCGCTTATGGATGAAAAGGAAGAAATGGCTCCACTCAATCCGGCTCTTTTAACCAGGTTTCCGGTCAAAGTGGATTCAACGAATATGTTTCCATTCACAACCATTCCATCTACCAGGGTTCCGCTCAAAGCCGATTGGACTGCTATTTCTCCGCTTATTCCAAACGATCTTGAAGGATTTCCGCTCACAGATGATTGAGTCGAGATATTTCCGCTCACCGGAACGGTCTTTCGTAATACTGCACTCACTCCGGATTGGGCAGAAATGACACCATCTAAAGATACAGGAACATAATCTAAAGGAACATCCCATTCGATAGCATCAAAATTGGAAATCGTAGCATTACCCACATGATAGGCTCGGATTTCAACTTCTATATTTGCCAATGTTTTATCCGTTATGACACCCGAATCAAAAATGAAAACAACAGGTTCAACCCCATTAATGGCATAATGTGGAGAAGAAGAACGAAGGATTTCCACACCATTTTCATAAATAACACAATACGTTCCGTAATAATTCGGGTCATAGAATTTCCATTTAATTGTTTGTAACCCACTTACCGGCTGAGAAGGAAGTTGAAATTTGACTCGAACCGTTGGCTCCCCTGTTAGAGTAGTCGATGGTGTTAAAACTAAACCATCCGCATTGTCCGGTTCATCATCAATATACGAGAGAGCCGTGACAACATCCGTTGGTTCAAAATTGCTAATATTCGTGACTTCCGTTGGTTTCAAATGCTCATATGTTTTCGCTGCATCCGTTGTAACGGTGATTTCGACACCTGGACTCTCATTATCCAAATTATCCAATGTCACAAAGCGATAAAGATAACTGGTGGAAGGCTGAACCGCCGTATCTGTAAAAGTCTCAAAATTCAGATCTCCGGCATAATGAATCCCATCTCTATAAACTTCTACGGTTTTAAAATCCGCATCGCCCGTTGGTTCTGTCCAATCAAATATAATCGCTAGGTCGGTATGTTGTTCCGTTAAATTCGTGATTTCCCCAGGTGGTGTTGTGTCTGCCTCTGCAACAGGTGTAGGAAAGCTAAATCCTGTCGTACTCGATTGAGTAATCGTGTTATTAGAATAATCTGCAATTTGAGTCCAAGCGACATTATCTTTCGATACCCATAATTTAAACTTCGTCTGCCGTGGGTCATTAGATGGAGAATACATCGCACATAGGAGGGAAGTTAAAGGATAAAGTGCCTCTAAATCCCATGTTAAAGTCGGAATCCCGGCCCCTACCCACCAAATCGAAAACGAACCCGAAACAGAGGCTACATTTCCATCCGTAACTTTATCTATCGTAGCTCCTGCACTTACAGGCTCGCCACTTATAGGGAGTTTATTAAGGAGTCTATTTGTTCCCCCCTCCCATGCTTGAACTTCGACAAGTCGGGTTGTGCCTGTGGTCGTATTATCTCCATACCCTTGAAAGCGTACATACCTCCAAGTTTCTTGTGCCATTTACCACCACCCACTTAATCTAGCGTGATCGTCAAGGAACCAGGTCCGAAACTTGCCGTATCTCCGTTGGTAATGAGTTTTGGAGTACCAATCGTATTTGAAGCCAATATATTTCCGACATCATCGGCAATGAAAAACCAACCAATCGTTCCCCAATCTCCTGTTGCTGGGTCAAATGAAATAGTGGTTCCATTGGATTTCGTTCCGTCACCGCCTGTTGCCGGGAAATTGGTTGGATTATTCGGCACTTCAGCTCTCGAATATCCGTTAGCTCCAGGAGGCTCGGTGTATCCTGTGCCATCATTAAAAATTTCCGTTGTTGATAATCCAATATACAAATTTGTCGAAGGAATGTAATTCGTTCCTCCAAACACTTCATCTAGCAACGCATTTTCAAGAAAAACCGAAAACGACATTTTCTCACCCTCCTTTATTCATCTTCTGTTAATCCAAAATAAATCTTTCTCGTTTCATCACCATCGCCTGTGTCTTTTCCGGCAAAGGTCACCACTTCCGTTTGAATGACAGGATTTTCAATAGGGTCGGTATAAGCCACATCACCCCTGGACACATTCACCTCATAATGGTGGAGATTTCGCCTACCATATGCCGGGAATATTTCCTCAATATCAAAGGTTCCGAACACCACCGTGTTTCCCTTCTCGTCAATCACGTTGTAGATTCTCATATTTTGATCAATTTTTTCATCCGGACCGATAAATAAAACAAAGGAAGTGATAACATCTCTGCCTTCTTCATCCACAGATACACGGACTTGTTGCCTATCCATACGGCATTCAATGGATTTTGTACTTGGTGGTCCATAGGTCGGTCTGCCGTATGGGTCGGTTCCAATTTGTTGTCCAGGTATGAGAAGGGTTGCCCGATGAATTAAGAGATTTTTAATTCTCATAATTACTCACCTTCTATATCTGTCACATAAGCATGAGGATTGTCATAATATTTTTTTACCCTGGATGGTCCATTTACAGAAAAGAAATTAACACCATATCTTGGAGTCAAGCTCACCAATAATTGGTCTAATTCAACATTCCCTGTGCCCTCTCCATTCGCCAAATTATAGGAATAGGTTCCAATTCGTTCGGACTCCAATCCATTGTAATTTGACTCCTTTACTTCCGGCTGATCTCCGAGCCACAAATACTCTACAAGTAAAATGGTGACACGTTCCAGGTCAATCAATTTGTCCGGGTCTGTTTCATCCCGGTAATTGACTCCTGTGTATCTTCGCAAAAACGCATTCGCCAGGTCGATATATCGGTTGATTTTCGTATCCGATAATTCAGTTATCTCCTGGAATGAAGTTTCTTCACGAACTACTTCAAGCGTTGCGAACGCCATCACCTTTCACCTTTCAAGGTTTCGATTTGTGGAACTTCTGTTACCTGGGTTTGGGCAGTAGGTCCCTCGGCAGACTCTATAAGAAATCCGGCTTTAATTCGTGCCCAGGTTTCATTGCTATAATGCTCCGGCAATGGTTTCGCCTGTTCTCCGGCTAAGGTCCAACCGGATTGAATATCGGTATATTGAGTATTCGGGTCACGCAGACGGTAGGATTTTCCGGTGCCTCCGGATTGTTTCGCCACCAATTCCTCAATGGCTTTCTGCTCTTGCTCCGGCAGTTTATCCAATTCCTCCTGGGGAATGGTTTGGGCAGATAACTGTTGCTGACTCGCTTTCTTCGCCATATTAATCACTCCTTAGCATTAGGATTGATATTACAATTAACATTAAAATTAATATT